>JAUNJY010000039.1 GCA_030535455.1 bacterium
TTTTTTTATTTATGGAAGAGTTGCTAGGCCTTTGTCAAGATTCCATACTACTTTTAGTCAATTATGAACGTTTGGGCATATATGATATTTACTAGCAGATGTCACCCAATTTCTATATTATTTTTAAGAAAACTGTGAACTTTTGGACATTTATAGATTGTTTTAAGTCCATATACCCGGAGTTCGACTGATTCTGTGGGGATTTTCAATTACTTATTTGTGTATATGTAAAAAATGCATTACTCCCCTCATTGTTTGCTTGTGATTTTTGACGTTTTAAGACTCATAATACAAAAACGAGCCAATAAGGAGTTAAACTTATAATATCAAGTACTGATGAAATTGAAGATTTCAGTTGTCTATAGTCTAAGGCGTCTATAAGGAAACTTATAGGTGCCTCAGCTTGTCGACAATGTCGCCAAGCTTTGGATGAAATCAGGCTTTCATCCAGTGCCGAAGGAAACGATTAGTGCTCACTCGTGCAAGTCCTTATGAAACAGGACCTATTCGCACTAATCCAATATCCGAAAAGCGCGGTTTCCGGATATTGATTTTAATGAAAACCTATGGTTTTCAAACTTTCCTCTAAGCAGTGCGCTGGAGTGAATGAAGATTTCAGTTGTATATAGTCTAAGGCACCTATAAGGAAACTTATAGGTGCCTTTTGTTTGTGTAAAAGGCATACAGGCATATGCCGCAACATAGATTATAAGGTAATAATAGAATCCTGTATTGCATATATTTTACTAAAAGGGAGGAATGTGTATGAAAAAGGGAGCAGCCAATGTAGCAAATATTATTACATTATTTATAGGACTTGCTTTAATGGGCTTTGGTCTTTATAAATTTGTACCAGCTCAGTCGGAGATATCAAATACACGTTTTTATACGTTTAAAGCACCTTATACAAAGTATGAAAGAGGCGTACTGATTGATAAGTGGACAGGGATTATTTGTATGATTGTTGCAGTGGTTATTTTTATCATACTTTTGATCGCTGTAATTTACACCAATAAACATACGCAGAATATCAATGGCATGAATTATCAGAATGGTATTGTAAACTGTCCGAATTGCGGGCTATCTGTAAGTACTAATTTAATTACATGTCCACGGTGTGGTGTGTCATTAGCAACTAACTCTATGCCGTACTCTTATGGTTATGCAGCTACTATGTCTGCGGGTAATATGCAGACACCTCAGCAGTTTAACGAACAGCCTGTTTCGCAACAAAAAAATGCAATGATTTATTGCACAAGCTGTGGTAATCCCCTTAATGGAGGGGAAGCATATTGCTCCAAATGTGGTAATAAAGTAAATTCGTAATATGGAGGTGAGATAATGAGCAGAACCATGATTGAGATACCCATGCACACTAATGATGTTAACTCTGTGCTCAATGTGATACATACTATCTTATCTGCCAAAGGATATGTAAACAAGCTTGTAGATGGAGAAAATGTATGGGTAAAAGGGGATGCTGTGGTAAGCTCTATGAAGTGTTTTGGTGCAATATTTACCGGACACTCTGTAGTTGTACAAGCGTGGATGAAGAATGCGGTTACCGGAGAGTCTGATCTAAGTGGTTTTATAGGAGTGCTCCCTAGAAAGAGGATGAAACATGTGCTGGATAATATTGGGGAGACTCTTACTTCTATGAACCTGTAAGCCTTTGTTTTCACCGATATAAGCTATATAACCTACCATGGGCTGAAGTCAAATACCTATTAATCTCTTATTTTGATCAAAAGTCATTTTGAGTACATATAATAAAACATAACGTATTACATATGTATTACGGTGAAATGTATTACATATAACATTATAATGTTACTATAATTAGTTGGTAGTGAATTTATGAAAAAAGGAAGGAAGAATGTTTGCGGTATGAGAGGAAATATACTGTAAGCATTCTTTTTGACGTATACAGAAGGGAGAAACTGGAGTAAAATTACAGTAAAAAACATACATAAAAGGAGAATTGTACGATGAAGAAAAAAGTAACCAAGTTAATCCTGTTAGCAAGTGCTGTTTTGGGAGCAATTGTAATACTTTTGGGAGGATATCGTTTTAAAGAAGCACAAACTATAATTGTAACGAACAAAAATTATACCTGGACCCCGCCATTTACAGATTATGAGAACAAGATCTTCTTAAAAAAGTGGTCAGGTTTAGGTTGTATTGTAATAGGAGCAATTGTGTTGATTGTAGTGACAATATGCTTCATTTATATAAAGAAACACGCTCGAGTTAGAAAAGTGGGACAAAAGGCGGACATAGTCAAAGGCTGTACAGCTAATGTTCAAGAGAGCAATATACAAGACAACATCCATAATATTAGAAATAATGAAGCAGATTGTATTGAGAACAGCAGAATGAATACTCCTGCGGAACTCTTTCATATAGAAAACGAAGCGAATGAAAAGAAGAGGACTGCAAATCCCAGATTTCAACCGGAGTTATATGTCTATAGCGAGGAAGAAAACCTTAAGTTTGCAAGACCCAAAAACTGAATTCCTTGGCTTTATGCTAATTGTAGATTAGTAAACTTGGTATATGGAATTTGATTTAATAAAATTCAAAAACATAATCCTTTCTTCAACCGCATAGACTTTACTAGTGAATATAGAAAGGGGTATTCTTATGGATAATTTTGATGTATATAAAGATATACAAGCTCGTACCAATGGTGAAATCTATATTGGAGTCGTTGGCCCTGTACGAACTGGAAAATCTACATTCATCAAACGGTTTATGGACTTACTGGTTATCCCTAATATCGAAGATACACATAGTAAGGAAAGAGCAATTGATGAATTGCCACAAAGCGCTGCAGGCAAAACGATTATGACAACCGAGCCAAAATTTATCCCAAAGGAAGCTGCTGAAATTAATATATCCGATGACGCAAAAGTTAGTATTCGCCTAATTGATTGTGTTGGCTATATGGTAGATGGTGCGAGTGGACATATAGAAAATGAGCAAGAACGTCTGGTTAAAACACCATGGTTTGATCATGAAATCCCATTTACACAAGCAGCAGAACTTGGCACGAAAAAGGTAATTAATGACCATTCTACAATCGGCATTATTGTAACAACAGACGGAAGCTTTGGAGACATCGACAGAGCAAATTTTGTAGCACCAGAAGAAAAGACAATTTCTGAGCTGAAACGGCTTGGGAAACCATTTGTCGTAGTCTTAAACACAAGTAAGCCATACTCGGATGAAACAATTGCTTTAGCGGATGAAATATCAACCAAGAATAAAGTTCCAGTTATGCCATTAAACTGTGCACAACTGAAAAAGGATGATATTACGAATATTATGGAAACGGTATTATCCGAATTTCCAATTGCTCAGCTAAACTTCTATACCCCAAAATGGGTAGAAATGCTGCCTAATACTCATTGGTTAAAACAAGACTTGATCGAGGCAGTAAAGACCATCTTAAAGAAGATGACCTTGATCCGCGACATCAACCCAGGAAATCTGACTACTGACAGTAACTTTGTTAAACAGTTCAAAATCGATAATATTGAGCTTGAAAATGGTACAGTTCGTATAAATGTGAATTTTGATGATCAATATTATTATCAAATCCTTAGTGATCTGATTGGTGTTCCTATTTCTGATGAATATCAGCTGATAGGAACATTGAGAAAACTTGCAGGTATGAAGACTCAGTACGAAAAGATTGGTAATGCCTATGATGAAGTATTGCAGCGAGGCTACGGTGTGGTAACCCCTAGTATAGAAGAGATTTCTGTGGAAGATCCAGAAATCATTCGTCACAGCGGTAAATACGGTGTGAAGATTAAAGCACAGGCTCCATCAATCCATATGATCAAGGCAACAATCGAGACAGAGATTGCACCTATCGTAGGCAGTGAAGATCAGGCTGAAGATTTAATTTCTTATATTGTAGACAATTCCAAGAATAATCCTCAAGGAATTTGGGAAACCAATATATTTGGAAAGAGCATTAAGCAGCTAGTAGAAGACGGCATTACGACTAAAGTAAATAAACTGACTGACGAGTCCCAGCTGAAGTTACAAGACACCATGCAAAAGATCGTTAACGATAGCAATGGTGGTATAATCTGTATTATCATATAAAGGAAACGTTAGTACATAATGTATATAATAGTAGTGTTTTGGATAGACTTATCTAGAACACTACTATTGTAGTCTAATCAAATTGGCTGCGTAGAAGTGTTCAAAATAACTCTACAACAATATTTCATTTGCTCCATATACCACGACATGATTTTGGTAGGAGGTCATATTTTGAAAAGGAAAGAAATTAAATTTGCAGCGGTGATTACTGCAGTATGTGCAACGGTTCTATTATGCCCGACAACGACAAGAACTAGGGCGACTGGACAGGGTTCGCCATCTGGCCAGGCTGTTGCGGGAATTTCACTATCCATTAACAATTACTATAAAAAGACTTATTCAGACATTACATCTACTATTTCAATGACAGATGCTTTTATTGCTGCCAAAAAGGATGTAAGCCAAGAGACCAAAGAAGATACTACGAATTCACAATATAAAAATATCGGTATTGCCAATGTGACAACATATCTGAATGTCAGAGAGAAGGCGGACGAGTCATCTGAGATTGTAGGTATCCTCCCTAAAAATGGCGGATGCTATATTTACAGTATTAATAAGGATGGCTGGGCTAAAATTAGGTCTGGTGATATTACAGGCTATGTTTCAAGCAAGTTTCTTGTAACGGGTGGAGAGGTATCTGCACTTGCAAAGAAGGTTGGTTCTAGAATTGCTACGGTAAATGAAGTTACCGTTCGTATTCGAGAGAAGAAAAGTACCGACTCAGCAACACTAGCTTTAATTCCAAAGGGAGAAGAAGTGGAAGTGTTGGATGATTCGGATGATCAGTGGTTATATGTTAGAGTTGATAATGATAAAGGTTATGTGAGCAAAGATTTGGTTGATGTAAAATATCAGCTGGCAAAAGCGACGGACTCTGAAGAAGAGGCTGCAGTAGCTGCTTCTGGAGGAAGTGTGTCTACCACCTCCACGATTCGCTCGAAAATGGTTTCTTATGCGAAGAAGTTTTTAGGTGGCAAGTACGTGTATGGCGGGACAAGTCTGACAAGCGGTATTGACTGTTCTGCATTTATGATGAGAATTTATGAACATTTTGGATATAACATTACAAGGACATCAAGATCTCAGGCAGAGGCAGGGACAACGATCAAGTTGTCAAAGGTTAAGCCAGGAGATTTAGTATTTTATGATAGAAATGGAACGATTAATCATGTTGCCATGTATATTGGAAATGGCAAGATTATTCATGCTTCAAATCCTAGAAGTGGGATCAAGATTAGCAACATGTATTACAAAATGCCTTTTAAGGCCGTTCGTTTCTTGGAAGACTAGGGATTTTTCTTCCTCCCCACGTAGTCTGTGAAGGAGTTTGGGCGTTTGGAAATGCATGTTCTTCGGTTTCCTCTACAGTTTGTGTTCGGTGTTCGTGCTACGCAGACCGTTTGGTCTGTGTAGCGCGGACGCCGAGCGCAAACAGTAACGGAAAACGAAGTACATTTGCATTTTCCAAAGCGCTCAAACTCTTATTTTAGTTTTACGAGAGGGAGGAAGAAAAATATTGGCTTCCAGACGTTATGGTATGAGTTACACGATACGCAATGCGTTGCCGCCCATCGTAGATGGGCTTGCAACTAAGTTGCTTATGGAGGAAAAATGGCGCTGCGCTATTTTTCCTAGAGCTTCCTTGAAGGGCGGTTTGGGAAAGTGGAGTGTTGAGGGGGGGGGGGGGGATGGCGCTGCGCTGATTTTTCTTGGGGCTTCCTCGAAAGGTGGTTTGGGAGAGTGAGAAGTTGAGAAAGGTGTGCTAAGTTTGTTTAAAAATTGCGAGAAATGTTTGTGATTTGTGCGAGTTAGCCTTTACTTTATTGGAGGGTGTGGTATTATTTAGGGAAAAGTGGAGATGGTAGAAAAAGGTATATGGAATATAGGGTGTGAGAGTTGTTTGAGTTGAGGGATTGGGAAAAGAGGTGGACTGGCGATGGATATCGTTGGGATTAGAAAGTTGGCGAATAATAAGTTTAGCTGGAGAGATAGGGCTCGTGCGGTGGGACTGGTGAAGCATTGGAATTGTCCGGAGACCCGGGAGATTGTAACTAGGCTGGCGTTATATGATCCGGTATATTCGGTTCGTGAGGAAGCGTTTAAGGTGGCTCATTCGTTTGGTGTATTGGTGGATGGAAAGCCTATTTTTCTTGGGAAGAAGCCGAAGGGAGACCTGGTTGAGCATATAGAAGAAAAACTTGTGCTGGTTCGGGATTCATTTGAAGGGAAATGTTCTGCTAAGGCTTTTATGGCAAAGTGGAAGCAGATGTATCCAGTGGACTTTGATATTTACGAAGGGGACCGTGGCAATAAGAAGTTGATGAAATGGATTTCGGAAGAAATACCGAAATTACCAAAAAGTAAGTAAAAGAAAAGATCTGATTACTATAAACCAGATACATAAGGAAGGTTATGGAGGTACGATATGGCGATAGAAAAAGTAAAAGCATATTTTCAAGCTTACAATATGGAGGAGCGTATACGAGAGCTTGACCAGTCTTGTGCAACTGTACAGCTTGCTGCGGAGGCACTGGGTTGTGAAGCGGGAAGAATTGCAAAAACACTTTCCTTTTTAGTGGACGGAAAGGCAATTCTAATAGTTACTGCAGGTGATGTGAAGATAGATAATGCCAAGTATAAGAAACAGTTTGGAGTGAAAGCGAAAATGCTTTCAAAAGAACAGGTGGTAGAGATGATTGGACATGCCGTAGGCGGTGTCTGTCCATTTGCTGTCAATGAGGAGGTTGGTGTATTTCTGGATGAATCACTGAGAAAGTTTGAAACGGTATTTCCGGCATGCGGAAGTAGTAATAGCTTGATCCAGCTGACAATACCAGAACTAGAGAAGTTTTCTAAGTACTCATCTTGGATAGATGTATGTAAAGCGCCGGTAACGGTGAATTAAAAGAGAGGTGCCACAACAAACGTTAAAATAGTTTGTATGGTACCTCTTTTTAATTTATAAAAATCTATTGTTATCGCTTACTAATGTGGTAATCGATGCAAAAAATATAAATTATTTTGTAGTTTCAACTAAAAGGTTTAAGTAACCAGCAGTATCTGCTAATGTTGCGCCAGTAATTGCATCAACTGGTTTTTCTTCTGCTGCAAGAGCAGTAACAGCGCTGATTTCCATTCCATTTACATGAGATTGGATTGCGTTGAAGTTGTCTTCGATCGCAACTGTAGATTTTGCATGAGAAACCATAAGGTCACTATAGTATTTGTTGTTTACGCGTTTAGAAGCTAAAACCACGCCATCAGCATATCCTGCAGCAAAATCAGCATCGCTGTTAGGAACGCCTACAACGCCATCTTCGTTTGTGAGGAATTGGAATTCATCGATGTAACTTAAGATTACTTTAGTTCCGTCAGTTAAAACCGCACCAGTACCGAAAGATTTAGTTCCGTGAGGTTTGCCGTAAGAAACTTTAAGTGTTAAAGCAGAAAGGTCACCGTTATAAGTAGCTGTAGTATCGCTGTTTTGAGCAGCACGTGCAGCTTCTACGATGCTTCCAACATAGTTAGCAGTATCTGCTAATGTTGCGCCAGATACGGCATCAACAGCTTTTTCATCTTTCATTAATGTTTCAAGTTCAGCAACAGTTTTTCCAACTGTATGAGCTTGGATAGCATCAAAGTTATCGTTAATTGCTACTGTAGATTTTGCAACAGATTTCATAAGTTCACTGTAGTAAGCTGTATTTGTACGTTTTGAGCCTAATACGTTTTCTTTTGCAAATCCATCTGCAAAAGCTTCATCGCTATTTGGGACACCAGTAATGTCCGCATCTGTTCCAAAGAATTGGAATTCATCAAGGTATGCAGAAACGATTGTGTCGTTTTCTACAACTACTGTTGTAAGTGCAAATGATTTTGTACCGTGAGCAGCAGTATATACTTGTCCAATCTTAAGTGTATGTTCTGTTTTTGCTGCTTCTGGAGAAGCAGTTGCTGTAGATGGTTCGTTTGAAGTTTTGTTTGCGTCTCCACATGCAATTACGCTTGCACTAAGCATTCCGCAAAGAAGTAATGCTACAATTTTGTTTTTCATAAAAAATCTCCTTAGTATTCGTTTTTTCAGTTATCTGAATGAATGTACTGCCAGTATAAGAAAAATGTCGAAGTTTGTCAACTGTTTAACAATAAAATGTTATAAAAAATGTAAAATACAGCATAAAATAACTGTAAACAGCTATATTATAAACAAAAGTTAAGAGAATATAGATAGAAGTTATGGATTTCTTGTTATTGAAATAACACAATGTTGGTGGGAATAAAAAAATCAGTTAAGAGAGATACTAACGAGAAAATGAGGAAAGAGAGTGTTATCAATTATGCCAAATAATATGGATTTAGAGTATCCAATGTTTTGCTATCAATGTGAGCAGACTGCAGGAGGAAAGGGATGTACCAAACTAGGGGTCTGTGGTAAGACTCCAGAGGTTGCTAATCTGCAAGACTTATTACTTTTACAATGCAAGGGCATTAGCTGCTATGCAAAACAATTTGTAGAACAAGGCGGTCATGTTGATAAAGACATTGTAAGCTTTATTGAAAACTGTCTGTTTACCACACTGACCAATGTTAATTTTGATGTAGCAGTACATGTGGAATTATTAAAGGAATCACAACGCATCAAAGATCGACTCAAAGAGAAGTTTGGTAACATTAATAATGACACTTTACATGTTACGTATACCTTGCCGGAAGAGAAGACACAGATGCTTCGTGATGCTCCAATGGCAGGAATTATGTATGATAAAAACTTGGACCCAGATATTCGTTCTTTAAGACAGACTATCATATATGGACTGAAAGGAATTAGTGCATATGGACACCAGGCGAGAGAACTGGGCTATTTTAGCGACCAGGTAGATGACTTTTATATCCTTGCCCTAGATGCAGTAACTAACGATGATATGTCCGTTGAAGAGCTAATTCGCTGGACAATGCGTGCCGGAGAGATGTCCATTGAAGTCATGCAGACATTAGATCAGGCTAATACTGAAGTCTACGACAATCCAAAGGCTGAAAAGGTAAATGTCCATATAAAGAAAGGACCATTTATCATTGTTTCAGGACATGATTTGAAAGATCTGGATATGTTATTGGAACAGACAGAAGGAAAAGGAATCAATATTTATACTCATGGAGAAATGATCCCATGTCATGGATATCCGGAACTTAAGAAATATAAACATTTGGTAGGTAACTTTGGCGGTGCTTGGCAAGATCAGCAAAAAGAGTTTGATAATATTCCTGGCTGTATCCTTATGACGACCAACTGTCTGATGCGACCACGTGACTCTTATAAAGACCGTATTTTTACGACTGCCGTTGTAGGATGGGATGGCGTAAAACATATTCCTTATAAAGAAAATGGTTACAAAGACTATAGTGAAATCATAAATAAGGCATTAGAACTTGGTGGTTTCCCAGAAGATGAAGAACCTCATGAAATCTTAGTTGGATTTGGTCATCATGAAACACTGAGCCATGCAAATGAAATTGTTGAAGCAGTAAAGAGCGGAAAGATCAGACACTTCTTCCTGATTGGAGGATGCGATGGTGCAAGACCAGGACGTAACTACTACACAGAGTTTGCAAAAATGGTTCCAAAGGATTGTATTATCCTGACACTTGCTTGTGGAAAGTATCGTTTTAATAAATTGGACTTTGGAGAAGTTGCCGGATTGCCTCGATTATTAGATGTAGGCCAATGCAACGACTGTTATTCTGCAGTAAGAATTGCAACTGCACTGGCAGATGCCTTTGGAACGGATGTCAACGGGCTTCCTTTATCAATCATCCTATCCTGGTATGAACAGAAAGCCGTTGCTGATTTGCTAGCCTTATTATCTCTGGGAATTAAAGATATTTATCTTGGTCCGGTACTGCCTGCATTTATCAGTCCAAATGTACTTCAATATTTAGTAGATACATTTGGCTTAAAGCAGATCAGTAATGCGGATGATGACCTTAAGACATGCTTGCAACAATGTGTTTAAAATAGAGGAAAAGAAGGTAGACAGATGCAGCCGGTAAGTATAAATGCAGTAGAGAGAAGAGAGATACTGATACACAACGATCAGTATAAGATGATATGTTTTGTCTTTGAACCTGGAAACGGTCTTCCTAACCATACCCATAATGGTCTGGCGGCAATTCAGGTAGTCAGTGGATTGGTGGAAATTGGATTTACAGATGGCACCCATCATCTATTAAAGCCGGGCGATGTGCTTGGATTTGATGCGACAATCGAGCATAATGTAATTGCTAAAGAGACAAGCAAGGTAATCGTAACGATTATTTTCTAGTAGAATGATGAAAGGGCACTGTATCTTAAGCTGATATAGTGCCCTTTCGAATTATATAAGATATTTGGATTTTTTAATTTTTTATTAGGACATCTTTATCATATCATGACTTTATAAAGATGTCTGTAACATATGGTACGAGAAATATGAATTTTCTTTTCAATTTCTAGAAAACATGGTATAATCTGCAAAACAACAGGTAATATGGAGGTAGCATATGAAGACAATCAGTTTGCTTGGTGGTATGAGCTGGGAAAGCACAACCACATATTATGAACTTATAAATGAAGTGATCAAAGAGCAGTTAGGAGGCTTTCATTCTGCACGATGTATCCTTTTTAGTGTAGATTTTGATGAGATTGAGATATGTCAGTCACAGGGAAAATGGGAAGAATGTGGGGAAATCTTATTGGAAGCAGCAAAAAGCTTAGAGAATGCTGGAGCTGATTTTATCCTGATCTGCACAAATACCATGCATAAGGTAGTGAAACAAATTCAGGCAGGCATTCATATTCCAATCTTACATATTGCAGATGCAACGGCAGATGAGCTGATAAATAACCACATAAAGAAAATTGCATTGCTTGGGACAAAGTATACTATGACACAAGACTTTTATAAGTCTAAACTGGTGGAGCGAGGAATTGAGGTCATGATACCAGAGTATTGTGAGATTGAGCGTATCAATGATATAATCTTTAATGAACTTTGCATGGGAAATGTCACTAAGGAGTCGAAACAGGAAGTGCTACACATTATGGACTCTCTTTCAAAGAAAGGGGCAGAAGGCGTGATTTTAGGTTGCACTGAGCTTGGATTGCTGATTAAGCAGGCGGATACCGATGTAAGAGTATTTGACACCACTCTTATCCATGCTACAAAAGGCGCTCTTTATGCGATTGAAACAAAATAGCAGCAAAACAGAAAGAACAATGACCATGACAACCAAACAATTAGCAAGAATTTATAAGGCATTATCCAACGAAAATCGTCTGGAAATCTACCTTAGCATTTTACAATATGAGCAAAAGGACTTTGATACCGGATGCGACTGCATCATAACGGAAATTAGAAACAAGCTATGTATCGGTGCACCGACAATTTCCCACCATCTAAAAGAATTAACAGATGCAGGATTGATCACAACGAAAAAACAGGGGAAATATTTGATTGCAAAGGTAAATCAGACGGTATTACATGAAATCAGACATCAGTTTGATCAGATAACATAAGAAATAAGTGTCTTCGTTAACAGGCAGCCAAAGATGGACGTGTCTGTTGAAGGCATTTTTTTAATCAGTCAATTCGATAGTTATCGAAGTATAATAGTATAAGGAGAAGATAATAATGATTTTTTATTTTAGTGGAACAGGCAATTCAAAGTATGCAGCAGGGCAGTTGGCGAAAAGCACCAATGAGGAAATGGTGTATATGTCAAAGAAGACGATAGAAGAGGAGACAACCTATTGTATCGCTGAAAATGAACGAATTGGGTTTGTATTTCCAATCTACTGGTATGGAGTTCCCAAAATTGTGGAACAGTTTATAAGTAAGCTTAAGCTAAGTGGGTATAAACAGCAGTATGTGTATGTCTTAGTTACCTATGGGGGCTCCTGTGGCAATACAATGACCCAGATTGCAGGGATACTTGAAAGACAAGGAATACGTCTGTCTGCCAAGTTCGGGGTAAAGATGGTCGATAACTATGTTCTTATGTATGACTTGCCATCAAAACAAGAGCAGGCAGAGACGCTTGCAAAAGCAAAGCTTCAGATTGCAGACATTGCGTCAAAAGTAGTAGAAAAGAGTGGGGAAGGGACCTATCACAAAGGAGCCATTGCACCTTTTAGTCCATTGCTGCAAAAAATCTATAAGCGCGTAGACCATGCTAAGAAGTTTTATGCTACAGACGATTGTACTCGCTGTGGGTTGTGCGAAAAAACCTGTCCAGCGGATGTGATTACGGTTTCAGAAAATGGTCCAAACTGGAGCGGAGACTGCACTGGATGCTTAAAATGTCTTCATACTTGTCCAAAACAGGCAATTCAGTTTGGAAAGGGAACCAAAAAGCGAGGACGCTATACATTTCCTGCAATAGTTGAATAATCTTTCACTTTCGTTTATAATAAGGTAATTTAAAAACATTGATTACGACAAAGGAGAAGCAGCTATATGGAATTTGTATACTTATTCATTGGACTCTTGCTTCTATTACTGGTTAAGAGCTACTTTGACCAGAAAAAGCATAATGAGGCCATCCGGGCAAACATACGAGAAACTTGGGGAAAGGCCCCTTTGGAAGAATACAGCGAAAAGAAAATGGAGTTCTTAAAAGCGTATTATTGTGCAAATCATGACAAGGATACAGATCTCGATGATATCACATGGAATGATTTGAATATGGATGAAATCTATAAACTTCTCAATCATACATCCACCAGTATTGGGGAAGAATATCTATATGCAATGCTACGAAAACTTTCCTTTGACCAGGATGTATTAAACGAACGAGGCAGACTAGCGGACTATTTTAGTACTCATGAGAAGGAACGGGAAGAGTTACAGTTTGCAATGCGACAATTTGGCAAGTTAAATGAGATTTCTCTCTATGAGTATATCAACCGAACAGATAATATCGAAGTACAGAAACCATGGATGCATTATGTATATGCCTTATCATTTTTTGCAGCAATTGGATTGATCTTTATTCATCCAGGGCTGGGCGCCATTGCAACATTTGCAGTCCTTGCAAATAACATCATTCGTTATAATGCAACAAAAGCAAAAATTGCCGGCTATTTCAATGTATTCTCTTACCTCTTACGAATGATTGAGGGAGTAGAAATGCTTGGAAAGACTGAGATGAAAGGGTTAGAAGGCTACACGGATCAGTTACAAAAAGATGCGAAAGCATTTCGTAAGTTTAAGCGTGGAGCAGGCATCGTTTTAGGCGGGCGTTCGGCAGTAAGCGGATTATCCGAGATCTTCTTAGACTACATCCGTATGATCTTCCATGTTGATATCATCAAGTTTAACAATATGCTTGGAGAGTTACGTACTAATAAGCAGGTAGTCAACCGTATGTATGATCAGATCGGGTTATTGGATTCGGCTCTTGCAATTGCATCTTTCCGTGAATTGATGGGAACATATAGCAGACCTGAACTTGTTAAGACGACAAAGCCATTTATGGAAGTAACCAATGTATATCATCCACTGATTACCAATCCAGTGAAGAATTCGATTTACCAAAGTAAGCCAGCGTTAGTAACAGGTTCCAATGCATCTGGTAAATCCACCTTTTTACGTACCGTGGCAATCAATGCAGTATTGGCTCAGACAATTGATACGTCACTTTCTGACTCCTATAAAGGAAGCTATTTTAAGATATATTCTTCTATGGCGCTTTCGGACAGCCTGTTAAATGGAGAAAGTTACTACATGGCGGAAATCAAATCATTAAAGAGAATATTAGATCAGATGAAAAAAGGAACACCAATCCTTTGTTTTGTAGATGAAGTGCTTCGTGGAACCAACACTATCGAGCGTATCAGTGCTTCTGCTGAAATTCTTAAGAATATTGCAAAGAATAACGTATTATGTATGGCGGCAACCCATGATATCGAGCTTACGAATATTTTAGAGGATGACTATACCAATTATCATTTCCAAGAAGAAGTGAAAGAGAATGATGTGTTATTTGATTATAAACTGTATTCTGGAAAGGCTCGATCCAAAAATGCCATTAAACTCCTAGGTATGATTGGTTACGACCGTAGTATAATTGATGAAGCCAATAAACGTGCCAATACGTTCTTAGAAACTGGCGAATGGACAAAATAAATGATTGAATGACAATATTATGTGGGTTATAATAGAGAAAGCTGTTTTGGAGAACCATTCCGAGACAGCTTCTTATAATATAAATAATAAATATGTAAATAGAGTCAGTAATATGACGTTACGATAGAGAAAGGATCTTTTTATGCAAACGCAACAAAAATTAACACCAATGATGCAGCAGTATGTAGATACGAAAAAGGAATACAAAGACTGTCTTTTATTCTACAGACTTGGCGATTTTTACGAAATGTTTTTCGAGGATGCCATCACTTGTTCGAAAGAACTTGAGATTACGCTTACTGGAAAAAGCTGTGGCTTAGAGGAACGCGCTCCTATGTGCGGGATTCCGTACCATGCTGTGGAAGGGTATTTAAGCAGATTAATAAGCAAAGGCTACAAAGTAGCAATTTGTGAGCAGGTGGAAGATCCTAAGCTTGCAAAAGGGTTAGTAAAACGTGAGGTAGTACGTATCGTAACACCAGGTACGAATTTAAACACACAGACCCTGGATGAGACAAAAAACAACTACTTGATGTGTGTTATTTACACATCCAATGCGTACGGCGTATCCATTATCGATATTACGACTGGTGACTTCTATGTGACAGAAGTGGACTCTTCTAGAAAACTGTTAGATGAGATCAATAAGTTCACTCCATCGGAAATCATCTGTAACGAATCGTTCTATATGTCAAACGTTGACTTAGAAGATTTAAGAGAACGCCTTCATATTTCCATTTCCTCTTTGGAAAGCTGGTATTATGATGAGGAATTATGCGACCGCATCTTAAAGAAACATTTTGCAGTAGGCACATTAGACGGATTAGGATTAAAAGACTATTCCATTGGTACAACGGCAGCAGGAACTGTGCTTCAATATTTATATGAAACACAAAAGACAAGCCTTGACCATATCCGCAAGATTATACCATACCAGACAAATAAGTTTATGTTGATTGATAGCTCCACAAGAAGAAACTTAGAGCTTGTTGAAACATTACGTGAAAAACAAAAACGTGGATCCCTTCTTTGGGTATTAGATAAGACAAAGACTGCCATGGGTGCCAGATTATTACGTAACTACGTAGAGCAGCCACTAATCGATGTGAAAGCAATCAATGACCGTTTAGATGCCATTGAAGAGATTAACAATAACTATATTACAAGAGAAGAAATCAGAGAGTATTTAAATCCAATTTATGATTTAGAGCGTTTGATCAGTAAGGTAGTATATAAGACAGCAAATCCAAGAGATCTGCTGGCATTTTATAACTCTATGACCATGCTTCCATATATCAAGCAGTTACTTGAGACGTTTGAAAGCCCGCTTTTACAACAACTCTATAATGAACTTGACGGCTTAGAAGATTTATGTGACTTAATCAGCCGAAGCATTACTGAAGAGCCTCCAATTTCCATTCGTGAAGGCGGAATGATCAAAGACGGCTATAATGAAGAAGTAGACAAGCTTCGCTCTGCAAAGAAAGACGGTAAGGTATGGCTTGCAGAATTAGAAGAAAAAGAACGTAACGCAACAGAAATCAAAAACCTTAAGATTAAATACAACAAAGTATTTGGTTATTATTTAGAAGTAACCAACTCCTATAAGAACTTAGTACCAGATACATGGACTAGAAAACAGACATTAGCCAATGCAGAACGTTATATCACACCAGAATTAAAGGAATTAGAAGATATGATTCTTGGTGCGGAAGATAAACTGACCGCATTAGAATATGACTTATTCTGTGAAGTAAGAGACCATATTGCAGCAGAGATTGCAAGAATCCAGTCTTCTGCCAAAGCAATTGCCAATATCGATGTATTTACATCCTTAGCAACAGTTGCGCAAAATCAAAACTTTGTGCGTCCAAGCATCAATAACAAAGGTGTAATCGATATCAAAGACGGAAGACATCCAGTTGTTGAAAAGATGATGAATAACGATCAGTTTGTATCCAATGATACCTTCCTTGATAATAAGAAGAACCGTGTTTCTATTATCACAGGGCCAAATATGGCAGGTAAGTCTACGTATATGAGACAGACAGCCTTAATCGTATTAATGGCACAGATTGGTTCTTTCGTTCCTGCTAAATCGGCAGAAATCGGAATTGTAGACCGTATATTCACCAGAGTAGGTGCAAGTGATGATCTTGCAAGCGGTCAGTCAACTTTCATGGTAGAAATGACAGAAGTTGCGAATATCTTACGTAATGCTACAAAGAACAGTTTATTAATCCTAGATGAAATTGGTCGTGGTACTTCCACATTTGACGGTTTAAGTATTGCCTGGGCGGTAGTAGAGCATATCAGCAATACCAAGCTTCTTGGAGCAAAGACATTATTTGCAACCCACTATCATGAACTTACAGAATTAGAAGGCGCCATCGAAGGTGTCAATAACTACTGTATCGCAGTAAAAGAACAAGGCGAAGATATTATCTTCCTTCGTAAGATCGTAAAAGGCGGTGCAGATAAGAGTTATGGTATTCAAGTAGCCAAACTAGCAGGAGTACCAGATAACGTATTAAAACGTGCCAGAGAGATAGTAAATGAATTAAGCGATCATGATATAGCTACAAAGACAAAGAATATTTTAGAAGGAAATGTGGAAGATGTATGTGAAATGGGCCAGATGTCATTATTTGATTTTGCAGGCACCATTCCAGAACCTAAGCATAATTCCAAACATGAGGAAATCATTGATCAGATCGACCATATCAATTTATCCAGAATGACTCCGATCGAAGCATTAAATATCTTATATGAACTTCAACTAAAAGTAAGGGATGATAAGTAATGAGTACAATTACCGTATTAGATCAGCAAACGATTAATAAGATTGCAGCAGGCGAAGTAGTAGAACGCCCTGCTGCAGTTGTAAAGGAGTTAGTAGAAAACTCCATCGATGCCGGTGCCAATGCAGTTACAGTAGAGATTAAAGAAGGCGGTATCGGATTTATCAGAATTACGGACAACGGTTCAGGAATTCGTAAAGATGATATCAAAGTGGCGTTCTTGCGCCATGCCACAAGCAAGATTAAGTCCGTGGAAGACTTGCTTAGCGTTTCTAGCCTTGGGTTCCGTGGAGAGGCCTTATCCAGTATCAGTGCAGTTGCACAGGTAGAATTGGTAACGAAGAACAATGCAGACTTACTAGGAAGCCGTTACTTAATTGACGGTGGAGAAGAAAAAGGCTTTGAGGAAATCGGAAGTCCAGAAGGAACAACCTTTGTAATCCGCAATCTTTTCTATAATACGCCTGCAAGACGAAAGTTTTTAAAGTCTCCGACAACCGAAGCGGGTTATATCAGTGACTTGATCGAGCGCTTGGCAATTTCCCATCCGAATATCAGCTTTAAATTTTTAAACAATAATCAGTTAAAGCTTACCACTTCTGGCAATAATAAGTTAAAAGACATTATTTATCAGATATACGGACGAGATGTGGCTGCCAACCTGCTAGATGTGGAAGGTGAGACCGAACATATGTCGGTACATGGCTTTATTGGTAAGCCGACGATCCTTCGTGGAAACCGTAACCATGAGAATTACTATATCAATGGACGTTACATTAAGAGTCCAATTATTACTAGAGCCATCGAAGATGCCTACAAGCCATTTGTCATGCATCACAAATATCCATTTACCTGTCTGCATTTTACCATTGATCCTTTGTTTATCGATGTCAATGTGCATCCGACGAAAATGGAGCTTCGCTTACGTAATGGAGAGGAAGCGTATAAATTCGTTCATGATTTAGCAAGCAGCACGTTAAAACAGCAGGAACTGATTACTGATGTTTCCTTATCGGCACCTAAAAAACATGTGCCAGGCCAAATGCCAAACGGACAGCACAACAAGGGCCCGGAACCATTTGAAAAGAAGCGTATTGAAGCATCTAATAAGGCGCTTGAAATTGTTCATGAAGAAACTAAAGGCTTTTTGCCAGAAGAAAAAGTAAAGGAAAGCTTTCTATTTGAGCCTACCTTTAATCTGAAGGAAGCAGCAGCCATAAACCATAAACCGCTAGAGATTACGGAAATCAAAGACGAGCAGCTGAAGGAAGAATTGCTTGCGGCAGAGTCGGTAGAGGCTCCACCGGTGAAGATTGAGCCAAAGACACTTAGAGAAGAAGTGACAAGTACCCGCTATGCAGCAGAGAGTACTATCACTTCCCAGGCAGTTGCCTCATTTGGTGTAAAAGAGATTGAAGAAATCACAGGGGAAGAAGCAAGAACCCTTAGTACAGAAAATGACGTAATTCCGGCAGAGCGTCTAGAACAGGTGAAATTGTTTGAGGAGCAGCAGAAAGAGGAGAAAAAACCAAGCTACCGAATTATCGGGCAGCTATTTGAAACCTACTGGATGATTGAGTTTGAAAACAAGTTGTTGATGGTAGACCAGCATGCGGCTCACGAAAAAGTACTGTATGAGAAACTGTTACACGATTATGACCGAAGAGAGACCTTATCCCAAGGCTTGCTTCCACCAATCGTAATGACATTGAATTCCAGAGAGGAAGACTGCCTCAAATTAAACATGGAGATCTTCAATGACCTAGGGTTTGAAATTGACTTCTTTGGCGGCAGGGAATATGCCATTAAGGCGGTACCAGCAAACCTATACGGGTTAAATGAACAATCCTTGTTTGTAGACATGTTAGATACCCTGATTGATGAAGACAGTATTACCAAACCAACCATTGTTTTGGAAAAGGTCGCATCCATGTCCTGTAAGGCAGCAATCAAAGGAAATCAGAAGATTAATTATCATGAGTTCAAAGTCTTGTTAGATGACTTGATGGGACTCGAAAACCCATATTTCTGTCCACATGGACGCCCAATCATTATATCTATGAGCAAATATGAGGTAGAAAAGAAATTTAAACGTATTTTATAATCGCTTATCAGAGCTTCTAAGATGCGTTTAGGAGGATATATGAACAAACAACCGTTAGTAATATTAACCGGGCCAACAGCCGTTGGAAAGACCGAATTATCAATCAGCCTTGCAAAAAAGATAGGCGGAGAGATTATTTCCGCTGACTCCATGCAAGTATATACAAAGATGGATATCGGCACTGCAAAGATCACCAAGGAAGAAATGGATGGGGTACCACATTACCTGATCGACGTATTAGATCCAGGTGAAGACTTTAATGTAGTCCGTTTCCAATCCATGGCGAAAGAAGCGATGAAAGAAATCTACGCAAAAGGTAAAATTCCAATCGTGGTGGGTGGAACAGGTTTTTACATCCAGGCATTATTGTATGACATCAATTTTGATGAAAATGATGCTGATACAACATATCGTGAAGAACTAGAAACACTTGTGAAGGAACAAGGCGTGGACGTGCTTCATGACATGTTACGTAAAGTGGATGAAAAGAGTGCTGAAGCCATCCATAAGAATAACTTCAAGCGTGTGATCAGAGCCTTAGAGTTCCATCATCA
The DNA here is from genome assembly GCA_030535455.1 of bacterium. Lineage (GTDB taxonomy): Bacteria > Bacillota > Clostridia > Lachnospirales > Lachnospiraceae > KM106-2. Next base: position 19,745 of record JAUNJY010000039.1, read on the forward strand.
GACAGGCAAGAAGATGAGTGAGCATAACGAAGAGGAAAGCCAGAAGGAAAGTGCATATAACAGCGCTTACTTTGTACTTACCAATGACCGCGATGTGCTTTATGACCGTATTAACAAACGTATTGATATTATGGTGAATGACGGCCTTTTAGAAGAAGTACAGGCATTAAAGGACGCAGGATACAAAAGAGACTTAGTCAGCATGCAAGGACTAGGCTATAAGGAAATCCTACAGTACTTTGATGGAGAAATCACATTAGAAGAAGCAATCTATATTCTAAAGAGAGATACTAGACATTTTGCAAAACGTCAGCTTACTTGGTTTAGAAGAGAAAAAGAAGTGATCATGGTTGATAAGCGCGAATTAAAAGAAACTGCGGATCAACTTGCATTTATAGAGTCAGTACTAAAAGAAAAATCCATTATTTAAGACACGAAGGGACACAAATAAAATGAAATCAGAATTATTTAACAGATATAAAAGCTTTGGCATCGATGAGAAATTATTAAGCTTTGCCGATAAAATCGAGGGTTCCTTAAAAGAACGTTTTGAAGTAATCGACCAAGTGGCTGAAATCAACCAGCACAAAGTTATTGCAGCAATGCAAGAACACCGTGTAAGTGACGTTCACTTTGCAGCAACTACAGGATACGGTTACAACGATTTAGGCCGTGACACATTAGAAGACGTATATGCTTCCATCTTCCATGCAGAATCTGCTTTAGTAAGACCATCCCTAACTTGCGGTACTCATGCATTAACAGTGGCATTAAGTGCAAACTTACGTCCAGGCGATGAATTATTATCTCCAGTAGGAAAGCCATACGATACATTAGAAGGCGTAATCGGTATTCGTGAGTCCAAAGGATCCTTAGCAGAATATGGAATTACTTACCGTCAGGTAGATTTATTAGAAGATGGCGGATTTGATTATGAAGGCATCAAGGCAGCAATTAACGAAAAAACGAAAATGGTAACGATCCAACGTTCCAAAGGATATCAAACAAGACCAACATTATCAGTTGAACAAATTGGCGAGTTAATCAAATTCATTAAATCCATCAAACCATCCATCATCTGTATGGTAGATAACTGCTACGGCGAATTCGTACAGACAATCGAACCAACAGACGTTGGTGCTGACCTTTGTGTCGGTTCCTTAATTAAGAACCCAGGCGGCGGATTAGCACCAATCGGAGGCTATATCGTTGGTAAAGAAGAATATGTAGAACAATGTGCATACCGTTTGACAGCACCTGGTCTTGGAAAAGAAGTAGGAGCAACACTTGGGCTTAACCAACAGTTATATCAAGGGCTCTTCCTTGCACCAACTGTTGTAGCAGGCGCATTAAAAGGAGCCATCTTTGCAGCAAACATCTACGAAACTTTAGGCTTCCCGGTAATCCCTAACGGAACAGAACCAAGATACGACATCATTCAAGCGGTTACATTAGGATCCAAAGAAGGAATCGTGGCATTCTGTAAAGGTATTCAGGCAGCAGCTCCTGTTGACAGTTTTGTAACTCCAGAACCATGGGAAATGCCAGGTTATGATGCAGATGTCATTATGGCAGCAGGTGCGTTCGTGCAAGGTTCTTCCATCGAACTTAGTGCAGATGCTCCAATCAAACCACCATATGCAGTTTATTTCCAAGGCGGTCTTACTTGGTACCATGCAAAACTTGGTATCTTAATGTCAGCACAGATGATGTTAAATGACAATTTAATTACTTTATAAGATAGTAAGCATAAAATCTCCAATCGTGAAGCCATGATTGGAGATTATTTTACAGAGATAGCTAGCAGGAGTCGTGTCTGCCACCGGGTACATACTCTTGGTAACGTTAAAATTGAATTTAAAATAATAATGACAGAATGGAGAATACAGATGAAAAGAATTGGTTTTATCGGCGTTGGTATCATGGGAAAATCTATGGTACGTAATTTAATGAAACAAGGATATGAAGTATCCATTTATGCAAGAACAAAAGAGAAAGTGGTAGATGTATTGGAAGAAGGCGCAATCTGGTGTGATAGTATTGCAGAATGCTCTAAGGGACAAGATGCAGTGCTTACCATCGTTGGGTACCCAAAAGATGTAGAAGAAGTGTATTTTGCAGAAACAGGTATTTTAGCAAATGCCAATCCAGGTACTTATGTAATTGATATGACTACATCTACTCCGAAACTAGCAGCGAAAATCTATGAGACAGCGAAAGAAAAAGGAATTATTGCCTTAGATGCACCGGTAACAGGTGGTGATACAGGGGCAAAGGCTGGAACTTTAGCAATCCTTGTTGGTAGCGATAAAGATGCATTTGATGCATGTCACCCTATATTTGAAGCGATGGGCAAAAACATTGTGTATATGGGTCATGCAGGCATGGGACAACATGCAAAGATGGCAAACCAGATTGCAATTGCTGGAACCATTGCAGGCGTAACTGAATGTTTAGTATATGCAAAAAATGTTGGACTTGATCCACAAACCCTATTAGGAGCAATTTCCACTGGTGCTGCAGGAAGCTTCCAGATGACAAACGTAGTTCCAAGAGTTTTAGATGGAGATTTAGCCCCTGGTTTCTTTATGAAACACTTTATTAAAGATATGGCGATTGCCTCTGAGGAAGCAAAAGACCACAATACTACACTTGATATCCTAGACCATGTACTTGCTATATATAAAGAGTTAGAAGAGAAAGGCTTAGGCGACCTTGGAACTCAAGGATTGATCAAGCATTACGAAGAGTAAATAAGTTTGGCAGCCCTGTTTTTTGTATTGCGCATATGCAATACAAGAAATGGGGCTATTTTTAATGGAACTGTTCTAAAAAGAGCTAAGTTATGAACAGGATTATAGAAAAAATCGGGCCTTACCACTGGGCAACGCTAGGGCAAAAACTCAATGTATTGCGCAAAATTAGTGAATAAATGCGAAATTATGTAAGGATTATACAGTCTGTAGATTGTGCAATATGTATATAAAATATCAATTGTGAATAATATTATATACATATTGACATTGATTTTAAGCAGTGTTACTATATAACCATAGAACAACCGATTGCGCACAACAATGAGGGAAGGAATACATATGGAAACGAAGACAACCACAAAAAAGATCACACTGAATGAAATAGCAAATGAGCTAGGTTACTCAAAATCTACGATCTCCAGAGCAATTTCAGGAAATGGCCGAATCAGCCAGGAAGTTAGGGAAGAAGTTCTAGCATGCTGTAAAGCATATGGATACAAGCCTAACTCGATCGCAAAAGGTCTTGCAAAATCCAAGACATATAATATTAGCGTGGTTTTGCCTGCGGACCAGGATTTAAATGAAATTCCGTTCTTTCAACATTGTCTGTTAGGAATTTGCGAGATGGCTACCAGCCTAGACTACGACGTTATTGTAACAACGATCAATACGGATGATATTTCTAGATTGAAGAGAATTGTTGAAAATAAAAAAGTAGATGGAGTGATCCTTACTAGAACGGTTACAAGCGATCCTCAAGAAGAATTCTTAATGAAAAGCAATGTGCCATTTGTAGTAATTGGTAGTTCAGAACATGATGGTATCATTCAAGTGGATAATGACCATGTAGAAGCATGCAAGGAGCTTACTTCATTGCTGATTGCTCAGAAGATGAAAGAGATTGCTTTTATTGGCTGTAATTCCAATCATATCGTTAGTAAGAAAAGGTATCAAGGATTTCTAGAAGGCTATCGCCTGAATGAAATCTCCCCTCGTAATGATATGACTTATCTTGAATGCAATACTAAGCTAATGGTGGAAAAAGCAGTAAGTGAAATTCTTACAAATCATATGGATTGCATCTTATGTATGGATGACAAGATATGCCACCAGGTACTTCAAAAGTTGAATGAAGAACAGGTAGTGATACCAAATGAGATCAAAGTAGCTTCGTTTTACGACAATGCACTATTAGAAAGTTATACGCCAGGTATAACGGCCTTAAAGTTCGATACAAAAGCTCTTGGCATTGAATGCTGCAGAGTGTTGCTAGACTTAATTGATGGCAAGGACGTATCGCCTCGTACCTTATTAGGTTATGATATTGTACTTAGAGGGTCGACAAAACAAGTTACAGCCTTAGGGAGAAAAGGAGAGAAAGTATGAAGAAGAAAATGGTCGCTTTAGTTCTAGGTGTTTCAATTATGGGATCAATGATCACTGGTTGTGGTAGCAAAGGCAGTTCTGATACACCAACAGATACAACAGCAACACAAGGCGGAACTACAGAGCTAACAAAGGACGAGATTACATTAAAAGTATGGGAGTCCTCAGGTCAGACAGAAGACTTCATTAAACAAGCAGGGGCAGAATTCACAAAGAAATATCCTAACATCAAAATCGAATATGCGAATGTTGAAGTTGGTGATGCCAACACTCAAATCGCATTAGACGGTCCTTCAGGAGTAGGTGCTGATGTATTCGCAACACCAAGTAATACAATTGGTGGTCTTGTAACAGGCGGACATATCTTAAAAGTAACAAATCCTGATGATGTAAAAGGAAAAGTTGCAGCTTCTTGTGAAAGTGCAGTTACATACAATGGCGATATTTACGGTTACCCAGTATCCGATGAAACATACGCATTATTCTATAATAAAGATTTAGTAAAAGAAGTTCCAACTACTTGGGAACAAGTAGAAGAATTCTGTAAGACTTTTAATTCAAAAGGAAAATACGGAATTATCTGGAATGTTGGCGATGCTTACTACTCACCAATCTTTACTGGTAAAAACGGAAACAAATTATTTGGTGCAGACGGTACGGATGCTACAAATACATATATGAATACAGCAGATGCTGTTGAAGGTATGAAATACTTCCAATCTTTAAAACAATATTTAAATGTACCAGCAGCTGATATCTCTGACAACTCTATTTGTTTAGCAGCATTTACAAGTGGTAAGGCAGCAATGTACATCACTGGTCCTTGGAATGTAGCTGAATGTGAAAAAGCAAAAATGAACTTTGGTGTTACAACACTTCCAAGTTTACCAGGTGATGCTAATCCATCTGCTTCCTTCTCAGGTGCACGTACAATGCAAGTTTCCGCATATTCTAATCATCCAGCAGAAGCAGAAGCATTTGCTAAATTCTTAATCTCTGATGAAATGCAACAATTACGTTTCAAATTAACAGGTGCTATTCCATCAACTAGCATCAAAGTTGATAGCGAATACATCACAGGTTTCCAAAAACAATTACAATATGCATACCCAATGCCTTCTATTCCAGAAGTTGATCAATTCTGGGATCCAATGAAGAGTGCATGTGCTAATATCTGGGACGGTGCAGATGTTCAAAAAGAATTAGATTCTTGTAACACAGCAATCCTTACAAAATAATATTACATTGGAAAATGATTTCAGAGAAAAGCTGTTCGTCTTATCAAAGACAATAGCTTTTCTTACTTAAAGGAGAATATTATGAAGACTACTTTAAATCGAGATGGCAGTTCAAAAAAGAAAGTACTGCTCACATCTATTTTATTTATGGGTTTAAGCCATATTATTTATTTCAAACAGTATGTTAAGGGTCTGTTCTATGCATTGATCGAGTTACTTTCTCTTCTATCCATTCCTTTCTTGGCAGGGAAAATATATGGGATGATCACACTAGGATCTCCTCAGCCTAACATACCAATCAAACTTAGAGATAATTCCATGTTCATGTTAGTAGATGGAATTATGGTACTTGCAGTAATTGGGTTGATTATTATGTGCTACGTATTATCTGTACGCGGTGCGTTAAATGAATATAAAGATTTTTGTATTTCTGGTGATATGAAAGGTAACAAAGAAGCAATGCGTTCCGTTGTAGGAAAAGCATTTCCTGTCTTTGGCCTATTGCCAACAGTTTTCTTACTTTTATTTTTCGTAGTTGTTCCACTTGTCTTCTCTGCGGCTGTAGCATTTACCAACTATTCTGCACCACAGCATATTCCACCAAATAATACGGTAGACTGGGTTGGATTTGATAACTTTGTAACCATGTTTGGCGGACAAGCAACATGGACAAGCGCATTTACCAGAGTTGCAATCTGGACATTACTCTGGGGAGCATTAGCTACTGTAACTTGTTATATTGGCGGTCTTATCATGGCAGTAGTGTTAAATGACAGTAAGATCAAGATCAAACCAGTATTTCGTTCCATCTTTATCTTGCCATACGCAGTACCAGCATTACTAAGCATGTTAGTTTGGAAAAACTTATTAAATGGTTCTTTCGGTGTTGTAAACCGTACTTTGATGGATTTGAAATTAATTACTGATCCAATTCCTTGGTTAAGTGATGTTTGGCTTTGTCGTGTCGTTTGTGTATTAGTAAACCTTTGGGCAGGATTTTCTTACTTCATGTTACTGATCATGGGTAATATGACAGCAATTTCTCCTGACATTTATGAAGCTGCTAGAATTGATGGCGCAGGTAAATTCGTTATGTTTAGAAAGATTACGTTACCACTTGTATTATTCCAGACAACTCCACTTATCATTATGTCATTTACCCATAATATCAATAACTTCGGTGCAATCTACTTCTTAACCGGTGGTCTTCCAAAGGTTGCAGACAGTACACTTACAAGTGCAGGCGGTACCGATATCCTTGTAACATGGATTTACAACTTGACAGTAACATTAATGAAATACAACTATGCATCCGTATTAGCCGTAATCATCTTTATTGTTATGGCACCATTTGCAATTCTCAGCTTTAGAAATACAAAATCATTTAAGGATGGTGAACTATAATGAAAAAAACATTAGGTAAGACATTGAATCAAGCGATTGTCTGGATCTTCTTGATTTTGACAAGCTTTATCGTTCTCTACCCTTTGGTATATGTAGTAAGTGCGGCATTCTCTCCAAAACAGAATATATCAGACCTTAACGTTATTCCTTTTGGTGATGGATTTACCATAGCAAACTTTACCCAGATCTTTAAGAATACAGATTATCCATTGTGGTTTATGAATACATTGATCGTTGCAACAGTAACGATGATAGGTACCGTTTTTGTATGTGCACTTAGTGCCTACATATTCTCAAGATTTAAATTTACACTGAAAAAACCATTGTTAATGACATTATTAATTCTTCAGATCTTCCCATCTTTCGTTGGTATGATCGCAATTTATGTAATCTTATATCGTATTAATGGTTTAGACACCTTATGGGGACTTGTCTTAGTTTATCTTGCAGGTAATATTCCGTATAACACATGGCTCGTTAAGAGTTACCTTGATACTATTCCAAGAAGTTTGGACGAAGCAGCAAGAATTGATGGTGCAAACCATATGCAGATCTTTTTAAGAGTCGTATTACCACTTGCAAAACCAATTGTCACATTCTTATGCATTACCAGCTTTACTGCTCCATGGATGGACTATATCTTCCCTAAAATGGTATTAAGATCCTCGAAAGTACAGACAGTTGCTTTGGGACTTTACAGTTTTGTAACAGATAAGAAGAATTTATTTGCAGATTTTGCTGCTGGTGCATTGCTCATTTCTGTACCATTTATCATTTTCTTTGTTGTGACACAGAAAATGTTAATCACTTCTTTAGGTGGCGCTGCAGTAAAAGAATAACTAGAAGGAGAGTTATCAATGAAACATTTTAATAACCAACCTGGTGTTTATTGTTTAAATAAAGGCTGGAAGTTTACAGAGCAGAACCTATCAGTACTTCCACCTACGAAAAACCATGATGACGTGTATGGATTTTCCAAAGGCGGTGCTGCAAAAGGACCTGCCGATGCAAGTTTTGATGATTCAGATTGGGAACTGGTAGAACTGCCTCATGATTTTGTTACTAAACATGAGTTTACCAAAGAGGGATCGCCAAACCAAGGGTACAAGGAACGAGGGATTGCATGGTATCGCATGCAATTCCCATTATCCGAGGAAGATAAGGGCAGGCAGATTGAGCTGGAATTTGAAGGCATGTCTTGTGATGCTGAAATTTATATCAATGGAACGATTTTAAAACGTAGTTTTTCCGGATATAACGGATTTACTATCGATATGACGGATATGGCTAACTTTGGTGTCATTCCAAATACCATTGCAATCAAGATTGATGCTACCGCTTGGGAAGGCTGGTGGTATGAAGGTGCTGGCATATACAGAAATATATGGTTAATTAAAAAGGCTCCTGTTCATATTGCTGCAGACGGTGTATTTGTGAAACCGTTACACCAAGGAAAAACAAGCTGGAATACAGAAATTGCTGTAGAGATCGAAAATACATTTGAGTTTGATCAACAAGTATGCGTAACGGCAGAATTAAGAAATCCAGAAGGCAATCTAGAAGGAACATCTATGATAAATGGCGTTGTAGGCGGTTTTGCAACGGAATGCCTTCATACCCAAATTACAGTGGATGCTCCAGCGTTATGGAGTCCTGAAACGCCAACGCTCTATACTGTAAAAGTTAGTGTGGCTTATGATGGCAAGGAACAGGATTATTTAACTATTCCAATTGGATATCGTACCATTTTATTAGAGCCAGAGAATGGTTTCTGGTTAAATGGCGAAAATGTGAAATTAAAAGGATTTTGCAATCATCAGGATCACAGTGGAATCGGTGTTGCAGTACCTTATTCCATTAAAGAATATCGCATTAAGCTACTTAAAGAATTAGGGGCAAATGCATACCGTCTTGCACATAATCCGGATCCTGAAATTCTTGAAATCTGCGATCGCCTTGGCATGATGGTAATGGAGGAAAACAGAACCTTTAGCTCTGCATCAGATAATCTAGAAGAGATAAAAGGCATTGTAAGAAGAGCAAGAAACCATCCAAGCGTGGTATTATACTCTGTATTAAACGAAGAGCCATTGCAAGGAAGCCAGAAAGGCAGAAGAATTGCAGGCCGCCTGCAAGCTACAGTGAAATCATTAGATGATACTCGACCTGTCTTAGGTGCATTAAATGGTGGATATATGGAAGAAGAGGGAGCAACAACAATTTTGGATGCAGTCGGAATTAACTATAATCCAGCACGATACGACGATTTCCATAAGAAATTCCCTAACATTCCACTGATTGGATCAGAGACTGCAAGTGCATTTATGGTTCGTGGTGAATATGAGACGGATTATGAAAAACATGTAATCAATTGTTATGATGATGAGGCTGCGTTATGGGGAAATACCATAAAAGAAGCATGGAAATGCGTCAAGGAACGTCCATTTGTAGCAGGTACCTTTGTGTGGACCGGATTTGACTACCGTGGAGAACCTACGCCATTTGAATGGCCAAGTGTGGCAACCTTCTTTGGGACGTATGACAGCTGCGGATTTGAAAAGGATGCATGTTATTTCTATAAGGCATTTTGGAAGGATGAGCCAATGGTACACCTTGTATCTCCATGGGCACAAAAACAAGAAACAGGAAAGAACATAAGAGTCCTTGTGATTACCAACTGTGAAGAAGTCGAAGTATTCTGTAACGGAGCATCTATCGGAAGAAAAGCAGCAGATGAATACGAACAAGCTGAGTTTTTGGTACCATATGAAGATGCTGAGTTAAAAACTATCGCTTATAAAGGTGGAAATCCAGTTGCTACAGATATTCAGTTAACAGCAAAAAAACCTGTGAAACTACAGCTCACTGCTAGCCAGCCAAGTATAAATGCTGGTGGATATGATGCAGTTGCAATCAATGTGGCATTACTTGATGAGCAAGGAGTCGTAATTCCTAATACAAGTCAAAAGGTACACTTTGAGTTGGAACATGCAGTACTTTTAGGCGTTGGCAATGGCGATCCAAACAGCCATGAGGCTGATGTAGCTATAGAAAGAACGTTATATCATGGAAAAGCACAAGCGATTATAAAAGCACAGGATGAGGAAGACCTTAAAATCACTGTTACTTGTGAAGGAGTGGAAGCGGCAACGATTATTATTCCGGTTACTCCTTATAATTCAATACCATATATCATGCCAACAGAAGAAGTGGTAGTAGATGGATGGAAATTATATTACAAGACGTTTGATAAGAAGCCGGATCCGAATCCAAAGGTTGATGCAAATGATATGAATAGCTTTGAGCCAGTTAACTTTACAGGCCTTCCTCAGGCTGAATTAGCTGGTAAGTTAGATCAGTATGGCTTATATCGTACGAAGTTTGATTTTGGCAAGGCTGAGCCAAATCGATATCTATACTTTAGTGATATCAAGGGCCATGTATGGATCTATATTGATGGTGTAGAAATGGGAAGCAGAACAGATGCTTTTGGCGGCTATATGGTGATTGATTTACCGGATGATTTTTCAGGAGAGCATATTGTATCGGTAACAATTTTAAATTCCAATGTAGAATGGCCTCAAGCCGGAATTTGTGCTCCTGTTGTAATGGGAATGAAATAAGGAGTTTTTGGTATTGTAATAAATATCACGTATGATTAAGGTATAATGCCCCAAAGTACAAAGGAACGATAGATAGACCTCTGTCTCTAATGCGAGACAGGGGTCTTTTTTAGTTGGATGACTACTGTGTTTAAGGCCTGTTAGTGTAGAATTGTAGTTAGAACGCGCAGGTGTATGTTCGAATTTAAGTGGAAAAACATCCAGTAAACGGGAAAACAAACATACAGCAATAGATGCTGTATCATAGAAGTATTAAGGAGAAGGAGTACATCTGTACGGATATACATTATAAATAGAAAGAAACTTCGACGATTTTTTGACTGAATTAAGGTGTACAAACAAAATTAGATATGTTAAAATGTAGCGTGGAAGATTGAAAGACAAGAAAATGTAATATAATTTCTTGATAGAAACCTTTATGTCTAATCAACAATGGGGCAAATGTTTGAGGAGAGAACATAAAGGGGTGCAGTTATATGAATCAACCAAGATCCATGAAAGACTTGCCAACTTGTGAGCGACCATATGAGAAGTTTTTATCACATGGAGCAGCAAGTCTGTCAGATGCGGAACTTTTAGCTGTAATTTTACGTACTGGTACAAAATCTATGAATGTGATTGATGTCGCAAATGAAATTTTGTCATATTCTTCAGAATTTCCGGGACTTTTGGTGTTACACCATATCAGCTTAAAAGAACTGACCAATGTAAGTGGAATAGGTACAGTGAAAGCAATCCAGATCTTATGTATTGCAGAACTGAACAAACGAATGACCAAAGCAAAAAGGAAAGATGGCGTCCGCCTCTTATCACCAGAGACAGTAGCTAGTTATTATATGGAGGACATGCGTCATTTAACTACGGAGCAAATACTGCTTGTCATGATCGATTCAAAAAGTAAGATTATCAAAGAAGACATCATTTCGACAGGCACAGTGAATGCATCTATCTTGGCACCCAGAGAAATCTTTATCAAAGCATTATCTTTTGGTGCTGTTAATATTATACTACTTCACAATCATCCAAGCGGAGATCCCACTCCGAGTACGGAAGACATCAAAACGACGAACCGTATCAAGGAAGCCGGATCAATCATCGGAATTAAGCTTATGGACCACATCATTATTGGTGATAATAAGTATATAAGCTTAAAAGAAATAGGACTACTGTAAAACTAGAAGGGAGAACTTAAATGACTAACAAACTATTAGGAATAGATTTAGGTACAAGTACCTTGAAAATATACAAAAAAGGTAGCGAGATTGTATTTGATGAAAAAAATGTCATTGCTGTTGAGAATAAGAAAAAAGTAATCGCTTTTGGTGACGAAGCATATGACATGCTTGAAAAAGCACCTAAATCCATCCAGGTATCATACCCTGTAAAGAACGGTGTTATCGCTGATATTGCCAATATGGAAACACTTATTGACTGTTCTTTAAAACAAGTATTAAAAGGAAGTCTACGTGCTGGCTATATCTTAGTTGCAGTACCTACAGACATCACAGAAGTAGAAAAGAAAGCATTCTACGACTTAATCATGAATTCCAAAGCCAAAGTAAAAGGCGTTGGTATCGTAGAAAAACCTATTGCAGCTGCTCTTGGAGCAGGACTAGATATTACATGTGCAAATGGTGTTATGACAGTTGATATCGGTGCGGATACGACTGAAATCTCCATTATGTCATTAGGTGGTATCGTAATCAGCAAGCTAATTCCAATCGGAGGAAGCAAATTAGACGAATCCATCAAGTTATATGTTAAGAAAAAATATAACTTATTAATTGGTGATAAGACTGCTGAGGTAATTAAAAAACAATTAGCAAATGCTTATGAAACAACAGACGAAAGCATTGAAGTATACGGAAGAAATGTTGTGACAGGCCTTCCAAGCAAGATGGAAATCAGCGCAGAAATGGTACATGAAGCGATTATCGAATACATCAATTCTATTATTGATGCAATCAAGATGATCCTTGAAAGAACTCCACCAGAAATTTCATCCGATATCATCGATAGCGGTATTTATTTAACAGGTGGTTCTGCAAGCATCAAAAACTTAGACAAGTTAATCAGTAAAGAAACTGAGCTTCAAGTAAATGTTTGCAATAATCCAGCAGATGCGGTAATCAACGGTCTTGGAGCAATTATTGAAGATTCTAACTTAAAGACTCTTACAACGATTGTTACTTCCAGTACAAATTCAATGAATCGCAGATTAAGATAAACATAATTGCTTAAAAAGACTTTAGGGAGGTTATTATGAAACAAAAGTTTAAGTTGACCATTCCACCTAGGTATACATTAGCAATTCTGTCCTTTGTGTGCATTATCCTTGCAGTTGTATCATTCAAATATAAGGATAGCGTGGCACCCGTAAAAACCTTGGTTGGTAGCGTTATGACACCAATGCAAAAAGGAATAAATCAAGTAGGAAGTTACGTGCATTCCAAAACGGAACTCATTACTTCCATTGAAAAACTGACAAAGGAAAACGAAACCTTACAAAATGAATTAAACGATGTAACTGCTAATAACAAAGTGTTACAACAAGAGCAGTATGAACTGAATACATTAAGAGAACTTTATAAACTGGATCAGAAATATTCCAGTTACCCAAAAGTTGCTGCAGAAGTACTAGAACGATCAAGCAACTGGTATAGTACGATCAAAATCGATAAGGGAACCAAAGACGGATTAGCAGTTGACATGAATGTCATCGCAGGCGAAGGTCTTGTAGGTATCATTACAGAAGTTGGTTACAACTATTCTACAGTAAGATTGATTACAGACGATAACAGCAATGTAAGCGGAATGTTCTTAAAGACAGGAGATACATGTAATGTAAATGGTAATTTACAGCTTGTAGATTCTGGGCTTATGAACCTGAATGTAATCAAAAAAGACGCAACTGTTGAAAGCGGATATGAAGTTGTTACATCCAAGATCAGTGAGCGATTTCTTCCAAATATCTTAATTGGTTATGTAGAGACGGTGGAGACTGGTGCTGATAAAGTAACAAAGACGGGTTATATCAGACCAGCAGTAGATTTTTCTAAATTAGATACCGTATTAGTAATAACACAGTTAAAAGAAAAACTACTAGATACAGATCCAAATGCTTCAGCTACTCCAACTCCAGATACAAAGAATAATTAAGGAGTGTGAAGCAGATGAAGCGAAATTTATGTTTTATAGCAACGATCATCGTTTGCTATCTGTTACAGTCAACGGTGTTTCAATATTTGCAGCTTGCACATATTGCACCGAACTTATTATTAATTGTCGTTGTGGCAATCGCCTACATTCGTGGGAAAAATGAAGCCATGTTTTACGGACTATTGTGTGGACTTCTGATGGATTGTCAACATAGCGAAATCATAGGTATTTATACATTCTTATATATATTAGTTGGATATTTGGCAGGTTTTTGTAATAAACTTTATTACCATGACGATTATACGATCCCAATTGCTCTTGTAGCAGTTGGGGATATCGTATTTAACATATTGTTTTACGTGATAGCGTTCTTATTACGTAACCGTACGGATTTCTTATACTACTTTAGACGAATTATTATACCAGAGGCTGTATATACCGTTTTAATATCAATATTCCTTTATAAATTAATTCACTATTTTGTAACTAATATAGAAAACATGTCTAGAAAGGAGTCATAAATGCTTGACGTTTTAATAGATAAGCTAAAGAGCTTATTAAAGTCTAGAATGTTGCCTGTTACAATTGTTTATTTTCTATTAGTATGCACTTTGATTTTTCGCCTGTTTACCTTGCAAATTGTAAAAGGAGAGGAATATGAAACATCATTTTCAAAATCCTCATCTCAGGAGCGAGTAATTCAAGCGACAAGAGGTAATATCTACGATGTAAAAGGTAGATTGCTAGCATATAATGTGTTGTCGTACAATGTTACGTTTCTGGACACCGGTGAATATACCGATTCCGCCACATTAAATGCAAAAATTCTTGAAATCATTAGGCTTTTAGAGAAAAATGGAGATCAACTTGAAGTTGACTTTAATTTGAGTATTGATGAAAAGGGCAATATTTCTTTTGACGGTTCTGAAAAAGAAATTTTAAGATTTAAGAGAGATGTGTTCTCTCATAAAAAGGTAGATGATCTTACGGAACAGGAAATCGCAGCTACTGCAGAAGAAGTGTTTACGTATCTACAAACATCTACTGGTGTAAACAGTTTGAAATTCAAGATTTCAGACCAATACACGAAAGATTATACAAAACAAGATGCTTATAAGGTTATGTCCTTAAGATATGCCATGTATCTTAATAATTACACAAAGTATGAACCACTTGAAATCGCTACAAATGTAAGTGATAAGACAGTAGCAGCAGTCAAAGAGTATTCCGGAGATATCTCAGGTCTTGATATCAAACAGACTACGACTAGAGAGTATTCTGCAGAGTATGCAGAATGTATGGCTCAAGTCTTAGGATATACGGGCAAGATCAGTGATGAGGCTTATCAGGAATTAGTTGACTCAGAAAGTGCTTCTGGCTACTCGAAAAATGATCAGGTTGGTAAGACAGGGGTAGAAAAGCAATTTGATGCCCAGTTACATGGAACCAATGGTTCAGACAAAGTCTTATTAAACCAAAGTAAACGTGTTGTCGAAGTCATTGAAGGCAAACAGGCTACACCAGGAACGGATATACACCTTTCCATTGATGCAGAACTTCAAAAGAATGCATATAACATGATGGAAAAAGAGCTTGCAGGAATTCTGCTGGATAAAATCCATGAAGGTTCTGCAACGAAAGTAACTGTGAATGGAAAAGAGGATATCTATATTCCAGCTAAGGCAGTATACTTTGCTTTGTTAGATAATGGCGTTATTGATATTTCACACTTTGCTGCAGATGATGCGACAAGTGTAGAACAAGCTGTTTACGATACGTTCCTATCTGAGCGTAAGAAGGTATTTAAGAACATCAAATCAATCCTTGATTACTCTAAGAACTCTAATTATGGAAGCCTTAGCGATCAGGAAAAAGATTATGTGGATTATATCTATAAGATGCTTGTTAAGAACAATGTCTTAATGAGTTCCAATTATAAAGACTTAAATGATGAGAATTATACTTTATATGCTGACCATAAGATCAGTTTAGGTGAATTCTTACAATATGCTTTAAGCCAGGATAACTGGGTAGACCGTACGATCTTTTCTGACGCGGATAAGTTCTATAACTCAGAAGAAATCTATAATGAGCTTCTTACGTACATCATTGAACAGTTATCCGATGATGGTGAATTTAGTAAGATGATTTATAAGACTTTAGTCTACAATGGAAAAATTCAAGCAAGGCAAATTTGTCTTTTATTATTTGACCAAAATGTGCTAAACTATAATAAAGATGATTATGCAGCATTAAAGGCTGGAAGTAAGTCACCATATCAGTTTATTCGTAGTAAGATTAGTAATCTTGAGATTACACCAGGCCAGTTGGCACTTGATCCATGTTCAGGTTCCGTTGTTATTACGGATCCGGATACAGGTAAGGTGGAAGCGCTGGTAAGTTATCCAGGATACGATAATAACAAGCTTGCGAATAAGATTGATGCGACGTATTACAGTTACCTGGCGAATACGGATGCATATCCATTGCTTAATAGAGCAATTCAGCAAAAGACAGCTCCAGGTTCTACCTTTAAGATGTTAACTGCATTTGCAGGTCTTGAAGAAGGTGTGATCGACACATCTACTACATTTGCTGATCCAGGTTATTTTGATAAGGTAACACCTAATCCACACTGTTGGAAACGTTCTGGACATGGTACAATTGGATTAGAAACTGCAATTGAAGTTTCTTGTAATGTTTATTTCTATAATGTGGGTTATCGCTTAGGATTAGTAAATGGTAAGTTTAGTAATACACAGGCACTTACTAAATTAAAGAAATATGCAGAAGAATTTGGTTTCGGAAGCAAATCTGGTGTAGAATTACCGAATGAGGCAGAAAATCAGATTTCCAATGAACAAGGTATTCCATCAGCAATTGGTCAGGGTACGAATAACTTTACCCCAGTCAATTTAGCAAAATATATTACAGGCCTTTCTAACAAAGGAACTGTATATGATTTATCCATCATTAAGGATACAGAATCCAAAGTTTATAATAAAGTTGAAGCAAAAGATTCAACATGGAATATTATCAAACGAGGAAACTACAAAGTAGTTAATAGTTCTGCAAATAACCTTAGTGGTGACTTTAAAGGATTAGACGTAAAAGTTGCAGGTAAGACAGGTACTGCTCAGGAGAACAAGAATAAGCCCGACCATGCATTATTTGTATCTTATGCACCTTATGAAAATCCTGAAGTAACGATGACAGTTGTTATTCCAAACGGTTACACATCTCATAATGCAGCTGAGCTTGCAGGTAATATTTATAAATATTATTTCGCAGATGATAAGACAAAGAAAGAATTAGAGAATGCTGGCGTTTCAAAGCCATCTGATAGTTCTTTATCCGAAGAGCATTAATAAAAATCGCACCCGCTAAGTTGTGACTTGGCGGTGTGTGAATGCTTTTAAGTTTTTTCACAAAAGTAGATTATCTCATATGGGAGGTAAAAATGAACCAATCAGTTATTATTAAAGGGACGAAGTCAGGGATTATTGTAGTTCTTGATGATGAAATTTCTTTCGAGGAATTAAAACATATGATTGCTGTCAAATTTAGCGACTCTAGAAAGTTTCTAGGAGATGCACAGGTGGCAATTGCATTTGAAGGCAGGGAATTATCAACAGAGGAAGAACGCGAAATTCTTATGATTATATCTGAAAATTCTGATCTTAAAGTTGTTTGTATAGTATCGAATGACGAAGAAGCAGAAGAAAGATTTAAACGATCTCTAAACGATAAATTGTTAGCTCTAAGTTCAAGTACAGGACAATTTTATAAAGGTAATTTACGTTCCGGACAAGCACTTGAAGTTGAAACTAGTATAATTATTATTGGTGATGTAAATCCAGGAGCTAAAATTGTTTCTAAGGGAAATGTCGTAATCCTTGGCAGCCTAAAGGGGAATGTGTTTGCTGGGGCTTCTGGAAATGAGAATGCATTCGTGGTTGCGCTGGATATGCAGCCAATGCAAATTCGTATCGCCGATATCATTGGCAGATCACCAGATAAACCTATGAAAGATTCAGTAAAGGAAGCAAAGATAGCCTTTATTGATGAAGGTAATATTTACATCGAGCCATTGACGAAAGATGTAATAAATGATATTAATTTATATTAACACTATATTTAATTGTTTGGAGGATGCAAAATGGGTGAAGTAATAGTTGTAACTTCTGGTAAGGGTGGCGTTGGTAAAACAACGACAACTGCTAATGTTGGTACAGGCTTAGCAAAGCTTAATAAAAAGGTAGTTTTAATCGATACAGATATAGGTTTAAGAAACTTAGACGTTGTTATGGGACTTGAGAATAGAATTGTTTATAATTTAGTAGATGTTGTCGAAGGCAATTGTCGAATTAAACAAGCCTTAATCAAAGACAAACGTTATCCAAATCTTTATTTGTTACCATCTGCTCAAACAAGAGACAAGAATTCTGTTTCTCCTGAGCAAATGAGAAAACTGGCAGATGAATTAAGAGAAGATTTCGATTATATCTTAATGGATTGTCCAGCTGGTATAGAGCAAGGTTTCCTAAATGCAATCGCAGGTGCAGACAGTGCTTTAGTAGTAACGACTCCTGAAGTATCTGCAGTTAGAGATGCGGATCGTATCATTGGATTATTAGATGCTCATGATATTAAGAACACAAGACTGATCGTTAATCGATTACGTACCGATATGGTAAAACGCGGGGATATGATGTCAGCAGATGATGTTGTAGAAATTCTTGCAATTGACTTAATTGGTGTTGTTCCTGATGATGAAAGCATCGTTGTTTCTACAAATCAAGGCGAGCCACTTGTTGGAACAGACGCATTAGCTGGAAAAGCATATATGAATATTTGTAGAAGAATTATTGGCGAACAAGTTCCTCTTCTAGATCTAAATGTAAAATCTGGCTTAATGAGCAGATTAGCAAATCTATTAAAGAAGAACTAAGGAGGGTAATTAAGTATGAGTTTAGCAGATTTCTTTAAAAAGAAAGCATCTGGTAATGTTGCGAAAGACAGACTTAAATTAGTCCTTGTGTCAGATCGTGCCAATTGCTCACCAGAAATTATGGAACAGATTAAAAATGATATTATTCAAGTAATATCAAAATATGTAGAAATAGATACAACTGGCCTAGATATTAAAATTACTCAGACAGAGTCTGAGGGTAATAATGGTAGCGTACCTGCATTATTTGCAAATATACCTATTAAAGATTTAAAACCTGGGAAAAAATAAGGATGTAGCTACATGTTTAGTTTTAATTAGCTCCTTTGCCTTATACTTAGGCCGTCCTGCATTCGTATGAAAATACGTGTTCTGGCTGTTTTTATAAAGTATGCGGATTATAATCCGTTTCTTAGACTGCAATTGCGTTATTCGGGTATAGCTTAACAGCCAGAACAACATTAATAAGACCATGGCAGGTGCAGTCAGATGCCTGAAAGCATGGTAAAAGTACAATTACAAAAAAATAACGTTAGGGGGTAATACAATGAATATTGGTTTAGTTGCACACGATGCAAAAAAGAAATTAATGCAAAATTTCTGTATTGCTTATAGAGCAATCTTAAGCAAGAATGACTTATATGCTACTGGGACTACTGGACGTTTAATAGAAGAAGTAACAAACCTTTCTGTTCATAAGTATTTAGCTGGTCATTTGGGTGGAGAACAACAACTTGGAGCTCAGATTGAACATAATCAAATTGATATGGTCATTTTCTTAAGGGATCCATTGTCTCCAAAGTCTCACGAACCAGACGTAAATAATGTTGTCCAATTATGTGACACGCATAACATTCCTCTAGCAACCAATTTAGCTACAGCAGAGTTATTAATTAAAGCACTCGATCGTGGCGATTTAGATTGGAGAGAAATTTTTAAATAACAAAAGTGAAAAGGGGATCAAATGAACAAGAAGGTTGTATGCCTGCTATTAGGCTTGACAGTTGTTATCTCTGGATGTTCATCCGCTGACCCTGACATTATTAGTTATCAGTCAAACGAAACCAAACTGGTTAGTTTGGCTGAAGACACGCAAGAAAACTTGTTTTCTACAGAGTTAGCAGTGATTGATAAAAAAGAGCAAAATGCTGCAGATAAAGAAATGACTTCGAGTGCATCTATTTTAGTAAATAGATCAAATAAGGAAGTAATGTATGCAAACAATGTATACGAAAAACTGTACCCAGCCAGTCTTACCAAGCTAGCTACAGCTTTAATGACATTAAAATATGGAAACTTAGAGGACCAGGTTACGATTAGCTATGCTGCGTCCCATATTACAGAGTCAGGTGCAAAGCTATGTGGATTTAGCGAAGGAGATCAGGTTTCCTTAGGAACACTGTTACATTTAATGCTAGTGTATTCAGGAAATGATGCAGCAATGGCTGCGGCTGATTATTTATATGAAAATGAAGAAAATTTCTGTGAAGAGGTCAATCGTGAATTAAAGGCACTTGGTGCTACCAATACACATTTTGTGAATTCTCATGGATTAGATGATAAAGAACACTACACAACAGCTTATGATTTATATCTTATTTTTAATGAATTATTCCAATATGATGAATTTAAAACAATTATCAATGAGCAGTCATATAAAGCTGAGTATACGACAAAAGAAGGAAAGCAAGTATTAAAATACTTTGCAAATACCAATCAGTACTTGACTGGACTTACAAAAGCCCCAAATGACGTAACTGTCATTGGAGGAAAGACAGGAACTACAAGTTCTGCAGGTAACTGCTTGATCCTTTATAGTACGGATAAAAATGGTGATGAATATATTTCTCTTGTACTAAATGCAAACGGTAAAGTAGATTTATATAGACAAATGAATCATTTATTGTCTAAAGTTTCTTAGATTAGACATTGGAAAAAATAACTAAAACCAGTTGAGTTTTAGTTATTTTTATTATATACTTTTTATAGATACATATTGAAAATAGCTTATAAATTTGTAACTTTAAACATTTCCATGTAGTCATATAAGGAGGAGTTATTATGGTTCAGATTGTTGCTGGTGAGAAAGGGAAAGGAAAGACAAAACTGTTAATTGCCAAAGCGAATGAAGATGTATTACAGATTAATGGCGATCTTGTTTATATTGACAAGAGCAATCGTCATATGTACGAATTAAGCAATAAGATAAGACTTATCAATTCTAATGATTATTTTGTTTCTAATGCTGATGAATTCATTGGCTTTTTATGCGGTGTAATATCTTCTAATCATGATCTTGAAAAAATCTATGTAGATAGTTTCTTAAAGTTAGCATACATAACCGAAGAAAATATCGAATCTGTCCTAACAAAACTTCTCGATATATCCAATCATTTTAAAGTTGATATTGTTGTTTGTATATCATCATCTAAGAAGAAAATTCCTGACAATTTCCTTGATTCTGTAATTATTGCATTGTAAATTAAGAGGAATGCTTAAAATAGAGAGAAAAAAGACATCGTAATTTTTACGATGTCTCAGACTGTAGACAACTAACCCCACCAGATTGGTGGGATTAGTTGTCTTTT
>JAUNJY010000040.1:0-4524 GCA_030535455.1 bacterium
AGAAAAAGACAACTAATCCCACCAATCTGGTGGGGTTAGTTGTCTACAGTCTGAAAGTGTATGGTACATACACTTTTTTTGTTGCGCCGAACCCGGTCGCGCTAGCGACATCTTAGTTAAAACCAAGAATGCAAATGCCCATTTTTTATTACAAACTGTAACACTGCTATTGCTACACCTATGTAAATATAGCCAATATGAAATGCAATACCTTTATATCGATTTTTAGAAATCATGCGAATGGTCTGCGAAACCATGAAGATTACATAACAGGCCATGATGTAAAACACAAAGGCATTGAAATGAATGCTCTTAAGAAAATGTCCATGAAGAAAGTAACCAAATGCTCTGGTTCCACCGCAACCGGGACAATACCATCCTGTCAGCATATAAAATGCACATATGGCCCTTCTTTCTCCTAATATATTAAATGGATCAATTCCAAGTACTGCAGCAGCCAGATACAGCACCAGGCCAACGGCTAATGCACATAGACCAATTATATACAATCCCTTTTCCGTATCCATCTCTCGAATTAGCGTAATCCTGCTCTTCTTCAACTGTCTGTTTCCTTTCACCTATCTTCTCTCGCTCTATGGTAACACAATTTTCTTTCTTTTTCACCTTTATAACCAAAAGAAAAAAGCCAACACCATAATGATGTCGGCTTTGATCTAATTATTTCTTAGATTTTATTTTCTTTTCTTCGTTGTTACGACTACTATAATACCCACAACAACTACTATAACTGCAGCTGCAGCTCCAACAATTTTTCCTGTGGTTATACCATTATTGTCGGCAGTCGTTGTCTTTACTGCATCTGTTGCTGGTGAAGTTGCTGTTGGCGCTGGTGTTTCATCGGATCCTGGAAGCTTTGGTGTTGCTTTTGGAGCGATGGTCGCTGGTGTTCCCATTCCTGTGCCAGCAAGTGTAAATGTTACTTCAATGCTCTTTTCTGGAGCAATATCATCAACCTTTACTGCACCGTTTCCTTCTTTTGTAGCACCATAATCATTTGCAAGCTCGATACGGAAATTTCCTGCTTCTTCGATATCTCCGTAATAAATACGGTCTTCCATTATATTCTTCACTTCTTCGCCGTCCACTTTGATCTGGATGTTTCCTACCTTTACAGGCACGCTGCTTGTATCTTCTAACATCTTAAATTCTTTTTTCTCACCAACACGTTCATAGTTGTTACATGCTACTTTATTCGTTTCTAACTGTTTTGCCAGCCCTACAATATCTACACAGAAAACACTTGCCTTGTTAGCTGCTTGTTTCTTTTCTGTATTTGAAATATCTACGCTTACTGTATATGTACCATCCCCATTTACTTTACAGTTTCCTTTTTCTGATGATTTTGCATCAAATAATGACCAGTTTCCAGCAGCATCTGCATACATTAAGAATGCTGTAAATTCTGTTGCATCGGCTGTCTTTGTATCTTTAGCAGCAAATGCACCTATTGTTAACGAGCTGATTACTGTTGTTGCTGTTAAAACGGATGCTACAATTTTCTTTAGTTTCATATTCTTCTCCTCCGATATAGTTTATTGAATTTACTATCTACAATAGTATCTTACTATAACGACAGGAGAAAAACTACATTGCTAATTTTACACAAAATACATGTATTTTTTTACTTTTTGCCCTTTTTATCACATTATTTATGTTGATATGAGGTTAATTCTTTGTTAGCGACATTCTCCTATCAGGTGAGTGTGCATCTTGGCTTTCTGTTTTTTAGAAAGCTTTTTAATACATAGGTAGCTACTTGAAGAGAAGCTACCTATGTATTAAAAAAATAGGATACAAAGTAATACTTTGCTCCTATCTTTTCAACTTTTATCTTAATTATATCTTTTTATTGTGTTTTTGAACGATAATCCCTTGCTGATATGCATCAAGTAGTTTTTCTAAATGAGTAATCTGTTGCTTGATTTTTCGGCCAGTATCTGTATCCGCAACCATCATACGCTTTGTTTCTTCTTCAATAAATCTGGAATTTGATTTAATATCACTATTATCATCCAATACTTTTTCCATGCTTTCAAACTTTTGATGGGCTTTGATGCGCATTCCATGAGAATTATAAATCAGCGTATACCCTGCAATTCCTGTCTTCTCATGGTAATTTCTACAGAAGCCTCCATCAATTACGAATAAACGACCATTTGCACGAACTGGGCTTTCCCCTTTGATTACTTCAACTGGAGTATGTCCATTAATGATATGTGCATTTTCATTATAAAGGCCGAATTCTCGTAGAATCATTCGACATGTTTCTTCTTTCAGATAGTATGTGAAATATGGATTCCTTGGTTCTTTCCAAGTTTCCTTATCCTCGATCAACATACTTTCAAATGTCTTAATGATCCTTCCGGAAAGAGGAGAGTCACTTCCGCACCATAAATACCACATAAAGTCTAAATCAGACTCTTGCTTTTCAAAGTATGCTCGTCTTGCAACTAAATCCGCATAATCCATATAGTTTTTACCATAGTATGCTCGTCCATTAATCGTCACCTGTTTCAGGCTACCATCCTCATTTAATGGAATACAGCCATGGAATAATAAGTTTCCATTGAACTTCTTATACATGCTTCCTTCTTCGTATAAGAATTTTACATGGCGTTGTAAGCGTTCACCTTCTAAGAAGGCAACTGCCAATTCCTCAATAATTTCCTGCTCTTCATCTGTCAAATCATACGGAGACTCTGGATTGATTGTTGGGAACTCAAGATCTTTTAATGGATATACTTTATTGTCAATTGTAATTGTCTTCGCCTCAAAATCAACCTGATTAAATAATAAGCGATCCTCCATGTTATATTCCGGATGTCGCATGACAATCTGACCTTCCAGCTTTAACATCATAATAGAAATCGCTTCAAATGTGGCCCTCATCGGATCTTTGCATTCCGGATAAATTCGCTCTGCAAACAAAGTTAATGGACGCAAGCTGATGCCGTACCCTTTTTCTAGTACTTCAATATTTTTATAATTTACAGAATTGCGCACAACTCTTGCAATACATGCCAGATTTCCTGCTGCCGCTCCCATCCATAAGATATCATGGTTTCCCCATTGGATATCTAAATTTCGTTGCTGCATCAGTAAGTCAAGGATTGCATCTGCTCGTGATCCACGGTCAAAGATATCCCCCACGATATGCAGATGATCCACGCTAAGTCGCTTGATTAAAACCGCAAGTGCAGATATAATTGCATCTCCCTGTTTTAAGCTGATCAGCGTATCGATAATCTTCTTATGGTACACTACCTGATTATTCTCTTCATCTTTTTGTGCATGCAGTAATTCATCTAAGATATAGCTATATTCTTTTGGCATTGCCTTACGAACTTTAGATCTTGTGTATTTGCTAGATAAGAACTTAGCAAGTTCAATCAGGCAGTTCAATGTAAATGCATACCATTCTTCAGTTGTACGATTTGCTTCTTTCAAGCGTTCTAGTTTCTCTTTTGGATAATAAATCAACGTACATAGTTCGGATCGTTCTTCTTTGCTTAAACGTTCACTGAATATGTATTCTACCTTTTCTTTTATTACCCCTGAACAGTTATTTAAAATATGATAAAATGCCTCATATTCTCCATGCAGGTCGCTCAAAAAATGTTCTGTCCCTTTCGGAAGATTTAAGATAGCCTGTAAATTAATAATTTCTGTACAAACATCCTGAACTGTAGAATACGTTTCTGCTAATAACTCAAGATACTCCTTTTGCGTCACTTGTTCCATTATAAAAATTTCACTCCTAGATTTTGTACATAATCAAATAACAATTATGCAAATTTTATATGTTGTATTATATCATTAACTTATAGTTGCTTCTATATCAACGTGTCTGTGTCCTTAATAAAATACAATTGTTGGTATTATTGTTCTTTTTTCTTAAATCTGGTAAGCACTCGGACAACATGCGCACACCAGGCAGCGTCACCGACAACAAAACATGCCGTAAGTAGCCATTTTATGATTTCATACTTTGCTCTTATATTAAATGTGCCAAAGAATATGCATAGGATGGTGATAAAAAATACCATAGGTAGTCCAATCCCAAATCCCCATCTTGCCTTGTATCCCTTCTTTGCATAAAATTCATTTTCCAGTTCATTCACGTCTCCTGTTACAGTGAAGGGCTTATCTTTCCAAATCGGATTAGTTGTAATCTCCAGACTGTCCGTATCCTTGCAACGTATCTTCAGCTTTGCGTCATAGGGCTTGCCTAAGAAATTCTCTTCGTTGGCTCCGGTCAACACAGATAAAAACCAGTTTAACACCAGCTTAAGGCCTCCCCATCTGGTAGATAACACTTTGCTTGTGTAACAAACGGTCACCTCATTTTCCTTTTTCTTCAAGTTGTAGGAAATCTCTTTATCCTTTTCTCCGGTCCTCGTTTCTATTAATGTATCATTTATGTAAATATCACAGGCATAATTCTCCGTCCGGAAATTTTGATCAATAAGTTTTAAATACATATGCCATCGCTCCCTTTTTATC
>JAUNJY010000040.1:4534-40406 GCA_030535455.1 bacterium
ATTGGGACAGAAGGATGCATAATATTAGGGATTTTCATCATTCTTATTTTTATTATTACATGGAAGTTACATTCTGTAAAACTATTTTTGCTTCTTTTTTCACATTCTTTTTGGTTCTTCGATAAATCTCATGAATATTTGTGTCTTTCTGACAAAAACTATCTATATCATGATTAAATTGGAGGTTTTTTAATGAGTCATTTTAAAAAAACACTTGTCACATGCGGACTTATTCTTTCCCTGGCATGTAACCTGGTTGGCTGTAATAAGGATTCAGATAATTCAGAAAATGCAGAAAATGGTGCCAATACTGAAGATAATTCCGCACCATCTGACTCGTCCCTTTCCTTTAAGTCTGGAAACTATCAGGCAATCGGACAGGGTAAATACGGTGATGTCGTGGTTGACGTGGTTTTTTCCGACACAGAAATTGATTCTGTTACCATCGGTGCAAACTCCGAGACTGCCGATATTGCAAAACCTGCATTTGAACAAATTCCATCTGCTATCGTGGATGGACAGACTTTAAATGTGGATGTCGTTACTGGCGCTACTTATACTTCCAACGCCATCCTTGATGCCGTTGCCAATTGTGTGGAGCAGGCAGGCGGGGACGTAGAAGCATTAAAGAGCAAAGAGGCTCCTCAAAAAGATGAGGCAAAAGCTGCTGAAGAATATACGACGGATATCGTTATCGTTGGTGGCGGTGCTGCTGGACTTACTGCCGGCATCAATGCTACATCCAATGGCGCTTCTGCAATCATCATTGAAAAAGGTGCTTCTCTTGCAGTAAGCAATGGCGCCAATGCCGGCGGACCTATCGCTGTTGGCACACGGGTTCAGAAAGAAGAAGGCGAAAAATTAACCCTTGAGAAACTATATACCCATATGAACGACTATGCAAATAGTACGATCAACAGTGCGTTACTTCGTAATGTATTGGCGGAAAGCGGTGCTACCATCGACCTATTCCAAGACCTGGGCTTAACCATTACCTTACGTCAGGATGCTTATGGCGTTGGATTTAGAGCCCGTCATAAGATTGCTGAAAAAGGTGAAGACAGAACTGCTCCTCAAGCAGATAAAATCATTGAAAATGGTGGACAGATCATGCTTAATACTACCGGTACTTCCATTATTAAAGATGAAAACAATGTAGTTACCGGCATTAAGGCTGTTAAATCAGATGGTACCGAGGTTACCATTCATGCAAAAGCTGTTTTGATTTGTACTGGCGGTTACCTTGGAAGCCAGGAAATCATTGATGCAAAATTTGGCAAGGTTACAATCAATCCTCTTGGAAATACTCTTTCTACCGGCGATGGACTTAATATGATTAAAGAAGCCGGCGGTGTAGAAGACCGCAACTGGGGCATTGTTGCAAATGAGTTCTCTGCAACAAACAAAAAAGCTGGTGACTGGACATTTACTTCAAATGAAAACTTACGTTTTGGCATTTACGGCGGCTTACTTGTAAATCGTGATGGCAATCGTTTCTTCAATGAGGAGATTATGGCTACGGATCCTTTAAGCGGCGCAGAAGCAACCCTTCGCCAAGGACATTATTATGCAGTTATGGATGCAAGCTATTATGACAGTGTTTGCGAAAAAGGTATCTTTAAGACACTAGGCTCTCCTAAGAGCTGGGTTGCAGGCTTACGTAATCTTTCTGATGAAGCTCCTGAAAGCAAGGCACATGTAAGAGTCTTAACAAATGCTAAAGACCAGCTACAAGAAGCGATTGATCAAGGCTGGGCTTACAAGGCTGATACGTTAGAAGACGCAGCAGAACACTTTGGCCTTACTAACCTTGTTTCTACGGTAGAAACTTATAACAAGATGTGTAAAGACAAGAAAGATACGCAGTTCTATAAAGATAAGACCTTCTTAACTGCTGTTGACAAAGGTCCTTACTATGTATTTGAATATGAGCCAAGTGCATGGTGTACCATCGGTGGTGTGAAGGTGGATCAATACCTTCGTGTACTTGATAATACCAACACTCCAATCAAGGGACTTTATGCAGCAGGTATTGACGCCGGCAGTATGTATTCTTCTCCTTACTATGACAATGAAGGTTCTGCCTTAGGATTATCCTTTGCTTCCGGAACTTACGCAGGACAGATGATGAGAAACTATATTAATGCAGAATAATTAAAGAACTTAAAAAATGAACCCTTTGTACGAGAATGCTCTTACAGAGGGTTCGTTTTTTTAGTATCTATAATCAAAAATTCTGGTTGATTTCTTTTCGCTTCTTGGCAGGTCGCCAATTTCTACGGCTTTTGGTATGATCGTTACGCCAATCCTTGTCTTGAACATTTCCATTACCGTCTTTTCTAAGTAACGTTTTACATTTTCGTTATCTTCCTGTACAGCGTCAGTTTCAAAGAAGACCGTCATCTGGTCTTTTCCATTTAAATGGTCGATAAATACCTGGTATTCACTGGACACTCCATCCACTTCTTTTAGCAGGTCATCGATCTGTCCTGGGAAGATATTGACGCCTTTTACTTTTACCATGTCATCAGTACGTCCTAAGATAACGTCAATTCTTGGATACTCTCTGCCACATGGACATTTGCCTGGAACAATTCTTGTAAGGTCATGGGTGCGGTAACGAATAAGTGGTGCGCCTTCCTTCTTCAGTGTGGTAATGACTAGCTCGCCAAGCTCACCGTCTGGAACCGTCTTTCCTGTCTTTGGATCGATAATTTCAAAATATAGATAATCATCATAATAATGCATTCCTGTATTATGTTCACAGTTAATTGCAATTCCAGGGCCGTATACTTCGGTCAATCCATAGATGTCGTAAAGCTCTACGCCAAGTTCTTTTGCAATTCTTGCTCTCATCTTTTCTCCCCAGCGCTCGGAACCAATGATTGCTTTCTTCAGATGAATGTTCTCTCCACATTTTCTCTTTTCAATTTCTTCTGCCAATAAAAGTGCGTAGGAGGAAGTTGCACAGACTACGGTGGACTTCATATCCTGCATAAACTTAATCTGCTTATCAGTATTTCCTGGTCCCATTGGAACGGTCATTGCACCAAACTTTTCTGCACCCAGCTGGAAGCCAATGCCTGCTGTCCACAAGCCATATCCAGGGGTGATCTGTATACGGTCCATCTTTGTTAAACCTGCAATTTCATAACATCTGGCAAATAACGTAGCCCAGTCCTCCACGTCCTGTTTTGTATAAGGGATGATGACCGGCGTTCCTGTCGTTCCTGAAGAAGAATGAATTCGGACGATTTCTTCTTCTGGCACTGCTGCAAGTCCTAGTGGATACGCATCTCTTAAGTTATCCTTTTCAGAAAATGGCAATGCTTCAAAATCTTCCTGGCTCTCAATTGCCTCAATATCAATATCTTTTAACTTTTCAGCGTAAAATCCGTTGGCAGCCATGACACGTCTAAGCTGTACTTTGATTTGCTCTAATGTTTCATTACTCATCTTCATAATGCTTCTCCTCCAATTCTTAACGCCTTTTTATTCATTTCTAAAAATGCTTCTTTTACTTTTTCTTTTAAGATGTTTTCTACATCTTCTGTTGTCAGGTCGATCACGCCACTCTTTGCAAGTGCTCCTACTAACGCAACATTTAATGGCTTGATGGAACCACATTCCTCTATGATCTTATGGGTATCAATCACATAGCACCTATCTACATTATTTTTCAGAAATTCTAGCATCTCATCGGCATCATAGGATGTTCCTGATAAGGATACAGTAACTGGCTGGATGGCACGGTCTGAAGTAATCAAAACACCATCTTTTTTTAAGTAAGGAAGGTTTCTTACTGCCTCGCTTGGCTCAAAGGCAATGATTACATCTGCACTTCCCATTGGTACCAAGGATGTCTCTGCATCTGTTCCAATACGGACATGGCTTACTACACATCCTCCACGCTGCGCCATGCCAATGGTTTCGGCAGTCTGTACAAACTCGCCTTTTTCCATAGCTGCTGCCGCAATGATCCTTGAGGCAAGAACTGTTCCTTGCCCGCCTACTCCACATAAAATAACATTTGTCATGTTAGTTCGCCTCCTTACTTAGTGCTCCAAAAGAACAGACTTGACTGCATAATCCACAACCGGTGCAAAGACTTGCATCTACTTCAATCTTTCCTTCTTTCATACTTAATGCCGGACATCCCAGCTCTCTAATACATTTCTTACATCCTGTACACTTCTCTTTATTTACCGTTAGCTGTTCTCGTTTTTTCGTAATTGCAATACAAGGAGATTTGAATATGATCACGCGGACCCCTTCCATGCTTGCTGCCTCTTTTACCGTTGCTACTGCTTCTTTAAGATCTAATGGATTTACCTCTTTTAAATAGGCTACTCCAATGGCCTCTACCAGCTTCTTAATGCTTACAACTGGGGCAATCTCTCCCATTACGGTCTTTCCAATGCCTGGATGTACCTGGTGGCCAGTCATTGCCGTTGTATGGTTATCTAAGATAATGACGACTTCATTGGTCTTGTTGTACACGGCGTTGATCAGTCCTGTAATACCAGAGGCAAAGAAAGTAGAGTCGCCAATAAATGCAAAATTAGTGGTATCGTTTTGTGCCCTTTCAATTCCCTGTGCCACCGTAATGCCTGCTCCCATACAGAGACATGTATCTACCATGTCAAGTGGTGCTGCATTTCCTAAGGTATAGCATCCGATATCTCCGCAAAATACTGCTTCTTTTCCTTTCATAGCCTGTTTTACAGCATAGAAGGAAGCTCGGTGAGGACATCCTGCACATAATACCGGCGGACGCATTGGCATGGCTGGCTGGCCTTCTAATTTTTCCGTCTGGATGTGATACTCTTTTCCAAATAAGTCGCTGATACAATCTGCTGCAATGGTGGTTGAGAGTTCTCCTGCATTTGGGACCTTTCCATTCCGTTTTCCCATGATTTCTACTGAAAGGTTGTGCTTGCCACATAGATAGATCAGTGCATCCTCAATTACAGGATCTAGTTCTTCAAATACAAGGACCTTTTCTAGTCCTTCTAAGAAACTTAGTGCTAGTTCTTCTGGAAATGGAAATGGAGTTGCGACTTTTAATAGCTTATATTCTTCCTTAGTCTTATTTAATTCTTCTTTTATGTATGTGTAGGATACACCGCCACAGGCAATGCCTAATTTTCCGGTTCCTGTCAATTTGTTATATGATAACTCTGAGAAGTCCTTGCTTAAGATACTTTCTCTTGCTTCTAGCTTGATTTTATTCTGATAGCTTAACCGTGGGAAGATCACCCAACGTTTATCTTTTATAAATCCCTCTGGTTTTGTAAGTGCTGGCAGCTTACCGACTTCGATGGATGCGCAGGCGTGGGAGACTCTTGTTGTAGACCTGAAGATGACCGGCGTTTTATATTTTTCCGAGTAGTCAAATGCCGTCTGGATCATCTCAAATGCTTCTACTGGATTAACAGGGTCAAAGACTGGAATTTTTGCATATTTTGCAAAGTGTCTGGTATCTTGCTCGGTCTGGGAGGAGATTGGGCCTGGATCATCACAGACTAATACGACCATGCCGCCTTTTACTCCGATGTAGTTGACACACATTAATGGGTCTGAGGCTACATTTAGTCCAACCTGTTTCATAGTTACCATGGTTCTTGCTCCGGAATAGGCTGCTCCTGCGCTTACTTCCAGGGCTGATTTTTCATTGACGGACCATTCTACATAGACTTCTCCGGGATTGCGTTTGGCAATGGTTTCTAGTACTTCTGTAGATGGTGTTCCTGGATATCCGGATACTACCTGGACTCCGGCTTTTAATGCTCCTAGTGCTATGGCTTCATTTCCCATTAATAATTCCATATTGTTGTCATCCTTTCTTTTTTGGTGTTGTTGGATTGTTTTTTATAATTGCAGGTGGCTTTGGCATAGTTCTATTTTTAGGTGCGGGGTTCTTGTGTTGGGTATATTGGAAGATTAGCTTTCCTATTTGTCCATTCTCACTATGATTCTTGTAGACTTTGTGTCTTTTTTTCCATATAGAAACTTTTCCTGTCTGTATGCCCATGATTTCCAGCTTTTTGTGGGTATATCGCATTATAAAGCTCAAAATATGCCCGAACGAACACACTTTTTCGTGCTCGACGAGAAGTTTCCAATCAATTAAAAAAAGCTCCTATCCTATATATCACTATAGGACAGAAGCTTATATTCTGCGGTGCCACCTAATTTCATCTTGACCCTTACGAGGGGATTTAAGATGCTCTCATTTATGTACTAACATACATGTTGCGCGGTAACGTGCGCCTTACGTTTCCCCTACTTCCTTTTCACAGGGTTCAGTTTGCCCTCACAAGTCCATTCACCAGTTTATCCATTGCTGCAATCTCACCACCTGCAGCTCTCTTTGAATGTTGTAAAAAGGTTACTCCTCTTGATCAACGGTTTGCTTTTATTTATTGGTAGTATATACCAATTTAATAATATTGTCAATGAAAGATTTATTTTGTCAAAATTATCATATCTCTTATTGACACTTATTTATGTAATATATGCTGCCTACATTTTGTCCTATGCATATTCTTCCATGGTATTGCCTGCTTTTTCTTCCTTTACCGTTTCCATTAAGGACTGATCTAACTGTACATCGATATGGGATCCAAATTCACTGCCAAATTTATATTTTGAGTAAGCATAGAAGATTACTCCTAATGCAATCCATACGCCTACTACGATCCATTCTGGAAGGATCAAGGCACTGCTTGAAAATGGAAGTGGAATAATGTAAAGAGCGGATAGGAAACCTGATAAAACAATAGCAACGATACCAACTAATTCTCCGTGTTTTACTTTATATGGACGCTCTAATTCCGGCTGTTTCTTTCTTAATATGTAGAAGGAAATGGATACAAATAAGTATGCTACGCAACATCCAAAACTTGCTGCATCTACTAACCAAACAAGAACTGATTTTCCGAAAAATGGAGCAATAAAGCATGCTACACCAACTAAAAGGATTGCTGCTGTTGGTGTTTTGTATTTTGGATGTAACTTGCTGAATATGCCAGGAAGCATCTTGGATTCACCCATAGAGTAAAGGGCACGGCTTCCTCCTAACAAGAAGGAGTTCCAGCTTGTGATGATACCGCACATACCGCCAATGATCAATACGTTTGCCATTGCATCTAAGTTAAATGCCTTGGCCATCGCATCTGCTGTAACAAGTCCATTGTTCATAGAGTCCATGATTTCTGCTTTTGGCATTACATAAGCTACTGCTGAAATGATTAATAAATACCATACGACTGCCATGACGATGGAGAATAACATGATCTTACCAATCTTCTTATAAGCAACATTGATTTCTTCTGCTGCCTGTGGAATAACGTCGAAACCGATAAATAAGAATGGTGTCATACAAGCAACTGTCAAAATTCCGCCTAACGTTGTCTTAACATCAGCGCTTCCGCCAGCTCCCATATTAAATAAGTTTGATGTGATATTAGCAGTATCTCCACGAACTGCACTGGCAGCAATTAATAATAAACCTGCTGTTGCAATGATGATCGTTAAGATCTTTTGTAATTTTGCTGCTGTCTGAATTCCTCGAATATTGATATAGGTAATGATGACTGATAATACACAGCCTACGATTACATAAGAAGCATAGATTTTTGTTTCACCAACATTATACATATACCCTTTCATAAAGCCATCACCAAGCACATATCTGACTACAGTTGGAAATGCAGCTGCTTCAAAGGCTGCAGTTGCCACATATCCTAATATAATTCCCCATGTGCATATAAACGATCCGGTTGCTCCCATTGCCTTATAGCTAAATACATGCTCTCCACCACATTGTGGCATCGCAGAGGTCAGTTCTGCATAAGTAAGTCCTACAAACACTACCATTGCACCACCTATTATGAAAGCAATGATGGAACCTAAAAATCCTGCATTGGTTAACCAATCTCCTGAATTGATTACCCATCCCCAGCCAATCATTGCGCCAAATGCAATTGCAAAGATATCTTTTCCGCCTAATACTTTATTGAATTTCGATTTACCCATAGAATTCCTCCCTTTTATGAAAAATTGTCTTTGTTCCATCTGTCTTTCAGAAAGCGAAAAGGCGCCCACAGTAAGTAATTCTTACTGAAGACGCCTTCGTCATTCTAATTTATATAAGTTACCTAGTTTTCACTATGCGTTCATGCATTTTTCAATTGCTGCTTCAAAGATATTTAAACCAGCCTCTAATTGTTCATCAGTGATTACAAGTGGAGCTAAGAAACGTACTACGTTGCCATAAGTTCCAGCACCTTCAATGAGTAAGCCATGTCCGGCACATTCATTGATGATTGCTGAAGTAAGTTCTGGAGCAGGTTCTTTTGTTTCTTTATCTTTAACGAACTCAATACCGATCATTCCGCCAAGTCCTCTGATATCTCCTACTACTGGATATTTCTTCATCCATTCATAATAGCGAGTGGATACGATTTCACCGATATCTAAAGAACGGTCTGCCAAATGGTCACGTTCCATAATTTCGATTGTCTTTAAGGATGCTGCACATGCAAGTGGGTTACCACAGTAAGTACCACCAATGGTTCCTGGCGCTGGAGCTTCCATAATTTCATCTCTTGCGATGATTGCAGATAATGGAACACCTGCTGCAATAGATTTTGCTGTTGCAATAATATCTGGCTGAACACCAGCTTCTTTCCAGTACTCAGAAGCAAACATTCTTCCTGTTCTGCAGAAACCAGATTGTACTTCATCTGCAATTAAAAGGATGCCGTTTTCATCACAGATTTTACGAACTGCCTGTACCCATTCGATTGGAGCTGGAATAAATCCGCCTTCCCCTTGAAGTGGTTCTACTACCATTGCTGCAATGGTATCTGCTGCTGCACATTGTTCAAATACTGCTTTAATTGAGTCAATATAGTAATCCACTGCTTTTTCTTGTGGCATTCCTTCTGGATTGCGGTAGAAATATGGGAATTGTGCTCTGAATACGCCGTATGGGAAAGGTCCCATATCTTTTGCATATGCTTTTTTACTTGTCATAGACATGGTAAGTAATGTTCTTCCATGAAATGCTCCAGAGAATACAATGATATTTTGTCTCTTTGTATAGGCTTTTGCAATCTTAACTGCATTTTCATCTGCTTCTGCACCACTGTTTGCAAAGAATACTTTTTTGTGATCACCTTTGACTGGAGCAATGCTTGCTAATTTTTCTGCTAAAGTAACATATCCTTCATGAGTAACTACATTGAACATGCCATGAAAATATTTTTCTGCTTGTTCTTTTACTGCTTCTACTACTTCTGGCTGAGAGAAACCGATATTTAATACGCCTACGCCACCGATCCAGTCTAAGAATTTATTGCCATCTACATCTTCGATCATTGCGCCTTCGCCTCGTTCAATTACCACTGGGTAGCCACAACGAATTGCTGTTGGTACTGCATCAGCTCTTCGATCAATGATTGCCTGAGCTTTTGGCCCTGGTAAAGTCTCTGTAGTGATTTCTGGTAAAGCGGTTCCTAATGTTTTTGTTTCTAACATAATGAATTCCTCCTGTATGGTTAATTTTATTTATTTACTGATTATGTCAAGCGACCTCTTCCTTTCCGGTGAGTGCGCATTGTGCATCCGTCTTTCAGGGTGCTTTTTTATTTCCTTGGAAACCCATTAACAACAGATTTCCTAGGCAATAAAAAATGGCACGACAGTAGGAGCTTTCTCATGTGCAACTCCTTTGTCGTACCATGTGTATATTGTGCCATAACCATGCCGTCCTTGAAATATACCTGTAACACAAGGATTGGTTCTATAGTTTGTGCTGAGTGCACAACTGTTTTTCCACGTTGCTTCATTGCCGACAAATACTCTTATGAAAGCAAAAAAGTACCCCTATTGGAGTACTTTTTATGCGGTGTTTACTTTGTGGAAGCAACGACCTGGTTCATGGACAGCGTTATTCTGTCTCTCATCTGTCCCTCTCCCATAATCTGAATGATGCTCCAAAGATCTGGGGTGTTCTCATAACCGGTAACTGCAATACGGATGATTTCTGCAATGTCAGTCACACTTCCAGGATATGCTTCTTTATTTTTCTTATAGGCTTTCATATCAGTTGCAAACTGATGGTCTGCTGCAATCTTCTTTACCTTCTCAAACCATGCAGAGTTATCGTCATTAAAGTCAAAGGTCTTAAGATATGCATGTAAGACACTAGAAACCAGTTCTTTGTCGTAATGGTATTCTGATGCCACCTCTTTAGGCATTTCAAATAAATAAGCAAGCATAGAAAAGACTTGTTTCGCATAAATAAAGTCTTTTCTTCTTCGTTTCGCCTGCGTTCCCATATAAAGACGTAAGATAGACATCATTTTTTCTTGATCGGCAAACCAAACCTTTGCCTGTTCTGGCTCATTTTCCACTGCCCAAGTATGTAAAAACTTATATACTTCTTCTTCGGATAGCTTGGAAAACTCATTTTTACAAACGCTGTGCAGCTTATCTTTATCAAACAAGGCGCCTGACTGGCTCATCTTCTCCACTGAAAATGGGAATTCATTAATGTCCTTATCCGGATATTTTTCATGCCATTCTTCAAAATTAGAATTTAGAAGGGTCATTAGATATACTTTCATGCAATATGGATGATAGCCATCTTTTCTATAGTAATCCAGGGAAAGCTCAGGGTCTTTACGCTTGGATAGTTTTCGTTTTCCGCCTGTTTCTTCATCAAACTTCATAAGGTGGGCCGTATGTCCATAAGCTGGCATCTTAAATCCTAGTAAATGAAACAGTTCGTAGTGGATGGGAGCGCTGTCTAACCATTCTACTCCCCTTATAACCATGGTGGTTCGCATTAAATGGTCATCCACTGCATGGGCAAAATGATAGGTTGGTATGCCATCTGACTTTAACAAAACAATATCATGAATATTTTCAGGAAGACGGATTTTTCCCTTGATCTTATCCTCAAATACAATTTCCTTGTCCGGGGAGCCTTGGGAACGAAGTCGTAATACAAAGCTTAAGCCCTCCTCTAACCTTTCCTTAATCTGTTCGATCGTTAGGTCTCTGCAGGTTGCATACTTTCCATAGTAGCCAGTCAGTTCTTTTGCTTCTTCCTGTTCTTCTCTGACCTTATTAAGTTCCTCTGCTGTACAAAAGCAAGGGTAAGCAAGACCTTGTTCCACTAAACGTTTTGCATACGCATGGTAAATCTGCACCCTCTGTCTTTGAAAATAAGGGCCATAAGTGTTTTGTGGCGCCTCTGCCTTATATCCTGCACCTTCATCAAATTCAATATCAAAATATCTTAGTACGTTGATGATGGTTTCTACTGCCCCGTCCACCTTACGTTTTTCGTCCGTATCCTCGATTCGAAGATAGAACACGCCGTCTGTGGTATGGGCAATCCTCTCATCTGCCAGGGCACTGTATAGGTTTCCAAGATGGATAAATCCAGTTGGACTTGGCGCCATTCTGGTCACCTGGGCATTATTTTTCAACTTTCTATAAGGGAACTTCTCTTCATAATATTCTGGTGTTTCTACATCCTTGTCGAATAAAATACTTGCTAATTCTTTATAATCCATCTTATTTCCTCCTATTTCTTGTTTATGAACCCAATATATGCTAGACTTAGCGATAAATAAATTTACACTAATAAATATAAGAAAGGATTCTTCTATGGCTTTAACATTAAATGAAATACTGGTTACGTCTAAATCAAAGTATCGGCTGACTCAGCTTTGTGGTGAAAATGGTCTTAACAATGTGGTCAGCTGGGTTTACATCTCAGAAGATATTTCTACTGCCAGCTTCTTAAAGGGCGGAGAGCTGATTATTACAACCGGCGTCAGCTGCCGGACTCCTACCTGGCTTTACGATTTTACAAAAACGGTCATTGAACAAGGCACTTGCGGCCTGATTCTCAATATCGGAACCTACATAAAAGAAGAAGACATCACTGAGGATCTGATTTCCTTATGTGAAGCTCATTCTTTTCCGTTGTTTACCATGCCTTGGGAAACGCATATCTATGATATCACCAGAGACTACTACAACCGAATCTTAATTGACTCCCAGACCGACACAGTCATAACCAATGCCTTTTTAAGTGTGATCCGCAATACAGAAGCGCTTGCACAGGTAGTCGAGGTGCTAGAACAATATAATTATACTGTAACTGGTTCTTACAGTGCTTGCGTCGTAAATTACACTGCGGATGCCTCATTCCTGACTCCTAGTTCTGAGGAACTGCATCCTAAGATCCAGGCACTTATGAAACGTTTTGTAAAACGTAATCATCTGAACTGCCATATCATCCTATATAAAAATGATTTCCTCTTAATTTTCCATGATGAAGAGCTTTCTTCACTTACAAAATATATGGAACAATTACTTGATGCTTTGTCTTCTGCCTTTGAAGGAGTAAACTTCCACATTGGGATTGGCAGCATGGTAGATGACCTTACTAAACTGTCGACTAGCTATCAGCGTGGTATGGCCGCCTTGTCTATGTCCCATTTTCATGATAAGCAGCTTTACCGATATGACGATATGGGATTTTTAAAAATTCTTCTTTCGGCCAATGACAAAGAGTTATTGACCAACTATATGAATGATCATTTAAAAAAGATCATGGATTACGATGCTATACATAATACTGAGTATTTAGAAACTTTACATAATTATTTACTTCATAATGGAAGCATTCAGCTGATTGCAGGCGCAATGTTCTGTCACCGTAATACGGTCAACTATCGCATCCATGTAATCAAAGACGTTCTTGATTTTGACCTGGATTCCACAGATGTCCGCTTTAACCTGATGGTCTCCTTTGCAATTAAAGAATACTTAGAGGTCCTGGCCTAAAAGCTGACCTCTACTCTTTTAGTAAAGCTCTTTATAGATCGCAAGTACGGTGTCGCGAGTAAGCTCCACGTAGTTATTTGCCATAAGGCGTCCTTGCTTTTCCATTACGGTTGTCGTAAATACTTCTAATTCTTCTTCTTTTACTCCATACTCATGAAGCGGTTTCTTTGTAATGATATGATTTAATAAGGTTTCGATTTCTTCATATACTTCGGTGTCCTTACATCCAAGGATGCCGGCTAAGTATGTATTTAATTCTGTGATGCTGCCGTTAGGATCAAGCTTTTGATATGTTTTGTAAACGCCTGTGAACATGGCATAATTTGCTTCTCCATGGGCTACATGGTAGGCTGCTCCTAGTGGGTAACTCATGGCATGGACTGCTGCACAGCCTGCATTACCAAATGCAATTCCTGCGTAAGTGCTTGCCACTAATAAATCCCCAAGTAACGGAATTCTTGCTTCCTCACCATCTCTTACGATCACTTTATATGCTTCTAAAATTAATTCCATTGCTTTTAATGAGAACATTTTTGTAAATGGATTTGCCTTTGGTGAGGTAAAGGATTCGATGGAATGGATTAAGGCGTCGATGGAACTTGTTGCAAAGAACTTAAATGGCAAGTCATGAAGAAGCTCTGGAATTAAGACTGCATCATCTGCATACAATTCCTCTACTGCCAGTCCCATTTTTGTATTTTTTGTAGTTAACTCTAAAATAGAGATATTGGTCACTTCAGAACCGGTTCCACATGTGGTTGGTACCAGGATCAACTCTTTCTCTTTTGCAATCTCAAGCTTTTTGTCGTATAAGTCTACTACCGGCGATATGTTCTTTAATGCAAATAACTTTGCAACGTCTAAAATTGTACCTCCGCCAATTGCAAAGACACGTGCGTAGTCTAAGTCTTTGATATCGTTGTAAATACCTTCTACCATAAGGTCGGTAGGCTCACCTGCTCCGTAATTTCTATAATTAATTACAGTTGCTCCTTCTACTTTTTCTTTTAAGAATTTTCCGTAAGTAGAACCGCTTGCAAATACCAAATCTCCCTGGCCAATCTTATATTCTGATAAAAACTCAGTTACTGTATCAAATTGTTTAATTGTTGGTTTTACGCTAAATTGTTTCATATTTGGTTTCTCCTTCTAAATAATTATCTGGTTTTAATAATGTATGTGTTTCGCACACTTTGCCCTGTCTTCTAGGGCACTTTTAATTTATAGGAGGCTGCTCGAAGAGACGTATCCTATAAACTAAAAAAATGCGGCAACAAAGCTATATGGCTTCATTGTCACATTTTTAATCTCTCTATTTTAGTATTATACCAGTGTTTTTTTCAATAGATATGGGATGTAAATACAAACCTAAGGTGGATTCTTGGGCTTGGAGCACAAAAGATGTATACAGGGTTTAAATTATATTAAGCTGTCTATGTTATTTAGCCATACATATATATACGAGTATTTCAAAACATCCTATGTTAAGGTTCTATAAAGTACAATTTGCAGCGTGCAAAATTCTTCCCTTAATTTCAAAACATCCTATGTTAAGGTTCTATTGCTATAAATGTGGATAGTTCTTGCATCTCCAGTTATTTCAAAACATGCTATGTTAAGGTTCTATGAAGCAACCTGATTTGTTTGGTCAATGTCCATTGGAATTTCAAAACATCCTATCTTAAGGTTCTATCCGTTAGCATTTGTTTTTATTAATTTACTGGAAGCATTTCAAAACATCCTATGTTAAGGTTCTATATTTTATCATACTTATCAATTAAGCTCCTACTTGATTTCAAAACATCCTATGTTAAGGTTCTATGATAATAAGATATAAAAATTAACAGAGGTAATGATAATTTCAAAACATCCTATGTTAAGGTTCTATTGTTACAGTGGCTTAAAGTGCAACGGGTACTGGAATTTCAAAACATCCTATGTTAAGGTTCTATAGGCAGGACCAGAGGCAATTACTCCAATTGACAAATATTTCAAAACATCCTATGTTAAGGTTCTATCATGTGAAATGACTTACGATTTTAGACCATTATCATTATTTCAAAACATCCTATGTTAAGGTTCTATTAATATGGCTTGCTTTTCTCTTGTTTCTTTACTGATTTCAAAACATCCTATGTTAAGGTTCTATAAGTATTGCGTTCTTACTAAACGCGTTATAAGGCATTTCAAAACATCCTATGTTAAGGTTCTATTCAGTGCTGACACGCACGTAGCAAGCTGTCCTCAATTTCAAAACATCCTATGTTAAGGTTCTATATAAAAAAAGCTAAAAAGAATTATATTCCGGACAATTTCAAAACATCCTATGTTAAGGTTCTATCTGTTACTAGGAGCAGGTGCATACTTCAAAGATTTATTTCAAAACATCCTATGTTAAGGTTCTATGGATAAGTCAAAAATGAAACTGTTACATAGACATTTATTTCAAAACATCCTATGTTAAGGTTCTATACATTAGATTACTTCGAGGCATTGGATAAGGAGCATTTCAAAACATCCTATGTTAAGGTTCTATGTTTTTTGAGCTTCTATGCCTGCTACTGATGTTTATTTCAAAACATCCTATGTTAAGGTTCTATTTCTTAATGAGAGGTAACAAACATGCATACTTTGCAAATTTCAAAACATCCTATGTTAAGGTTCTATGAATGGACTTCCTTAACAACTTGCCAATGTTAATCGAATTTCAAAACATCCTATGTTAAGGTTCTATGGAAAATCAAAAAAATGCAATGTCATTATTCTTAAATTTCAAAACATCCTATGTTAAGGTTCTATAAATTCGAGCAGATTATTAAGGCTTACAAGAAGGCATTTCAAAACATCCTATGTTAAGGTTCTATCTTCATAAATGTATCTGCATTGTATCCATAAGCCAATTTCAAAACATCCTATGTTAAGGTTCTATCCACGTATTTAGGCATTTCCTCAATATATGTATAGCCCAGGATCATAGTTAAACAAGGCTTTTATGTTTTTTTACCAGCCAGTCTTCATTTTTTTCTTGTTTTAATAATATAGCCTAAATACAGTATAAACTAGGGGATAATACTTATTTTACATTTTTTGCGCTTGGTAACTAAATAATAAGATCCTCACCTGTAGAACTATGTGATTTTCCAAGTACTTCTTCTTCAAATGAGTTTTCATTTAACAATTTTATTATGCAAACAAAATCCTCCTCCTCATCCATAACCTTTTTCAGTTCTTTCTTTAGAGAGATTAATTTAGATGGAGTGATTTCACCTCTGAAAACAGAATACTGGTAATGGGACAAATATTTCTTACAAACTTTAAATATCTTCTGTACACGTATTTCATTAGCATCATAAAATAAGAAGGCGTAATTGTAGTTAAACTTACCTTTTCCCACTTAGACTCCCTCCTTGATTGAATAAGGAATAAACTCTTGATCTTCTAGAATATATTTTATTAATTTATAGCAGTCTAGTTTCATTGCTGTTCTGTAACTTACCTTTCTTTTTAACTTTGAATGCAAAAAGATACTCTCCATTCGTTCCTCAAATGCCTCAATAAATATTTTTCTTCCTTCTTCATTTAGCAAGCAGTAATTTACTTTCTTATCAAAATGCTTTTCAACTTGGATACGTCTATTATTTACTAAATCAAATATTGTTCGAAAAACTATGATTGGCTTAAACACCTCACATAGATCTAAGCTTAATGAAAATCTTCCTTCTGATGGTTCATGTAAAAAGCTTATTCTTTGATCAAGATGTGTTTGATATATTGCTGCTATTGTTTTTGTATACAATAATGAATTTCCAAAAGATATGAGCGCGTTTATTGGATTATCAGGCGGACGTTTAACTCGTTTGTTCATAAGAAACTCTTGTGGTAAATAATATTGAAATGTCGAATAAAATCGTTGCCACAAATCTCCTTCTGCCCCCAATACTTGCTTTATATTATCTGCCTGCTCGATCTGATTATTTAGATTTATTTTTATCCAATCTAATGTTTCTTTCACCTCTTTTTTATCATGTTTATAATAGTGATAAAGTACCTCATAAATGTTTACTCCAATTCCCTTTACTATTGCCTTTGCTACAATTATTCTTTTTTTATCAAACGCTTCTACTTGCTTTACAAGCAGTCTTCCACTACAGTAATGCTCTTTGGGATAAAATGTGCCGCTATAGCCTTGATAATAATTAAAGAAATGTACAATAACATGGTTTTGTGATAGAAAATCAAGTAATTTTGTATTTATCCCTACTTCATTCATACAATAGATTTCCCTTGTATTTTCAATTGGTATGTACACATTTTTGCCCTCTTTTCGAAAACAGAGCGAATTATCCTTTCGACTAAGCTCTCCCATTGAAGTAATATATCTTGTACTTCCCACAGCCTCACTCCCATTCTAAATATAACAATATTCATAGTAAGCACATTTTTTACAGCTTGCCTTATGTAATACCTCAGGAATTTGACTCTTGCTACTTAGGGCCTCAATTTCCTCAATATACCGCTTTAACTGTTCCTCCAAATCATCCGTTAATTCAACATATTCAATTTTATGTATTTCCTTTTTCTTTTCAATAAACTCTATTCTTCCCTTTCGTATAATCCCCTTTTTCTTCAGTTCCCATAAATAAAGTAATACTTGCCATTTACAAGCTGTTACATCAGCATCTGATTTCTTATACTCTACAACATACTCATTTGTTAATCCATCTATTTTGACTTGTTCAATTTGAATTTCTGTATTTTTATGATGCTCTGCTTTTTCTTCATGCATCGCTTTTCCATTTTTTACCTGTTCACTATTATCTTCAAGATTTAAACGATTTGCAAATAAATAGCATTGTCTTTTGCAGTGAAAATAATAATTCATCATTGTTCCTGTGACCATTTTTTCACCTCCTCTCCATTATCGTACTTCTTTTAATATTCATTTTAAATGGTCGTATGATAGAAATTTTTGAAGCTTATTTCAAAACATTCAATGTTAAGGTTCGATAATGCCATTAGCGTAGCCGCAAATGACCCACGTCTATATCAAAACATCTCATGTTAAGGTTCAATACCTATTCTTTTCATCTCCCCAAGCAGCAACAGACATATTTCAAAACATCTCATGTTAAGGTTCAATGGCAGAAACGGAACTTGATAATTTAATTAGTAGCAAATTTCAAAACATCTCATGTTAAGTTTCAA
Source organism: bacterium (assembly GCA_030535455.1). Classification (GTDB taxonomy): domain Bacteria; phylum Bacillota; class Clostridia; order Lachnospirales; family Lachnospiraceae; genus KM106-2. The sequence goes on from JAUNJY010000040.1 coordinate 22,616, forward strand.
TTATGTTCTGTTTTTGTTTTGGTAAAGGGGGGACATAATTTCAAAACATCTCATGTTAAGGTTCAATAAACGAGGAGCTAAAACAACAGGTTCAAGCCCTTCAATTTCAAAACATCTCATGTTAAGGTTCAATGGAAACCAAATCATACAGTGCGTTTTCACATGCTTCATTTCAAAACATCTCATGTTAAGGTTCAATCCTGCTCTGCCACGACGTCCTGTCCGTTATACTTCTATTTCAAAACATCTCATGTTAAGGTTCAATTTACAGTGTTACGATCATCAAACATCAAGTTCAAATTTCAAAACATCTCATGTTAAGGTTCAATCAATATCACGGTTCAAGTGGGAGGGGTTATCTCTATTTCAAAACATCTCATGTTAAGGTTCAATAACATCATCTGTGGCTGCATCCCGTTTGCCTGCGCTATTTCAAAACATCTCATGTTAAGGTTCAATGCTAAATGGAAATAACTTAATTGCATTCAGACCATCATTTCAAAACATCTCATGTTAAGGTTCAATATAATTAAACTTGGCTTCCATTTGCTTCTTAAAAAATTTCAAAACATCTCATGTTAAGGTTCAATTGATGGCAAGCAAATTCTAAAAAAATCAATAGAACTATTTCAAAACATCTCATGTTAAGGTTCAATAAAGATGGAGTTATCCTAAGCCATGTAGAAGGACAATTTCAAAACATCTCATGTTAAGGTTCAATTCTTTGTATGTATCATCATCTTCTGACTCTTGATTATTTCAAAACATCTCATGTTAAGGTTCAATTTACATTTTGCGGAACGGTAAAACTATTGGTAATTTTATTTCAAAACATCTCATGTTAAGGTTCAATGCCGATTTTGATTAAGCAACCCGGTCTGTTCATTAATATTTCAAAACATCTCATGTTAAGGTTCAATTGCCACCAAACCTTGTATACCGCTAATCTGTTGCAATTTCAAAACATCTCATGTTAAGGTTCAATACAGAACATCAGAATAATTTGTAATCTTATGCCCATTTCAAAACATCTCATGTTAAGGTTCAATTGCAAGGAGGCGCAGTAAACCGTATCTTTGACGTATTTCAAAACATCTCATGTTAAGGTTCAATTATGGTAGCTTGTTGCGCAGCATTAATGGGAAAAATTTCAAAACATCTCATGTTAAGGTTCAATACGGTGCCTGGACCTACATTATCAGTTCTAAGTTATTTCAAAACATCTCATGTTAAGGTTCAATGACGAGTAATGAGCAATAAAGCAAACGGTACCGCATTATTTCAAAACATCTCATGTTAAGGTTCAATATTTACCGTTTGTGGACTCTAATTCGGAGAATTCACTATTTCAAAACATCTCATGTTAAGGTTCAATTTAATATCAATTGCTTCGTTTAACATCGCATAAAGCATTTCAAAACATCTCATGTTAAGGTTCAATTTTCAGCTTGTTTTGCAGCTCGTTTTTCTTCTAAATACATTTCAAAACATCTCATGTTAAGGTTCAATATTTCTCTCTTTGTTCTCTACTAGATACTTAATATTTCAAAACATCTCATGTTAAGGTTCAATTATCCAATGGCCATTAATACGATACATCCTTCCAAATTTCAAAACATCTCATGTTAAGGTTCAATAGCCAGAGCAGAACGAGCACAGGCATTAGAGGATATTTCAAAACATCTCATGTTAAGGTTCAATAGAAGCAAAGAGTCGTTTTGATGGATACAAAATTGGATTTCAAAACATCTCATGTTAAGGTTCAATAAGTCAACATTTGCAATCCTTGGTCCGGTTGTTTAATTTCAAAACATCTCATGTTAAGGTTCAATAGAAGCAAATGTCGGATTAAAGATTGTGGATGATGTGATTTCAAAACATCTCATGTTAAGGTTCAATGGAGTATTATGACGAAGTACGAGAGATTTCTATATATTTCAAAACATCTCATGTTAAGGTTCAATCCTCATTTTTTCAGTATTCTAAACTTAAGTATACTCCAAAAACCTAATAAAATCCTGTGTTCTAATCTTTTTTACCAGCCGTAATGTAGATTTACATCTCTATTTAAAAAAGCTATCTAAACCCTTTATTTACCAGGATTGTACCTGGTATGGCATTTATTCCGCCTGGTAATTTAATTGTATGGTGAAATAACATTGCGCTGTTATATCATTTCTTTTTATCCTATGTATATTATCTTATTATTTAAATAAACATTCCAAAAGTAGTTTCAAATTTCTGTCGATTAAACTTTCCGTCTTCAAAATAATTTTCTCCGCTATCTACGTAATACATTTCTCCAATCTGTTCACCGTCAGAATCATCATATTGGAACATAACATTTGACTTTACATTATAAATAAAATAGTTCATCTTGCTTTTTATGTCACTCAATAATACTTGTTTTCTTGCATAGCTTAACTTTTGATCTTTCAATAGCTCCTTATACTGTTTCCATATTTCTTTTCCAACTAGCTGTTCATTTCCCACCTGGATTTTTTGATTAAAGAAAACACTTACCTGCCACTCATTATCACAAATCAGCTTCATTCGTTCACTGACTATTAGAGAATTCAACCTTCCTACTTGTTTTTCAAAAAAGTCTTCTAAATTCTCTCTTGTATCACATGTTAAATTGAGCATATGCAATCGTTCCATGACCTGAGCGTAGTAACTATCATACTCTTTATGTTCAAGTACATTTCTCATCTCTTTATTTTGCAATGTTAGCTCTTGATCAACCCTGACATCATCTCTATAAATAAGACGGGCTGTATCAAGATTAAAGAAATAAACCTCTCCGATTTTACTCATATTGCAGGAGCGATTAATTCGTCCCATAAATTGCTCCTCTGAGTCAAGAATTGAACAATCCTTAAAACCAACGTCTATATTATTTAAATCTACCCCAGCCTCTATTACTTGAGTTGCTACTAAAATAAAAGGTTCCTCTTCTGAAGCATTACAAAGGCGGTTTAAAATTCTCTTTCTTTCAATGGCATTATCATCACCTGTAATCAGCTCTAGCTTATATTCTCCCACATTACATTCCTTAAGCTTCTGATAAAAGTCCGTTGCTGATTTCTTTGTAATAAATTCGATTAACAATTTCTTTCCCTTACCGGTAAATTCTAATACCTTTTCAAACAAGGCCTCTTTGGGATTTTCAGATGCAAGCAATTCATAATGAATGTTGGAACGATGTAGATATAGTGGATGACTATAATATTTTTGTACATTAGGAAGTAACACCATAGGTGCTTTTGTATAAAGTGCAAGATGACTAAGTTTTGGAAGGGTCGCAGACATAATGATTACTTTTATATTCAATAGGTCTGCAAATCCATTTAGAAATGTAATAATTTCTGACCATATTGTATTTCGGTAACTCTGAATTTCATCTAATACAATTACGCTATTCGCAAGTTGATGGAATGAAAATGCAGACTCTCTTCGGTTTCCAAACATAATGTCAAATAGAGTCACATGTGTTGATAGCGTAATGGGGTAATTTAAGAACTGGCGATCAAGAAGAATATTTTGATAGCTCTGCTCACTTAACTGTTTCTTACTATTATCTAAAAGAGAATGCAATGAATTCACAATATGTATTTGCTTTATCAACTCATTATGATTCCCAAATATTTGATTGAATATTTCCTCATTCTGCTCAACTAGGGTGTTGAAGGGGTAGATATATAATATTTTATTAATCTCTGTACTATTTTTAATTATTTGAAAGCTTAGATTAATCGCAACATTGGTCTTTCCCATTCCTGTAGGTGCCTGAAAATAAATTTGGTTCTCCTGCTTTAATTGCTGGAAGTTATGCTCTGCATCAAGAAACAGCTCACATCTTAACTCATTTATCCCGCTAATCTTATTTTGTGTGTTGTTTCCCATGTTATATGACTGCTTCTGGTATTTTCTTATGGAATGCATCAATTCTGTATCTTCGTATATTTTTACAAATGGCCGTATATCGCCAATCACACCAAACTCAGTAATACTCACTTGACTATTCTGCTCGCTGGTAGCATAGTAATCACAAGCAAGCAATAACGAAAACATAAAACGTTCATAGGTAAATACAGTAATATTGTCCTCAGTTGCTTTAGAATAGGCTCTTTTTAACTTTTTCTGATGCTTTCCTATCCTATTTCCCTTCAATAATGGTGTGTTTTCATCTGTGTACTGTATTATATAAGTTCTTATTTCATCTATCGTGTTATTATATATTCCTTCATATGCATCGAATTCGTTAACAAACGCCTCAAACTCCCCAAGATTACCATGATGTTTTGATATGATATATCCATTTATAAAAATCAGAAATACCAGATGTCTTACCTGTTTCCCTTCAAGTTCATACTCCCTTGTTAATTCCTCCAACTTTCCTAAATAATAATCCATATAAAGGATCGCTGATATGATTGAATGGGTAGAGTTTAAACTATAGCTGATTGAAACTTTTCGAAATAACGGATTATGCATCTTATCCTTTTGAAACAACGGATTTATTTTACCAATATCATGGAGCGTAATGGTACTCACCATTACGCTCCATATAAAATCATTGACCTGATTATAAAGCTTTGACTGTTGCTCTATAATATTCCAAAACTTTTTTAACCTGTCTAAAACTGGCTGCAAATTACGTTCTTTGATTATATGTAGCCAATATTTATACACCTTGTCTGTATGCTCTGAAATGGTTTCCCCAGGATGCGCATAAAAAACATAATTCTTATTCAATAACTCTTCTATGCAACTCATGTTTTCCTCCTGTCAGAAAAATACTACATTCTTACCACCAATTAAGAACACCTCATCTTTATATTGCTTAATTGGTATATTGGAAGCAGCAAACTCTTTTAATTGGTATAGATGAAGTATAGCATCAAGTGCAACTGGTAACTCTTCTTCATACAGAAAGATTCGTTCCTTCATGTTATCCTCATATTCGTCATACTCCATATATTGTACTTTTTCTTTTTCGTAAAGGGAATGTATCCTTAAACATTTTGACAGTGGGTCTATTTGATTAAATTCTTGAACGTTAGTGATATCCGCTAAATGATCATTACTTCCCAAATATGGTATATACGTTGTCTGCCTGTTTAGCAGTTTATTTGCAAGCTGCCTTGTAATTGGATCCTCAATTACAAAGCAAATATCCCAACTCGGATTTTCTAACCACTGCTGCTTAATATTTAAAGTCCCCCCCTGCTCTTTTGATGCATAACCTACAGTGTTATTAAAAATCTGCATCTTCTTAGGAATATATCCATCCTTTGCATTTGGTGCAATGGATACTTTCATGTGATGAAGTTTCTCATAAAATTCTGCATATTCCTTTGACTTTTCTTCCCGTTGTCCGTATCCGTTCAGGCCTAATACCGCCCCAAACAAACCAAGCAATGCAACCTTATGAATGCTCCCATAGGTAAAATAATAATAGGAGTTTACCTCAGGCTTCTTAAAAAAAGCCGTCTTTCCAGTCAATGTAAATTTCAGAATATCCATCCATTACACCTCTTTATTGGTAAAAATATTATAAAGTTTTGCGCCATTTATCTCCTGTTCAACAACTGTAGTATAAGGATTGTAGTAAATCTCAACAGATAAGATCTGATCTTTTACTTCATTTAACAGTTTGTCAAACTGCAAGGAAATCACGTTCTTTTCTGCTTTTCTAAATGTTACATACTCCGAAAGATTCGGTAAATATAAGTCTTTCTCAGTTTCTATGTAAATTGCCAGCTCATTCTCGCATCCTACTTTAGCATTTGTTGCATATGCAGTGACTGCTGATTTGGATGCTTCTTTGAATTTCATATAATCATCCTCTGTATATCCTTCCGTAACCCCAAGTTTTACAAATCCATTGTAAGCAGATGGATTGATTACAAATGGATAAACATAATGTGCTTCTTTACTCACAATCTTGGTTCCTAAGGTTGAGTTTTTTGCTTCTTCATCTTTCACAGCATCCTTCGATCCATCTCGGAAAGGTGATAGAATTTGCTGCTCCTCCACGGAAATTCCTTCATATTTATTAAACCCCTGACCAATCTGTACTGCACCAGTAATTGAGATATTATTTCCTTCCTCAGCAAATGTAGCACCAAAGTTCTTTACATCTATCGCAGAAAATAGATTTTTCAAAACTTCACTTGTATCCTTGCAATCCTTTAAATTTGCTATATCAAACAGCTGCTCATATCGTTCTTTTAATGATCTTGGAACTAATGATGTTATATCTTTTTTCTTATCCTCAGATAAACGCATGGACTTAATATAGACCACCTTTTCCCCATTATTTTCCCACATCTTTTTTATAGGGTACTTTAGCGCTTTATCACTGCCGAATACTTCACCATCTGAAGTACTCTTTGGATATCCTGAAAAATCAGCATTCCAATTGGACATAATCGTTGAAACTCCTAAAACACCATATATTCTCTTCTCCATATCATTGTTCCTCCTTATTTTTTTCATAGATTAAATTTCCCGATATGTATCCAGCTATTAAATAATCCTGCTTTACTGGTGTACCTACCTGATACGATAAAATCATACTATAAAGGTTATTAAACCGTTTAGAGTTAGCATCAATATCATAATTATATCTCTTAAACAACACGGTTAATTTCTGCTTTAAGATATTATCCGTCTTTGCATTTAAAAAACCATTGATTAACGAATGCTCCCTCTTCTTTGACTTATTCTTAGAAAGTAAATAAGAAGATAACTGTCCAACTGCATAATAATATTCTTCATCATTCTCTATACTCTGATATTCTTTAGCATTTATTTTATCCCGCAAATTGCTTCTTACCTGTATCATTACATCTGCCATATTGGTTTTTCCCCCTTTAAAATAAGCTAATACTGCAAGTCTCATATTAAACTGATGATTTGCTTTTATTATATATCCAAGTTCCATGGAACACTTAATTATGTTTAGAGAAATCTTGTCCCAGATTGCTTTTACAGAACTTGAATCATCCTTGTAAAACCAGTTAAAGAACGCCGTCCTGGATAATACAAGATTTCGCTTTAACTTTGGTTCTATTCCAGTAATATTACCGGGTTCTGTAAAGTAATTATTTGTCAAGAAATTAGAAAACATCACATCATTTATCCGACCTGACAGTTCTTTAAGATCCTTAATTTGTCCATATACCGGGCTTTTTAATAGCTCTGTTCCTACTTCGGTTATGTTTCTCACATTAATTGGCTTCTCTAACTTTGAACAATAATTCGTTAGCTGGTCCATTTCCTGTATACAGGCTTCATTCTTTTCCTTATATACTCTTAGGTAATATCCATATCCGCTTTTTATCTTTGGCAGCTCTTTGTTCGTTAAGGGCCTGATTTGATAATCATCCTGTTCTTCCATTTCCTTAATAAAGTAAATATTATAAAGGCCACCTGAAGCACAATTCTGTAAATAATCAAAGAATAGTTTTTGCTCTAGCACATGTTCTGAAGTTTGTAAAAGGGGGACTTTCGTTACTCTATTTTTATATTCTAAATATGGTTTTTTCGAATTCATCTGCATATTATTATTGGGGAGTCCATAAATCTCGCCATTCACTTTAGTGTTAAAGTCGTTTTTATTAAATAGGTTTGGAATAAAATAGCGTTTTCCTTCTGCCTTTATGTCAATATCCTCAAATTCAAAAAATATCTTTAGATAATCTTTCCCTTCTATCTCGTAAGGTAAATTAAAGATATTTTCTTTTACCCAAGTCTTTACTAATGCTAAACGTTCTCTATTAACGGGGCCTAATTCCTTTTCAACACTTTCATATAGCTCCTGATCATGTTTTTTTGTATATTTGGTATAGGGATTTTCTAATACTTCATAGTATCTGTCAATGATATCCTTCGTTAGTTTACCACTAGTCAGATTATCTTTTTTTATCCAGAAGGATAGATAGTTGTTAGAGTGGATTACTTTTTTAGGGTCAATCGGCTTGTTCATTTCCACCAGCTTAGAGTAGTAATCCAATTGCGAGATTTTGTATTTTTCTAGCGGTGAAAGATTTAAAGTCCTGGTCTTCTTATCCTGCTTCACCTTAATATGTAATTTCTCTATAAATTTTTCATCTTGATATTTCATAACGATATAGTCTCCATCTGCAGGAACATAGGTATCCAGTACAAACTTCTCCATATCTGGCTGTCTTTTGAATATTTTAATACAATTATTAAGCATTTAACCCCTCCTACATTGCTCTATAATTAGCATATCCATAGCCTCTACTGTTAAGTTCACAGATTCCTGTACCCAATAGGAAATAGGCTATGCTTTGTGCTGTTTCATTTTCAGCAATGTATAGTTCAAACTTATCCCCTAATAGGCTTATGTTCTTGTATCTGATTTTCATGGGTTTATCATTTAACATCTTAATATTTGTATATAGCTTAAAATCCTCAGCTATTTTTTCTCCGGTATACTGATTATATTTTTTTACTGCATTTTGAAATATTCGGTGCTGAAACTCCTCAAAGCTATGAGATTTTTTCCAGTATCCATCATTGAATTTCATTATTGCCGGTGTAAGTAAATATAGTTTTTCAATCATGCATCTCTTAATTGTCACCATTTCGCAACTTAGGCCTTTCATTGTCTCTGTATAGGCAATCGCTAATTCTTTCTCAAAATACTTTGCTAATTTCTCATCCAGACAACGGATTGAAAACGTATATAGTTTTCCTTCCTGATAACAGCGGTTCTTTTCTATTGGCTTTAATCCATCAAATACGTAATTTTTATAGCAGTTCTTATTATGTAATTGACTATACTCTTCTGTCTTTAACAGGGTACTATCTACCAAGTATGCAAGTTCAATCTGCATTCTTTCAAATGGTACACTTTTCATCATATAGACCTTGCAATTGACCTGATATACCGCTAACTTTCTCATCAAAACTTCACCTCCCTATATCTGATACACATACCATAAATCAATTGTAAATATATGTCAATCATTTTAATGATATATAGCTTAATGTTTCTTGTTGCAGTTTTTGTACTTCATTTATTACTATGTTATAATGATAATCGGAGCGTAACAGATTTACTGTTTTTAAATTTTTATTGATACATAATAAATAAAAATTAGCATAACGAACCGTAACATTATATGTAAGAAGGAGCATCATCCCTTGCTTTTTACTAAAGCCAAGGGATGATGCTCCTTTTTTATTAGAACTATTTTTTTATTAAACCATTGCTTTTTCTTTGTCATTTAATGAATCACGATCAATGGAAACCACCGCTTCTGTTGTTAATAAGGAAGAAGCAACGCTGGTTGCGTTCTCAAGTGCGCTTCTTGTCACTTTGAGCGGATCAATAATACCCTTTTCCACCATGTCTTCATAAGTTCCTGTATACGCATTGAAACCTACGCCGACTTTAGAGTTTCGAACCTTGTCAACAATGACGGCACCTTCATAGCCTGCGTTCTTGGCAATGGTAAGAAGTGGGGCTTCAAGTGCCTTTAAAACGATATTGGCACCGGTTCTCTCATCGCCCTCCATGGTACTGGTAAGTTCCTTTAAGTTTTCCATACTGTGGATGTATGCAGAACCACCTCCGGCAATAATACCTTCTTCTACGGCCGCCTTGGTTGCATTGATAGCATCTTCCATACGAAGTTTTGCCTCTTTCATTTCGGTCTCGGTTGCTGCACCAACACGGACTACTGCGACACCGCCTGCAAGTTTTGCAAGTCTGTCTTGTAATTTTTCTTTATCTAATTTAGATGTTGTATTTTCCATCTGATGTTTGATCAGGGTAATACGCTCGCTAATCTTATCTTTATTTCCAAGGCCGTCTACAATCGTTGTACTGTCTTTCTTAACGGTAACCGATTTGGCCTGTCCAAGCTGCTGTAATACAGCACCTTTCAGGGTTAATCCTTTCTCTTCGGTCATAACGACGCCACCGGTAAGGACTGCGATGTCTTCTAACATTTCTTTTCGTTTGTCACCAAAGGCCGGAGCCTTGACTGCCACCACATTAAAGGTACCACGCAATTTGTTAACGATTAAGGTCTGCAATGCATCGCCGGTTACGTCCTCAGCAATGATCAACAACTGTTTGCCTTGTTTTACAATATCTTCAAGTAATGGCAGGATATCTTGGATATTGGAAATGGTCTTATCAGTGATAAGGATATATGGATTTTCAAGTCTTGCTTCCATCTTATCCATATCGGTTGCCATGTAAGAGGATACATAGCCTTTATCAAACTGCATGCCTTGTACCACATCCAGTTCGGTCCTCATCGTCTTAGACTCTTCAATACTAATTACCCCATTATCGCTTACTTTTTCCATGGCATCGGCCACTAATTCTCCGACTTCCTCGCTGCCCGAAGAAATGGCTGCTACCTTGGCGATATGGGATTTTCCCGTTACCTTCGAGCTCATGGATTTTAAAGAGGCTACCACATTGTCGGTTGCTTTCTTCATACCTTTTCTTAAGACAATTGGATTGGCGCCTGCTGCTAAGTTCTTCATTCCTTCATTGATCATTGCCTGAGCCAGCACGGTTGCTGTCGTGGTGCCATCGCCGGCAACATCGTTGGTCTTTGTTGCAACTTCTTTTAGTAATTGAGCGCCCATATTTTCGTAAGGATCCTTTAGTTCAATGCCCTTTGCTATGGTAACACCATCGTTGGTAATCAGCGGTGTCATATGACCTTTATCTAACACTACATTTCTGCCTTTTGGACCTAATGTCACCTTTACCGTGTCTGCTAATTTATTTACTCCTGCTTCTAATGCCTTTCTTGCATCTACATCATACTTAATTTGCTTTACCATACTAAGTTCCCTCCTATTCTTCTACCAAAGCGATGATATCGTCTTGTTTTACAATAATAAACTCTTCGTCATCAATCGTTACCGTGGTGCCAGAATATTTTGAATAAATAACCTGATCATCAACCTTTACTTGCATTTTGACTTCTTTCCCATCTACCATGCCGCCTGAACCAACCGCAACTACGATTGCTTCCTGTGGTTTCTCCTGGGATTTTTCTGTCAGTATAATGCCTGACTTGGTCTTTTCCTCTGCCTTCTTCTGCTTTAAAATAACTCTGTCAGCTAGTGGTTTTAATGTCATGTTAATTCCTTCTTTCTATATTACATCTTATTGTTTGCATGTTATATAGCATGTAGAACTTTTCTTTAACTATGTTATAGCACTAGGTATTAGCACTGTCAAGAGGTGAGTGCTAATGTTTTTGCATTATTTTTGTAACGCCTGTTTTTATGCGGGTTGTGTGGTTCTAAAAATTTTATAAATTACTCAAAATGGCTAATGAGGACCAATTAAGACCATTCTTTCACTCTTTATCCAAGCACCTTCTATAAGAGTCACATCTCTTCCTTCGCTTCCTGATCGGTGACTAGATGATTATACATCTCCGTAAAAGTACAGCAGAGCTGTCTTCCGTTTGTGAGAGTTTTATATTCCTTCTTGTCCCTCTCTCCTAAATGGATCCTTAATTTCTTTATTCAACAATTCAGTATAAGAATTAACTTTTCTAAATGTATTTCCCATCATTTCGTAACTTCGATAGTTTCCTTTTTCATCCCAGCAAATTGGACTAAACGCACACGAGCAACCCGCATTTTCACCATTAGGATTTGCCATTGCTACTCCAACCATATTTTCATATGCCCTTGTTGACAACGCTTGTACTCTTGGTAGTATTTTCAGCTATATGTGCGTTTTTTGCACGTTTTTGCATAATAGCACCTTTAAAATTCATAATACTTCGTCACTCCCTCTAAATTTTGTGGTTAATTATAATTTAATCCAGTAAAGGAGCTGCAGATTTTATAATCCTGCAGCTCCCCAATTTGAGCCGTCATAGTTTAACTTGTATGTTCTAATTCATGCAGATATTTCAATGCACCATCACGACAATCCGGTTTATCATGTCCAATAAAATAATGTTCAAAATCTAAGTTTTCAATAAATCTAATCATAGAAATCAATCGACTTTGATCAATTGCACCGTTGTTCTCATAATGATCTTCGCAGTCGCCATCTCCCACAAACAACGATTTCTCTTCTGGGACAAATATAAACAATGCATCTCGTGAATGTGTCGAATCATGTGGGATTAAATGTATATGTATATCTCCTGCATCTAAAATTATCGGTTTCTTAATCCCGATATCTACAGTTTTTACCTGTATATCTGACAAATTCTGATATTCCTTTTGAATACACTTATTACAAAAGGCTATATCTTCTCCAGTTTTTTCACGTTCTTGCATCTTTTCATTCGTCCACTTCCACTTACTTACTTTCAATAATTTATCCTTCGTCATCTCACTACCAATGGATGTTCCATTTATATAATATAGTCCAAAGGTATGATCCCAATGCCAATGTGTAATGATGGTGTATTTAGGCAAAGATAACCCAGCTTCTGTCAACGCCTGATAAAATGTTTCAACATGTTTCTTTGAATTACCCGCATCAATCGCTACGCTATATTTCTCCCCGTTAATATAATATAAATATGGCCTGTCTGTATCACTATTACCTGGTAAGTAATAAATTCTTGAAGTCGCTTTTTTTAATTTCATTTTGTTATCCTCACAATTGTCCCAATACTTTTTGCATAAATATCAATTTGTTATCTTCTTATTTTATCACTTCTCTCTTTCTGAATATTGCTTATTGCACGAACTGAACCTTTAGCTACTTTTCGAGAAGCATCATCTCACAAACACCATCACGACTTCATCGCTATACTATGGCATAGAAAGCAAATGGTAAACTGATAGAACCAAGTGTCTTCGACACTCGTGGCGCCCCTTCCCTCAATCCGCCGGGAGAAGACACTTTGCCACGCCGAACTTGGTTGCGACAGCGACATTCTCCTTTCGAGTGAGTGCGCATCTTGTCCCCGCTTTTTAGGGAGCATTTTTAATTGATAGGAGGCTGCTCGAAGAGAAGTTTCCTCATTAATTAAAAATGCAGTGAAACTAAATTTACAATTTCACTGCATAGTAAGAATATCAACAGTTCCTATACTTCTAATGGTAATATCAGTTAACATAATTCCAACAATATTTTGAACTAATCAAGGCATAGCGTTCTTTCTCATACACTTTAATTCCAGGAAGGAGCTCGCTGCTCAAATACTTGCAAATATGGCAAATGTAGCGTATATCATCTTTGATCGTTTCACGCTCGTCCAGATACATTTGATGCAGCTCCTGAAACTTCTGCATTAAAAGCCATTTTTTCTGATCCCTACGTTCTAAAATAAAAGCCTTTAACTCAATGCTCTCTTCAAACAGCTGATGGAGCCTATCCTCATATTCTATATGTGCCTTCAGCGACTCCTTAAATTGGGAATTATGAGGAAACGTGAATGCGTCTGCTGCATAATGAATAAGTTTTCCCATTTTGTAATAGTACATGTTGGACCAACGGTCAATGGCATTTAGCTCGCTTACGTATCCCTTTATGACCTTACATGCATTCTCATAGTTATGTCCGTGGAATTTCTTTAAATGTAAACTTCCTTTTAAATAAGTGAATAGGTTTATGTCGGGTTCCACACAGCCAATTAAAAACAGTTTTCTCTGAAATGATGTCGTCTGCTTTGACATATTTTCCGCTATTTTCTTGCCAATTTTGTAATGGTCAATTGTTTTCATAACCCTCAGTCCTTTCTTATCCTTTTCTAATCACATCAGATACAGTCACAGTATCTTGCCCTGCCTCCTTAATTAAAAGTATAGCAAGAAGATGTGAAGAGAGTCTGAAAAAGGTGAGTCTTATTTCTAAACAATTTATAAATATTTCTCCTCTCTTAACCAATCCACCGACTTCTTTAACGCTTCCACCGTCTTTGTCTCAATAACGCATCTGCATTCTAGCTTCCTTGCAAGGTCCAAACGCTCTCTTACATTGATTTCTCCACTTCCCAGTATCATATGGTTTTGTTCTTCCAAGGCATCATGAATATGAAAATGACTTAGTCTGGACTGTCGCTTTCTGATCAATGGCTCATCTACCTCTTTTGCAGTATGAGAATGTCCAATATCCCAAGTAAGCCCAAACACCTTGCTTTCTAGAAGCATATCAATTGCATTTATTTCATATGGATAAAATCCTTCCGTATTCTCAATGCAAAGCTTTATGTCATCTGTTCCGATTGCTGTTTCACACATCTTGCGAAACTGTATCATTTCCCTTAGATACTCCTGCTCATACTGTTGAAATAACTGCACCTTTCGGTCTGGTAAGGTAAAATGTACCCCATGGTTCATATGCATATTTAGAATAGGGATCGCAAGGATTTTTGCTACCTGTATGGCACTTAAAACTGTATTTTGATATGCCTTTGCTACCTCCTTGTTAAAATCACTGACATTCAGATTTTCATCTAAATGGACGGTATAATAGCTTTGATAGCGGTTCGTTAACTTCTGTAAATGCTTCACCTCTTTTAATTGGTCGACCTGATACTGAGGCAAATTCATATTAAGCTCAACAAAGTCAAGTCCCAGCTCTTTGCATAACTCTAATGTGTCTTCTAGGCTGTCACATTCAATCAGTGTTGGCATTCCAAAACTCATTTTCTTCAAAGGTATCTCACTCCATCCAATTACTTTTTCTTGCAGACCACAAAGCTTATTGGGAAATTATGTCCTGTGATCACTTTATGTTTTGTTATGACAAGTCCTTGCCGCCGTAAAAATCTAAGATAGGTTTGATCGGTTCTGGCATGATATGTAGGGCATTGGCAATTACGACTGCATCAAATCGTCCGTCTTCATATTGAAGATTAGTTGCATCCGCTGCTGCAAATGTCACATTCTTAGGGAGTCCTTTTTTCTTCTCCTGAGCTAACATTTCTGTTGAAAAATCTGTAACCTCTAAAGATTCACAAGATAAGGCGATTGCCTTTGATAACATGGCCGGACCTGCTGCCAGCTCTAATACTTTCATGTCCTACCTTCTCCCATCTTATCTGCTCTTTATCCTAATGCCACATCCAATGTCATCATAAGCGTAAAGCCTACGGCAAAGAAAATGGTTCCAAGATCTGAATGTTCTCCTTCTGACATTTCCGGAATAAGTTCTTCTACGACTACATACATCATGGCTCCTGCTGCAAAGCTTAACAGATAAGGTAAGGCTGGAACAACCAAAGTAGCTGCAAGTATGGTAAGGATAGCACCAATTGGCTCTACCACTCCTGATAATACACCCAATACAAATGCCTTCGATTTCTTCATTCCTTCGCTGCATAATGGCATGGAGATAATGGCTCCTTCAGGGAAGTTTTGAATGGCAATTCCAATGGAGAGTACTAAGGCACCCATTACTGTAATCTCTGAACTATTTGTCAAGCATCCGGCATACACAACGCCTACTGCCATCCCTTCAGGTATATTATGCAAGGTGACTGCCAACACAAGCATGGTAGTTCGTTGTAACTGGCTTCTAGGGCCTTCTGCCTGGTCACTGTTCATATGTAAATGAGGAATGACATGGTCTAACAATAGTAAGAATAGGATGCCAATCCAGAACCCTACTGCGGCCGGTACAAAGGACCATTTTCCCATGGACGATGACTGTTCAATGGCTGGAATGATCAGGCTCCAGATCGATGCCGCTACCATGACACCTGCGGCAAATCCCGTTAAGCTTCTTTGCACTTTGTTATTCAAGGTTCCTTTCATAAAGAAAACACAGGCTGCTCCTAGGGATGTCCCTAAAAATGGGATCAGGATGCCTCTTAGTACATCTACTGTCATTTCTCTGCACTTCCTTGCTTTGCAACTGCCTTCATCTTTGCCTCGATCAAAGACTGGTCTCCAAGATACTGTTTGCTGATAAAGTTTCCCTGGTCATCAAATTCATATACTAACGGTACGCCTGTTGGAATATTTATTGTTACGATTTCCTCTTCCGATAGCTTCTCAAAATATTTCACAAGGGCACGAATAGAATTACCATGGGCTGCAATGATGACGCGCTTTCCTTCCAGCATATTTTGCAAAATGTTCTTTTCATAGTATGGAACGACTCTGGCTATGGTATCCTTTAGACTCTCTCCCAGTGGCAACAGTGACTGTTCTTCCTTTCGGTACTGCTCCTGGACTCTTGGATTTCTCTCATCGTTGTCATCTAACGATGGTGGATTGACGTCAAAAGACCGTCTCCATATTTTCACTTGCTCTTCTCCGTATTTTAGAGCAGTTTCTGATTTATTTAATCCTTGTAATGCCCCGTAATGGCGTTCATTTAGTTTCCATGACTTGATTACTGGAAGCCATGCACGGTCCATTTCATCCAATGCTAAATTTAAAGTATGTATTGCACGTTTTAAGTAGGAGGTATAGCAAATATCAAAATCATATCCGTTTTCTTTTAAAATTCTTCCGGCTTCTTTTGCTTCTTCTTTTCCTTTATCGGACAGTTCTACATCGGTCCAGCCTGTAAACAGGTTCTCTTTGTTCCAGACACTCTCTCCGTGACGTAATAGTACTAATTTCATAGAAAAAACCACCCTTCTCTTTGTAGTTAGTCTTAGCTAACTTCATACTATACCTTTCCCCTTAAATTGTCAATTGTATTTTTCTCTGAGTCAGTTTAGTTTCTCTTTGCTCTCTTCTGTTCCTTTAGTTAGAAATTCAACAACTGCGTCGATTGCCTTTTCTTGATCTTCTCCCTCTATTCCATGACCTAATTTGGAAAAGATCTTCAATTTGCAATTACTCATACAATTCCTGTAACGAACTGCTGCCTTCAGATCCACTACTGAATCCTTTTTACCATGGACCACAAGGGCAGGTCCTTGAAATTCCTTTGTCACTTTGTAGATTGGTAAGAACTTGGCGATTCTAAAATATTTTCCTCCTACATCAATAGAACCATTATGAATGGAAACAACTTCTGGAATATGGTTTGTATCATATTTGGTATCCATGCAGGTACCATGTTTTGCATCCTCCTTTAATGTCGCGGCAGGAGCTAGTAACACGAGTTTATCAATGACATCTGCATACATGCCTGCTACCATTCCTCCAACCACGCCTCCCTGGGAATGACCAAGGATATACACTTCACTTACAAACTCTAATGTCCTTACATAATTTAGAATTGCGATTGCATCTTCAATTTCATTTAATACATCCATATCTACAAAGTTTCCTGCACTCTTGCCATGTCCATTAAAGTCAAATCTTGCTACCGCAATTTTTTTCTCCAACAAACGATTGGAAATCAAGGTGAATAGGGAGTCTTTGGTATCTCCCATGTCTCCTGTAAATCCATGAAACATAATGACGATTGGACATTTCTCGGTTGCCGGTTTTTCTAACTTTCCGTTTAGCTTGATGCCATCTCTATGTATTGTAACTTCCATGATATTTCCTCCTTTTGCTTTCTTACAAACTTTCTTATTTTTATTATAATACCGAATTGTTCCGCAATATTCCATGTACTATGTTAGCTTAGAGCTATGTTTCTAAAGGCTTTTGTGTCCTTTATGGCAAGTACAATATTTTGGTAGTGCGAATGTCCACGGTTATTGTCGTTCCCCGGGCATGCCGATGATTTTTTTGATATATCCACCCAAACACTCCAATTTTAGTCCATTTTCAGTCCTACTTTGGGCATACAGTGAGATTTCTTTACCATATACCCCAATCAGTCACAACTTGCCCTTTATAATGGACCCCATGTAGTGGACACATTACTTTTTAATTTTTACCCAAAAAT
>JAUNJY010000004.1 GCA_030535455.1 bacterium
ATCTTCATCAAGTAACTTTATCTTTATTTTATTCACACGTGCATCATGTAAGCAATATGGTAACCTCACAACATTCTCTCTAATCGTTCTTTTTATTTTAATCACATCCAAAATATTAATATATTTTCTTTATACACCTACACTCCCCATTACAAACATGATGTCAAAATAGATAATTAAGCTCTTTACAATTAATTAGAAACTCCATCTAATTTTTCAATAACATCCTCCAGTGTATAAATTTCTCCTGGCTCTAGTTCTATAAAATCTTTTCTTGTTGGATACACCAGAAAATAATCTTGATCACTTGATCTAATCCAAACAAATATGCTGTTCAATAATGATGAATTGCAAATAATATAGTCTTCGTATTGTAAACTTGATAAATCCGTTTCAATTTGTTCTTGTGTAACATAACTATTAAGATCTCCAGTTGTTTCACCCAAGTATTCTAATTCCTCTTTATTTTCTTTATATACTTGAACGGATAAATCTTTCGTATCTATTAAATAGTATTTGTAATTTGATGTTACAGCTTGGCTAAAATCTTTCAAATCATCTGATTCAAACCAATTGCTGTTAATCATGTCATATTGTTTTAGAAGAACTTTATTTTCTCCATCTAACTCCTCTTCTACTTTGGCTGGAATATTATTATTAAACTCCTCTCGATGTTTTTCTAAGAGATGAGTAGAATATTCCTCTTTCAAACTTCCACCACTATTTTCATTTCCTTTAATTAAGCTACTTCTATTTATAATACCAATTACAGTAATAAGTATAGTAATGCTTGCAGCAACAGCTATGTATTTCTTCCAAACACTTTTCTTTCTTCTATGGGAAACTATTACTGTTTCTTCGATTATCCTATCATCAATATCATTTAATTGTCTCAATAGTTCAAAACCATTCATAACCATATTCCCTCTTTCTCCAAATATTCCCTTAGTTTTTTTCGTATTCGAAATAATCTGGTTTTTACCTTGCTTTCGCTAATCATCATCTCCTTAGCAATATAGCAAATTGACTGCATATACCAATAACGTCTCATAAACAGTTCTCTATCCTCTTGCTTTACAACTTTTAAAAATTGACTGATCACTACTGCAATTTCTCCCTTCTCATGATCAATTGGTTCATCCTTAGGATTAACAATACACTCTTCCAATTCCTTTGTTAATTCAATTACTATCGCTTTACGTCTTAATGCATTTCTATACTCGACTTTATTAAGTGATAATCTTCTTGTTATTTTTGCTATAAATGCAAAAAAGAACTCTGGTTTTGTTGGAGGTATCCTATTCCATATCGCATAATAAGTATCATTAATACACTCTTCGACCTCTGGATATGTTCCAATGACTTGTTGTGCAATATACTTCAATCTGCTCTCATACTTTTTTGATGTCTCCTCAATAGCCCTCTCATTTCGTTGAAAAAAAAGTTCTACTATTTTCTCATCTTCCATTCATAAATTCCTTTCACTGTCCTTTGTTTTTCATTTTTTGACAATATCAATTTATCCTATTATTTATTACTTATATTCACTTCCTTATTATTTAAATTTTTGTCTATCTATAATATATAGTCATGAAATAAATTATATGGTTACACTTTTTCGATTTTATTATGTAATTTTTCTCTTTTTTTCAATCTAGTATAAAATAAGAGCAAAACTGATTTTCTTAGTTTTGCTCTTATTTCAAACTATTCTTTGCATTTTTCTTTTGTTGTTACACCATTTAACCGTACGACCTTACTTGTGATACGGTTCTCCATTCACAATCCTAAACCCACGATATACCTGCTCTAGCAATACCATTCTCATCATCTGATGTGGGAATGTCATCTTACTAAAGCTGATCTTCTCTTTTGCCAGACTAAGTACTCTCTCATCTAGTCCAAGGGATCCCCCAATAACAAATACAATATGGCTTTCTCCCATTACACCAAGCTTTTCAATACGCTCTCCAAATTCTACTGAATTATATTGCTTTCCATCAATAGCAAGTGCAATCACATAAGAACCATCCTTGATTTTACTAAGGATTTTATCGCCTTCTTTTTTCTTAATCTGAAGCTCGATTGCTTCGCTAGCTCCATCTGGAGTCTTCTCATCCGGTACTTCTACGATTTCTAATTTACAATAGCGGCTTAAACGTTTCGAATACTCTTCAATTCCTTGTACAAAATATTTCTCTTTGATCTTTCCTACGCATAATACTGTAATCCTCATTCTTTTCTCCTGTTCCATTGCTTAATTTATTTCTATTTTATGAACATATTTGTTCACAAAATGTTATTTTCTTAGACATAATCTGCACATATTTCATGACTATAATAAGAGTCAGAAAGTGAAACATATCACTCTCTCCTCCCCACATATAATATAGATGTGAAAAAGAATGTGCCAGTTACACATTCTTTTTTTGTTGCCAAGGTCATGTTCACATGACTTCGAATCGTTGTTCACGTAAATAAAAAGAAGCCTGCTACATCATTTATTGTGGATGTGACAGGCTTCTTACTATACCGAAATATTATATGTATTGTAATCAAGAACAATCTAGTTCATATTGCAATACTTATTGGGTCTTATGAGCTACTGATGTTCTCGATTAGTTCATTACAACCTATTTACTTTCAACTCTTAATAACTTCCTTTGTATCTAAGCTTTACCAAATACTCTCTGCCGTATTATGTATTAAGAGCTAAGCTTATTAATAATGCTTTATCAATTTTCTTTAATACATCATCATCTAAATGACAAACTTTCTCTTTCAAACGAGATTTGTCAATCGTTCTTACTTGTTCTAAAAGAATAACAGAATCTTTAACAATTCCATATTTTTCAGCATCTAACTCTACGTGTGTAGGTAGTTTTGCTTTATTCATCTTTGAAGTAATCGCAGCACAAATAACCGTTGGACTGTGCTTGTTACCAGTATCATTCTGAACTATTAGTACAGGTCGTACGCCACCTTGTTCTGATCCTATTACAGGGCGTAAGTCTGCATAAAAAATATCGCCTCTTTTTATAATCACTTTATTCACACTCCGTCTATTTTGGCTTTAGCTTTATTATTGCCAGATTTAACTTGTGTATTCCATAAAGTGCATCTAATTCTAAATTTTTTTAAAAGCCTAAAACAATTACATCTAAAAATCTTTATACTAATGCTTACCTTTACTTCTGTCTACAATATCAAGTTCTTTTTCTGCAAAACATATACTAAATCTGTAGAGAATTTAATTTACACTCTCCACGATATCTAATCTCCCCAATTTTTTTACCATTTTTATAGTAAACCCGAGGAACTCGTTTACTGATATCACAAACAAATTCGTAGTTGAATGTATAAGCCAGATCGGCTAATTCTTCTACCGTAATTGTTTCATATCCATCAGTACCGATTAATGTTACTTTATCTCCAACTTTCACTTCTGAAAGGTCAGTGACATCCACCATAAACTGGTCCATACATACTCGGCCAATAATTGGAACCTTCTTTCCCTGAATAAGGACATACCCCTTGTTTGATAATGCACGTGGATAACCATCTGCATAACCAACAGGTACTGTTGCAACCTTAGTCATTCGATCTGCAACAAAAGTGCTGCCGTATCCAATTCCTGTACCGATTTCCACTTCTTTTACATAAACTACCCTTGTAATCAATTCAAGAGCTGGTTTTATTACTAAGTCTTCTTTATTTACTTCTTCACTCGGATATAGTCCATACGTAGAAATTCCACTGCGAACCATATTCAAATAAGTACTTGGCAAGTCAATAATAGCTGCACTGTTTGCCGCATGTTTGACTGGGATGTTAATTCCCACATCTTCAAGCTTTGCCGCAAATGTCAGGTATCTTTCAAATTGCTTATTGGCAGATGTCTTGTCTGTCATATCTGCACAAGCAAAATGTGTAAACATGCCTGTTATCTTAATGTTAGGTAACTCTTCAATCGCCTTAATTATTCTCACACTATCATCGTTATCTTTAAATCCAATACGACTCATTCCAGTATCAAGCTTAATATGAACCATAGCCTCTTTCCCTAAGCGTCCTGCACATAAGGATAACTCTTGAGCCATATCATAACTATATACAGTCTGAGTGATTTCATTATTAATTAAGTCTTCATATTGCAAAGGAGATGTATACCCTAAAATCAAGATTGGCTTAGTAACATTGGCGCTACGAAGTTCTAGCGCTTCCTCAATGATTGCAACACCAAATGCATCCACAATACTGTCTGCTGCCCAAGCAATTGGCACAGCTCCATGACCGTATCCATCCGCTTTAATAATTGCCATTAGTTTTACACCATCTACAAGACGTTTTTTTGTTTCTCTTAAATTATGGCAAATAGCATCTAAGTCTATTTTTGCCTGAACACGATAATATTCCATCAAACTATTCACTTCTTTCGTAAATTTAGTTTTAATTGGTGTACCCAAATAATAAGAAATTTTTATACCTAAATATCTATTTTTTTTATATTTTATTCTTTTGTAACAATCTTTTCAATATTCTCAACGCAATTTTAGCGCTACCTAGCATTTTATATTTTTTTCTTCTAGATTACAAGTACTTCAACTATTATTTTATCTTATATATTACCTATTTTTTCTTATACCAATGACGCAACGCTTAAATATTCAATAATATCCGTTGCCATAAGAGAATATTTTCCCAGCTTCTGTGCTGCTATATCACCGGCCATACCATGGATATATGTTCCCAAACATGCTGCCTGATATGGTCTCATTCCTTGTGCTAGTAATCCTGCAATTACACCTGTCAAGACATCTCCAGACCCGCCCGTAGCCATACCATCATTTCCGCTTGTATTAATATATAGGCTTTCGTTGCCTGCAACCAGCGTTCTGGCATCCTTTAGTACTAATGTGTAATTTTTCTCTTTTGAAATCTTCTGTGCAATTTCAATTGCATTTTCTCGAACCTCATTTAATTCAATATGCAAAAGTCGAGACATTTCCTTTATATGAGGTGTAAGGATCATATGCTCATTTAATGGAGCCTCCTCTAGCTTACCCAGTTCGGCAAGCAGATTCAAACCATCTGCATCAATAATTGTGGGAACTTGTGCTTCCTTTAAAATAAGAGAAAGCAAAGTTCTAGAAGACGCACTGATCCCAATTCCGGGACCTAAAACGATTGTCGATGCCCACCGAATATCCTCTTGTATCTTGCTAAGCTCATTTTCAATCCTTTCACTATGATAGGTTGAAATAATGGCTTCTGGAAGCATAGTCTGCATAATCGTGCGATTTTCTTCCACTGTTAGTACTTTTACAAGTCCGGCGCCCATTCTATACGCTGCCTTTGCAGACATATAGCAAGCCCCGCTCATATTCTTTGAACCTGCTATCACTAGAACCTTTCCAAAGCTTCCTTTGTTAGAATTACTTGGACGTGATGGTAACAACTTCAAATCTTCTTTTTGATAAATGAAACCTGTAGGTATCAGCTTTGCAAACTCAATTGTTGGAAATCCAATATCAGCCACACTCACCCTGCCTGCATACTCGCATCCAGGATACATAAGCATGCCCACTTTCTGATAACCAAACGTAACAGTGTAATCGGCCCTAATTGCATGTTCCATGACTTTTCCACAGCCCGAGTGAATTCCGCTTGGGATATCCACAGAAAAAACCTGATTATCACAGTTATTCACACACTCAATTACTTCTGCCACATTTCCGCCAACTGATCTGCCTAGTCCAATCCCAAAGATTGCATCTATTACTACAGTATATTCACATATCTTGGCATTGTTTATAAAATTGACCCCTAATTTTGCTGCTATGCTAATTTGTTCTTTCAATTGAATTGAAAACTGCTTAGTTTCTCCCATTATGTAGACTTCTACCTGATACCCTTTTAACTTTAGTAGTCTAGCTATAGCAACACCATCAGCTCCATTATTGCCTGGACCGGTCAATACAATTATACTATCTGTGGATTCAATTTTCTCTAGTAAAACGTTGGTAAATGCTAAAGCAGCCCTCTCCATAAGGACAAGGCTTGGTATTCCAATCTTATTTATTGTATAGTCATCCAGTTTTTTCATTGTTTTCCCATCAACGACAAATTCCATCCTACTCTACCTCTTTTCTGCAACTACAAAGGCACTTGTATTCTCCCTTGTATTGGTTATCGAAACATGAATTACATCTATTCCAAGTTCATCTGCAATACGCTTTGCTTCTCCAAATAAATTTACATAAGGTTTCCCTAGTTCATCACGGAGCACTTCTATATCACATAAAGAAAAGTGACGAAAACCTGTTCCAAAAGATTTCGCCACTGACTCTTTGACTGCATAATTTCCTGCAGCCTTACCTTTATCATGTTGTATTAATTCTTGTTCTTTTGCAGAAAAATATCGTTCTATAAAATGTGGATTTTGAAGAGCTTTCAACACTCTCTCGTTTTCGATCATGTCCATGCCAATTCCAATAATCACAATATTTCCTCTATTCTCAAGTTTTTATTACAAATTATAGTTCTTTATGATCTTCGTCAAAGATTTCTATCACATCAGGTCCCAAGATATCATGCATATAGGAATAGATTTCAGAATTTGTATCTTCCATCTCCTGTTTTTGAACGAGGGTCTCCTTAAGCTTTATCCTTGCTTTTTCAATCCACTCATTCATTGCACTGATTTGTACCTTATTTTTATAAAGATCTCCATAGCAAATACGAACACTCTCAATCATAAGCTGTTGATTTACTTTGGTAATTTCTTTTGGTATACTCTCCAGCTCATCATCATAAACGGCTAGTTTTTCATTAATTTCTTTAATATATCTTTGACTGCTTTCAAGCTTTTTAATCCTAGCAGCTTCATCCTTTGTTTCATTGGACTGCTGCATATTATTAACGATGCCAGCCATAAATGAATTCTTAAGCTTCTTCATTTCCTTAGCATCCTGGATTAACTTTCCCTGCTCTTTCAGCAAATCATTTAATCTTTTTTCCAATTTTTTAATCGCAGACGTCTTTTTTTCTTCCGGAAATAACAAATGCCATCTTTGATCTAACGTTAAAATAGGAAGATGTCTTACATGTGCTAGCTTCGCTAAGTCATTTTTCATTAGTGCAATATCATCTTTTCTCTTCGCCATTGTTAAACCATCCTTCGTATATAAATCATTGCATACGATTTATATCGACATCTCACACGATTTATTGGAGACCTGTTTCTTGATTTTCTTCATTTTCTTGCATTGTTTTTAAATCATAAGATAAACGCATTAAACTTTCTGCTAAATGAACGTTTTCTACTTTTATCTCTTTTGGTAAATTCAAATCAACAGGAGCAAAATTCCAGATTGCCTTAATGCCCCAGCTCACTAAATCTTGCGCAACTTTTGGTGCTTTCGTCTTTGGAATAGTCAGAACTGCAATGTGTACTTCTTCTTTCTTCACGTACTCTTCCAGTTCATCCATCATACGTACTTCAATGCCACGAATGGATAAGCCGATTAACCTTGGATTAATATCAAAAATTGCTTTTATTTTAAAGCCTCGACGCTCAAAATCAGTATAATTTGCTAGTGCTTGACCTAAATTACCAGCACCAATTATAATGATATTGTATTTTCTATCTAAACCTAATATTTTACCTATTTCAGTATATAAATATTCAACATTATATCCGTAACCTTGTTGTCCAAAGCCTCCAAAATTGTTTAAATCCTGTCGTATCTGTGATGCAGTAACTTGCATTTTCTCACTTAATTCTTTTGATGATATTCTAACCACATCATTCTCAAGTAATTCTCCAAGATATCGATAGTATCTTGGCAAACGTTTTATAACTGCTAGTGATATCCCCTTATCTGTCAAGTCTATATCCTCCTTTACGACATTTTAACATACATATTTTATTATAGTGGAATCTGCTATGCTTGTCAAATTTCTTTCTTATTTATATTTACCTGTTCATTTTTTAACTTTTTCTTGCATTTTCTCGTAATAATAGCACTATTTTACTGTTCTATTTTTACTAATCATTCCCCTATTTATTCAGTATATCCAATGTCTTATAATATTTTATAACTGAAAATATCTTTGTTATATTTTTAACATAATCATACCATATTTGGTGCTAAATAGGCAATGCTTAACTTTCTATTATATGGAATACCTTTTCGGTTTTATTGCACATACTAACAAAATGTGATAAGCTAAAAGCTAGAGTTTTATCGTTTACTATCGTGAAAGGACTACTAAAAATGATATTAGCATGCAATTCAATTAGCAAGTCATTTGGAACAGACCAAATTCTTTCCAATGTGACATTTCATATAAATGAAAGAGAAAAAGCTGCCATCGTTGGTATCAATGGAGCAGGAAAATCAACTCTTTTAAAAATCATTATGGGACAGTTATCTGCTGACCAAGGAGAGGTTACCTTAGCAAAAGGGGCAACTATTGGATACCTTCCACAGCATCAGGATTTATCCACAGAAAATACAATCTATGATGAACTCCTAGAAGTAAAACAAAACATCATAGACTTAGATAAAAAGATCCGTCAATTAGAAATCGACATGAAGAACGTAGAAGGTGCAGAATTAGAGCGTATGTTAAGCACCTACACTCGTCTCACTCATGAATTTGAAATTCAGAATGGATATGCTTATCAAAGCGAGATCACAGGCGTATTAAAAGGACTTGGTTTTGCTGAAGAAGACTTCAAGAAAAAAACAAGCACACTTTCTGGTGGACAAAAGACACGTGTCGCACTAGGCAAGCTATTACTTACTGCTCCTGATGTGATCTTACTAGATGAGCCTACCAACCATCTTGACTTAGAATCCATTGCCTGGTTAGAAACCTATTTAACCAATTATAATGGCGCTGTTATTATTGTTGCCCATGATCGTTACTTTTTAGACCGTGTCGTAACAAAAATTGTTGAAGTGGATCATTCCAAGGCAACCGTATTTCAAGGAAATTACACTGCATATGCTACTAAGAAGGCAATGCTTCGTGAAGCTGAATTAAAACAATACTTAAACCAGCAACGTGAAATCAAACATCAAGAAGAAGTAATCACTAAATTGAAATCATTTAATCGCGAAAAATCTATTAAGAGAGCCGAAAGCCGTGAAAAAATGCTTAATAAGATTGAACGTGTAGATAAGCCAATCACCCATGAAGCCAACATGCATCTTCAGCTTGAACCAAATGTAACAAGTGGTAATGATGTACTTAAGGTAGAAAACCTTAGTAAGTCCTTTGGTAACCACCCATTATTCAGCGGGATTGACTTTGACATTAAGCGTGAAGAAAAAGTTGCAATTATCGGAAAGAACGGAACTGGCAAGACAACCATCCTCAAGATCATCAATCAGATCATTGCTGCTGATCAGGGAGAGGTAAAGCTAGGAAGCAAAGTAAACATTGGTTACTACGACCAGGAGCATCATATTCTTCATCCTGAAAAGACATTGTTTGATGAACTCCAAGACGCCTACCCAAACTTAGACAATACGAAAATCCGTAATGTCCTTGCAGCATTTCTTTTTACAAATGATGACGTATTCAAACGAGTAAAAGAATTAAGCGGTGGTGAACGAGGCCGTGTTTCCCTTGCAAAGCTTATGCTAAGCGAAGCAAACTTCTTAATCCTAGATGAGCCTACCAACCATCTTGATATTGTAAGCAAGGAAATCCTTGAAAATGCAATCAGCAACTATACGGGAACTGTCCTCTATGTTTCCCATGATCGTTATTTTATCAATAAGACTGCAACACGAATTCTTGATTTAACAAACAATCAGATGCTTAACTACATTGGTAACTATGACTACTATCTTGAGAAAAAAGAAGAAATAGAAAAAGCATACTTAAAACCTGCACAAGCAGTCGCAACTGCTGCTTCTTCTGCAAGCACTTCTGAAACTAACTCCTCCGGAGCATTGGATTGGAAACAGCAAAAAGAAGAACAAGCCAAGTTACGTAAGAAGCAAAATGAATTAAAGAAGATTGAAGAAGAAATCACTGCTTTAGAAACAAGAACTGAAGAAATCGATGAACTCTTAACGAAAGAGGAAATCTACACTAATGTTTCAGAGCTTGTAAAGCTAAATAAAGAAAAAGAACAAGCCGAGTCCCGCTTAGAAGAACTTTTAGAACGTTGGGAAGAGCTCTCAGAATAACTCCTTGTTAAAAAAGAAAGCCGAAAGCAATAACACTGATTGCCTTCGGCTTTTTGTTTAATCTAAATGAAATACTAGGTTCAAATCCTTACTAACCGGACTGTTATCTGGATTAGTCTCCATGACATCTTTCATAAAGTCCCACCATTTACGGTTAATGGCTGTATCTGCAGACTCACTCCATTTTTGTTCGTCCACGATCTCAATAGTACCAAATAACGTTAATGTTTCTGGATCCAAGAAGATTGAATAATTAGATCCACCATACTCATGGATCATATCCTTCATTTCCTGCCATAATTCATTATGTCTCTTCTCATATTCCTGTTCCATTCCTGGATATAACTTCATCTTAAATGCTTTATACATGATATTCCCCTTTTCTAACAATATACTTTTGCCTTCCAAGCTCCTGAATAATAACGATAGATGCAGTATGCACATCCGCATCCCCATGATAATGGAGTTGCCATCCAAATCCCTGTTACTCCAAATGGTTTCACCAACAAATAGGCAAACACGATACGACCGGTTATTTCTGCAATTCCTGCTAAAAACGATGCATTGACATCACCTGCTCCACGGATTAAGTTAAGGTAGCTGTTCATAATTCCTGCAATGATATATGCAATTCCGATAATCGTCATATATACACATCCAATGTCAATAGAAGCAGCTGCTTTTACAGGATCTAAGAATATGGATAACAACTGTTCCTTAAAGACCAATACCACCAATGCAAGTCCACTACAGAATGCCAGCATAAGTCCGATTGTTTTCCTTAATGCATCCTTAATTCGTACTAAATTCCTATTTCCAATATTCTGTCCTGTAAATACTGATAATGCACTTCCCAATGCCACAACTACCTGTATGGTAATTAAATCAATCTTCTGAACTGCTGCATAAGCAGACATTGTTACACTGCCATATGTATTTACCAGACCTTGAACACTCATTCCTCCCAAAGAAATCAGAGAACTTTGTATTGCCGTTGGCACACCTGCTTTTACGATAGTACGAATCATCTCTCTTTGAGGCTTCCACTTCAGACCTTCTATTCCAATCTCTTTTCGAACCCTTATAAGATGGGTAATTCCAATGAACGCGGATACCGTCTGTGCAATTACAGTTCCATATGCAACCCCTGCAACTCCTAAATGAAATCGAACTACAAAAAGTAAATTGCAAGTTACATTAACAATGCAGGAAATGACCATGGCAAGTAGCGGAGTCCTAGAATCACCAATACTTCTTATAATTGCTGCTGTTGCATTATACAGCGTCATCCCAAGCATTCCAAGAATACATATCTGCATGTACGTCATTGCATCCCCTATAATTTCTTCTGGTACTTGTAAAAGCTTTAATATATAGGAGGTTCCAAAATATCCTCCAATAGAAATCAAAACTGTAAAAACTACTACCAATTCCATAATGGCAACCACTGCTTGTCGAAGTTTTTCCTGGTTATGGGCTCCATAATACTGGGCAATTACAATTCCTGCACCTACGCTTAGTCCCATCATAAGAGAATTCATAACCCCAATTGCATTTCCTGTAGTTCCAACAGCGGCCAAGGCGTCTGCTCCTATAAAACGACCAACGATTACAGTATCTATAAAATTATAAAACTGTTGAAACACGTTTCCAATCATTAAAGGGACTGCAAAACCTAGTAACAGGTGAAGCGGTTTGCCCTTTGTCATATCCGTCGTCACCTTAGTGGCCTCCCCTCTTGCAATCGTCCTCTATTTTAATTCTCTTCCACAAGCTTTTTCTATTAGTTCAAGTTCTTCCCTTGTGAAATCCATATGTCCTACAATTTTAACATTTTCTTTGATCTGACTAGCTTTTGATGCACCAATTAATACACTTGTCACATCCTGGTCTTTCAAAATCCATGATAAAGACATCTGTGCAAGAGACTGTCCTCTTGAAGAGGCAATCTCATTTAATGTACGAATAGATTCTAATTTTTCTTCACTTAAGTCCGATTGTTTTAAGAACCTTCCGTCAGTACGGATACGGCTGTCCTCCGGAATCCCGTTAAGATATTTATCTGTCAGAAGCCCCTGTGCAAGCGGACAGAATGCTATGATGCCAATCCCATTGTCTGCTGCAAATGACTTCAAACCATCCTCTTCAATGTTTCGCTCAAATAAAGAATACTTTCGTTGATTTATAATAAAAGGTGTCTTCAACTCTTTAAGGATTTTCATTGCCCTCTCAGTCTGCTCTTTATTATAATTTGATATTCCAACATACAGTGCCTTTCCGCTTTTCACAATACCGTCAAGAGCCAGCATAGTCTCTTCTAACGGTGTTTCGGGATCAGGTCTGTGATGATAAAAGATATCCACGTAATCAAGGCCCAGCCTCTTAAGACTTTGATCAAGACTTGCCACCAGATACTTTTTGGAACCCCAGTTTCCATAAGGCCCTGGCCACATATCGTAACCCGCCTTTGTAGAAATAAGCATCTCATCTCGATATGCGAACATTTCCTTATTTAATATGCGTCCAAAGTTTTCTTCAGCAGCCCCATACACTGGTCCATAATTATTTGCCAGATCAAAATGGGTAATGCCATGGTCAAATGCTGTAAAACACATATCCTTCATATTGTCATAACTTCCATTGCTTCCAAAGTTATGCCATAATCCAAGAGATAATGCTGGAAGCTTTATTCCACTTGCCCCACAACGATTATACTGCATGTTCTCATATCGTTTTTCCTCTGCCTGATACATTGCCTTCCTCCTACATTACTTTGTCGTAATAATTTTATATTCGTAGCAACCTAATACATATTGCTGGTGTTCCACTTCAATCACTCTTTGTTCAGTGCTAAAATTCATTAAAAATGTATATTTAATGCCTTTTTTTTCTCTTTGTTTAACCATAATATCTGAGATATATGGTGTGTCACAAATCCGCTCAATCCCCACTTCCTGTATCATGTCATGAAGAAATTCATACAGAAATTCTTCATTCATCCTGCTTCCTATGTAAACAGCAGTACCTTTTCCCCATGTATGTTTTGTAACTACTGGCATTCCCTTATAAAAATCTTGTCCATATTCTGCTACTACAGTTGCATCCTGATTTCTTATAAGGTCACAGTAATCTGTAGCATGATATGTCCTATCCTTATAAGTTACTTCGTTAAACTCATCCTCACATAATGCATCCGTTTCCTCTACACACAGGCCAAATACGTCTTGTAGTCCATATGGTGGAAAACATTCAAATGCAAGATCATTTTCATTTACAATGCCACTAAATACACCAAGTACAAAATTACCACCGTTTTCTATGTATGCCTTAATCCTTTTATCTGTATCCTTCTCAAATAAATAAAGCATTGGAGCTACAATAAGCTGATACTCTGAAAAATCATCTCTCTGGCTGATTATATCTACGTTTACATAGTTCTTAATCAATGCCTCATAATACTCCTGTAATGCTTCAACAAAGTCTTTTTTATTATTCTTAAGGCCTTTTATCCCCTTTAATGCTCTAAGATTAGGCCAGTCAAAAATAATTGCAACCTTGCTTATGGTGCCTGCTCCCTTAATCTCAGCAATCTTCTTTAACTCGTCACCAACTTGGCAGACATCACGAAATACTCTTGTATCTTCGCTTCCACTATGTCCAACCACTGCTCCATGAAACTTCTCATAACCGCCTTTTCCTTGTCTCCACTGAAAATACAGTACTGAATCAGATCCTGATGCAATAGCCTGCATAGAGCTAAGCAAATGCATTCCCGGTCTCTTTAGCTTACAGACAGCAGCCCAGTTCGTATTGCTCGGCGTACTTTCCATAAGATAAAATGGCTGTTTCTTTAAGGACCTGCAATAGTCGTAATGAAAAGATGCTTTGACTGCTTCTTTCCACTCACTTGTCTTGTCTTTTCCGCAATGCCACAATGGATAGCTATCCCAGCTTGTCACATCTAGAATTTTACCAAGATCCGAGTAGTCAATACCACAGTCAAGGCTAAGCATGTTGGTCGTAATTGGAGTATGCTTGCAATACTTACGAATTTCCTTCTTTTCCATTTCTAGAAAATCAATATTTAATTCCGAATAGAAACGGCTAAAGTCCAGTGCAAGTCCATGAACCGCCTGATCACCTATGGAAGATGGGCTTTCAATTTCATCCCATGAATAAAACGTATGACTCCAAAATGCACTATTATATTGTTCGTTAAGGTTTTCTAATGTCTTATATTTTTTCTTTAACCATTCTCTAAATTTATTCTGGCATTTTTCACAATGGCATTCCCCATACATTTCATTACTCAGATGCCACATAATAAGGGCAGGATGCTTTGCATAGCGAGAAGCAATCATTCCATCAATCTTCTTTACTTTCTCACGATAAATTTCACTACTGCAACAATAGTTTTCCCTGTCTCCATATAATAAACGTTCCCGCTTTTCATTAACGCGCATGATTTCCGGATATTTTTTTACCATCCATGCAGGCCTTGCGGCACTTGGAGTTGCAAGAATTACCTTAATTCCATTTTCGTACATTGCATCCATAATTTTATCCATCCATGAAAACTGATAGACATCCTCTTCTGGTTCATACATCGCCCAAGAGAAGATCCCTAGAGATACTTCATTGACTCCTGCCTTCTTCATAAGCCTGATATCCTCTTCTAAAATCTCTGGACGTTTTAACCATTGGTCCGGATTATAGTCACCACCATGTAAGAATTCGTTCATACTTATCCTCCCTATGCTTCTTCCTGTGGAATATATCTTTTATATACACGTTCCGTTAATTGCTCAATTCCAAGCATGTATAATGCAGGAGCAATAACGATCAATACTGGCAATACATATACTACGTAAGCTGCGATAGCTAATGTGATCAGCATAAGTATGGTTGGTAATAAATTACCAAGTCCAATAAAGATTACATTTTTAAAGATTGTCTTAATTCCATCTCTAAATCTGGAAATATACGAGAAAACATAGGTAAACACAATGGCCAGCAAAACAATTAGCACTAGAATAACGTAATATACATTTCCAACGCTATCGCCTGCCTTCTTCATATGATAGGTCATATATCCATCTACCCCTAAAAATCCTCCTACAAATGCCAAGAGTATCCAGGCAATGGTGGATTGTTTAAAATTAGAGAGGAAGCTGTTTTTGAAGTCCCGAAAGACATAGCCATTATCCTCACAAATTGATTTATGTACTGTATAATAAAGTGCTGTCGTTGATGCTCCAATGGTAACGATTGGGATACATCCAACAATCCATAATAGGGATACAAAGACACAATCTACGGCTTTGCTTATTATGCGAAAAAAACCGTTATTCATATTAAATAGTTCTGACATAGATAACCTCCTTGTCTAAATATCTATGATTTGTGTTTCATAAGGCTGTAATGTAAATTGTCGTTCTCCATCCTCCGTATTAATTGTGGTTCTTTGACTCTCTTCACTATTATTGATGACTGCTAACTTCTTGCTGCATGGATAATATGCACATTCCGTTTCTGCATTGTCTGTAATATAGTTCTGTTTCAGATCCATTCCCTTTGCATATAACATAAGGTTTAATAACATCCTTGTATTTGCATTGCTTAACTGAAAACTTGATAAATAGATGCCCTTACCTTTTCCAAACTCATTAATCGTAAGTGCAGGTCCCTGCTCATCACTTACAAGTACTTTGGCTTTTCCATCTGTTAAGAATCTATTCTCTTTGGATTTTATCTGGCTGCCCTCAGGAAGTAATCCCTCTACTTCTGACACTTCATAACTGAAATGGCCATGGCAGACCTTTGCACCTGTATCTTCATCCACTCCAAGTACTTTAGCCATTCTAAAGTAATCTGAGAAGTCCTCAACTGCTGATGGCTCATTTACGCCGATAAATGTCCCTCCATCATATACAAACTGATACAAAGTACTTACCACTTTATCATCCTTCCAGTTATCTCCGCCACTCCAAGCGGTACCGGCTCTTCCTGCATTTATTACAATATCCACGTCCTTAAGCAACCCCTCTTTGACATCCTCAAAGCTAATAAAAGATACATCCACCGGGAGTCCTGCCAAGGCCTCATTTATGTGAATAAGATCATGCATATATGTTTCATGAAAATGTCCAGACAAGCTCCAAGAACGTAAGCTTCCCCAGCTGTGCAAGATTGCAACTTTTATTGGAAGTGTATAAACACTGCCATCTGCACCTTTTTCTAACGCATGCATACTCTTGATCTTTCTAAATTCATTTGCTACTTCTTCTATGTAATCACAAAAATCTGGATAATTCACCACTAGATGCAAATACCCTCCAAGCCCAATTCGATCAACCGGCTCACGTAACAAAGCCCTTCTAACACTTCTCCAGTATCTTTTTGCTTCCGTTGTCGGATCTCCATCTTCACAAAACGTTGGTGCTCCTCCAAGACCAATTGGGAATAAATATGGATGTAATCGCAACTCATGAGTTTCAACATCTACACCTGCACAAAGTCGTGCCTCATATCCTGAGAAAACACATTTAATCAATCCATCAAATTTAAACTGTGGAAATAAGCTGCTATAAGGTTCTACCCCAATCCAGCTGTCATCATAAAACACATATGCCTTTTTATTATAACTATGTACTAAATCAACCAGCTTCTGGCCAAATTCAACAACAAACTTATTTGTAAACTTCATATAATCCAACTGGCGTTTTCCTGCTGGCATATGAGTTACGTGAAGCTTTCCTTGATGAATAAAGTCCTCTGCCGTCAGACTATATCCATACTCTTCCTTGAACTCTTCCAAAGCTTTCGGACTTACTGAAAAATCATAAGATCCCCAATCGGAATATAGATTACGATTTCTATCACTACTGCCCCAAATCCAAGTAAAATTATAAAACATCGACGTAAATCTTACAACTGTCGTAGTAGGATGACTCTTGCACCAGCTGTCCAGCCACTGATATAAATAACTTTGTGTTTCCTTATATCTTGGATCCACTGGCATTAAATGCTCTTTATCCCAATGATTTGTAATATGATTATACATTGAGATTTCTTCCCACATTTGATATGCCATAAAGCTTACAGTATAGGTATGAAATAGAGTTATGTTCTGTATGATTACATTCCCCACCTCAGGAAGATACCTCCACTTTGATTTTGGAACCAGTTTATCGGTTGTCCGATCATATACCTGCCAATATTTCATTGCTTCCTTGCTATCATTTATCTTAAATTGTTCTCCAAAATACCCGTCAAGAATATGGATTACAACGATTTCTTCCTTCGCCATTACCTGATTGGAACACAAAAATGTCTGCTGCAATTTATCTAAATGTTTTTTTGCCCATGCATTATGGTCTCTAATTATGCATATTGTGGAGTAAATTCCATAATCCGATTCTAATATTTTATCAGAAAGTTTTGTTCCATCGCTATCACGTATTACATCTGCGCCCCATTTTTCTGCCATTTTTAAAGTTAATTCCTCATAACCGGCTTCTCCTGGTAACGTAAAGCTTCCTTTTTTTTCATTCTCCATCATGTTCATCTCCTATCCCTATAAATTGCATTACAAATGTAGTATAACTTCCCATATCTCTCATCGATATCCCCCTCTAAATATGGAGTTGGCTACATAACTTAGCTGCCGTTCTTCTGGTAATTGTCTGCTTATCTCTAACTTTCTTCATAAAATCATTAAGGTGTAACGTTCCTTTTCTGCTCTGATATCCCGTTGCAACAATCTCTAAAAACTCACTTCCAGATATTTTCTTTGCAGGAAAGATCTTTTTATCATCAATCATACTATCTGGTATTAAGCCATTCTGGTATGCACATTCCACCGTTCCGGCATATACCTCATGTCCAATGACATCATCAAATGCATCATTATATACATTCGTTGGAAAGAAGTGCATTGCTGTAATGACAAACTCAAATGCTTCTACCCTTGTGAGAAGATCTTCTGGCCGCTCTACATGTTCAAACAATCGTTCAGTATTTGGATCTTCCATCTCTTTAAATTCCTTTGGTGGCACAATTTCAGGGAATACGTTAGGAGGCTGAAAAACATTCTCTTCCACTTGTTCATTCATTTCAAATGAAGTTTTCTGAACAAGCTCTTTAAAAACGTATCCTGCAAAAAGAAATGCACCATAATCATTACTATGGGTGTAATCTGATGGGAAGAAATACTTCTTAACTTGTTCCTTGCCCAATTCAATTACTAATTTTTTACTTTCCTTATGTAAATCAATCAGAGTAATTCCATACTCCTCTGCCAGCTCTTTACATACATCTGCGTATTCTTCCAGTAAATCATTATAAGTGCCATCATTGCCCCTCCATGAATTTCTTGCTAATGGGGTAACAAGAATAGGAAATGCTCCTTTTTCATGAATTTCTTTGATATATTGTTTCATATTGTCCTTATATCCACCTTCTGCCATAAGATGAGGCAGCTTCTGATCATTATGTCCAAATTGGATAAGACAATAATCTCCCTGTTGTATCTGATTTATTAGAATAGAATAATGCCCCTCACTGCGAAAACTTTCTGTTGTCAGCCCAGAGTGGGAATGGTTTGATATGGCTGCCTGATTACCAACATAATAGGAAAGCATCTGTCCCCAACCAGAATAACTATGATATGGGTAATAAGGGTAATCTGCACTTTGATCGGTAACCGTTGAATCACCTGCTATATAAATAGTTTTAGACTCTATTGGTACAACCTCTACCGATTTCAAATGCAGCCCTTTTCCAATTATTGTTACGTCCAGTGTGGTATCTTCCATTGCCTTCTCATGGTTTCTAGGAATAATAGGGCAGATATTTGTAATAAATGTCCTTGTCCATTCCCTGTCAGCTTCTATTTTTCCAACATACGCAAGATGTCTTCTTCCCAGAAAGACATATGCCTCCTCCACCAGATCCTTAGTATATAAGGTAACGGTAACTTGATAATTTCCTGCACTTTGGACATCTGTTACAAACGTGCAAGGAATGCGTTCTGCCTCTTTACTACTAACAAAGCAACCATTCTCATCTGCTGCAAGTGTAGTAATTTCACTTCCTCGATACCAGTAGACAGTATCAAATCCACTATTTAATTCCGGAAGCTGTAACCGTTCCTGCTTGTTACGATTTGCTTCCACTAAAAATCCATAATCAATTTCTCCTGGCCTGCTTAATGCTAAATAATTTTTATCCGGTGTAACGGCTATGCCATCACCCCCTGCCAAACCAAACTGATATTTCATATACTTCCCCTCTCAATTCCTTCATTACAATTTCTCTCAATTAGTAACTATAAAGCCCCGTCACATCTTGTATTTCCATAATCCAAAACATCTGCCAAGAATGCTAATGCCAGGCCTTGTCCCCAGCCTTGGGTCCATCTCTTAGAAATATTACGATATCCATCTCGATCCTTCATGACTGCTGTTCCACCAGAGACATCTAACACGCGTCCATCAGAACTAATATGTTCTAAAACACCCTTGATTGACTTATTGATATATTTAATATGTAATGGATTTCCTTTGGTCAACATAGCTGCTGCAATTCCACAGCTTGCTGAGATTTCTTCATATGATTCAGGATCATCCAGTATGGTTCTCCAAAGACCATTCTCTGTCTGTAATAATTTTAGTGCTGCTAATTGCTCATTTAAGGATCCTGCCACATCCATAAACTTTGGATACAGATAGCATTCAGGCAAGATAACGCCTACTCTTGACATTGTGTATGCAGCCCATGCATTGGCTCTTCCCCAGTAGAAACCTGACATATGGTTTCCTGCTATATTATCATACCCGTGATACCATAATCCTGTTTGAGGATCTTGCAAATAATTAATATGCCAATAGTATTGATTTAAGGCATCCTCAATAATTTCCTGATCATTTAGCTTTACTCCAACACGAAGCATAAAGTATGCTGCCATAAATAATGTATCAGCCCAAGCCTGTTCTGGAAAATCATTATTTACAGATACTGTATGCTGTAATACTGAGTCACCAAAACGGAGTGCATGATTTCTAAGATAATCTAACTTGCTAAGTACCACATTCCAGTACTTTTCATCTCCGGTTGCTTCATAAAGGGTAATCATGCAATGTCCCATTGCGCATGTATTTACCGTCCATTCTGGAAGGCCAAGTTCCATATATTCATCAATTCTCTCTTTCATAAGAGTTAAATATTTTTCATTCTTTGTCACTTCATATGCCCTGCTGATTCCATAATATCCTACACCGCAAGACCAATCCCATGTCATATCCATACGCATGGTTCTTTCTACAACTGCATCCATAAGTTCTTCAATTTTATTTTTATCAAATTCTAACTCTACCATATTCACCTCATATATTCAGAATGCTGGACTGCAATAAACGTTTGTTGCAATCCAGCATTGTATTATCGTATTACTTTCAACGATTATTGAGCAACGTATGCTCCCTCTTTAATTAATGATTCTTTTTCATCTAAAATTGCTTGGTATCCACCATCAAGATAATCTTTGCAGTGTTTCTCATATTTTGCATCAAACTCTTCTGGCTTACATGTAATTAAGTCAACATAGAACTCTTTCCACATAGCTGCAAGATCAGCAGAATATTCTGAAATAGACTCAACAGTCTTACTAAAGATTGGTGTAAGGATACCGTATTTCTCGTTATCTTGTGCATATTTATATGCATCCTCGATTAACTTTTCATAACCAGCAGGAGCTAATGTCTTTAAGTTTGCCTTATAAGTCTTTTCTTCTGTGTCATATGTTTGAAGTTCATTTACTAAGCACCAGTAATCTTTGTTGTTATTGTTAGAAAGTTTGGATTCACCTGCGTAGTCTGCTACAGGAACTGCAATACCATCTTCTAAATTGTAGTTCTGACCTTCAACACCATTTTGTAAATAGAATAAGTTATCTGACTGGCTCATCCAATCAAGGAACATCCAGATTGCTGCACGTTGTTCATCAGATGTCTTTGCATTGATACCCATGATCATACCATAGTTTGGATATTGGTAGTAATAAGCATTTCCGTCTTTAGATAATGCAGCTGGATTAAGTGTTGCAACTTTAGCATTCTTATC
The DNA here is from genome assembly GCA_030535455.1 of bacterium. Classification (GTDB taxonomy): domain Bacteria; phylum Bacillota; class Clostridia; order Lachnospirales; family Lachnospiraceae; genus KM106-2. The sequence goes on from JAUNJY010000004.1 coordinate 21,333, forward strand.
ATTAGCTAATAAAGAAGAAATAACATCTGTTGAGCTATTGATGTATAATCCATAAACACCTGTGTTACCAGAAACGAAATCTGCTTTTGCATCAGCATCTGTTACATTCAAGTAGAATTCTGGATCTAATGTACCATTGTTAAATTGAGCATTTTGCTCTTTTAAGAATTCTTTTGTTGGTTCCCAAGTAAATGGAGCAACATTTAAATCTAAGTATTTAGCTTTATCTTCTTTGGAAACATCGTTTGATAAGAAACCATACTCATATGTAAAACTTCCTGTAATTAATTGAGCACCATTCTTTCCAAGACCAGCTTCTTTCCAAGCGTCTAATACTTTGTTGAATTCCTCTAAGTTTGTAGGCATTTCCATATTTACTTTGTCTAACCAATCCTGACGGATTAAAGTTACATAGTTATAGTAAATTGGATCACGTTTTGCAAAGAAGAATGCATTCTTTCCATCAACTTTGCCATATTGTTCAATTGTATCTTTTACTGTTTTATAGTAGTTTGGTGCATAGTAAGCAATTTCATCATAATCTAACTCTTGCATTGCCTCATCACTATAATAATTTAATGCTTGTGGCATATCATAGTGGAAGATAATGTCTGGAGCTGTTCCTGCTGCAAGCATCTGTTTGTAGTCAGCTACTTCTGTCTTACGACCAATTGCAGTATACTCTACTTTGACATTATATTTGTCCCCAAATTCCTTTTGGATCCATTTTGTATAGTAATTGTTTGCTACATCCCAACCTTCAAATGCACGGTCATAAACTGGGATCTTGATTGTTACTTGTTGTTCAAATCCTTTGGAATAATCCTTATAGTTTCCATTCTCCTTATTACCATCGGAGCTGCTGCTAGTACTTGTGGATTTTCCACCGCAGCCTGCTACAGTCATTGCTGTCATAGCTGTTACCAAAGCAATTGAAACTGCTTTTTTAAATAAACCTACTCTCTTCATTATAACTTCCTCCTTTTGATTATAATAACTTAGTTTATTAACTAATTTATTAACAATACTCACCCTTTGCTTTGTGTTCCCTGTATATTAGCCCTTAACGCCACCAACCATGGTACCTTGTACAAAATATTTCTGTACAAATGGATAAACAATAATGATTGGAACCGTTGCAAATATAACACAAGCGGCTTTTAAAACTTCTGGATTTGTCAACACACCGGTGTTTCCACCTTCTGCTTGAAATGATTCCTGTGCTGAAACAACCAGGTTGTATAACTTAAGCTGTAATGGTTTTAAGTCTGCACGTTGTTTGATATAGAATAATGCATCCTGATAGGAGTTCCAACGTCCAACTGCATAAAACAGTGCGATGGTTGCAATAATTGGTTTTGAAAGTGGAACAACGATGCTTCGAAGTATTCTAAAGTGTCCTGCTCCATCCATTAGGGCTGCTTCTACCAAACTATCTGGTATGCTGGCACTAAAGTTTGTCTTCATAATCAATAAGTTGTATGGTGCAAAACATAGTGGAAGAATTAAACACCAAATAGTATCTAACATATGTAATTCATTCATTAATAAGTAATCTGGGATTGTTCCTGCTGCAAAATACATTGTGAACATAATTAAGAATGTCATTACTTTTCCGCCCTTAAGTTCTTTTCTACTAAGTGCATATGCTGCTGATATTGTAAGGAACATACCGATTACGGTAAATGTTACTGTTATTACGATTGTAACAACCATAGATCTGATAATGGAACTATCTGCAAAAATCTTCTTGTATGCCGATAAGTTAAATCCTTCTGGCAAAAGAATTACCTTATTTGCTATTACATAAGCTTCATCACTAATGGAAACTGAAAATACATGGATAAAAGGAAATAAGCATGTAATAGAAACCAATATAAGTATGATCCAGAAAACTACATCGGCAACGCTAGTTTTCTTCTTGCCTTTCTTTGATGTATTTGTATTCACTATTTTATCCCCCCTATAGAAGTCCGTCTTCTCCAATTTTTTTAGCTACCTTATCGGCTGCCAATACTAAAATCAATCCAATGACTGATTGGAATAAGCCTAATGCAGTTGCTTCACTAAACTTACCATTTTCAATACCCCATCGATAAACCAACACTGGAATTGTTGTAACATATTCCGTTGCTTTTGCATTTGATAACGCCATAATTCTTTCGAATGATCCCTGCATCATTCTACCAAGGTTCATAATAAGTAAGATAACGACCGTACTCTTAATACATGGCATTGTTACATGTAAACATCTCTTCCAACGGTTAGCTCCATCAATATGTGCTGCCTCATACAACTCTGGATTTACATTGGTGATTGCAGCTAGATAAATAATTGTTCCCCATCCCATTGACTGCCAAACACCGATTAATATGTAAGTAATCAGCCACCATGTATCCTCTTGCAGGAATGGAATTGGGCTCGCCCCTATGTTTTTGATCAAGGTATTAACAACACCATTACTTACACTAAATAACTGATATCCTAATGCTGCAATGATTACCCATGAAAGGAAATGAGGTAGATACATTAACGTTTGTGTAATTTTCTTAAACCACTTGCAACGAATTTCATTTAAGATTAATGCTAAAATGATTGGCATTGGAAAACCAAAAATCAAATCCAGCACGTTAAGTAATAACGTATTCTTTACTGCTGGCCAAAAATCTCTTTTTGCAAAAATCTTAGCGAAGATATCAAGTCCAACCCAATCGCTGGCAGAAATTCCTTTTGCTACCTTGTAGTTTTTAAACGCAATGGTCAAACCGTAATATGGTAAAAATTTAAAAACGATTAAAAAGATCATTGGAAGTGCCATTAATGCATATAACTGCCATGTCTTCTTAAAATACCTTTTCCAATTAGTTTTCGGCGTTATTCCAACAGTTTTTCCCCTCTTACTTTTGTTTCTCATCCTCTTCTTTGACCCCCTTGCACAATTTTTACTTCCTTTATGTGATATTATTATACAATATGACTAAGTAATCTTCATATCATTCACAATTCAATTCTATGCATTTTTGTCCATATTCCTTGTTTTTCCATTGGAAATATTTTATAATATGGAAATAATGACCAATATGATGAAAGGAGCATTTTTTATGGCAAACTCTAAGAAAAAAATCATTGAATTTCGTAATTATAATCTGCCGCCAAAATTTCCAGTACTTCTGCTCTCTGGAGATGACTGGCATATCTCCGATGTTCCCGCAAAATGTCTACACTTCCACAACTGCCTGGAAATTGGCATATGTGAGTCTGACAGCGGTACCATTGAATTTATAAACAAGTCATTTACCTTCCATAAAGGTGATATCACCCTTATCCCAAGCAATATAGCCCATACTACATATTCCGCTCCTGGAACATCCAGCAAATGGAGCTACCTCTTTATTGATACTGAAAAATTTATCTACCCATTATCCTCACTAGATTTTATCCCGCAAAGTACAGCCATTCAAAATATGCTTCACTCACAAAGTGCAATCTTTTCAAGGGACTTGCATCCTGAAATTTACGATCTTGTGATCTACATCATTCAGATCCTTGAAAAAAAAGCTCCCAACTACGACTATATCTGTGGCAGCCTGTTTACTGCACTACTTATTAACATCCTGAATGTATATAATTCTTCTAATCCCACTGAGACAATTAATAAAGAAAAGCCCGATAACTCCTTTTCCATTGCCCCAGCCTTGGAATACATACGCAAAAACTATATGCTAGACTTTCCTATTAGTTCTCTTGCAGATATGTGCCATATGAGCTATACCCATTTTCGACGCACATTTGCTTCTGTTATGGGTACTGGAACACTGGAATATCTCACAAAAGTCCGAATTGAAAAGGCCTCACAGCTTCTTCGAACCACAGACATGCCAATTCTTAATATTTCAGAAATGGTTGGCTTTACATCTCTTTCAAGCTTTAACCGCCATTTCAATACAATCATTGGAGAAAGTCCTCGAAATTGGCGTAAAAAAATGTCCATCACTACTGAATTGCCTGTATTTAAAAATACTGGATGGATGACCCCACCCAAAGACTAGTCATCAAATCACCAATTTTTATATGGACATTTCTTTTTCTTCACTGCAGCCCTCACTTCTACAAAGCACCCACAGGCCCCGCAAGTGGCTTCTTCAAGCCACTTGCATTCCCTGCATATAGAAAGTCTTTTCTGAAACTCCGCTTCCGGTGTTCTTTCCTTATTTGAAAGCCCATGAATATAGTTATATACGATTTCCTTTTCTTTTCCGGAATTACGATCGGAAAGAAGGCATTTTTTGCAAACTCTCTGTTCCATTGTCTGCTCCATCTCTATTTACCAGCAATACGAAGCAATACAATACTGCATGGTGGAAGTGTAAGTGAAATCTCTTCTCCCTGGATTGAATAATCCATGAAATTTTGTTCCATAACTACATTTTCCTGGTCAAAAGTGTTATACGCATCCATAGCTCCAGCAAGTACTTTTGCTTCTATAATTTGGGCTCCCTTTGTTCCTTCCAGCATGACCTTTATATTTTCAGATGCATCTGTAGAAACATTACTCATCGTTACGTTAATGGTTCCATCGCTGCTCTTTGATACGGTTTGAGTAATTTTCTCTACTTGCTCTTCTTTGACTGTTCCCACATTAGGATTTTCAGAAAGATAGGTATGCAGCAGTTCCGCATCTTGGTGATAGCGGTACATATGAAATGCATAATATGTTGGAGTTAATATCATTTGCTCGCCTTCTGTCAAAACAGATGATGCAAGAACGTTTACCATCTGAGCAATATTGGCCATACGGATTACCCTACAATTATGGTTAAAGATATCAAAGTTAATTGCAGCAACCATTGCATCACGCATTGTGTTCTGTTGATACAAGAAACCTGGATTTGTTCCTGGCTCTACATCATACCAGCAGCCCCATTCATCTATAACAAGACCTACTGTTTCCGGATCCGCGTATTTACTTATGATATTGGTATGCTTTTGAATTAATTCCTTCATATAATTTGTGTTGTACAATGTCTTGTAATATTCTGCAGTATCAAACTTTGTTGCACTGCCCTTTACATCCCATTGTCCTGTTGGAATGGTGTAATAATGAAGAGAAATACCATCCATAAAGCAATGAAGATGCTCTGGTGCTTTATAACTGCAAGTCTTCATGACTTCCTCTGTCCACTCATAATCATCCCCATTTGCACCACAGCAAATCTTTGCAATTGGAGCATCACTTTTATAATCTCTTACAAAAGTCTGATATCTTCGATAAAGGTTTCCGTAATACTGAGGTGTCATATTGCCTCCACATCCCCAGCTCTCATTTCCAACACCAAAGAAATCAACTTTCCAGCTTTCCTCATGGCCATTCTTTTTTCTTAAATTAGCCATTGGAGACTCTCCGTCAAATGTCATATATTCGATCCATTCATCCATTTCCTGAACTGTTCCAGATCCTACATTTCCATTGACATATGTCTTACATCCTAATTGTTTACATAGCTCAAAAAACTCATGGGTTCCAAATGAATTATCTTCTACTGTCTTTCCCCAATTTATATTTACAATCTTCTTTCTATTTTCTTTAGGACCAATTCCATCCTTCCAGTGATACGTGTCTGCAAAACAGCCGCCTGGCCAACGAAGGACTGGGACCTTCATTTCTTTTAATGCAGCAACCACGTCATTACGCATCCCATTGGTATTTGGTATCGTAGAATCTTCACCAACATAAATACCTTCATATATGCCTCTTCCAAGATGCTCTGCAAACTGTCCATAGAGCTCCGGGTTAATATGCCCCTCTGTCCTATTGCAATCAACAAATAATTTTGCCATTGTATTTTTATCCTCCTATTATCTCCTAACTACTCCTTAGAAGCACAATATTTTAGCTCTAATTTAAAAACTCTTCTGGCAACGTCACCTTGAAATCCTTTGCTAGATCACGGAAGTTATCTGATGTAATAGTTTGTAATTTAACAGGACTCATAGAGAGTACTTTGACTAAAATCTCTGCTGATTTTTCTACAGTATGCGCTAAACCAAACGTTAAATCAAAATCCTTTCCTGAACAGAAGATGCCATGATGTGCCCAGATTGCCACATCATACTTTTTCATAAGTTTAGATGTAGCTACTGCAATGTCTCTTCCACCTGGAACCATCCAAGGCACTACACCAACACCATCTGGAAATACTACAGGACATTCTGTTGCCATTTCCCATAACTGTCTTGTAAATACTTCATCCTTTAATGGTAAAACAAAGGTAAGAGCAATTACATTGGTTGCATGACAGTGATAGATGACACGATGTTCACCGCCTGTAATTTCCTTTTTCACCTCATGGTTCATAAGGTGGCTTGGTAATTCACTTGTAGGTCTTGCACCATTTTCAAGCCCCCAGCAAATTTTATAATTTTCACCATTTTCATCTACCAGGACGATTCCTAGGCTATCTTTTGGGTTGGATAATACATTGCTAAAATATTTCCCTGATCCAGTTGCTACAAAATATTCTCCTGCTAGTCCTTTTACAGTTGTACCAATTGGATGCCATTCTCCTGTCAAATCAAGTTCTTCCTTGATTTCTTCTACTTCCTCTTCTTTTATGCGATATGTAAGGTTTCCACCGTTTCTCTCATGCCATCCCTGTAAAAAACCTTGATCTGCCATATGGATAAAACCTTTCATAAAACCAGCTTCTAATACTTTCATCATTCTGTCCTCCTCTATTTTCTCTTTGACAATACCTCTTGCTCGTATTTCTCAACCTCTTCATACCACTCTTCTCCGCAAGGGGCACCTGCATTTTTACAGAAGTAATCCCAAACATCGCCAAATGGATATGTCTTAACTTCTTCTTGCATTACAAAAAGTTTTGTATTATTACCACTATCCTGTAACTCTTTTAAAGCTTCGTTTGGTGTTAATAAGGCATATAGCATTGCCTTTTGCATATTACGCATTCCCAATGTCCATGCTGCAATACGATTGATTGATGCATCAAAGAAATCTAATGCTAACAATACTCTATCCATTGCATTATTTCTTACGATTTCTTTTGCAATTTCTCTTGTTTCATCATCAAATATTACAACATGGTCAGAGTCCCAGCGAACAGATCTGGTCACATGTAACGCAATCTTTTCATTAAATAACAGCATGGATGGAATTTTATCGGATACCACCTCGGTTGGATGATAATGTCCATTATCCATTAAGCTTAAAATGCCACTTTTTGATGCATAATTAATACAAAACTCTGCATTTCCAACTGTATAGGATTCTAAGCCAATTCCAAATACTTTTGATTCTAGCGCCACTAATACTTTTTCCTTGTCATATTCAATTCCAAGGATCTGGTCTAAGGAATCTTTAAATCTTGCTCTTGGTCCTAAACGGTCTGCAGGAATGTCTTTGTAACCATCTGGAATCCAGATATTCATGCAGCATGGAACCCCTGTTTCCTCTGCAAAATACTCTGCGATACGGATACATGCCTGTCCATGACGAATCCAAAATGCTCTGATTTCTTCATCTGGACTGGATAATGTAAACTTGCTTGCCTTAGGATGAGAAAAGAAAGTTGGATTGAAATCAATACCAAGACCTCTTTCCTTTGCATATTCTACCCATTTTTCAAAATGTTCTGGCTTTAATGCATCACGGTCTGCCCATTCACCTTCTTTAAAAATTGCATAGGATGCATGAAGATTAATTTTATGTTTTCCTGGAACAAGGCTAAGTGCCTTGTCCATATCATTCATCAGTTCTTCTGGATTTCTAGCCTTTCCTGGATAATTTCCTGTCGTCTGAATGCCTCCTGTTAAAGGTCCCTTCTGATCAAATCCAATAACATCATCTCCTTGCCAGCAATGCATGCTGATTGGGAATTTCATTAATTTTTCTATTGCCTGATCTGTATCCACGCCTAATTCCTGATATTTCTGTTTGGCATACTCATATCTTTGTTCTACTGTTTCCATTGTAATCCTCCCTATTGTTCTGCTATGTATTCTTTTATATGAAAGGAATTTGCTATGCATCTTCTAAATTCCTCTACTGACGACATTTCATTGCTATATAACATTTGTACCATGAGATTTCCAATTGCCGTTGCTTCCGAAGGTCCTGCATATACCCTTTTCTTTGTTGCATTTGCCGTTAATTGGTTAAGGTATGCTGCATTAGATCCGCCTCCAATTACATGGATTGCCTCATACTGTTTTTTCTGTACAGACTCCAGCTTCTCTGCCGCAACCTTATAACATTGGGCAAGACTTTGATAAATGACTGCAGCCAGTTCTCCCACTGTTTCAGGTACCTGCTGATTGTTTTCCCGACAATACTCTTTTATCTCTGTAATCATACTTTTTGGAGCAAAGAAGCGATTATCATTACAATCTACGATGGAAGTAATCTTTGCCTCTTTGGCATATTCACAAAGAGTTGCAAAATCGTATTGATTATGAAGTTCTTTTCTAAGTGATTGAATCATCCATAATCCCATAATATTTCTTAAATAACGGAAACGATAAGCATAGCCTCCTTCGTTGGTAAAGTTGCTCTCTCTGCTAGCCTCACTACAGTCTGCCTGCTTTAATTCTGTACCAAATAAAGACCATGTTCCTGAACTTATGTAGATAAAGTCTTTCTTATCCGTTGGGACTGCCAATACTGCTGAAGCTGTATCATGGCTTGTACATTGCAGCACCTTGAGATCAAATCCAACTTCATTCTTTATTTCTTCTTTTAATTCTCCAACTACGGTACCTGGCATGGTAACTTCACCAAATAACTCTCGTTTCAATCCCAGTGTCTCAATAATCTCCGTATCCCAATCTTTCGTGTCTGCATTTATAAGCTGGGTCGTAGAAGCATCAGTGTATTCCGTTTTCATTACTCCTGTCAGATAATAATTGAGGTAATCCGGCATCATAAGCAAATGTTTGGCTTTTTCCAGTACTTCCTGATTTTGCTCCTTTTGTGCCACTAATTGATAAATCGTATTAAATGGTTGATACTGAATTCCTGTTCTTTTGTATAGATCCTCTTCTTTTATTTTCTCAACTACCTTCTGCTTTATATGTTCGGTTCGTTTGTCACGATATCCATATACTGGTTCAATCACATCGCCGTTTTCATCCAGTAGCACATAATCTACGCCCCAAGTGTCAATTCCCATAGAACAAGGAATTTTTCCAGCTTCACTGCATTTTTTCATTCCATTTATTATTTCTTTTCGAAGACTGACAATATCCCAACATAATGTACCGTCAATCTCCTTCATTCCATTTTCAAATCGATAGATTTCCTCTGTCTGCATCTTTCCTTGTTCCATCCAGCCAAGTATATGTCTCCCACTGGATGCTCCAATATCGACTGCTAGATAATACTGCATCTCACAACCCTCTTTCCACTTTTTTCTATCTATTGTCATTATAAAGTATTCTTTGTCATATTTTTATAACGTGGTTTGCATTTTTTAAGGACTTTATTTGCACACTTAAAAATGTTAAAATATGGTTAGTTTTAAAAATGGAGGTGTACGAATGAATGAAGAACTTCTAAATCACTTAATGCCAATTACGGCAGAAGAGCAAGAAATTCTATCTGGAAAAACACAGATAAAAAAAGAACGGTATACGACAGATAAGCAATTTATCATTGATAGCAAGAAAATGTTACATAAAGGCGACCTTATTGATATCCGCCCACATACAAGATTTATTCACTTCCCAAAACACAAGCATAACTATGTAGAAATAATTTATATGTGCCAAGGGTCTACTACACATATTATCAATGGAACAGAAACTATTTTATTAGAAGAAGGAAATCTATTATTTTTAAATCAAAATGCAACGCAGGAAATTCTTCCGGCAAAAGAAAAGGACCTTGCCGTTAACTTCATTGTCCTGCCTGAATTTTTCGATCATCCATTCTCTATGATTGACGAGAACACCATTCTTCATGATTTTTTAATTAGCACCTTGCAAAAAGAAATATCCCCGATTAGTTATCTGCATTTTGATGTAAAAGACATCCTTCCAATTCAAAATTTGGTTGAGAACTTAATCTGGTCAATTTTAAATAATGATTCCAATAAGCAAAGCATCCGTCAGACTACCATGGGACTTTTATTTATGAATTTAACCAATCATTTGGAAGCTCTTCAAAGCAGACCAACTGCAAATCATCTGCAGCTTCTTGTGATCGACGCCATGCGTTATATTGAGGAAAACTACCGAAATGGAAGTTTGGAAGAATTTGCGGCTCAAAAGCGGCTGCCTACCTATCAAATCAGTCGTTACCTAAAGAAACAAACCGGCCAGTCTTTTAAACAGCTTTTACAAAAGAAACGGCTAAATCAGGCAACCTACTTACTCACTCATTCCAATATGACATTGGAAAATATTATCTCGTCTATTGGTTACAATAACAGCAGCTACTTCTATAATCTTTTTCGAGACACTTATTACGTGACGCCGAAAGAATATCGGTGTAACCGTAACCTTGCAACGTCAGACAGGTAAACAAAAAGGCACTGAATTCTCTTATAACAGAGATTCAATGCCTTTTTTCGTTATATTATGAATTGTATTAAGAATATGCTGATGGCCAAGTTCCTCTGCCTTGTCTCCATCGCGCTTCCTGATTGCCTCTAAAATTGCATTATGTTCCACACTACAGCAAATTGCACGTTCATCACTGCTTAGTGTTTCCTTGCGAAGCCTTGCAACGTAATGATGAAAATCTACTAACACATGATTTAACATCCTGCTATTGCTTGCCGCATAAATTACATCATGAAACCGATCATCTAATTCAACTAACTGATCATAATGCTTCTTCTTTGCATGGAAATCAAATAGATATTGGATTTCCTCTAATGCCTCAATCTGGCTATCTGTTATATTCTCACATGCAAGTCGTGCGCATAATCCTTCAAGATAGGATCTAATTATGTAAATATCTTTCATATCTTTTAATGATAAGCCGGTAACTACTGCACTCTTATTTGGTACAATCTTTACAAGCCCCTCTAACTCAAGCTGCCTAAGCGCTTCTCTTACGGGAGTCCTGCTTACCCCTAATTCAGTAGCAATCGCTTTTTCTTTTAACTCTTCATTTATTTTATATTTCCCGGATAAAATATCCTCACGGATGCGATGAAACACACGTCCTCGCAGTGAATACTTATCAGTCGTCTCTTGATCTATCCCTAACCCGTTCAAGGACTTTCCTCCTATCCATTATCGTTTACCGCCGACAGTAAAGAAATCCGTAACTTTAATTTATTTACTGTCGGGATGAACGAAAGCGAAAAATAATCTAACATATTATTGGACTTACGTCCTGTTTCATTGTTGCATAAGTTTTGACGCTTGTCTAATAAGTTATTTTATAAGTTGTATTAGTCTATCTTATAGACCTGCAATTGTCTCCATAATGTAGTCAGCAAATTCAGCACCTGTTGCACCAGTATCTCTGCCTGTCATTACAAGTTTTTTCTCAGTTACCGTACAGATATCTAGTGCTTGATATAGTTTATCTGCTTGTTCTTGATAACCAATATGGGATAATAACATTGCTCCTGCTCGAATTACAGAGCATGGATCTGCATAGATATCTCTTCCTTCTTTTACCATACGAGGTGCAGAACCATGGATTGCTTCAAACATGGCATATTTCTTACCAAGGTTGGCAGAACCTGCAGTACCAACGCCACCTTGTAATTCTGCTGCTTCATCAGTAATGATATCACCATATAAGTTAGGTAATACAACTACTTGGAAGTCTCTTCTTCTTGCTTCATCTAAAAGTTTTGCTGTCATAATATCAATATACCAGTCATCTGCTGCAATGCCTTCATACTCAGCTGCAATTCTGTAGAATGTATCAAGGAACTTACCGTCTGTCGTCTTTATGATATTCGCTTTTGTAACTGCAGTTACTCTAGTTTTTCCATTTGCTTTTGCATATTCAAAAGCCGCACGGATGATACGGTCACAGCCTTCACTTGTTGCAATTGTAAAGTCAATTCCAAGATCTTCTGAAACATTTACGCCTTCTTTACCAGCAGCATATCCGCCTTCTGTATTTTCTCTGTAGAATGTCCAGTCAATGCCTTGCTCTGGAATTCGTACTGGACGAACATTTGCAAATAAATCAAGTTCTTTTCTCATTGCAACATTAGCAGATTCAACGTTTGGCCATTCATCCCCTTTTCTAGGAGTTGTTGTAGGTCCTTTTAAAATTACGTCACAAGCTTTTAATTCTGCTAATACATCATCAGGAATAGCTTTCATTTCAGCAGCACGACGCTCAATTGTAAGGCCATCAATCTTCTTAAATTCCACTTTTCCATTTTTCATTTCATCTGCTAAAAGGTATTCTAATACTCTTTGAGCCTGAGAAGTAATTGCTGGTCCAATACCATCACCGCCACAAACACCGATTACAATCTTTTCAAGAGCTTTATAATCTACAAAACCACCTTGTGCCTTCATTTCTTCCACTCTCTTAAGTTGTTTTTCTAATAATGCACCAAAGTGTTCTTTGGCAGCTTCGATTTGTTGTTGATACATCTTGTTACCTCCATTATTTTCGTCTTATATATTTTCACTATGTACTGGCACTCATGCCTCACATAAGTGTAACACAACTATCTCAATTATTAAACTAAAGTAATACCTAATTCCTCACATGTAGAATCAATTACCTTTAATAACTCATCATCAGTGATTACAGTAACACGTCCATCCTCATACTGCTCATCTACCCAAACCTTAACTTTTGATACTAACGGATCTGCCTTGCTTACTTTCTTATCTTCTCTTAATTTAAAATATGTATTGATCCAATGGGCAATTCCTGCTAAACCGGACGTATTCGACACCGCTACTAAAACTGGACGATTTAAGAATTTATCAGTATCAAAAATATTATAGATTTCTTCATTTTTTAGAAGTCCATCTGCATGAATGCCTGCTCTTGTAACATTAAAGTTACGTCCCACAAATGGTGTTCTTGATGGCACACGGTAACCAATTTCTTTCTCATAATACTGTGCAAGTTCCGTAATCACTGTGGTATCCATTCCATCTAATGATCCTTTTAACTGCGCATACTCAAATACCATTGCTTCCAGTGGTGTATTGCCTGTACGCTCTCCAATTCCAAATAAGGAACAGTTTACACCACAAGCACCGTAGAGCCAAGCCGTCGTTGAATTGGTAACTGCCTTATAAAAATCGTTATGTCCATGCCACTCGATTTGTTCACTTGGTACACCTGCATGTTCCTTTAATCCGTAAATAATTCCTTGTACACTTCGTGGAATTACAGCACCAGCGAAGTTTACACCATATCCCATGGTATCACAGGCTCTGATTTTAACAGGAATGTTATACTCTTCTCCAAGCTTCATAAGCTCTAAACAGAATGGAATGACAAATCCATAAATATCTGATCTTGTAATATCCTCAAGGTGACATCTTGGTGCAATTCCTGTCTCAAGACATTCACGAACTACGCTTAAATAATGATTCATTGCTTCCCGACGAGTCATCTTCATCTTATAGAAAATGTGGTAGTCGGAACAGCTTACTAAAATTCCTGTCTCTTTTAAACCAAGCTCTTTTACTAATTCAAAGTCTTTCTTGCTTGCGCGAATCCATGCTGTAACTTCTGGAAACTCATATCCTCTTTCCATACATTTATAAACAGCATTTCTGTCTTTTTTGCTGTATAAGAAAAACTCACTCTGTCTGATGATACCATTTGGTCCACCAAGTTTATGTAAATAATCGTACATCGTTACGATTTGTTCAGTCGTATAAGGCGCTCTTGATTGCTGGCCATCTCGAAATGTGGTATCTGTAATCCAGATATTATCTGGCATGTTATGAGGTACAATTCGATCATTAAATGCAATCTTAGGCACTTCATCGTAAGGGAATAAATTACGGAATACATTGGGTTTATCGGTATCAACTAATGGGTACATATGCTCTTCTAATTGAAGCAGATTGTTATGTGGATTTTTAAATACTCTACGGTTTTCCATTTCGCTACTCCTTTTCCTGTTTTCCTTCTTTTGCACAATTGTATACAATAATACATGTATTGTCAACGAAAACATCTCCATAATCTTCCATTGCATTTTTTTACAATTTTTCTTTATTGCCTTCGCCATTTTTTGTCTATAATTCAAATATATAAAGTCCAGATATCCCTTTAAATTCAATACTTATACAAGATATTTCTTTCCATTTTTGTCGTCAAATCACCCTACCTACATGCCGGCTTCTTCCTCTTTTTCCCTTAATAAAATAAAGTCAAATTAAAAATCAGTTTATTTTCTTAAGGAAAAACAGAATAAAATAAAGTCAAAAAAGTGTAAAAAAGAGGAGTTTTGCTCTCTTTTTTACACTTTCTTCTCTACTGTTGTTCTATTTTCTTTCTTTTCCTATACACAATAAATAAAACACTGCTTCCTAATGAGACAATAAGTACTCCTATAATTCCAACTGCCCAAAATGAACGATCATTTGCAATGCGAACAAGCAGATTCGTTGTAATAAATATCTTCTTGATCTCCTTAGTTGCTTCATTCCCTGCCTGATCCATTGCCACTACCTTAATGCTTTGAGCCGAGTTACTGCTGCCCACTTGAACTATGTACTGATTTTGTTCTAATGAGTAAGGAACTTCTTGTTCATTAACATAAATCTTAGCATGATCCAGGACCAAGTTATCTTCTACATTGATTTTAACTTTTCTTGTTGTCTCATTGTAGGTTGAACCTGCTGCAACATTAATTGGTACAATCCTTGGTGGTGTACGATCTATTCCGAACCAAATCTCTGCCTTTTTATCTTCATCGGTATTCTCATTAATATTGCCAGCTTCGTCTTTTGAGTAAATTGCAAGGCTGTACTTTCCATCCTCTTGAATTAAGTTTGATGAAATATGATATATGTACTCATACCAAGTACCCTCTCCCCCGTCTTCTGTAACCGAATAGTCTTGATCCTTTACCAAATCCTTAACATTATCATTGCAGACTAATCGTACAACCGTATTCTCTGTAGAAAGCTTGTTTACATTGATTTCGGTAACGACTAAATCAAACTCATCCTTAACATATTTTCCTGCAACATTTAATAATGCATCACTAAAACTATAAGTGGAACCAAAACGATTAATTGAAAAATGTACCTCTTTTGTCGTTACATTTGACGCCTTATCTGTACAACTTACGACAAGCTTATATATTTTGTCATACTCCTTCTTTTTTGGGAAACAATCTAAGCGATAAGTAATGCCTTTTTCCACCTTTACTCTCTGAGGTGTAAACTTCACCTCATTTTCCATGGCATCATATAATTTAACCTCTGTCTGAGTACTCGTAAAATTATTATCTGTACACATGATTTCAGGTATCAAATCACCATTATAACACATTTGGTCTTT
This sequence comes from bacterium, assembly GCA_030535455.1. GTDB lineage: Bacteria > Bacillota > Clostridia > Lachnospirales > Lachnospiraceae > KM106-2. The sequence continues at coordinate 36,817 of JAUNJY010000004.1, forward strand.
TACTCCTGTAATCTTGACCTCAGGTGATACTTTATCAATAACTAACTTTATTGTTTCCTGTTTTTCAAGCGTATTTCCTGCTTCATCTGCATAGCTAATTGTAAACGTGTAACTTCCTTGATTAACAAATTCTAATTCTAAATTATACTGCTGCCTGGATGATGATGTAATTCCCAGCTCCGGAAATGCTATTTTCTTTCCTTCGTTAATTGCCGTTCCTTCTACCTTGACATTGGAAAATTCAAAATTATTTTCTGAAATATTTAATTGTACTTTTGTAGTTGAATTATAATAACTGATCCCTCCCTCTTTATAAGAAGGGGTTGGCAACAGCACATCTAGTACAGGTTCTGTTTGATCAATGGTAAATGTTTCTGTCTGACTAGGCCGCCCCTCATTTCCCACCTTATCCTTTACCAATGCTTTCAAGGAGTAAATACCATCTTTGTCAAATTCTATTGTTGCAATATTCACTGTCTGATCTGGATTTTCACTATCCTCTTGCTTACTCCATGCACTTAACTTTGGCACTTCACCAGCCGCATTATATAACTCCAGTTTTACCTGTTCAGCATCAAAATTTCGTTCTCTTACTTTAATTGTGGCAATACGTGGCTGATTATAATAAACACTGGAATTCTTCTTATCAAAGGTCAACTCTAGTATAGGTGCCGTCTTATCTATGCTAAGATACATTTCCTTTTCATATTCCGTTCCTGTACGATCTGTGACTACGACATGTATTCTAATATTATTACTGTTATTAGAAATAACAAGCTTCCCCTTAAGCCGGGTCACCAAGTTTTGATCGCTCTCTTCTAAATTAAAATAGGACGTATCTCCTTCTAATTTACCAGTTGACGAAACCGTCAGCTTTCCTGACTGATTACTGGCACTATCCTGCTTACTATCTACTTCCCATTCAATAGAACGAATACCGGAATAATAATTTGCAACATCTAGGTTAACATCCACATTTTCTTTGTACAACTGATTACCCTTGTTATCTTTGCACTCTGTATCTGGAGTGCTAAACGCAATCTGTGAATTACTAATTCCTCCGGCACTGCTGTCAATAATAATTCCATATGGTCTAGAAAATTTACTTGCCGTATGCTCAACATAATCTACTGCCCTTGCAAAAATCTGTCCTTTAAAGTTCTCACGTATTGTAAAAAAGACTGTATTGTCTTGACCTACTTCCTTTACTGTTTTCTTCGAAGCGACTCCATCCTTATTAGAACTATAGTCAACCGTATAGTATTCAATGGCACGAATACCTGAAGAAGGAGTCCCATCTGATGCTTTAATCTGCACCTTGGTTGGCTCATTAAAGTAGTAACCATATTCCTGCTTTTCAATTAGCCTCTCATCCCGGTCTTTGATACCATTTGCAGTAAAGCTAAACTGCTCAATTACAGGGGTTACACGGTCAATATAAATAGTTTTGCTTTTTTCTTGGATATTTCCTGCATTATCCACTGCCGACAACACTACATTATACTTTCCATCTTCACTCTCACCGATCTGTTGCGTATCAATTTTAAATGTAGTCTGACAAACTTTTTCATTAGTCGCCTGTATCTGAATGTTATTTCCTGATAGATCATTTGTAATAGTTTGTCCATTCACTTTTACTTGAAGCTGCTTTAGTCCCGCTTCCTCATCACTACAATCAAAAGTAAGTATCTGATCCTCAGCATACCATTCCCTTTTCTCCGCATCAGTATATACAGGACTGTCACTGGTAATCTTTAACTTCGGACTTGTAGCCTCAATGCAAATATAGTCATTATAAACGGAATTAACTGCACTTATAGAGACCGGTGTAGATTGATTTCCCACCTGATCACATGTCATAAGGCTTAAGTTTCCTTTAAAACCAGCTGGAATCTGAAATACCACTTTAAATTCATCTTTATAATTCTCTTTCTCGCAAGTCTTTGATGCTATCTGTTCTCCATCACAAAGCAACATAATAGATTTTATGCCACTTGCCTTTGTCATCGCACCACTGCTTAATTGATAAAGATCGGTTGCTGTAACCTCTACTAAAAGCGGCTCATTAAGATATGTCCCATGCTTCAGACTTTGTACATTTTCAGTAGTGTCTCCTACCTTCTTTGAAAGCATCACTTCAGTTATCTTTGCAGGATTTGTATCGATATTTACCTCAACTTTTAATGGCAAAGATATATTTCCTGCCTTATCCTCAGCATAAATATAGTAACTGTCTTCCATATCTATTGCATTTTTATCCTCATCCACTGGTGACTGTATTACATAACTATCATTTTCATCTTTATTAACTGATAACTCTGTCATATCATTCTGATTGTCGCCAATACTATAATATACCTTCTCTATTCCAGAACATCCAGCCTGATCATAATCCCTTGCTGAGAAAGCAATTGTTACAATATCATTATGCCATTTTTGATTTGGCTTCTTGCTTACCAGCTTCATTACTGGCTTCTTAACATCAAACATGGCCACATAGCTATACAGCTGTTCTGATTTATTTCCCATCGTATCATATGCCCAGATATAATAGGTTGTCTTACCTGACTGTTTCGCATCAACTTGAAAACTATATTCCCCTGTCTCTTTATTTAGTGTAGCTTTCTTTATACTCTTTGTTTCCTGGTTTTGAGCCATATGGTTTTCTGCTTCACTTTTGTCTACGGAATAGTAAACATGTTCCACATTGCTTCCCTTATCCTTTGCAACACCCCTTACTGTAATGTCTTGATTAAACCATTTTGACTCTGTATCAACTGTTAAAGTAGGACCTGCTACATCTACTTTCATTGGTTCAGAACGGTTTGTAGCATTATCTGTTGCCCAAATATAATACTCCTCATCTTTTAAAGATGTTTTTTTCACTGAAAATATGTAATTGTTGTTATTGTTTTCAAGTTTGTAGTCATAATTCTTTTGAGTTACATCTGTTGATACCGATTTATCATACTCCTCTTTTGTACCAAACTGAACCGTATCAATTTCAGAATCACCTTGATCCGTTATTTTTGTGGAAATTGTCAGGGTAGAGTCTGATGTTGAAGGAGCAGAGTGAGTTACTTTGTAGGATGATGCTGTTGGAGCTATTGTGTCAAAAATAAATTGGATAGGGTATTGGTAGACACCATTCATAGACCCTTGTGTATTTCTTAAGTAAATGCAATCAAATAGACATGAATTCTCTATAAATATTGTACCATTTAGAGAAATCTTACTTGGCTTAATAAGCCAATCTTTTTTTGTTGTAAGCTTCAACTTTTTCTGCTTATTAAAAATAAGTATTACGTGCCCATCTGATTTAATAATTTTTTTAATATCAGCATTTAATCCATCTTCTAATAACACATCAAATACTGTTTCGAAATCACAATCAATATCATCATATAAAGTACTTTTCAAAGAAATACTTACATTTTCATTAACATTATTTATAACATATTCTAAAGATCGACTATTTTCATCGGCCCAATATTTCTTTTCGCTATTACAATATAGTCCGTCTATTACTTGATTTTTACTTTTAGCTTCTATTTTTATTCTACATTCTTGATTCGCTTCCACTTCAATCTTTCTGGTTTGCTTATTATTCATCCATATATTAAAGTCATTATCCAATACTTCAATCAAAAAAAATTGCTTGTTAAATTCAACTTCAACCCAAATATCCTTCTTTACTTCATCAATTTTATAAATATATTCTTTCTTTTCTACATTACTAATAGTTAAATTTACATTATTAACTTCAATTTTATTTATCTCGCTATACTCTTCGGGTAAAAATGAAAGTGAAATACTTTCATTTTCAAATATGTAAGTATTTTCTGTTTCTACTATTTGTTCTTGGTTAATTTTACACTTACCACTTCCTCGCCCTGTATATTTACAACGAATTGTATACATTTTTTTAATTTCTAAATCAATTGTAGTATCCTTTTCAATAGTATATTTATAAACAAACTCATGTGGTTGACTTACTTCTAAGTTTTCATCATTTAATGCTATACTATAAATTCCATAATTTTCATCTGGTACTACTTTAATTTCTATTTCAGTTCCTACTTCAATTACACAACTATTCCTTTCATCTAATTTAAACTCCTCATTATCGCTTAATATCTGAATATTGGATTTTTTTTGTTCTGTTACTATAAGTACAACGCTCTCTCCTTCATTCGCAGTAGGATTATAACTCTTATATACTAAAACACCCAGTTGTACTAATGCAGCAAATAAAACAAGAACGCTGATCGTTACCAATATCTTATCTTTTTTTTCTACCCCTTTCATTTTTCCCCTCTTTTCTCCTATAATAACTCTATTTTTTTACGAAGACTATTGTTGAATAACCTGACTTAATTATTGATTTATTTACTCTTTTAAATGTTCGTACTTTAAAATAATATCCCTTCTTCGCAGATATACCATATTTAATGTATTGTGTTTTATTCTTCCCCTCTAAAGTAGCAATACATTTATATCCTGATTTTTTTTTATTAGACATATAAATCATGTATCCTGATGCATTATTTATTTTTTTCCAGGTAAGTCTAATACCATTCTTTTTATTTTTCCTTATCTGTTTTATAGTAATAATCTTTGTTTTAGAAGGACATGTAGCTGTCTTTATCTCAGTCTCTCCTCCATAATTCTTCTTTCCATTAATTTCTTTGTAGGAAACAACTTTAAATGAATAAGCTGTTGCACTCTGCAGCCTCTTTCCTGTTTTTCCATTTTCCTTACTAACGGTGTATGATGTTGACTTTGTATCTACTATTTTTCTATATTTTTTACATCTCGTATCATAGCGATAAATACTGTATCCAGTTGCACCATTAACCTTTGTCCAACCTAGTGTAAGAGTACTAGTTGTTTGTTTTGATGCTTTAAGAGATTTTATTGCAGGAGGTGTGACTACCACTTCACAACTAGCCGACATTCCATCTGCTGAGACTATTATTCTTGCTGTTCCAACCTTTTTTGCAGTTATTCTTCCTTTGTTATCTACGCTTACCACTTTTGTATTTGACGACTTCCAGTTTAACTTATTATTTACTGCATTACTTGGTAATACCTTTACCGATAATTGTGTTGATTTATTTTTTTCAATATTTAAACTCACTTTTGTCTTATTTAATTTCAATGATGTAATAGCTGCTCTCACTGATACCTTACATGTCTTTATTAAATTACTGCCATCCACACTTCTTGCTGTTATAATTGCCTGTCCCACAGATATCCCTGTAGTATTCCCTTGTTGGTCTACCTTTACAATTTTTTCATTAGATGAACTCCAGTAAATTTGACTAACTGTACAGTTACTTGGCTTTGTGGTTATTGTTATTTTTTTTGTTTTATTTTTATTAATAATAAGCTCAACATTATTACTATCTAAATTTATTCCTTCCATAGGAATAAACTCAGTAAAACTTTTATTAAACTGATTACAATATTGATATAATGTAGATAATTTTTTATTTCCTACAGAATATTTGAAACCATAAAGATTTGCTGTCGTTATTGAGTTTACAATCCAACAATCACTATTTAAAAAAACTAAATTTTTAATATTTGAGCACTCATAGAATGCATTTTTCCCAATACTCTCGATAGAGTTTGGTATAAACGTAAACTGACCACCTGTATAAAAAATCTTTTCATCCTGTATAATATTGAGTTTTTCGCAGTATGCAAATGCACCATATCCTATCTTCTTTATATTTTTTGATATATATACACTTTTTAGGTTATCACAACCAAAAAATAAGAAATCGCTAATTTCCTGCAAGTTTTGGGGCATTCTTACCGCGCCTATTCTAGCATTACACGAAAATGCGCTTTCATCTATGTTACTAACTGAATTTGGTATTTTGATTTCTAGCAAATCACATGTATCGAATGCAGATGCACCTATTTTCTCTAATCCTTCACAAATTGAAATATAATTTAGTTTTTTACAACAGTAAAAAGCACCCTTATTAATAATTCTTAAATACTTAGGTAAGTACACTCTACTTATGCTTAAATTATCTGCAAACGCTTCTTCCCCAACCTCCGTAACTCTCTTTCCTTCAACTGTTTCTGGTATATGCACTTCACTTGCTTTTCCTTTGTACTTTGTGATCGATACTGTTCCGTCATTAAGTATCTTATAAGTATAGTCGCCATATAGCTTATCTGTATTTTCTGCTGACACAGATACTCCTTTACCACTTATTCCAGCCATACAAGCGAATAATAATATCACAACACAAAGAATTTTAATTTTACTCCCTCTCATACTTCTCCTCCTTCTTGCCTCTATCCCCTTGCTACCTTGCAATTGTCTATTCTGATTTCTAGCTTTGCTAGTACATCTGTTCCCGCAAGCTCAACATTATATTTTTTTTCGTCACCTAAACCTTGCGGAGCATTTAACTCCATATCATAGGTTGGAATAATAATCTTAGTTTCTTCAATAATCTCACCTCTGGCGATGCGAGCATTCCTTTGCATCTCTTCAATTTGTTTCTCCTGCTGCTTCAATATTCTAAAATAAGATGCAAGTAAGTCATTGTAACCCTCTATATTAGGGAGATCATCCTGAATTTGTGGGTTCAGCAATACACTGTTTTTTAGTAATACCTTAATATCCTCTTGCTCATGTGAATTCTTTAGCTCTTTGATTACGGCACAGATATGTAATGAAAAAAACAAGATTATTGCGGCCACTATTAAGACAATTGCTAAGACAATCGATACAATGTAGATCCACTTGTAAATGGTGATCATCTCTTCTCCTCCCTTCTATTTTGTTGCATAAGTGCTTTCTAATATCATACGAACATCTTTCTCACGGCCCAAGATATAGTTTTTAATTTGCTCTGTCTTCTCTGTCATTGCCTCTGTCTGTTTGGCCTTTTCTAAGATAGAATTATACATTTGGTATACTTCATCTTTTGAAACACCATCAATCTTAAATTTCCTTGCATATACCTCAATGGAGGATGTAATGATACTATATAGCTCCAGTCTTACGATTTCACTTTCTTCATTACTTGTCTGCACTAAGGAAATCAGCTCATTTAAATCTTGAAAATAAGGTTCGTAACTTCCTTGGTCATTTGCTTCCTCTATATTAAGGGTAATATCACGATTGAATTTACCGATACTCTGGTAAACTGCTGCCATATTATATTGGTCAAATGATTTGTCTGAATAGGCAAGAACCTCCTCAAACCAACGAATCGAGCTCTTCATTCTGGTAATCTTATTATCATTTTCAGGAGTCTGACCATAATCATAGTAATACCAATACATCTTTCCAATTTGGAATGCCAGGACGTTATAATCCTTTTGCTTCTTCAATGAGTCCATATTATCGCTCAATAATGTAAGTAGCTGTTCTTCTTCCTCTTGTGAAAATATTGTATCTTCTTTAAATAAGTCAACCAGTCGTAAATAGGCTTCCGTGTTATTTGGACAGATCTCAATTGCAGATAAAAGCAGCTTTTTTGCAGTCCCTTGGTCAGAAGTAGACTCTTCCTGTAGCAGAATATTATCGTAATTTCTATTCTCTTCATTCTTCATTAATAAATAAGAGCCCAGCCCTGCAAGCCCTAGTGTAATGCTTATTGCAAGAACTGCCACAAATGTCTTTACTTTTCTTTTCTGTCGCTTAATATGATCCATATCAATTTTAGTGTAATTGCCTAGTGCATAGTAAAGTTCCATGCAATTCTGATATCTCTCTTTTGGATTTGCCTGGGTGCATTTTGATATAATCTGTTCCAATCCACCTGATAAATTTGGATTCCAATGTCGAATCGGATAGATTTCATATGGTGGTTCACTTGGGCTCTTTCCTGTTACCAGATGATATAATGTGACACCAAGACAATAAATATCTGTTCTAGGATCTGTCTGACCATGCCCTCCAAACTGTTCAGGCGCTGCATACCCCTTGGTCCCAAGGCTTACCGTATCAGAACTATGCTTTTCTTTGTATTCCCTTGCTATTCCAAAATCAATTAGTTTTAGGTTGCCATCAGGCTTAAGCATAATATTATCCGGCTTCATGTCACGATAAATAATTGCAGGATTTCTTGTATGTAAATAATGCAGTACGCCACATAACTGTTTGGCCCATTCTATTACAAGTGTCTGTGGCTGTGGCCCGAAGTGATTAATAATCTTACTTAGTGGCTCTCCCTCCACATAATCCATAACAACATATAATAGGTCCTCTTTTTCAATGACCTCAATAATTCTTGGCAATGCCGGATGATCCAGCTTCTTTAATAGTTTTACTTCCTCCGCTAAGCTGCTTAATAAGAAATCTTTGTCCTCCACACGATCATTGATTTCTTTAATCGCCCACTGCTTATTCAGCCTGATGTCCATTACCAAATAAACTTTGGACATGCCTCCCTGCCCAATTAACTTTAAAACCTCATATTTATTTTCAATAATTGATCCGATTGTTGCCATAACGCTCCCCCAGCTTTATAACGTCCGTATTACAATTACGCTTATATTATCTTGTTCTTTTCTTTCTTTACATAATTCTACTAAGTCCTTTATATTCTTATCGATGCTATCCTGCGTCGACAGTTCTAATGGACGCAGATATGTATACATTTCCTCTTCTGATATTTTATGACGGAATCCATCAGAGCAAAGTACATATGTACAATCCCTCTTAACAGGATATAGTTTCATATCTAAATTGATCTGCTTGGTATCACCAACACATTGTAAAATGATGTTCTGTCTTGGGTCATCTTTTGCTTGTTCTCTTGTTATTAATCCCTTTTTTACCTGTAATTCTACAAATGTCTGGTCCTCTGTCATCTGTCTGATATACTGCTTCAGTTCATACAGTCTGCAGTCTCCTACATGAAGTACAAACATACCATATATATCTGAAATAAATACAGCTGTTACTGTTGTCCCAAGCTTCTTTCCTTGTTGCCTTCCATACTCGATTAATAATTCATTTGTTTGTAATACAAGCTCTTCCCACTCTTCTTTTACCTTATTGAATGATAGTCCCGCTTCACAAAGTTGAGGAAGCCTTTGATCAAACCACTGCTTAAATTCATGAATTAGTGTTCCGCTTGCTATTTCTCCTTGCTCTAATCCACCCATTCCATCACAGACAACGGCCATAGTAATGGTATACCCTTCGTTCTCTACCATCTGAAGACAAATACTGTCTTGGTTCATTTTCTTACGTATTCCGACATCTGTATTATAGCCTGCAACTACTTCCAACATTCTTCCCCCTCTCACTATCATATTTTCACGATTACAGTTAATAAAACCTTAACATATCTAACATACACAAACTACAATTCTTACAAATTTCGAATTCTATTGTAATATTTAAGAGGCTGCCCCGCTTAAAGCGATTCAGCCTCTTAAATATAGTCAGCTCTATTATTTTAGTATTGAAAATCTCCGACTTTCTCTAACTGTTTTTCCGTTAATTTTGAATTGATATTTACCTCAACAATTACATTGTCATACAAAAAGATATATTCGTAAAATTTGTCATCAATTTTCTTAACATATACCTTTTTCGCTTTTAGATTGTTATTTTCAATAATATCATAGGTATAATCTTCTGCACCATTATAACACTCTTCTTGCAATACACGATTATACAGATATTCACTTTTTGTCTTATATACAATGTAGTAAAGACATGGTTCGCTACTTTTCGTATCATCAACTGTAATTAGAGCAGGTTCCTCACAATAATAATCCTTTTTGATAATAAATTCTCCATCTACTTGATGATATTTAGAATACTTAGTTTCCGAATTGATCTTAATTCCGAAGTCTTCTAGATCAAATGGAATTTCATCTTCAAATCTAGTAATTGTTCCAGTCTTCCCATTTACCTCATACGCACATTCACTTGTATTGTGTACCTCTGTAAATATTGTAGAGCAGTTATAGGCCATTAGGTAGATTACTGCTGCAATTGCTCCAATTCCTATGCTTCCTAAAATATGTATCTGCAATCTCTTCTTTTGCGTTCTAACTAGCTGATTAAATAACAGTAATGCGGTCAGTACAAATAAAATCAGGCATCTTGTAAATGCCCCTTCTGAGTGGAATGTTCTGCTTTCTACAAAAAATCCAATAATACTAATTCCCAGCATTCCTAATATGGTAATTAGGGCAACATATCCCATCCTTCCCCTTGGATGTTCCGGGATCTCCTTCTTTAATTTTGCTGCTATTCTCGCTTTGCTATGCCATTTTCTATTTACAAAAATATAGGCTAGTAAATATAGGGCAAATGCAATCCATGCAATAACATAAATAAACTGGCTAAAACTTGTCAGAATATGTACAATTCCCATAAACTCAGTAAATACATTGCAGCAAGCCATAAAGATCAAACATACTAAAAGATAAAAATACTCTTTATAATAGCTTTTAAATATGCTTTCTACTACTGCCTCTGCCTTTACCTTTGGCCTCTTACTGTTAATCCGTTCTGTAGACAACACCTGAAACTTGGAATTGGCATAGACAACTGTCCAGCCTTCTTTTTTACATTTTTCTATAAATTCTAAATTCTTTTCATTTTCAGAAGTATTGTTCCACTTTTCCTTTTCAAATACCTCTGCATAGTATTTTATCTCTTTTGGGGTCCCTTTCTTAAAATAAAAAAGACTGCCTATGTACTTATATAGAAACCAGCCTTTAAGGGCCATCTCATTCAAATATTGTTCGACTCGGTCTAAGTGCTGTAAATTTACACTGTAATAAGCTATTTTTTTATTCTTCTCCCTCATACCTTATCCTCTCACTGTTATAAAATACATTTTTTTCCTTTTTATTACATTATATCATTTTCCAATTTATTATCAACAAAAATAAAACGCCGCCAATGCCCAGTTGATTGACGACGTTTTATTCCTCTTATTTCTTACTTGATTTTAAATATTTTTCCCAATACATTACTTCATCATCTGGTATTGATGGCATTGCCACACGAATCATTTCACATAGAAGCTCTGCTTTTTTCTTCAAATGCTTGCTGTTAAATTCGTAAGATAACTCATTATCAGCCGTCATTAAATATTCAAAGATACGAGCGCGGTCTTCTACTGGAAATGTATTTGCATAATAATCGATAAAATAAATATTATTTACATCATCCAGACTCTTTTCATCAGTAGGCGTATACAATGCATTATTAAATGCGTTGTACTCCACACCCTCTTTGTCAACATAGCTATATTTATAATCGTATTTCTTAGGATTTAATGTAAGCCACTTGGTATAAATACCATTGCCTACCTTTCCTTGATCCACCATATATTCTAACTTGCTGTCGACTGCATGCATGATCTCATGGGAAATCGACTGAACCAAACCTTGCGGATATGTGGCATCCATAACGATCATCTGTTTACCTTTATACTGCAACGCAAATCCTCCAGGACTTTGTATCCCGTTATCACTGCCTTGTACCAATGCCCCACATAAATATATTTCTAACCCTTTTATCGATCCATATTTTAAATCTTTAAAAAATCCAGTTGGAAACCTACTTAATAGTTTTTCTACTTCCTTTAAGGCTGCATTTGTGGTTTCCTCATTATAAAGCGCATTTACTGCAAAATCCGGGAAAAACTTAACTACATTATTTCGAATATAGATTGTAACTCCGTATTTTTTATTTAGCTCCTCCACATACTTATCATTATCTTCCTCTGAAATATCCGTATCGGTATAAAAGGCAGTACCTGATTGAGTCATGGCAAGCTCATTCTCTTTTGTCATGTCCCAAAGCATGACTCTTGTCTTATTATTAATAAAATACGTGAAATACGCAATTTTATGGTTTGGACTAAATCCATAATAGCTTGGAGAATAGAAGAACCAATCATTTACCGGGTCGGCATTCTCTTCTTCATATCCAACATAGGAGAATAATTCTTTTCGTCCAATGGATGTACTACGTGTCAGCAATCCCTTATTTAAATCATACAGCTGAAACATCAGAAGTGTTGGTTCTTCACTATTATCAATATTGTTTTTTATTGATAATAAGTTACCATCTTCTCCATCAATATAAAAGTTCATTCCCTCAGCTTTATTATCAAAATAAAATTTATGGAGAACTCTAGGATTATCAATTGAAAAATACTCTACATATCCATCACTTGTTTTTTCTGAGTCCATCAGATAAATATTATCCTGTCCTGTCACAATATTACTTCCCACGCCATCCATTGCAGTAATTGTCTTATTATTGGGGTTAATCAGACATGTTTCTAGATTTCCCTTACTGTCTGAATATGACCCTACAATATACTTATTATTTGCAGTCACTTGCTGGATTGATATATTTTCATAAGACTTATCTAGTTTCATTATCAGATTGGACTGATGTGTCTCAAGGGTATATTGATATAAGTCCTTATCTTTAGAATCTAAATAATAAAAATAGGTTCCATCTTTACTGCCAGCCATTGAAGAATATCCTTCCTTAAGCTCACTTGACTCAAAGACTAAGTTTAATTCCTCATCTAAATAATAAAATGTATTTGCAACTGATGTCCCTAATAAAATCTGTCCATTGTCACAAAAAAGGGCCTGATCCATATATGCCTCATGGTCAATCTTTGTCCCTCCAGTCAGTACGCCAGCTTCAATATCATAATAATATACATAGGATTTACTCTTTACATCTTTCAAAACAACGAGTAATGTCTGATCATCGTAAAAATATAAGGTATCTACCGTATATCCTTTTTTATCAATCCACTCGTCTATTGCATAAACACTTTTATTCTCATTAAGTGGTGTTCCCTTAATTTCCACCTTCTGCTCTATTTCAGTCGCATCTAAATTAGGAGCTGATGTGCTCTCCTCTTCACTCTGTTGTTCGTTTGACTGTTTTTTATTTGTAGAACATCCTGTCAAAAGAAATACAAACACCAATAGCATTGAAACAATGCGATACAAGCGCTTTTTCATCATTCTTGTTTTATTTCCTTCCATTCGAGATTATTTTACAATTCTTTTGTATCTAATAATATTACCATTTTTTTGTTTATGAAGCAATTTCCATCTAAACATAGAAATAAAAAGTCGTAATGCAGGTGAGTGTGCAATCTGGCTTTCTGTTTTTCGAAAGCCTTTTTTACTCTATAGGGAAGGACTCGGAGAGAATTTTCCTATAGAGTAAAAAAAAGAGAAGCTGCAATTTATGCAGCCTCTCCTATTAATTTAAACTCTTTCGTAAATAGAAAATTCATATTTGGCATTCTGACCCTTTTGTGCATATACAACATCCTCTTCCACAAAAGCAAGTCTTGATAATAATGTTAACTCTTCAATAACCTCAACATCAATGCTTTTTAACCATTTGATCATTGAAGCATCCTCAATAATGCAAAGTGGTCGAATAAACTGAAGCTGCGTAACATGATTCGAACTACGCTTTGGCTGAATTTGTGCCGCTTCTTTTCTTTGCATTAATGTCATAAATGTAGAGTTGATGATATCGTTATAGTTATTTGGTAACGCAATCTTTGTACAGCCTTGTTCTTGCATTGTTACGTAAACCATATCTTCGTTTTCTTGATCTAAGACCACATACTCTTTAATCTCAAATGTATTGATAATGTCTTGTACTTGTTTAGAAATTCCCTCTGCATTTTTTACTAAAAAATATTTTAATTCAAATGCATGATTATTCTCTTTACAAAATTCATATAGACAAGAAAGTAGTACTAAACTATTCTTATCTGCCGATATTTCAACTGCGACAACATCTTTCTCCACAATTAACTGATACTTTTCTACCATCTTTTTAAAGTCTTTGTATATGTTCAACTTACTTTTCCCTAATAAGCTTTGTTGTATTTTTTGATAATCCATATTACCCTCCCTAGAACCTTTCTATAATCAGAATTTATATCTATGTATAAATTTCATAGTTTTTCACTACGTTTTTTAGGATTTCAACCCCTTATTAGTTATATATTAAAGGAAAGTCATTGTCAATAAAACAAAACCACTATAAAAATATATAATACTTATATAATATTACGACATGATTTTTCTTCTTTCGATTATCTGATTTTTGTTTTTCTTGACTTGTCTCTTTTGTATACTATAATTGAAGTAATACTAAAATAAGCGAGGTATTTATATGGAAAATAAAACGATTGTTGTCGCACTTGGACATAGTGCATTCGGTACTACATTCCCTGAGCAACAAGCCAATGTAAAAGTAGCTGCGAAAGCAATTGCTGATCTTGTAGAAGAGAAATATAGAATTGTAATTACACATAGTAATGCTCCGCAAGTTGGAATGATACATACCGCAATGACCGAGTTTTCTAGACTAGATGACAGCTATACAGTTGCCCCAATGTCATTATGCAGTGCAATGAGTCAAGGATACATAGGTTTTGATTTACAAAATGCAATTCGTACTGAATTGCTAAACCGTGGCATTTATAAGCAAGTTTCTACAATCATTACCCAGGTTCGTGTAGAACCTTTTGATGAAGCCTTCCATAAGCCAACAAAGGTAATTGGCCGCTATATGACAGAAGAAGAAGCCAAAGAGGAAGAAAAGAAAGGCAACTATGTTGTAAAAGAAGAAAAAGGATATCGCAGAGTCATTGCTTCTCCAAAGCCAATTGATATCTATGAACTAGATGCAATCAAGGCACTTCTTGATGCCAACCAGATTGTAATTGCTTGCGGTGGTGGTGGAATTCCAGTTTTACAGCAAGGTGCCAAATTAAAAGGTGCCAGCGCTATTATTGAAAAAGACTTAGCAAGTGAAAAATTAGCTGAATTGCTTGATGCTGATACATTACTCTTCCTTACTGGAGTAGACAAAGTCTGCAAAAACTTTAATACTTCAAATGAGGAGCCACTTGATGCACTTACACTTGATGAAACTCAAGTCTTAATTAATGAAGGACACTTTACTTCTGGCTCTATGCTTCCAAAAGTACAGGCTGCTGCAAGCTTTGTTTCTGTAGATCCAAAGCACAATGCAATCATTGCAGCTCTTTCTCAGGCAAAAGCTGCTGTTCGTGGAAAGACTGGAACGCATTTTAAATAATCAAATCAGGACTATGCATACACTTGTCTGAGACAATGAAAAAAAGGACTATCGAAACTTACTTCGATAGTCCTTTTTATGCTCTTATAAAATTCTTCTTACTGTATATACTGAACGGTAGGTATAATTTGATATTCTTATTCCAGTAGAAGGACTGCTCGCATGTACGATTTGTCCGCCTCCAATATAAATACCACAGTGATTTACCGTTCCATTGTTTGCGTAGAATATAATATCCCCTGGCTGTAAATTACTTGTACTAACTTTTACACCAGATGTAGCTTGACTTCTTGATGTTCTTGGAAGAGAAATTCCAAAATTCTTGTACACAGATTGTACAAATCCAGAACAGTCTGCACCTTTTGTTAAGCTTGTTCCACCATACACATATGGATTTCCAACAAATCGTTTTGCATATGCTGCAACTTTTGCTCCTGTCGCAGATGAACTAGTCGTTGAGCTACTTGGCTTTTGAGTCGGCGTTGGTGTAGCTGTTGGTTTCGTCGTAGGACTTGGAGTAGCTGTAGAAGTTCCAACTTTCGTCGCATAGCTAAACTTATACGTTACTTTAACATAATCCATGGATACCCAGCCAGTCTTTCCATTTGCCTTAATCTTGGCCCAATCTTTTTTTGTGCTAAGTACTTTGAACGATTGTCCTCTTTTAACATTTGTTAAAATCGAGGATTTCGTACTGTTACTCTTTCTGACACGTAATGTTGTCGTCGTTACTTTTACGTATTCTGTAGCATATTTGTCATAGTAGGAATATCCTGCTTTTCCAATTGCTAAATAATCAGTGCATACATAACCACTTACATTACCAGATGTAACTTTTGCCCAATTTCCGCTTTTTGACTTAATTACTACGGCATTTCCTTTGACTAACTTACCGACAATCTTACTACTCGTATTAGGCGATTGTCTGACATTTAGCTTATCAACCTTTGTAATTCCGACTTTTGCATAATCGGAGGCATCAATTTTAGTAGTGTCTACAGCTGCTTCTACTGTTGGCGTATAAACGCTAATACACATTAAAAATGGGACCATAAGGCATAAAATGCTCTTTTGTAAAACTTTCTTTAACATACTTATTCTCCATCTTTTCTGTTTTTTGCTTACATATCGCTTCTCATGCAATTAGCAAGCTTTTTTAGTGACACATTGCTAATTATAGCAGAATTTTTCCAGTTTATATTATGCAATACATGGTAAGTATAAATTGGGTAAATTTTACTATAATGTTTGCTTTATTCAAAATTACTATTATAATAAAAAGTAAGAAATCAGGACACTAAACGTTCTTCTATATTACCTCGATTAGAAAAAATGCTATGTTAAGATACACATTATTATTTCATTAGGAGGTTGTATATGAATGAGGCTAAGCTATTTAGTCATTTTCCTGAAATTCAATCGGATGAGTTAGTATTAAGTAAAATTACTGCTTTAGATCTTAATGATATGTATGATTTATGTAGCAATGAAACCCTATACAAATATAGTTCCTCAAGCGCTAAAAAGAATAAAGCTGTCGTCTATAATATGATTACACAATTTGACCGGGATTTCAACCATAAAAAGGCTATTTATTGGGGAATTTATCAGAAAAATGCACATCAAAAAATGATTGGCTTAATCGAGCTTTTTGACTTTAACAAATCCGTTGACATGGTTACCATTGGATACATGCTAAATGAGTCCTATTGGGGAAAAGGATATGCTACACGTGCAGTTCATCTAGCACTGGATTTTCTATTTTGTACTGCAGATATTAATCGCGTACAAGCTCTAATTGTTTCTGAAAACATAAAATCAAAGCGCGTTCTTCTGCGCAACCGTTTCACATATGAGGGAACCGTACGCCAAGGCATGTATTGGGATGGCATCGGCATTGTAAATATCGATATCTTTTCTATTTTAAAAAAAGAGTATGTTGTATAGATAAACTATACTAGCAGATTAATAAGGAGGAACTCATGTCAACAAAGCCAAAACCAAAAGTACCTACGCTGCATAACGTAAAGTACATGATGGGTCTAATCTGGGATGCCGACAAAGGACTTGTCAGTTATATGATGTATAAAAATATTTCTGAGCAGCTTTTTGATGCATTCTTTTCCGTCTATTTAACAAAGTATATCTATGAATGTATTGAACAACGAACTTCCTTTACTAAACTAAGTACGCTGGTCATTGCCTTCTGTCTTCTGCAGCTGATTGTTCATTTCACTTCAGCCGGATTAGCCTACTACCAGAAACTACATAACCCAATAATCTATAAATCCATATTTGATAAGATCATCAATCGAAGCAGGCAGCTAGACTTGGTAGAATTTGAACGTCCTGATTTTTATGACAAATTCACAAGAGCCTTTGATGAAACTTATACAAGAGCATTAGATACTTTAGAGGACCTTACTTATTCCATTGCATATCTGGTTCAGGCAATTGCTATCCTAGGAATTATTGCAAGCGTGGATCCAATCCTTATCCTCTTTATTATTCCAGGAATATTAGGAAATCTTTTTATTGGAAAGCGAAAAATGGATCGTATTTATGAATTAGATAAAGTCACTACTAGAAATAAACGTGTTACGGAATATTGTAAACGTGTCTTTTATGAAAAGAAATATGCAAGTGAAATCCGTCTGTATCCAATCCGGTCCATTTTACTAAAGCATCATAAAGATGGTTTCACCGCACGTTATAAAACCGGGAAGCAATATAATAAATCCATCGTTTTTTTTGAAGCTATCGAATGCTTTTTATACTTTGCATTTGTCTTTACTGGCTGCTTTTGCTATATGGCCTTTCGAGTAAAAAGCCATACTGGGGCAAGTATTGCCTCTTATGTTGCCATGGCTACTGCAATTGCCGAAGCATCCTATGTTATATATGAGGGTATTCAGCGTGCACTGCTTTTAAAGAAACATGATCTTTATATTCAAAACTTAAGAGATTTTCTGGACGGTTCCTCCACACAAACTGTACTTTACATCCAATCAAATACTGGAAAAAAAGCACCTATCACCAATATGGATACCATTGAATTTCGTAATGTAACCTTTACCTATGAGGGAGCAAGCGCTCCTACCATTAAGAATTTATCATTGACCATACATAAAGGACAACGTATCGCTTTAGTGGGTCATAATGGTGCTGGTAAAACAACTTTAGTCAAGCTGCTTATGCGTTTATATAAAGTAACTGATGGGGAAATTTTAGTAGGTGGCAGAAACATTAATGATTATGACGAAAAAGAATACTTAAACTTATTTGGTACAGTATTTCAAGACTTGCAGATTTTCGCCCTGCCTTTATGTGAAAATGTACTGTTACGTTCGCCAAAAAACAAAGAAGAACGTGCTCTTGTCGTTGAGGCTTTGGAAAAAGCACAATTTGGCGATACACTGGCAACTCTTTCAAATGGAATAGATACCATCGTAACTAAAGAATTTGATGAAAACGGCATTGTATTTTCCGGCGGACAGACACAAAAGATTGCCATTGCCAGAGTATTTGCTAAAAACCCTGACGTAGTCATCCTTGATGAGCCTTCTAGCGCCCTTGATCCTATTGCCGAATACAATATGTATAAAAATATGCTGGCTGTATCCGAAGATAAGACTGTCGTATTTATTTCCCATCGTCTTTCTTCTGCGCGTGTTGCTGATAAGATCTACCTTCTTGAACATGGTACCATTTCAGAAGCAGGTACTCATGAAGAGCTTATGGCGCTTCATGGGACATATGAGCAAATGTTTACCCTGCAGGCAAAAAATTATCAGGATACCACTTTATTAGAAAAGGAGGCAGAATAAATGTCTAAATCAATAAAAAAAGAAGAGAAGCTTCCATTACGGCAGATTATTAACAATACATTCTTTATGATTCGCTATGCCGTCCGTCTGGATAGATTTTTTATGCTTTGTTATTTTTTAATTGTCTGTGTCGGATTTGTGATGAACACATTATTTGATACAGTCATTTTAAAAGGAATTATTGATCGCCTCTACAATAATACACCAATAAAAGATCTGATCATTTATATCATTATCGGAACCATGCTTGCAACTCTGGCAGAACTTCTTACGCAGTGCCTGACTCACGTAAATAACATTCGTCTAATTGACTTTACTGGACGGGTTCAGCAGGAACTGCTTGAGAAGACCTCTAAGATTGATTTAATTTGCTATGACCATAAGGAATATTTTGACGATTTTGTAATTGCCACCTCACAGTGTGAACAAATGCTGCAACAAGCAATTGGATGTGTCACCTACCTAATTGGCAATGCACTTTCTATCGTAACTGCCAGCGTATTTATCAGCACAATCAATCCAATGGTGGCGATCTTTCCCGTACTTGGGTTTATTGTAAATATCATTACCCGCTTTACAATTACCAAACTAGAGTATGAATTTGAAATTCAGCAAAAGAAAATTAGAAGAAAGTCCGATTACTCTAGACGTGTCTTTTATCAGCCGGAGTATGCAAAGGAAATCAAACTCACCGATATCTATATTCCACTACATAAACAATTTGAAGATGCAATTAAGGAAGAACAGGCTGCTGCAAGAAAATACGGTATAAAGATTGCTATTTTTTCATTAATCAACTGGATTGTTGTATTTACTTTCTTATCTTATTTTTGTCTGCCTATGTATCTTGGTTACTTGGCTTTGGTAAAGCTGTCCATTGCCCTTGGTGATGTTGCCTCCTTAAATAACGCTGCCAATACCATTCGTAACCATCTGGATGGTACTAACTATGCCCTTGTATATTTTCAGCGAGTTGGACTCTATGCAGATCGTTTCCGAAAATTTGTAGACTATAAGGTTAACATTGAAGAAGCCCAGGGAACTGCTGACATCCCCGGTACATTACAGCCTTTAGAAATTAATCATCTGACTTATCGTTATGATGGTTCTGACCATGACAGCCTCCATGACATCTCTCTTTCTATTAAGCCTGGTGAAAAAATTGCTATTGTAGGGGAAAATGGTGCCGGAAAGACAACCTTCGTTAAGCTTCTTATGCACCTTTATAATCCTACTTCTGGCGAGATTTTGTATGGCCGTCATAACATTAATGACTTTAATACGGCCCAATATCGAGATAAAATTGGAGCAGTCTTTCAAGATTATCAAATCTATGCTGCCACCCTTGCTGAAAATGTATTAATGAGAGAATACAAAAAAGAAGATGAGGAGACGGTACTAAAAGCATTAGAATTAGCAGACTTTTCTAGTAAGCTAAAGAAATTAGATCATGGCATACATACAGAACTCACAAGAGAGTTTAGTGAAAATGGTTCCTTATTATCAGGTGGGGAATCACAAAAGGTCGCCATAGCAAGGTTATTTGCTAAGACGACCAATTTATCGCTGGCAATATTAGATGAGCCAAGCAGTGCTCTCGATCCTATTGCAGAATATACTCTAAATACCAATATAATGGAACTTTGCAAACATTCCTCTATTATATTTATCTCCCATCGCCTTTCCACTACAAGAGATGCCGACCGCATCTATATGTTTGAACATGGACAAATTATCGAACAGGGTACTCATGCAGAACTAATGGCTCTCAATGGCCAGTATGCTAAAATGTTTGAAAAACAGGCAAAGAACTATAAGCTTAAAAGTATGTAACTACTCACTATTCCCAAATAATATTTCGGGCACCACCTGCTTGGAATGCTATAATATTTTCACCCATTTCATCGATTACTAATTGTCGCGCCTCTCTTGCCGCCCATGCAATATGAGGCGTGATCACTAATCGATCCGAGTCTTTTATCTTCAACAATGGACTGTCTGCCTTCATTGGTTCATCACATAATACATCTATCGCAGCTCCGCGAATTTGTTTTGTTTCTAATGCCTTTGCCAATGCCTCTTCGTTTACGATGGCTCCTCTCCCTGTATTCACAAGGATTGCTGTAGCTTTCATAGTTTTAAATGCTTCTTCATCAAAAATGCCTCTTGAACGCTCAGTTAATGGTGCATGAATACTAACAATATCAGAACGTGTGAGCAGCTGTTCAAAACTTACCTGTTCATACTCACTACAGTTATTTTTTCCACTAGTAGAATAGTAGATTACATGAGCACCAAATGCAGTTGCTACTGCAGCCACCTGTCTTCCAATTGCGCCAAGTCCGCAAATTCCATAAGTCTTTCCTGCAAGCTGGGTAAACTGTCTGCTCGCTTGATAATCCTGTAATCTCCCTTGTACATAGTTTTCCTGTTTTACATAATCATCAAAGAAACGAAGGTGCTCTAATACATAGAATAATATTGCAAATGTGTGCTGGGTAACTGAATATGTAGAATAATTGCGTACATTGGCAACTAAGATATTACGTGACTTCATATATTCCTGGTCTACCATATCCACTCCCGTTCCCATGATACAAACTAACTTTAAGTTCTTACAATTCTTTAATGTCGCTTCCTCCATCCTGCAACGATTAATCAATGCAATCTCTGCATCTTTTAATCGTTCACTAATATCTTCATATTTCGTTGCACCATAACTTGTTACTTCCCCAAGTTGTTCTAATGCAGTAAAATCGACATCAATTCCTAAACAATCCTTTTCTAAATTTACAATTTTCATCTAAATTCTCCTCTAGGTTCATTGTACCAACATTATAGCAAAAAGCAGCTAAGATTGCGATACTGCTTTCTTAGCTGCTTTTATTCTTAATTTATTCTTGTCCAAACTTCATATCATTAAGGATTTGGTACGTCTCATAACGTTCTTGTGCTTGAATTTCTGCACGTGCAAACAACTCTTCTGCCTGTTCTGGGAATTGTTTCTGTAGTGCGCTGTAACGAACCTGTTTCATGATGAAGTCTCTGAAACTTTCTGTTGGAGCTTTAGAATCTAACTTAAATGGATTTTTTCCTTCTTTACGAAGCTCTGGATTGTAGCGATATAGATGCCAATAACCACATTTTACTGCCTGCTTAATGGTATCCATGCTTCGTCCCATACCCTCTTTCATACCATGGCTGATACAAGGAGCATATGCAATGATAATGGATGGTCCATGATAGCTTTCTGCCTCTTCAACTGCTTTTAGTAACTGGTTATTATCGGCATTAATACCAACCTGTGCAACATAGACATTTCCATAAGTCATCATCATACGTCCAAGGTCTTTCTTACCACATCTCTTACCGGATGCAGCGAATTTTGCAATGGCTGCAGTTGGAGTAGATTTTGATGCCTGGCCGCCTGTATTGGAATAAATTTCAGTATCAAATACTAAGATATTGACATCTTCGCCAGATGACATAACTTGGTCAAGTCCACCAAATCCAATATCGTATGCCCATCCATCGCCACCAAGGATCCATTGAGAACGTTTTACAAAGTAATCTTTGTATTCAAATAGTTCTTGGATTTTTGCTTTGATTGCTTCATCCTGACATTGATATTCATTCAGATAATTCATTACTTTTTCACTGACTTCTTTGGATACTTTTCCATCTTCTTTATATTGAATCCAATCTAATAATAACTCTTTCAGATTTTCATCAATATGCATAGAGATTAATTCTTCCATTAACTGCTTAATCTTATTTCTCATATGCTTAACTGCAAGATACATACCAAAACCATACTCTGCATTGTCTTCGAATAAAGAGTTTGCCCAAGCTGGACCTTTTCCTTCATGGTTAATGGTATAAGCTGTACTTGGTGCACTGGCTGCCCAGATAGAGGAACATCCTGTTGCATTGGCAATCATCATTCGATCACCAAATAATTGAGTGACTAACTTGATATATGGTGTCTCGCCACATCCTGCACAAGCTCCTGAGAACTCGATTAATGGCTGTTTGAATTGACTGTCTTTTACAGTATGAGCAGTTGCCTTGTCTGGTTTTGCTTTTACTTTTTCTACACCATATGCCCAGTTTTGAACTTCTGGTGGAACCTGAGTGTGTAGCTTCTTCATGACAAGTGCCTTTTCTTTTGCAGGACAGATGTCTGCACAGTTACCACATCCAGTACAATCCATTGGACTGACTTGCATTCTATATTGTAAGCCTTCTAAGCCTTTTCCTACTGCTTTCTTTGTTACAAATGTTTCAGGTTTTGATGCTTGTTCTTCTTCATCTAATAAGAATGGACGGATACAAGCATGAGGACAAATCAATGCACACTGGTTACATTGGATACAGTTATCTACGATCCATTCTGGAATGTTAACACCAATACCGCGCTTCTCATATGCAGAAATACCATTAGGGAATGTACCATCTTCTCTTCCATTAAAGGCACTGACTGGTAAAGAATCTCCTTTCATGTGTTCCATTACACGAACTACATTTTGAATGAATTCTGGCTCTTTTACATCTTTATGGCAATCACAAGCTTGGTTTTCTGCCTGTGACCATGATGCAGGAATCTCTACTTGTTCGATTAAGGACATACCTTTATCAACAGCTTCCTGGTTCATGGAAACAACTTTTTCACCCTTTTTGCCATACATTTTTGCAATCGTAGTCTTTAAGCTGTTTACAAAAATTTCTTCTGGAAGGACATCAATTAATTTAAAGAATGCACTTTGCATAATCATATTGATACGATTACCAAGGCCAATTTCTTCAGCTATCTTAACCGCATTTATAATATAGAATTTCGCATTTTTCTCTGCTAATTCTCGTTTCATTCTACCTGGAAGTTTTTGATCTAATTCTTCTTTTGACCACTGACAGTTCAGTACAAAGATACCATTCTGTTTTAAGTCACCTACCATATTATAATTATGAACATATGACTGGTTGTGACAAGCAATATAATCCGCATCCTGAACTAAATAAGTGGAACGAATTTTTCCTTTTCCAAATCGCAAATGGGAAATTGTAATACCACCGGATTTCTTAGAGTCATATTCAAAGTAAGCTTGTACCTTAAGGTCTGATTCATTACCGATAATCTTAATTGCCTGTTTATTTGCACCAACGGTACCATCGGAACCAAGTCCCCAGATCTTACATGACTTGATGTCATTTGTCTGTTCAAAGCATGAATTTTTATCGTTTAATGATGTATTTGTTACATCATCATTGATACCGACTGTGAAATGATTTTTAGGCTGTGCCTGTTTTAGATTTTCATATACTTTAATAATCTCATTAGGATCTGTATCTTTAGATCCTAAACCATATCGTCCGCCAACGATTAATGGACTCATTTGCTGACTTTCAAATGCTGTACATACATCAACATATAATGGTTCTCCAATGGCACCTGGCTCTTTTGTTCTATCTAAAACTGCGATTCTCTTAACAGTCTTAGGCATACATGCCATAAAATGAGATACTGAAAATGGACGATATAGATGTACTTTTACAAGTCCGACTTTTTCACCTTTTCCATTGAGATAATCAATTGCTTCTTCAATCGTCTCATTTACAGAACCCATTGCAATAATAACGTTTTCTGCATCTTCTGCACCATAGTAATCAAATAATCCGTATTTACGTCCTGTTAAATTACCTACCTTTTGAAGATATTCTTCTACTACTGGAACAATATTATCATAAAATGGATTACAGCACTCTCTTGTCTGGAAGTAAATATCCGGATTTTGTGCTGTACCACGTGTTACAGGATGATTAGGTGATAATGCATTTTCTCTAAATTTCTCTAATGCTTCCTTATCAATCAATGACGCATAATCGCTATACTCTAACGCTTCTACTTTTTGAATTTCATGAGAAGTTCTAAATCCATCGAAGAAATGAACAAATGGAAGTCTTCCTTTAATTGCTGCTAAATGTGCTACTGGAGCAAAATCCATTACTTCTTGTACAGAGTCAGAAGCAAGCATAACACAACCTGTCTGTCTTGCTGCCATAACATCCTGATGATCACCAAAGATATTTAATGCATTGGCTGCTAATGAACGTGCACTGACATGGAATACACCAGGTAATAATTCACCAGCACATTTATACATATTAGGAATCATCAAAAGTAATCCTTGAGATGCTGTAAATGTTGTTGTTAATGCACCGCCTTGCAACGAACCATGAAATGCACCTGCTGCACCTGCTTCAGATTGCATTTCTACAACATCAACTACTTCACCGAATACGTTTTTCTGTCCATGTGCTGCCCACTCATCAACGGTCTCTGCCATTGGTGATGATGGAGTAATTGGAAATATTGCTGCAACTTCTGTATACGCATATGCGACATAAGCTGCAGCAGTGTTTCCATCTACTGTCATTGTAACTTTTCCCATTCTTTCTGCCTCCCTATAATCTGCTACCGTTATCAACCCAGTCTTTTGCTTCTTCTACACAAGAAGTGGCTGGTATCTTAACTTGACTGTTCTCAATTTCTCTTGCTTCATCTGTCCAAGCAGCTGTTCGCTCATTATTGGTTGGTGTGGAAGAATGTAATCGTTTGTTATTTTTTCCTGATAATGCTGTCTGATTAAAAAATTGCATTGGTCTTTCCTCGCTTTCTAATTTTTATAATTAAACTGCTAGAAATATAAAATTAACATACTTAGTTGTTTGCAATTCAACAGGCTATTATACATAATTTAGGAAAAAAAAGAAGCTATCATCTACATAATAAAATTGTAGATAATAGCTTCTTTTCAGCACACCCTTTTTCTAAAACGCAATGCCTATTATGATATGTTTTTTGAATGATTAGCAAAGATTTATTTCCTATTGTAACAGAACTGAAATTATAATAATAAGCTGTCAAAATTCTTTCTATTCCCAGCTCCTTTTGAAACAGAAATTCTAAACTCCAAACAAAAACTCCATTCTCTAATGACTAACGTCATATTTGTGCGATGATTTTTTATACCCTTGTAATCCTTATAGAAAACACTTAAAGTATTCTAGCTGCTTTTTGTCACTCCGTCATCGTGACCTATGTTTATAAATGTGTGATTTCATTAAAGCATACTATTTACACCAAATTTATCAGTTTAAAATGACAAATTCAAGCTTTAATTTCACGTTTGTTGAATTCTTTGACTATTTCTGTGAAGTTACATAAGTATAAATACAAAAAAGTCTTTTATATTTACCTAATTATTCATTCTATATTTGTACATTTTTTAGCTTTACCTTTGTTTCCTCTGTGTTCTTAGGAAATCATGCATATGTTTTTGAACAATTTTCTTCTTTTCTATGTCACTTTTCACGTTTCTGAATAATTACCTGAGAGAAAAGCCCCTGACTGATTGGTAAGTACAGCATAATTCCTATAAATAAACAAAAACTCCTATGTCATAAATCAAAGTACAAGGTTACATGCCTTACTTCAATCTATAACGTAGGAGTCATTTATTTAGAATAGTTCATCAAATCTCTTCATTGCTTCAATTGTATTTTCACGGTTACCAAATCCAGTTAAACGGAAATAGTTCTTTCCATTATTACCGAAACCAGCACCTGGAGTACCAACAACGTAAGCATTATTTAACAGATAATCAAAGAACGCCCAAGATTCCATCTCATTTGGACACTCAAACCAGATATATGGTGAGTTAATTCCGCCGAAATAACGAATTCCTTTCTTCGCTAAGCAGTCTGCAATAATTTTTGCATTTTCTTGGTAGTAACGAATATTCTCTTTACATTCCTTCATACCTTCTTCAGAGAATGCTGCTGCTGCACCTTCTTGAACAATGTAAGAAACGCCGTTGAATTTTGTAGTCTGTCTACGAGTCCACATAGCATTTAAGGACATCTCTGCTCCTGTACTTGCTGTAAACTTAAGATCCTTTGGCACAATTGTGTATCCACAGCGAGTTCCTGTAAATCCTGCTGTCTTAGAAAGAGAGCAGAACTCAATTGCACATTCCTTTGCACCTTCAATGGCAAAGATACTACGTGGTAATGTAGGATCTGTAATAAAGCATTCATATGCAGAATCATAAAGGATTACTGCATCATTTGCTAATGCATACTCAACCCATACTTTTAGCTGCTCATGGTTATAAGCTGCTCCAGTTGGATTATTAGGAGAACACATATAGATTACATCTACATGTTGGTTAGGGTCTGGCATTGGTAAGAAATTGTTGTCTGCATTTGCATTAATATAAGTAACGTTCTTACCATCCATAATATTTGTATCAACATAAACAGGGTATACTGGATCTGGAACAAGGATCACATTATCCTTGTCGAATAATTCAGTAATATTACCTGTATCACTTTTTGCTCCATCGGAAATAAATACTTCATCCGCATCGATAGAAACACCATTTCTTTCATAGTAATCTACTACTGCGGTACGAACCATTTCATAGCCTTTTTCAGGACCGTATCCTTTGAATGTTTCAGGATTGGCCATGCAGTCCACACCATTATGTAATGCTGTAATTACTTTCTCACCTAGTGGTAATGTAACATCTCCAATTCCTAAACGAATGACTTTCTTATCAGGATTTTCTTTTGTAAATGCATCTACTCTATGTGCGATTTCTGCAAATAAATAGCTTTCTTTTAAATTCAAATAATTTTCATTTAACTTTGGCATTTTAAAACTCCTTTCCTTCTGATTGTTTATATTATCAAATTAATCCATTAGTGTCAATGAAACGCACTATAAACCGATATTTCTTAAGTTGAAACTACATAATTCGTGCCTTTTTTTCCTCTTCAAGCTCTTTTTTTGCTTGTATTGTTGCCTCTCTGGCGCCTTCTACCTTTTGAAAGATTTTCAAGTAGCAAGAACTTGCAATATAAATTAACAATCCTGGAATAATAAAGCTTCCAAAGATCAGCGTAATATTGGAAATAATATAGAAAAATCCAAAAATTGAAAGCAGTATTAACATTCCCACTGTATGTCCCAAATGACGTACCGTTATCATATAGGAATTAATCAGCGTCTGTTTCAGTGTATTTTCATAACGTGCAATTAGAGGAAACACTGCAATAAATACGATTATGTATAAAAATGTAGCAATTATGGTTACTACATACAGTATGGTAGGTGCACTTTTCAAATTACCTAACAATTGATAATTTATATATAAAACTTCCCCAAGTAACGCCATGATTATCCATACAATGGTGGACTGTTTAAAGTTTTCCTTAAATGCCTTTACGAAACTTCTTCCTATATAGCCCTCTTCATCATTCACCATCTTCATTGCCAGCTGAAATGCAGCTGTAGTGGAAGCTCCGATTGTAATGATTGGCAAGCTAAATAAAATCCATAAAATATTTAAGTACATAATATCCAACATCTTATTAAAACTAGTAAATAATTTTCCGTCGACACTAAAAAATTTCATTCCGTTTCCTCCTAAGAATTATTTTTTTCCCTCTTCCCTTATGTATTCCGTGAGCATTTGCTCTGCCTTCTCTCTTCCTGCCTCATCTAAGTCTGACTGCAGCTTACTCCATTCCTCTTCAAACTGCTCCGGACTGCAAATAATACAGTCAATCAGTCCTTTCCAAGAAATCTTATCCAGTCTGTCTTGTATATTCTTAATTTCCTTTGGCAAGGTATCTGTCCAGACGGGAGAATATTCCTGTGTTGCAAACTCATCATTACTAGGAAAGATATCTATCAGATTTCTCACATTCCATGCCTTTAGTCCTGCCCTCTGCTCCTCATCATACTCTTCATCAAGTAACATGCTGGTGGCCAGAGTATAGGGATTTCCTGTAGAATCTAACACATGATCACCATAGCTTGGAAATGGATATCTGTGCTTTTCTATGCCTGTTTTCTCTTTATAACCAGTATCTTCATTATAATTCTTGATCTCTTCTTCGGTGCGGTATCGCTTTCCTTCCTCATCAACAAAATAATTAACACCTTCCAAGCCCCAATTAAGAAGAATTTGTCCCTCTTCAGAACACAGATAGTCTATGAATTTAATTGCACGAACAGGATCTTTACAAGCTTTCGTTATTCCAATCCCCCATCCTACACTAAGTCCTTGATTCATTAGCCATGAACACTTTATTGTCTCATTCATCGTCACCGGAAGCCCTGCATAGGTACGTTCATACTGGTTGCTTGCCTTTAAGGATGCAAGTGCTTTTTCGTAGTTCCAATCTGCATCCATAATGCCAAGTACCCTTCCTTCTGCAATTTTCTCAAGGTACTCCTCATTTGTCTGCGTTGCAAACTCGGGGTCTAAAATTCCCTCATCATACATCTGGTTTAACCATTTAAAATATTCTTTTTGCCCCTCATATGAGGTCTTGTAATTCGCTGTGTATGTACTATCCTCTATAATCCATTGTCCATTATCAGGAGAACCATTTGCTATAAAACCTGCAGGATTAGATAATGTGGTATACCAATGCCAATCAGAACAGCATAAAGATATTCCGATTGTATCCTTCCCATTAATGGTCTGGTACTTCTGCATATATGTCTTAATTGCCTTTTCATACATATATAAAGTCCTTGGAATTACATATTGATTTTCTTTTAAAACAGCCCATTGCAGCTGTGCTGTTCCTGAGCTCGATATTACCTCGCCTCCTACTTGTGAACTAGAAAGCTGATAAATACTAGGGTCTTCCTTGCTATACTTTAATTTGTCAAATTCATCCCCATATAATTTCTTAATATTGGGTCCATATTGTTCAATTAACTCTGTCAGATCAATAAATGCTCTTGCTTCAATCAGGCTTTGACTTTCTCCTTTTGCAAAAACGAAATCCGGGTATTCTCCTGAAGCAATCATAAGCTTGACTCTTTTCTCATCACTATTTACAGGATAATCCACATCAAGAGTTACTCCCGTCTTTCTTGTAATTTCTTTTGCTACTGGATCACTCCATGTTTCCTCAACACCATCTGCATTATAGAATACAAATGTTATAGGCTCTGGTGTGCTGGTATCTACTTGACTGCTACAAGAAATCAAAGAACAAACTAGTGTACTAAGCAACAGCACGCTAGAAAGTAACCGTTTCACTTGTATTCCTCCTTTTTCGAATTATACTTGGTATAATTTACATTATATCTGGTTTTTTCTGTAAAATCAACATGGCAGTGAGTCTCCCCACTGCCATGTTCTTTACTTAAAATTCAATTATTATTTTTTACTTGCATTGTCTGTTGCTGCAGTTGTATCAGTAGTTGCTGCTGATTTTACTGCATCTTCACATTGTTTTCTCTTCTCTGCTTCGCCTTCTTGGTATTTCGTACATTCTTCGTATCCATAACCATTTGCTTCTGAAATCATCTTATCAACAATTTGGTTATATTCATCGTCAGTTTTTGCAAAGATTGCATTCCAAGAATTCTTTCTAATACATGTCTTAACTTGTTCCCATTTTGTCTTTAAAGATTCACTCTTTTCAGTTGCTACATATGCTGTAAGTGGAGAAACTGTGTATTTACATTTTTGTTCAATGAACTCGTCAGATTTGATATATCCGCCATTCCATTCTTGCCATTTCTTTTGGATGTCTGTCTGCTCTGTAGCAAGGTAGGATTTCCAGTATAAATAGTTATATGTTTCTTTTGATTTTGAGTCTGGGTTTGTATCATCAATACTCCAAGAAGTAATGTTCATTTGGTTTGTACCATCACCATATTGGCCAGTGTAACCATCTTTATTTAATTCTGTCTTAGAGCTCTTCTTACATGCAAGACCTAACTCAGTTAAATATGTATCACCATTTTCATCGTAATCCCAGCATACGCCCTTAGGACCATTGTAGTTAACAAGAGTTCCCTCTGGAGTTGCTAAGTAGTTGATAATAGCCATTGCTAATTCAGGGTTTTTACATTTTGCACCGATACACCATTGTCTGTTACCACCTAATAAACTGTTACCATAGCAGATTGTCTTAGAATCTTTTGCTGGTAATGCAAACATACCTTTACCTGCATTTAAATGTTCTGAACTATTGTAGTTTGTAGCACCATTAAATGTAAAGAGGTCAAAGAATGCAGCACCATCTTTATATTTTTCACCAGCTTCAGTAGCTGTCTGAGTCATTGAGTCAGGATCAAGTAATCCTTCTTGATATAATTTATTATAGAATTTTAAGCATCTTAAATACATACCGTCTTTTTCTAAAGCGCCTTGGAATGTCTGAGTATCTACATCATAAAGGCCAAAACCAAATTCATCATAGCCATATAAAGCTGCTGTAGCTTTAACATACATTACATAGTTATCATCCCAGTCTTTAAATAAAGATACACCATATGTGCTCTTTCCAGAGTCAGACTTAGGACACGCTTCCTGCATTTTCTTTAATACTGGAATATAGTCTTCTAATGTGTTTACTTCTGGCATTCCTACTTGTTCGTATAAATCCCAGCGGATATCAGGATGATAGAAGAAAGAACCATGTGAGTCAGAAGAAGATGCTACATTGTAGCCATAGCCATAAATCTTCTTTTCTTCTGGTGTAATTCCTCTGTTTTGCTCTAATGCTGTCTGCATATGGTTCCAAATATATGGTGCATACTGGGAGCAAAGATGTTCGTTTTGAGCATCCCAGTCATATAATTTACCGCTTGTTGCAGCTTGTTTATATTTATCACCGTTATCACCAAAGATAACGATATCACCTAAGTTGTCTTTTTCCATTAATGTATCAAAAATACCATTACCATCACTAATAATATTTAATTCAACATTAAACTTATCCTTCATAATCTTTGCAAACCATCCAGTCTGCATACCGTTGTAATTTGCTGTTTGAGTATACACGTCTAACTGTAATGTTTCTTTAGGAATAATATCCTGTAAATTATCTGCTTCTAGTTGTGTTGAATTTGGATCTGCTTTTGCTGCTTCTGTTGTATTCGTTGTTGTTGTTTCTGTTGATTTTGCACAACCAAGCATCATTGTGCTTGTTACAGCTACTAACGTTACTGCCGAAGCAATCTTTCTCAAGTTGAACATTAAATCTCCTCCTTTTTTATGTTCCCTTAATTTATCTCAAGCCATATGACATGGCTAAAAGACATTCATTAACCTTTTACTGCGCCTAACATAATACCTTCTTCAAAGTAACGGTTCATAAATGGATATACAATTAAGATTGGGATAATGGATACCATGGATACCGTATACTTGATTGCTTTTTCATTTAACTGATTTCCGCTGGCAACTAAGTCTGGATTTGACATCATTGCCTGAATATTCGTTGTCTTATTTAAATAGTTGTATAAAATATGTTGTAGTGTATACCATTTTGGAGTTGATGACATTAAGATGATGGAATCTGTAAAGGAGTTCCAATGTCCAACTGCACCAAAGATTGCGATTGTTGCTAAGATTGGCTTGCTTAATGGCCAGATAATTTTTCTAAATACGGTCATATAAGAAGCTCCATCCATTTGAGCACTTTCTTCCAGCTCTGCCGGAATTGACTCTATGTACGTCTTTACTAAGATAATGTTATACGGTGCTACAATACCTGGAATAATATATCCCCAGAAAGTACCGGTTAAGTTTAATGCAGATAATGTAACAAACCATGGAATGATACCTGCATTGAAATACATAGTAATGATCATAAAACGATACCATAGCTTACGATGCCACATTTCTTGTTTGGTTACGATATAACCGATAAATGCTGATGCAAGTACCATAAGCGCGGTACCAAGCACCGTCCTTCCTACGGTTACAAGGAATGCTCGTCCAAGTTCATCAACCTGACGTAATGCCAAGTAGTTTTGAAGCTGCAGTCCTTTTGGAATTAATTTGATTGCACCTCTTTTTACTAAATCATTATTACTGATTGTATTAATGAAGATATAGTAAAATGGGAAGAAACATGCAGTTGCAAATATTCCGAACACTCCGTAGTTTACAATGTTAAATATAATATCTGACGGTTTTCTTCGATAAAACACTTTCTGTTGTTTGACTTTCTTTGCCATATTCCATTCCACCCCCTATATGATACTTTCGCCACGAACAACTTTAGAAATCTTGTTCGCACCAAATAGTAATACGACACTGACTATAGATTTCACCATACCTATCAATGTAGATAATGGAATACGACCATTTTGAATACCTAATTTGTAAACATATAGATCAAGTACTTGAATTGTGTCTTGGTTACGAGGATTTTCAAATACTAAGTACTGATCCATACCATTGCTTAAGATACCAGCAACTGCTAATAAAAGTAATACACAATAGGTAGGAACTAATCCTGGAAGGGTAATATGTCTCATCCTTTGGAATCTTCCTGCACCATCAACGGTTGCAGCTTCATATAATTGCTGATCAATACCGGAAATAGCAGCTATGTAAATAATTGCGCTCCAGCCTGTACCTTTCCATAAGCCCCAAGCTAGCATCTTAAGCCAGATATGGCTTCCGTTCATTAAGTAGTTTGTTGTTCCACCTACGATACTGTTGATAAAACCTTCTGTTGAAAACATTGCAAATGCTACGGCATAAACTAAAACCCAGCTAATGAAGTTTGGAATTGTAGTTAATGTCTGAATTATTCTTCTAAATGGTTTGCATTTGATTTCATTGATGAAGATTGCAAATGCCATGGCGATCCATGAAGTACCAATTCCTAAGAAACTCATTGCCAATGTATTTCTAAGAACTTTTACAATATCACTTCTTGTAGAAGCATTCTGGAATAACATTGTAAAATATTTAAACCCTACAAAGGAGTCTAAACTAAGTGTACCACCTGATTTATAATCAAAGAATGCATATCTCCAACCCCATAATGGCAAGTAAGAGAATACAAAGATTAATGCGATGAATGGTACAAATAATAAGAATAATTTATATTTGCTTTCCATTCCATACTTTTCATCTTTCTCCACTTTAGGAGATAATACCAATACTATAATGCTCAAAATTAATATGATTGCGAGAATTGCCCAGTAAAAATAATAGCCGTAACTAAATATTGGCTGTAATTTTGCAACAAGTGGGCTGTCAAATAACTGACTATATGACATATAGATTCCAACGATAGATACAATACTTACTAAAGATCCACCAATGTTTAAATAAAGTCCTAATCTTTGTAACTTTCTAGTACCAACTGACATACAAGCTCCAGCTATTACTGCACAAACTCCTAAGAATGTTAATAAACTGGATACATATAACAATGTTATTGTACCTTGATTAATCCATCCTGCAGATAATGCTCTTGTAAAGCCTTCTTTTGTATTTGAATAAGAAATTGCTGATGTGAATAGTGATGCTGTCTTACCGACTAAATCTGATATTCTTGCAGGATTTAATGAGGATACAAATAATCCAATACAAGCGAGAACTGTCAAAAGACGTAACACAACATACATGATATTTACTGATTTTTTCGTTCGTTCCATTTTGCCCTCCTATTTTTTTTGAATAGTTTAATGACTTAACTATAGTATATAGGAAATATAGATGAATTTACACCTGAGATATTATACATGAAATACCTTAATTTTTAGTTATTGTGATTTCTATGACTAAAAATTAAGGTTTTTTATCTCGCTATCGTAAATATCTCTTTTTTAAGAGTTTTTCTCCTTTTTAAACTCTTTTGGGCTAACCCCCACATATTTCTTAAACTTAGAACAGAAATAGTCAATATTGCTAAACCCTACTTTTTCAGATACCTGATACACCTTCATACTTCCAGACAATAAAAACTTTTTTGCATTTTCAATTCGAAGCTTATCTAAGGTTACGTTAAAGCTTTCGCCAAACTCCTTCTTAAATACCTTGCCTAAATACGCGCTATTATAGTTAAACATCTTGGCAATGTTTTCAAGTTTTAGCTCTTTATCATAGTTTTTCTCCATATATGCATACATTCTTTTGACAACATTATCTGATGATGTATTGCCGATGCAATCACAAAGCTGACAGGCGAATTTTGTAACATCCTCCTTTAGCTGCTCGATTGAAGTAGCTTCCATAATCATAGCGGTTACCTGACTTAGGTTTGGAAAATGATCCTTAATCTGTTCATAGCGTTTACATAGGTTATTATGTAATAATATAAGATTTTGTGCTGTTAATACTTTAATCTCTGACTCCTGAATCAAGCTTGTCTTTATATGTTCTTCATAGCTTTCTATGGATTGATGGATTCCCTCTTTATCTCCCACTTCTATCATATTACAAAGTCGTTCTACAAAGTTCTCAAGGTATCCCTGCTCCACATTTTCAAACATCTTAATTGTGAGTGCTCCCTCTGAGTCATATAAAAACTCATAATCCAGTAAGAGTTTTGCACATTCATACGAGTATACTAAATCCCTCCAAGAAACGACAGTATGACCAAATGTTAAGAAAAATGCTTCTCCATCTCTATTCTTTATCTTTCTGTTATTGGCACATAACAGCTTGCTTGCTTCCTCATACGTACGCCCTTTCAGAATTAAGATGGCTTTGTCTTCCTCATTAATGATCTCGGTATTATCCATCCCTGCCAATAATACATCCAGCTTATCATCAACCACTGATTTTTCTAAAATACATTCATCTTCTAACATCTGTGTATTGAACTTTGCAATACATACACAGTAGCAATCAAAGGTAAAATCAATCTCATATAGCGTCACGTCTTTTTGTAATAAAGACATTTCAAGCCTATGGGACAGTACTCTTCTTAACACTTCTTGTTTTGCTTTCTTTACACTGATTGATACATAAGATTCATGAAGTCTCTCCTGATCAAATTCTTGCTTGATTTCATCAAGCATTCCATGCACCTCATCTTCATCAATTGGCTTCAAAAGATATCCCTTTACTCCTAAATTAATTGCCGCCTTGGCAAAATAAAAGTCAGAGTATCCTGTTAGTATGAGGAAGCTTCCCTTAAATCCTTGTTTTCTTGCTTCTTCCACTAACTCAATTCCTGTGAGTCCTGGCATCTTTATATCTGCCAGTACAAGATCCGGTTGATACTCCTCTATCTTTTTAAGTCCATCTTTTCCGTCAATGCCTTCTGCACAGATTGTAAATCCATGCTTCTCCCATTCGATTAACTGTCTGATTCCCTCTCGAACAATTGTCTCATCGTCAACAATTAGTACATTATACATTTGTCTCTCCTTTAAGAATATTGTTTAATCAGCTTCTATTGGAATTGCAATAACTACTGTTGTTCCCTGATTTTCAACAGTTTCAATCGTTACTCCATACTCCATTCCATATAAAAGTTTAATCCTTTGATTTACGTTACTTAATCCGATATGACTTTTATCTAATTCATCTAAATCATTCATGGACGCTAAAAGTTCCTCTAAATATGTATCTTTTATACCTATTCCATTATCTTCAACAATAATTTTAATTACCTTATTTTCCTCTTTGACTGCGATCTTTAGTATTCCTGGACCTTCTTTTGACTCAAGTCCATGAACGAATGCATTTTCTACAATCGGCTGAATTAATAACGGTAAAATTGGCCTGTTTTCTAATTCTTTCTCAACCTCAATTTCATACTGGATGCGGTCTCCAAATCGATAGTGCTGAATTTTAAGGTAATATTCTACTAATTCGATTTCAGATTTTATTGATACAAACCGATCACCCACCTGAATATTCCTTCGCATTATTTTTGCAAGCATCTTTACCAATTCCTCAATATCGCTTTGATTGTTCACTCTTGCCTTCATGCGAATTGTCTCTAACGTGTTGTAAAGGAAATGGGGATTGATCTGACTTGCAAGCATTTTAAACTCTACATCTTTTTGTCTTGAATATATCTTTTCTTTTTGAACCTGCTCCTCAACAATTTTAGACATCAGTACTTGGATACTATCTATCATCTTATGTAAATCCTCATACAATTCGCTAATCTCATCATTCTGACCAAGTACAGTTTCAATATGAAAATCTCCATTTGCTGCCTTATGCATTTCTCGCTTCAAAATATTTACCCGATGACTAAACTTATGAGAAAATGTAATAATCAAAATTAGCGATAACGATACACATATGATAATAAACATAAATCCAGTTCGTTTGCTTCGGTCAGTGGCGGCCAAAATTTCACTATATGGCCGTATGCTTACAATTGTAAAATAAGAGTCAGAGTATGTAGGATGAATGCGCTCGTACGTCAGGATACATGTCTCATCATTATATGTAACCTTCTTATAACTCTCATTTTCATCCTCCGGCATAGACTGGACAAGCTTGATCAGTTCTTTTACATCAATCTCATCATCATTGGTATGTATTACTTCTTCATCATTTAACAACATTGCAGTCTTATTGGTGCGATTGGAAATTGGAAGTTCTGTCCGCTTATTCTGCATTACAATAGACAATACACCTACTGTCTTTCCTTCTGCTGTCTTGATTACCCTGGTTAGGCGAAGTGAGTTTTTCATAGTGACATTGCTGTATGTATAGCTCCAGATAGGTTTTCCATCTGCCGAAATAGTATCGTTATACCATTTTGAGTTACGAATGTTCTGGTCTGCATAAACAAAACTTCCACTATTTGCAATTGTCTTATTGGTTAGGTACATGGTGATACTGCTGATTTCTTGGTGGTAATCTGTAAGATACTCTGAAAACCTTGTATAATTTCGATAGTCTGTTAATAGTTCTTTATAGCTATTGTAATTGTAAAATGCAATATGCTCGATTTCCTCATCAAAATATAGTTTCTTTGAGACATCGGTCACTACCCGTATATTTTCATTCAATGCATCTTGAATTAAGGATAACTCCACGAACTCAGATTGTTCTGACTGATTGATCAATGTGTTATTTGTACCATTGCTAAAATATACGCTGACTGCAACTAACGGAATAATTCCGCATACTGTATAAACAATTAATAATCGCTCTTTTAGCTTTATATTCCTATGTAGTTGACAAAGTTCATAGTGCCATTTTTTTAAGTATTTCATTCTCCCACCCATAAGTTATCCAAATTCTATTTTTTTCCTTATATCTACCATTGTACCTAATCTTCGCCTAATTTCAAGTTTCATACTTTACGATTTTTACACTTTATCTGATTTTTTTCCACTTTCACATTTTTCTAAAACAAAAAAATAACCCCCTTCACAAAATAGTGACAGGGGGGCAGACTGTAGACAATTAAATTCTAGCAGTCACTTCAACGCACTGCTTATAGGAAAGTTTGAAAACCATAGGTTTTCATTAAAATCGATATCCGGAAACCGCGCTTTTCGGATATCGGATTAGTGCGAATAGGTCCTTATTTTTAAGGACTTGCACGAGTGAGCACTAATCATTTCCTTCGGCACTGGATGAAAGCCTGATTTCATCCAAAGCTTGGCGACCTTGTCGACAAGCTGACCCCCTTCACAAAATAGTGACAGGGGGTTTTTATATTTTAAAATAATAAATGTGCAATTCCAGCTATGATTGGTAACGTAATTATTGTACGTTCAATAAAAATAATTACTAAATCTTTTAGTTTTACTGGGATTTTAGAAGCAAGTAATAATGCTCCAACTTCTGATAAATAAATTAATTGGGAAACCGATACGGCTGCTACAACAAATCTTGTTATGTCGCTTTGCACAGCATCTGCCACCATAACAGATGGAATTAACATATCTGCAAATCCTGCAAACATTGCCTGAGCAGCTGCATGTGCTTCTGGAAGTCCTAAGATCTGTAACAATGGTACAAATGGAAGTCCTAAGTATCTAAAGATCGGTGTATATTCTGCAATGATTAGGGCTGTTGTACCAACCATCATAACGATCGGAATTACACTTACCCACATATCAATTACATTTTTCATGCCATCGATTACGATACTGTCAAAGACTTTGACATCCTTTACTTTGTCTAACGCACATTCAATGCCGTAAGATACGCTTGCCTTGTTCTCATGTTCTTCTAAATGCTCTGGTTTTGTTCCATCAATCAATGTATCGCGTTTTCTTGATAATGGTGGTAATTTTGGAATAACGATTGCTGCAATGATACATGCAAATGTTACAGTTAAATAAAACTGTAAAAACATACTGCCAAGTCCAACCGTGTTGATTACCACAAGACTGAATGTAATGGATACTAATGAAAAGTTTGTTCCTATGATACAGGCCTCTTTTTCTGTGTAATATCCATCTTCATATTGTTTGCTTGTTAATAATACGCCGATTGTACCATCACCTAGCCAAGATGCAATTGCGTCAACTGCACTTCTTCCAGGTAATCCGAATATTGGACGCATGACTTTGATTAATAAGGTTCCTACAAACTCCAGTAAACCAAAATTTAATAGTAATGGCAGACATATTCCTGCTATTAAGAAGATGCTAAATAATACTGGCAATAAGTCTCTAAATACAAGACCGCCTGTTGCTGTTGATGCAATCATCTCATACTGTGGAAAGAAGTATGTAATAATTACATACATTGTTGATATTCCACGTATCACTAAGCTGAGTGGCTTAATATCAAATAATGTCTGTATAAGCTCCAACTTTAATAATTTTATATTTGGATTGAATTTTTTTATAGTTTTTATAAGAATACTTCCAAAAAAAGAAGTACAAATTAACACGACTAAAATAATATTAATATATTGTCTAAAAAAGTCCATTAATGAATTAGATAATATTGCAATTGGTATTGTAAACTGTCCATCTGCTTTAATTGGAAAAATAAACAAAATAATTCCGATTAAAGATGGAATAATAAATTTTAAATAATTCTGTATCTTATGATTAATATTCTCCATACTTACTCCTATTTCTTGTCCGTTACGTGTGTCTTATTGCATTATAGTAGCATAATACAGATTATTCAAGCAAAATATGAATATTTATTAATTTTTTTATAATTTTATACATATATATTCATACATAACAACCATTTATTCTCATTTTCTCCTAATTTCGTAAATATTAATACATTACACAACTTTATCTTATGATAAAAAAAGAGCTATTATACATTTCATTGCTCTGTATAATAGCTCTTTCTATTTCTATTGTCTTTGCTTCATTTTCTCTTTTATTTCTAATCCCATATGCTTATCTGCATTAAACATGTGTTCAAAGATCCAGTCTTGCGTACCATCTTTGATCTTCTTAAGCTCATCAAATGGCATTTCTCCCAATTTAGGAAGATCGATTGATAAGACCATTTCATTCATTTTATTATGAGATGCAATATGAGCTTCCTTTAATGAATAATCAAATTCATTCATTACTTTTTCTTCCTCATAAAAATGATACGATACAAACTCTCTTAACTGTCTTACTACGTCAATCAGCTGCTGATTGCTGACACCTATACATCTTGTTATGAGCAATTGCTCCATATCCCTAACAATACGAAATAATTCCCTATGTTGCTCATCTATCTCTGGAATGCCTACTTCGAGCTCCTTTTTCCAATCAAACTTAAAATCAAACATTTCATTTACTCCCCAGTTCTTCACCGTCATAACGATATTTATACTTATAATTATAACGATAAAAAGGGAATAATTCAATTTAATTAATACCTTTTTATTATTTTACTTTAGTAGTTCCTTAATATTAAGAAGTCCCCATCCTTGCTTACTCCAAGGCTGGCCCATATCGATGCAGCTATTCTTTATGCGAAGCTTTACTTCCTGGGTTGTCATTTCCGGATATTTATTGAGTAATAATACGATTGCCCCTGAAACCATTGGTGTTGCCATCGAAGTTCCGCTCTTGATCGTATAGAGTTGAATGTCTCTTTTTGGTGCAAAGAAATTAAATCCACCTCTTTGTTTCGTCACATTGCATGAAACAATATTAGATCCAGGTGCTACCACATCCGGTTTTTTTATACATGCATTGGTAGGTCCTCTTCCTGAATAATCTTTTGCCCTGCTACCTGATAATTCAACGCTTACATCATCATCAGAAGCACCTACTGTAATCACTTTCCTACTAATTCCAGGTGTTGAAATGGACTTAGGTTTTGGCCCGTTATTTCCCGCTGCTACAACTACAATTATCCCTGCATCCCAGACAGCATTCACACCTTTTACTAATGCTGAATTTTCATCATAACAATCAGATGATGTAGTTCCTACTGATATATTTACTACACGGATATTAAACCGTTCCTTATTATTTACTACCCACTGCAATCCTGCCAAAACATCTGATACATTACCATTTCCTTTATTATTTAATACCTTTACTCCAATAATATTACATGCTGGAGCTATTCCCATATATTCTCCACCTGATTCATGACCATTTCCTGCGATGATACCACACACATGTGCGTGATGTTTGTATTCCTAAATGTTCCAAAAGAAAACCAGTTTTACTTTTCCCGAGTCTTCTTTAACACTAATTTCTATGGTCTGAATTAGCGATTGAATTAAATAATAATCTAACTTCTTAATCTCTAATTCCTTCTTTTTCTCTTCTTCTTTTTCATTCTTTGTAGCTGCTAACTCAGTAATCTCCTTTTCCGTCTGCTTCAGTGACTTATATAGCAGCTCTTGAATTTCAATTCGGTCATTTTTTGTAACAATTCCCTTGGAAAAATCAATGTATAGCGTGCTCATTGCCTTTAAAATATGTTCCTTTTCATTAATCAGCCGCCCCATATCTGCTTTCTTCATATCTTTTCTATGGAAATTCCCCTGCAGGACCTGTCGCTCATTCTTTGTAAGATAGTGTTTGATTAGCGCATTTATATTTTCTAAAACAATTTGTTCTAATTCGTCGGAGCGGATTGAATTACGAGCACATTCCTTACCATTAGATCGCTTATATAGCTGACACATATAATAATAATATCCTTTATTCCTGCTCGTACTTGCTTTATACATGGATTTTTTGCATTCGCCACAAACTAGCTTTCCGGCAAATACATTTGGTTCCTTCTTCTGCTGCCCTTCTTTGCTAAATGACTTTCGGCGTTGTTTTAAAAGGCTCTGTACCTGATCAAACATTTCTCTTGATATGATTGGCTCATGATTATCTTCAATCACATGCCACTGCTCTTTTGGTAAAAGTACAACCTTTTTATCTTTATAACTAACCTTTCGTTCTCTTCCTTGAATTAACGTTCCAATATAAATTGGATTGGATAGGATTCTCTTGATTGTTGAAATGCTCCACAAACCACTTTTACTGTAATAACTATTTGGAGTCTGGTAATTTAGTCCCTGCATCTGCTTATACTGTAATGGTGTTGGTATTTGCTTGGATGTCAGTATCTTAGCAATCTTTCCAATTCCATTACCTGCTAAATACAATTGATAAATATAGGTTACAATTCCTGCTGCATTCTTATCTATAACAATCTTATGATGATCTGACTCATCTTTCTTATATCCATATGCTGCAAATGCAGATATATATTGTCCATCCTCCATTTTCTTTTGTAATACTGCCTTAATGTTCTCCGATAGATCCTCACAATACCACTCATTTACAAGGCCATTGATCTGCCTTGCTTTTTTCCCCGAGCTAAATGCCGTATCCGTTCCATCTACTACCCCGATAAACCGGATTCCTAACAATGGCAATTCTTTATGTAAGTATTTTTCTATATGTTCCATGTTTCTGGAAAATCGATTTTGTGACTTACACAATATAGTATCAAACTTTCCTTCTCTGGCATCCTTTAACATCTGATAAAATGCCGGACGCTTTGTATCATAAAGTCCTGAAAAATCTTCGTCAATGTAAATATTATATACCTGATAGCCATGAGCACTGGCGTATTGCAATAAAAGCAAGCGTTGGTTCTTTATACTCTCACTCTCATCTTCCACATATTTCTTTTCCTCATCTTCCTTGGACAGTCTAATATAAAGGGCTGCCATGGTCATTTTCTATCTCCTCCTCTCCTTCCATATCCTGAATTGCTTGTAAATGTTCTTTATATTCCTGTAAGATTTTATATAGGTTTTCACTTCGTTCCTTTTCATCCTCACTCTTGAAACGATGGACTACTTCAAATTCCCGCTTGCTTCCTTCTCGCTTCATACCGTATATCCCCTAATTTATCGCTTACTATATTTTATGATGGATTTATGGCATTATGCAAAAGGGATTACCCCTGTAATATTCCAATTACCTGGGCAACCCTTCTATTAGAAACGGATTATATTTTTTGTCGAACCACCAATTGATAATTCTGCTGAAAGCATCTTATGCTTATGTACTGACTTTCCCTTAATTACATCAAATAACATATGGATTGTTTCCTGGGCCAGCTGATTTACCGGCTGGCTGATCGTCGTAATCGACGGATTATAGTATCCGGCCATCTCAATTCCATCAAACCCAACCACAGAATAATCCTCAGGGATTGACTTTCCTGTCTCAAAAATAGCTTTACAGGCTCCAATTGCTAAAATATCTGAAATTGCAAATACCGCTGTAAACCCCATCTTCTTATCTAATAACTCCTTCATGACCGCATACCCATTCTTGTACGAATACTCTTTACAATCTTCCGGCATATAACCTATCAATTCTTCCTCCGGCTCTATGCCATACTTTTTTAAAGCATTTAAATATCCTTCCAGCCTAAGACGTCCAATACTCTGATCTGCTTTTGCTGCTGTTATAATGGCGATTTTTTTATGACCCTGATTAATCAGGTATTCTACTGCCTTATAGCTTTCCTTTCGATCATCTACTGCAATTGAGGAATACTTATTTTTATCCATATTCTCAACAATACTACTGACCGTACTTATAATAAATGGAACATTAATCAGCGCCAGCTTTTCTTCAGAATGTATAAACAGGCCTCCTAAGAATACAATCCCGCGCAAATGCCTTTCATTCTCAAGTTCAATTGCAACATCAATCTCATCTTCATTTGGCTTCACATGCCGAAGTACAAGAGCATATTTGTTACGCTTAATTTCTTCTTCCATAATTGTAAGCATTGTTGAAAATAGGGGATTATTCATCCCTTTGACTAAGATCGCTATGGCTTTGGCATCGTATCTTTTTAAATTTCTTGCACTATTGTTGGGTATATAATTATACTCCTTTACTACTTCTAAAATCATCTCTTTAGTCGCAGTATTAATATCAGGATGGTCATTAATTGCCCTGGATACAGTGCTTACACC
The DNA here is from genome assembly GCA_030535455.1 of bacterium. Taxonomy (GTDB): domain Bacteria; phylum Bacillota; class Clostridia; order Lachnospirales; family Lachnospiraceae; genus KM106-2. Next base: position 80,959 of record JAUNJY010000004.1, read on the forward strand.
AACGCCACATAGCTTTGCAATATCTTTAATTGTAATTTGTTCCATAGTAATCCCCTCTTGCATCTATTACGTAAGATTAATTTATCCTTACTAGCTTATTTTCTACCATATAGTGTAACTACATGTTTTATCTTTTTTACTAATTCATCCGTAAATTCATCTTTTTTCATTCTCCACTTCCAGTTTTCCCCTTGCGAACCCGGACGATTAATTCTTGTCTCACTACCAAGTCCTAAATAATCCTGGATTGGTATGATACAAGTATCTGCAACACTGGCCAATGCCAAACGAATAATATACCAATGAAACTCCTTTTCATTACCATCCTGTAAATCTACATAATCCTTTAAGAAGGCACGATCTTCTTTGCTAATCTCACTATACCAGCCAAGAAGTGTGTTATTGTCATGGGTTCCTGTATATACAACGCAGTTCTTATCATAATTATGAGGCAGATAATCGCTGTCTTCTCTAGAGTCAAAGGCAAACTGCAATACCTTCATACCAGGATATCCACTTTTTCTTACCAGGCTATAAACTGCTTCATTTAAAAATCCTAAATCTTCTGCAATTATTGATACCTCTCCAAGTACTCGTTTTATTGTCTTAAAGAACTCAATTCCAGGTCCCCGTTTCCATGTACCAACTTTAGCTGTACTGCTTCCTGCCGGAATTGCATAATATTCCTCAAATCCTCGAAAATGGTCCAGCCTGATAATATCGTACATGATTAAACTATGACGAATTCGGTTTACCCACCATTCATAATCTGTACTCTTTAAATACTCCCAGTCGTACAATGGATTTCCCCATAACTGTCCATTCTCTGTAAATGCATCTGGTGGACATCCTGCCACATGGGTCGGATTATTCTTCTCATCGTATTGAAATAAAGATGGCTGCGAAAAACAGTCTGCACTATCAGTTGCAACATAGAATGGAATATCTCCTATGATCTTAATTCCCTTGCTATTTACATAGTCCTTTAGTTTACGCCACTGTTTAAAGAACATGTATTGCTGGAATTTATACGATAGAATATCTTCTGCCAGAATTTCCTCATAATGAAGCACTATCTCTGATTTTCTCAATCGGATGTCTTCTTCCCAAGTAACATAACTTGCTCCATTATGAGCCTTTTTCACAGCCATATATAAAGCATAATCCTGTAACCAGTAACTATTCTCTTCCTCAAATTTATAAAATCCATCTTCTATATGTTCCTTGAAACGCTGGAATGCTTCTTCTAATATTTCATTACGAGTATTATATACCTTCCCATAATCCACAGCTCTTTCATCATCGCCTACGTCTAGGCTCAAAACTTCCTCTTTTAATAAGTATCCTTCTTCCACTAACTGGTCTAAGTCAATAAAATAAGGATTTCCCGCAAATGTAGATAGCGCCTGATATGGTGAATCTCCAAACCCTGTAGGTCCTATGGGTAGAATTTGCCAATACTTTTGTCCTGCCTCATAGAGCTTATCAACAAACTCAAAGGCTTCTTTTGAAAAACTTCCGATGCCATACTTCGAAGGCAAACTCGAAATAGGTAATAAAATACCGCTTCCACGCACTATAATCTCTCCTTTGCTTAACCTTTTACTGCCCCTGCAACTACGCCTTTAATAATATATTTCTGACAGCAAAGATAGAATATAATAATTGGAATAATCGCTAATACAAGAAGTGCCATTAAAGCACCATAATCTTTTGCACCATATGATCCCATCAGGTATTGAACTACAACAGGAATTGTCTTATATTCTGTTGATAAGCCAATTGTCAAATATGGTAACAGATAATCATTCCATATCCACATTGTATTCAGAATTGCCACTGTAATTACTGTTGGTTTTAAAATTGGCACAATTATTGTAAAAAACATCTTTATTGGGCTGCATCCATCAATTAATGCTGCCTCCTCAATCTCTACCGGAATGGATTTTACAAACCCGGAAAACATAAATACTGATAATCCGGCACCAAATCCTAAGTAAATTACAATCATCCCCCAAGGTGTATTCAGATGCAATGTATCCGTTAATTTTGACATTGTAAACATAACCATCTGAAAAGGAACAACCATTGAAAATACAAACATATAGTATAGAAATGAAGTCAGTTTTGATTTGACACGGGTAATGTACCAAGCTGTCATCGCAGTACATAACAGGATTACTAATACGGATCCTACTGTAATAAATGTGGACCATCCAAATGCATGAAAAAATGAAGTCCGCTCTATGCCTGTAGTGTAATTTGATAAGCTGGCAAACATCTCTCCCTTCGGAATACTAAAAGGATCACTGCTTATATAAAGTTTTTCCTTAAAGGAGTTCAGTATTACAAAGAATACCGGAGCAAAGAAAAGTACCACTAAGACACAAAGAATTAAATAGATAAAAAAGTTACAAATCTTCTCTTTCCGTATCATGACTCCACCTCCTTACTTCTAGTAAACCGAAGTTGTGCAAAGGCAATTACTGCTACCAAAACAAAGAACATGACAGCCTTTGCCTGCCCTACTCCTTCAAAACCATTCCTTCCATAGAAGGTATTATAAATATCCAGTGCAAGCATCTGCGTCTGTTTAGCAGGTCCACCTCCGGTAAGAGCCAGATTCTGATCAAATAGTTTAAATGAGTTGCTAAGTGTTAAAAAGGTGCAGATCGTTATTGATGGCATTACCATGGGTATGGTGATGTACCGTAATCTCTGTGTGGCACTTGCTCCATCAACTTTGGCTGCATCGATCAAATCAGTCGGTACATTTTGCAATGCTGCAATATAAATGACCATCATGTATCCAACCATCTGCCAATTCATTAGAATAATCAAACCCCAAAAACCATACTTGCTATCACTTAATAAATTCAAATCAAAGTTTGAAAGTACGCCATTAATAATACACTGCCATATGTAACCTAAAACAATTCCGCCTATTAAGTTAGGCATAAAGAAAACCGTTCGAAAAATATTCGTCCCTTTGATTTTCCTTGTTAATGCCAAGCTTAGTAAAAAAGCGAATACATTGATGGAAACCAGTGCTACAATTGCAAATTTTGCTGTAAACCAAAGTGCATTTAAAAATTCCTTATTGTTTGAAAAGGCCTTTATATAGTTATCAAACCACACCCACTTTGTATCTGTTACTGTTGTAAAAGAACAAAAGGAAAGGTAAATACCGTAAACAAATGGAATGACAAATGCAATGGCAAAAGCAATCAATGTTGGTAGTGTAAACACAAAGAAATATTTCTTTAATATACGCTGCATAGATACGCTCCTCCTTATAAATAACCACTTATTTTTGTGATTTTTGCCATTACGATTCCCGTTCGGTTAAGAAAAGGGGCTACCCCAAAATACAATCTTCTTAAGAAGATATTCACGTATCTTGCGAAAGCCCCTTTCCTATTCAGTCCTACACTTATGTCATCTTGGAGTCAGCCTAAGATGTGCTTGATAATAAAGTAAGTCATATATGTCAACTAATGGTGTAGCATATTCAATTTTTCTGTTACTTCGTAGCAGCTTTCTCGCTTTCCCAATCCTTAATTACTGCTGTCTTTAACTCATCCCAGGACATCTTATTATTTGCATACTGTAATAAATCAGCGCCAAAATTATCTTTAAATGTCTGACTTGGGAAAGATGGGTATACCCATGATACTGTGTTCAAAGAGGTATCACTCATGAACTTAATTACTTCTTTTGCTAATGGATCTGTAGGTTTCTCGTCATCCTTAAATGTCGAGAATGGAGAAATAAAATTCAAGTCATTGGTTACAGCATTTTTGCCATAATCAGAATTGTATAGCCACTGTATAAAGTCAATAGAAGCCTGTTGATCTTCTTTTGATGCCTTGCTGTTAATACAGAAGAAGTTTTCTGTACCGATACATAAGCCTTGTGTCTCTTCTCCCTGCACTCCTGTATAAATAGGTAAATATTTTACTTTGTCTTCTTTTACAACGTTACCCTTTGTTCCTGAAATCTGAGACCAAGCCCAGTTTCCGTTCTGAACCATTGCAACTTTGCCAAGTGCAAACTCAGCCATAGAGTCATTTACTGACTTGCTGCCTAACATCTCAGGCTTCGTACAAGAGTTATTAATATATAAATCAAATGTATTCTTGAAGTTATCTGCATATGTAAATTCAAGTTTATCTGTATCTACAATACCTTTGTCTTTGTATTCATAGTAAACAGGCATATTAGCTAAATGAGTCTGCCATCTCCAGTCATCTCCTGGTAATAAAGAAGTAGATGCGAAGACACCTTCAATATTCAGCTTATCTTTCTTTGCCGTCATGTCTTCCACAACTTTCTTTAACATATCAAAGTTTTTAATTTCTGTTGTTGAACTAATATCAACTGCTTTATCACTTAAAGCAAAATACTTGTCCATAATCTCTTCATTATAAATAATTCCATATCCTTCAACAACATATGGAATGCCATAAACACCGTCACCATCTTTTACTGCCATGTTCTTATCAATTAACCAGCTATATAAATCTGTATCCTTTAAGTCCATACAATAATCTTTCCAATTCTGATAGCCTACCGGACCATTAATCTGGAACAGAGTTGGTGCATCTGTTTTTGCAATTTCTGATTTTAATGTCTGTTCGTATGTACCATTTGCTGCCGTTACAACCTTTACTTCTATGCCTTTTTCCTTTTCATACTCTTTGGCGATGTTCTGCCAAACTTGATCGGACTCAGGCTTGAAACTCAAATAATAAACCTTGCCTTTCTTAGTCTCCTCATTGGATGTCTTCTCACTGTCACTGTTTCCGCAGCCAGTAAGATAAATTGCAGCTACAACCAGAATCATGAGCATACTAATAAGCTTCTTTTTCATACTTCTCTCTCCTTTATTATTGCTTTTTTTACTTTCTTAAGTAGCTTATTATTTTTTCAATTAGTGCGGCTGTATTTCCATTGGAAACGTTATCGGGAACGTTTCCAATGTTTCATGGCTTTATCGTAGCACCGTTTCGCGAAACATTCAACCATTATTTGGAAGTTTTGCATTCTAATTATTTATTCATTTTCAAATGCCATTACTGCTACTTATAACGTGTCCTAGTTTTTACAATAACGTTTCTTTTTCGTTAGGAATATAGTGTTCACGCATGTGTTCCATGACCATTGTCATCATACGGATACCGCCTTCCATTTACAACGTCATAAAATGCTACAATCCGGTTCTTTCCGTATGTTAAATCTGGATGTGGATAAACTCCTGTATCAAGGACAGCAACTCCGACCCCTTCACCAAAGATCTGTTGTTGTCTTGCTGTATCCAACTGAATAATATGGGCAGCACGATTCATTTGCGCATGAATAATGGTATCCATCTCAACGTTCATTTCATTCTTTATGTGGCAATCGCAAGTAAGCAGCGACTCTGTCAATCCCTTCTCTACTTCAATTACTACTGAATCTATCATTGGAAGAGCATATTTGATACAATAATTATTTGTAACCCTTGTTACACTCTCTTTCAGTTCGTGGTTGGTTACAATAATCTGAACCTTCTCAGTGTTATTCCCTTTTTGCTTCTTTCCAAATCCCATATATTTCATTTCATTATCCAAACCTACATTACCTTGCTATCTTACGATTACGTATGATCAGTCCTAACAGCCGTAATGTAAATTATGCATATTTCACCTCATAGAGTTCATCACTAATATATTATTCAAGTCCCTCCTGTTTTGTTATTCTATCAAAGGTCTATTTTATGGACATTTTTGCCATTATTTGTTATAATAATTGCAAATTATTTGATAGCATTTTGTTACTTACTGAAATCAGGAGGACGATAATCTATGAAGCTACATTTAATACATAAAGGAAAAGAGAAATCTGCAGACAAAAAGAAATTTAAGCCTGTTAATAAAGTCTTTAAGTCTTACACAATACATAAAAACATAAAGAGGAAACGAAAGCGGAACAAACTTAACATTGCGATAAACCTAATACTGATCTGCGGCCTGTTCTACAGCCTTGGAGTAATCTTATATCACAAATATACGAACTATAGCACGGATCAGATCAATAACCAGCTTGCAAATGCAGTTGCAAGTGCAAAAGATACCATAGATTATGATAAATTAAAACCTGGCACTAAATTACCTGAGGTAAGTCCCACGTCTACCGTAGCCCCAACTAAAACTCCAACTGCCAAGCCTTCTGCTTCTGGAAATAAAAAAAAGGCTACCAAGAAGCCTACAGAAACCGCAGATCCTACAATAACCAAAAGTCCAACGGAAACGGGCAAGAAGCATTCTAACATACTGCCACAATATCAAAAGGCATATGAGCAGAATAAGGATCTGATCGGTTGGATCCAGATAGACAATACTACGATTGATTATCCTGTTATGTATACAAAAGAAAAAGATTATTATGAGCGCCGTAACTTTAATAAGCAGTATAGTGAAAATGGCTCTATCTGGATTGACGAAAATAATACTCTCCAGTCGGACAAGCGGGATAACAACTTGATTATCTATGGACATAACATCTGGACCAGAGATACCATGTTCAACATTCTGCATGGATACGAAGAGGAAGCCTTCTATAATGCCCATCCTACCATTCATTTTGACAGCCTTTACGAAGAAGGGACCTACGATATCATTGCCTGCGCATTTACCAAAGTATTAATGAGTAATGAAGAAGGTTTCCGGTATTATTATTTTACCGGATATAATAATCCAGCTGAGTTTCATGAGTATATGGATTTCTTAGATACCAATAAGCTTTATGATACCGGTATTAAAGCTGATTATGGCGATGAATTGATCACGCTTTCCACCTGTTCCAAGCACATTCCTGATAACATGGGAAGATTTATTGTCGTTGCAAAACGCCGAAAATAGGGGCATGGACAAGCATTATGAAAATAAAATAATTTTTATTTTTCATTTTAGGTAAACTAGTCAAGCCCTACCGCATAGTATAGATTGTAAACATTATTAGGAGGAACAATAATGAGTGATTTAACAACTACTAACTGTGGTAATGGCTGTGGCTGTAACGATGGATGTGGAAACAATGGTTTTGGATTTGGCGGAGATAATGGATGCTGCTGGATTTGGATCATAATCCTTCTTCTCTTCTGCTGTGGCGGAAACGGTTTTGGTGGTAATGACTGCGGATGTAACGATGGCTGCGGTAATAATGGTTTTGGCGGAAGCTGCTGGATCTGGATTATCCTTATCTTCTTCTTCTGTGGTGGCTGCTGCTAGTTTTAATCAGCTGTAAGAGGGTGCATATGCACCCTCTTATATTCTTGGCGACAAAGTCGTCAAGCTTTGGATGAAATCAGGATTTCATCTGTCTACAGTCTAAGAGGATGCATATGCATCCTCTTTTTTCTTTCTCACTTTCCTTGCAAATATTGTTTTCTCTCTTTCATTAAACATTCATAACAATCGTAATCAATTTCATAAATCGTATTTTCTTCAATAATCAACTCATCATTTTCATCATTATTGCATCTAGAGGAATGTTTTGAATTATTTCTCAATTCACCTATCTCTTTTAATATATCATAATCTTCTCTAGACATTACGAACGCTCCTTCAAAATAATATTATGTCATTTTTTCACTACAAATGACCAAAGTAAATCTTACTTTGTAAAAATATATCTACTTTAGTATATGAAAGAAGAAAAGAACTGCCCCTCACTTGCACGCATTAATTTATTCAGTTATAATACTCCTAAGCTTTTTACTAAAACAAAAGAGGTGACTTTAAATGTCTGGTTCAATATTTGGAAAACAGTTTCAAATCTCAACCTGGGGAGAGTCCCATGGAAAAGGGATTGGCGTTATTGTAGATGGATGCCCTGCCGGTCTTGCCATCAGTGAAGAGATTATACAGCAGTATTTAAACAGAAGAAAACCTGGTAGCAATCCGTATGCTACTCCACGCAAAGAAAGTGATACCGTGCATATCCTGTCCGGCGTATTTGAAGGAAAGACTACCGGTACAAGCATCTGCCTGCTTGTAAACAATGAGACGCAGCGTTCTTCTGACTATTCAGAAATAGCATCTTACTATCGTCCAGGTCATGCAGATTATACTTTTGATGCTAAATATGGATTTCGTGATTACCGCGGTGGCGGACGCTCTTCCGGACGTGAGACCATTGGAAGAGTTGCTGCCGGTGCCATTGCCATGGAACTTTTAAAACAACTAAAGATTAAAGTAACTGCTTATAGTAAATCAATTGGACCAGTTGCCATTAATTATGACAACGCTTCTTTTGACAATATTAGCAAGAGTCCTCTATATATGCCTGATTTAGAAGCTTCTAAAAAGGCAGAGGCATATCTTAAGGAGCAAATGCATAACTTTGACTCTACCGGAGGCATAATTGAATGTATTGTCACAGGAATGCCTGCTGGGATCGGGGAACCTGTATTTGAGAAACTAGATGCCAACCTTGCCAAAGCCATTATGTCTATTGGTGCTGTAAAAGGATTTGAAATTGGAGATGGATTTGACGTTGCGACAAAGAAAGGTTCCGAAAACAATGATGCCTTTGCTTATGATAACGATGGCAACATCATAAAGGAAACCAACCATAGTGGTGGTATCTTAGGCGGTATCAGTGATGGCAGTGACATCATTCTTCGTGCTGCAATCAAGCCTACGCCAAGCATCTTCCAAACACAGCACACTGTAAATAAATCTGGTGAAAACATTGACATCAATATAAAAGGACGTCATGATCCAATTATCGTACCTAGAGCTGTTGTCGTAGTAGAGTCTATGGTTGCCTTAACCCTAGTGGACATGCTCTTTGCTAACATGTCCTCCCGTATGGACAAACTAAAAGACTTCTATGAACGATAGGCTTTTACATTGCTATCTAAATTAAGGCTTTTCATTAAAATAGTCTCAGTCTAAAGTAAAAGAAATGGAGGTTCCTAACCATACTGCTTGTACTTCCTCTACCTCTACAGTGATACTGAAATATTCACTGTAAAGGTAGCTAAAGAACAATAGTATGGTAGGAAGCCTCCATTTCTTTTTCAATACACTACAACTATTTAAATGCAAAGTCGTTCAATAACTCCAGTGCAAAAGCCCCTATTACTTAGACTTAACTTCGGTCCAAGATTTTTGGAATAGCTTATCGCCTTCTTTGCCTAGATATTTGTAAGTTTCACAACGATCCATAATGTCTTGACCTGGGAAAAGGACTTCACTTTCTTTGATTTCCTCATCCTCAATTAATTCTTGTGCTGCCACATTTGGAGTAGAATATGTGATATATTCAAAGTTCTGTAATGCAATGTCCGGTCTGCATAAGAAATTAATCCATTTCTCTGCATTCTCCTTGTTTTCTGCATTTTCAGGAATAACCCAGGAGTCAATCCAGATGTTTGAACCTTCTTCAGGAACTACATATTCTAAATCTTCATTTTCTTCTTGAGTATATAGCACTTCACCAGAATAAATAATGCCGATGGCTGCTTCATTACCGATCATCTTATCACGAATCTGGTCAACAAAATATCCCTGTACCAGGCTCTTTTGCTGTTTTAGCAATTCCGTAGCCTGTTTCACTTCTTCTTCATTGGTAGAATTTAATGAATGGCCCTGATATTTTAATGCAATACCAAGAGCATCACGGATACTGTTCATCATAAGGATGTTTCCCTTATATTTCTCATCAAAGATGGCAGACCAGCTTGTAATTGGCTCATCTACCATTGTCTTGTTATAAAGGATACCAACAGTTCCCCAAGTATATGGTACCGAATATTTATTACCCGGATCAAAATACTCTGCTTGCTTTAAATAACTCTCTCCAATATTCTTAATGTTTGGAACGTTATTAAAATCTATTTCCTGAAGCAGGCCTTCCTGAATCATATGTTCAACCATATAATCGGATGGACAGACTGCATCATAACTTACGGCACCGGAACGGATCTTGGAATACATATCTTCATTTTCTTCAAACTCGTCATATAGTACTCGAAGCCCTGTTTCTTCTTCAAATTGAGTAATGACATCAGGATCTATATATTCGCCCCAGTTAAATACGTATAGGTCGTATTTCTGGCCACATCCTGAAAGCATTCCCACTGTCATGGCGCATAATAAAAGTAATGCTGTAAAACGTTTCATTACGCCTTCTCCTTCACATCTGACTTTCTATTAATGATAATTAATAGGATTAATACTGCTACAAACATAAGCGTTGACAATGCATAAATCTCTGGCTTGATACCTTTACGCACTTCAGTATAGATCTTTGTTGATAGTGTATCAATTCCTGGTCCTGTCGTGAAATACGTAATTGTGAAATCATCAAGTGACATGGTAAATGCCAATAGGAATCCGGAAAGAATTCCAGGGAAGATTTCCGGCAAGATTACTTTATAAAAGGCATAGATTGGAGAAGCTCCAAGATCAAGTGCTGCCTCATAAGTATTTTTATTAATTTGTCTAAGCTTAGGCATAACGCTTAAGATTACATACGGAATATTAAACGTTATATGTGCAAGAAGCACGGTTCCGAAACCAAGTCGGATTCTTGTATGGAAAAATAGGTTCATTGCAATAAATAATAACATTAAAGAAATACCTGTTACGATATCCGCATTTAACATTGGGATGTTCGTTACTGCCATTAAAAGGGCTCTTGGTTTCTTCTTCATGGAATTCATTGCGATGGATGCCATCGTTCCTAAAATAACTGCAACCAGTGCAGATACAAATGCAATAATAAGTGTTGTATATAGGGCACTTAAGATGTCCTGATTGGAAAATAATTCTTTATACCATTTTAATGTGAAGCCACCCCATTTTGCACGGGATTTGGACGCATTAAAGGATAGTACGATTAATGTTACGATTGGTGCGTATAAAAAGATCAACATGATCATCAGATACGCACGTCTTGATATTTTTCTTACCATACGTTTGTACCCTCCATGTCTTTATCGTATTTTGCTATAAATGCCATACTGATTATGATAAATACCATTAACACGATGGACAATCCGGAACCTGTATTCCAGTCGTATTTGAACTTGAATTCCTGTTCAATTACGTTACCAATCAGATGGACTTTACCACCACCGAGTAAGTCGGAAATAACGAATGTCGTTAAGGATGGCACGAATACCATGGTAATTCCACTGATTACCCCTGGCATACTAAGTGGGAAAATGACCTTTTTAAATGTCTGATAACCATTTGCCCCTAAATCTCTTGCTGCATTGATTACGTTATCATCAATCTTTTCTAAAGTATTGTAAATAGGCAATACCATAAATGGTAAGAAGTTATATACCATACCTAAGATAATCGCATATGGCGTATTGATAATATGAATTTTTGGCAAGTGCATCGTTGTAAGTATCGTATTGATTACACCATTGTTTTCAAGCAATGTCTGCCAAGAAATCGTACGTAATAAGAAGTTCATCCACATTGGAAGAATGAAAATGAAGATAATAAAGCTTGAACTCTTTAACTTTGCATTTTTCAAAATCATTGCAAGTGGATATGCAAGCAATAAGCAGATGATGGTACTGATACCGCTTAAAATCAAGGAGTATACAAGTGCCTTTAAGTTAATAGGATCAAACATCAAGCTAATATTGTCTAGAGTAAATGCTCCGTCAATATCTGTTAAACCATAGTATAATACGATAAGTAGAGGGATAATAATAAACGCAGCCGACCATACAATGTATGGAAATGCAAGATAGCGTTTCTTATTGTTCATCACTGATCACCGCCTCTTCATCTTCAGACTGTGGTTTCTGCATGATCTGAATATCAAATGGATCCACCTTGATACCTACCATTGCCCCTACCGGACTAAGGTCTGTACTATGAACTAACCATTCATGACCATTTGCAAGTACTTCCATTTCATAATGAACGCCTTTAAAAATTAAGGATGTAACAACTCCTGTAAGTGTTCCCTCTTTTGGATCTACCAAATCGATATCTTCCGGACGGATTACAACATCAACCGGCTTATTCTTTCCAAATCCTTTATCAACACACTTAAATTTCTTTCCGAAGATTTCAACTACTTCATCTTCAATAAAAGTACCATGTACAATGTTGCTTTCTCCAATAAAGTCTGCTACGAACGCATTTTGTGGTTCATTGTAGATATCTTCCGGAGAACCAATCTGTTGGATATACCCTTGGTTCATAACTACGATGGAATCTGACATAGTTAATGCTTCTTCTTGATCGTGTGTTACATAGATAAATGTAATTCCTAGTTCATTTTTTAAACGAATTAATTCATATTGCATATCTTGTCGTAACTTTAAATCCAAAGCCCCTAGCGGCTCATCTAATAATAAAAGTTTTGGCTCATTTACAATTGCTCTTGCAATGGCAATACGCTGTTGCTGTCCACCACTTAGACTGTCTACCGAGCGATTTTCAAATCCATCAAGATTTACTAACTTTAATGCATAGGAAATCTTATCTTTGATATACTGTTTACTTTTGTTTTTAATCTTTAAACCAAACGCTATGTTCTCAGCAATACTCATATGTGTGAATAACGCATACTTTTGAAATACTGTATTTAACTGACGTTCGTTAGGAGGAAGCTTTGTAATGTCTGCCCCATCAAAAACTACCTTACCTTTATCTGGTGTTTCAAAACCGCCAATAATTCTTAATGTTGTCGTCTTACCACAACCACTTGGTCCTAATAACGTTAAAAATTCATTTTCTTTTACATATAAATTTAAGTCATCTAAAATGACGTTTTCGCCATACGCTTTTGTTATATTTGATAAATCAACTAATTTCTTTGACATAATTGCTCGATATTCCCTTCTTTAAAAACTTGGAGGTGTCGATACCCAGATTAGACTGGCACCCGTTTTTCCTACTGCCTGTAAATAATGCTTTTTATTTGGTGTAAAATAGAAAGACTCGCCTTTCTTTGCCTTGTAACTTGTATTACCAAGTATTATCTTAATGGTCCCGCTTAATACATATCCAAATTCTTCTCCCTCATGTGGGTTGTCAGGGTATGTAGAGCCTTCTGGTTCAAGCTGCAATAATATCGGTTCCATCATATTCTTTTGTGCATTTGGTATAATCCACTCAATTTTATTTTTTAATTCACTATCGATCTTTTCAAAATAATCCGACTTTTTAAATACAACCTGTTCACTGGTCGTATTGCTAAAGAACTCCTCTAAATTAGTTCCAAGGCACTGTAGGATATCCATTAATGTTGCAATCGATGGACTTGTTAAATCACGCTCTAGCTGAGAGATAAATCCCTTGCTTAATTCAGAACGATCCGCTAATTCTTCTTGTGTAAGGCCTTTTTGCGTTCGAAGTTCCTTTATTTTGTTTCCGATTTGCATAAAAAGACTCCTTTTCTTATGTCTTAATTACATTTCTATTTATAACAGTATTAATAAACAAATGGTTTAGTCCTACTGTTTTCTTCTGAATATTTGTAGTAATAATAAACTTTATGTTTAGTTTTACTAAACTCAGAACATAAAATATTATACACGCATTACTTATGATGTCAATTAGTTTTATGCATTTTTATTACAAAATATAGTGTACCCTTTATATATTTTTATATGAACGAAGAAAATTCTACATATATCCCTCCGTCAAGGCTAGAATACACGCTATAGGAGCCGCCTTCTATTCTTGAACAAAGTGCGTGGGACACACACTTTGCACGCGCCGAACCTGGTTGCGCATGCGACATTCTCCTCTCAGGTGAGTGCGCATCGTGCGCCCTGTCTTTTCCAGGGCGTTTTTTTAATGAATAGAAGGCTGTTCAGAGAACAGCCTTCGCTTCTTGAACAAAGTGTGTGGGACACACACTTTGCACGCGCCGAACCTGGTCGCGCATGCGACATTCTCCTCTCAGGTGAGTGCGCATCGTACGCCCTGTCTTTTCTAGGGCGTTTTTTAATGACTAGAAGGCTGTTCGAAGAGCAGCCTTCTAGTCATTAAAAAAGCCAAATGCTCATATTTTGAACATTTGGCTCTCTAAAAATATTATTATGTTGTTTTTACACTTGAAATTGCACTATAACTTGAATATGTTGTCTTCCCGTTTACAGTGCGATAGGAACGTACTTTATAGTAATACGTTTTTGCTTTTTCTAATCCTGTATTGTTTACAGAAGTACCCGTCTTTGACGTTACTCTTTTATAAGTTCCATTTTTGCTTGTGGAACGGTATACTTCATATCCTGTTACGTTTTTCTCGGTTGACCATGTCATTGTAACTCTTTGGCTATATCCTTTGATTGAAGTAATCTTAGGAACCGGCAATGATGTCGTTGCTGTTGTAGATGCTGTTGCTTCAATTGATGCTGTTAGTGTTCTTACACTTGAGATCGTACTATATGCAGAATATGTCGTCTTTCCATTTAATGTCTGATAAGATCGAACCTTGTAATAATACAATACATTTTTCTCAAGTCCTGTATTATTGACATAAGCTGCTGACTTTGCTACTACTCGCTTATACGTTCCGTTCTTACTAGTAGAACGATATACTTCATATCCTGTGGCACCACTTACGGTAGACCATGTCATGTAGACACGGTTATCATATCCAGTAATCGCTGTAATTTTAGGTGCTGAAAGTTTCGCTGGTGCTTTTGCAGTCACTTTTAAAACAGCAGTGTCTTTTGCTTGATACTCAGTCTTACCTACTTTCTTGATTGCACTTACCTTATAGTAGTATGTCTTATTCTTTGTTAAAGACTTATTTGTATAGCTATTGCCCGTAACAGTTGCAATACTTGTATATTTGCCATTTGAGCTGGTTGCACGGTATACTTTATAGGAAGTCGCTCCAGATGCTTTTGTCCAAGTTAACTTTATTGAATTATTCGTTACCGTGGCTGCTTTTAAATTAGTTGCAGATGCCTGAATTGGCGTTGCAGATGCATAGCCGGACAATGCCGACTCAATATCCTTATCTGTTCCTTTTACATAGGCTTTTACTTTATAATATACTGTCTTTTTATTTGTTAGTCCTGTATTTGTGAAACTTGTGGACGTAGTTGTCTTGATTAATTTATACGTACCATTTTTAGATGTGGATGAGTATAGTTTATATCCGGTTGCCCCTGTCACTTTTGACCAGCTGACCTTTACAGAATTATAACCATTACTAACCGCCTTAAGTCCTGTTACCTTGTCTACCGTTAGCTTACGGGACACAATTGAAGACGTTGCTGTTTCATATACACCATTTAAAGTACGGTATGCTACAACTTTATAATAATTCGTTGCAGTCTGAGATACATTTGTATGAGTATAGGACAAATTCTTTGTTGTTGCTATCTTCTTATATGTTCCATTTTGACTTGTGGAATGATAGATTTCATATCCTTCTGCCAAAGACACTTCTCCAAAACTAATCTTGATTGAAGTGGAAGATGCCATTTCTGTCGTCACAGTTGGTGCTGTTAAGGCCAATGTGTTAATAATGACACTTTGTCCCTTTATAACCTGACTGGATACATTATATGTTGGATTTTGTTTTATAAGTTCCTCTGCTGTAATTCCAAACTTTGTTGCAATTGTCTTGATCGTGTCGCGATCCCCTGCAACATATCTTTGCTGATCCTTTTTTAAATCTACGTATACAATACCTGTTGTTGTTTCGTCCAGGTCAAGTTCATAGTTCATATCAACATAACCTGAAATTCCGTTTACGCTTCCACGTTCAGAATATTGCCAAAATCTTGTATAGTGATTGTAGTAAGGACACTTATTTTTATCACTTTCACTCTTAAAATGATAATTTCCCTTGTATGGATAGTAGTAATCAGATGTTGCGTAATGTGGAATCCACCAGTCATACATTGATAATTCACTCATATTTAGTTTTCTTGTTGAGAAATTATCACCTGTATACAATACAGTTTCAAGACCTGCTTTTTGGATTACGTCAGCAAATGCCTTTACAAAGCTTGTACATGTTGCTGCAGATATATCCTTATAGATTGTCTCATCTTCAATATCATAACAAACAGGATACGTAATCTTATAATCCTTAATCAGGCCTAATACGAATTCTGCTTCCTTTTTAGCCATATCTACTGTTGTTGCAGTACTGTAGATATATACACCAACTGGAATTCCATTCTTAATTGCGCCTTCAATATTTTGCTGATATTTCTTTTCTGATGCAGTACTTGGACCATAAGCTACTCGCACGATGGCAAAGTCTATACCATCTGCTTTAACTTTTTCCCAGTTAATGTCCCCTTGCCATTTTGACACATCGATCCCGATGCTATTGGATCTTTCCTTAATGACTCCTGATGATACGCCTTCTACTCTAGAACCATTCTTTACAGTGTAGGAAGCCACTTTGAAATAATAGTACGTATCGGTATCTAGGTTATCAAAGATTACAGAAGTATCTACAATGGAAGATACTAATTCATAGGTTCCATTCTGTGTCTTTGAATAGTAAATGTTATACCCTGCTGCACCACTAACCTTCTCCCATGAAAGCTTAATCGTATTCATTGCAGGATGCGTTGCTTTTACGTCAATTGTTGACGCAGCCTTCGCAGTTGTGGATCCATATCCAAATACGGAACCTACAAGCAGCACCATAAGAAATAAAGATGCCAGAATTCTTGCTTTGCATTTTTTCATACTTTCTCTCCTCGTTACATTTATCCTTTTATATAAGAACTATATGGTATGACCAAATTAGTTCTCCCCAAAACCCTCAATTACCGAGGGACTTGTTTCTATTTAACGAAACGCCGTCAACGTTTCTTCCTATAATCCCATACGGGATAAAAAAAAGACATAGTTTATTATTATATCGTCAATATTCCCCAAAAAATTTATAGGGATTTTTGTGTATAATATTGGTAACTATGTCTTTTCTGTATTGGTCTATTTTACTTTAACAGAAGTTATTTCACTATAACTTCCATATACTTTCTTTCCTTTTACTACTCGATATGCTCTTACCTTATAATAGTATTTCTTATTACGTGTAAGGTAGGAATTGGTGTAGCTTGTCTTTGTCGTATACGTCAATCTTGTATATTTTCCATTTTTAGATGTGGATCTGTATACAGCATATCCAGTTGCTCCACTTATCTTTGAATACTTAATCGTAACTTTTCTTGATGATGTGGATATCTTGGTAATCTTTGTTTTTGCAACTTTTGGTTTCCCCGAAACAATCTTGCTCGATGGTGACCAGTAGTTCTTATTGTTCCATATCTTTACCGCTTCCACTTTATAATAATATTGCTTTCCAAGTGTAAGCTTCGTGTGTTTGTAACTGGTGCCCGTGGTATATCCAAGTTTCTTATAGGTTCCATTCTTAGATGTCGCCACAGTTACTCGATATTTCGTAGCACCTGTAACCTTTGACCACTTTAATGTTACGCTATTGTATTGAGTAGCAGATACTTTAAAATTAGTTGGTGCAAGCAGTACTGGTGTTGCACTAACAATCGTTGCAGCTGTTGAAAGGATAATTGCCTGTTCACTTTGTTTATATCCATATACCTTATAGTAATATTTCTTTTTAGGCTGTAAATTCTTATTTGTATAACTTGTTCCTTTTACTGTTGCCACTTTTGTATAAGTACCATTTTTTGATGTTGAGCGGTACACATAATAACCGTTGGAATAGTTAATTGCTGACCAAGTAAGCTTAATTGAGTCAAATCCGGCACTCACTGCCTTAACATTGGATACTGTGGATACTTTTGACCCTTTCGATGCAAGTGCTTTGGAATCAATTACGATCTTATTTCCTTTTTTTAATACGCTGTTGGCGTTATAGGTTTGATCACTGGAAATCAGCTGACTTACTGAGACATTATACTTATCTGCTACTCCAGATAAGGTTTCTCCATTGGCAGTCACATAGGTTTCCTGCATCTTCGATACATCATAATGAGATATCCCATATATGCTCTCTTTTAAATCTAACTCATAGTTCATATCAAAGCGTCCGCTTACTCCACTAAGCGTACCAAGACTGGAATACTGCCAAAATCTTGTATTCTGATAATCACATTTGCTTCCAAAGTGGTATTTTCCTGTATAATGTGTGTACTCATCATTACTTCCGTAATGAGCAATCCACCAGTCATATGCAGTCAGATCTTCCATATTTAAATAATCTTTACTGAAGCTGCATCCCGTATAAATCATAGGGGTATAGCCTGCTTTTTTTATTACTTCACAAAAAGCCTTTGTAAGTTTTGTATTGGTTTCTCTTCCTGCCTTTGTCTTTCCTTGCTCGGATTGTACCTTATCTTCAATATCAAACGCTACTGGATACTGTAATTTATATCCTTTGAGTAATTGTAATACATATTCAGCTTCTTCTTTTGCTTTGGCTTCTGTGGTTGCCATACTATAAATATAGACTCCTACTGGAATTCCGGCTGCCTGCGCACCCTCAATATTCTGCTTATAGCACTTTTCTGCCGTAGTACTTGTTGTATAAGCAACACGTACAATGGCATACTCCACTCCAGCTGCTTTTACCTTTTTCCAGTCAATATTTCCATTCCATTTTGAAACATCAATACCAATCTTATTAGAACGAGCTTTTACATCACCCGAGTTTGCAACTACAACCTGTTTTCCATTTACTACTTGATAAGCTTGTATATTGAAGTAATAAAACTTATCACTTTTCAAGCTATCAAATATGATCTGGTTTTCCAATGTAGAAGACACTAACTGATATGTATCACTTGCACTTTCTTTATAGTAAATGTTATATCCGTATGCAGCAGAAACTTTATCCCATTTTAACTTAATCTGATTCATATTCGGATGTTTTACTGTGACTTTAATTGTAGATACCGCTGCCTGTACCTTTTTCGTAGTCCCTGTGAAACCACTGAAGGCCAATGTAAAAATCAACATGGATACCAACAATCTTCTCATAATACGTTTCATAAAAAAACTCCTTCTACTTCATTTTTTCCCTTTATGTATATTCTATATTACGTTTATGACTAAAAAAAGTCATATAGGTATTTTTTTTGATATTTTTAAAAATACCCCTATGACTTTTTATTTATTATCTTATTCTTTCAGGAAAACCTACTTTTTTCTGAACTTTTCTTAATGTCTTATTTGCAAAATAATTAGCTTTTTCAGCATTTGCTTTGATAATTCCATCAATATATGCTTTATCTTTTAATAAATCTGCCTGTCTTTCTTGGATTGGTCTTAAAAGATCTGCTACAGATTCACCAACTGCTAACTTAAAGTCACCGTAACCTTTTCCATCAAACTCGCGCTCGATTTCTTCATTACTCTTTCCTGTTGCAGATCGGTAGATATCAATTAAGTTACTGATACCTGGTTTTTCTTCCTTATCGTAACGAACTTCTGCAGAAGAATCTGTTACTGCACGTTTAAACTTACGAATGATTGTATCTGGATCATCAGTAAGGTAAATACTTGCATTGATATTCTCATCAGACTTACTCATCTTCTTTGTTGGATCTTGAAGACTCATAATCTTAGCGCCTGTTTTTCCAATGTATGCTTCTGGAATTGTAAATACATCTCCATAAATATTATTAAATCGCTGTGCGATATTACGTGTTAATTCTAAATGCTGCATTTGGTCAATTCCTACCGGTACCACATCTGTCTGGTAAAGTAAGATATCCGATGCCATTAATACTGGATACGTATAAAGGCCTGAATTGATATTATCTGCATGTTTTAAGGATTTGTCTTTAAACTGTGTCATACGGTTTAACTCACCCATATACGTATAGCAGTTTAAAATCCAGCTTAATTCTGCATGTGCACTTACATGGGATTGATAATAAATACAATTTTTCTCAGGATCTAAGCCTGCTGCAATATATAATGTCAATAGTGCTCTTGCACGTTTTCTTAGTTCTGCTGGGTTTTGACGAACCGTGATTGAATGCATATCTACAACGCTGTAGAAACATTCATATTCATCATTTAATGTTACCCAGTTTTTGAGAGCACCACAATAATTTCCTAATGTCAGATTACCAGTTGCTTGCATCCCACTAAATAAGGTCTTTTTTCCGTCTAGCATTTGTGTCACACTTCCTTTTTCTTGTCTTTTTACAGTATTACAAGTTTATCATACGAAAATTCGTTTGTAAATAAACATACTGTATTGTAAGAATAAAGTGTCTTCTCTTCTGGCCCTCAATCCCCCGGGAGAAGGCACTTTGTCTGCGCCGAACTGGGGCACTCGAGCGACATCTTCCTCTCCAGTGAGTACGCATTCTGCACCCGCTTTTCAGCGCATTTTTAATGCCTAGTCTTTATAGCAGACCTGTGCTAAAGTATCTTTCCATACGGTCTGCCAGGACAGTGGCCACTACTATGTCTTTTCCATATTTCCTTGTAATTTCTTTTGCAGCCCACACATTTGCACCTGAGGACGTGCCACATAATAATCCCTGCACTCTGGCCAGTTCTCTTGTTGTCTCTATGGCATCTTCATCTGTTACCTCAATAATATCATCAATCAATGAGGTATCCAGAATATCAGGAATAAATCCATCTCCAATACCTTGAATGCTATGTAGTCCAGGCTCATCTCCTAATAATGCAGATACGTTCTTTGGCTCAACTGCAACTACTTTAAGATTAGGATTTTTCTCTTTTAGATACTTTCCAATTCCCTGCAATGTTCCGCCGCTTCCTAAGCCTGATACAAACACATCTACCTTTCCATTCAGCTGTTCATACAGTTCTCTTCCTGTCTGTTTATAATGTATGTCTGGATTATCTTGATTTTTAAATTGCTGTGGCATATACATAGATCTATCATTTGCTACCAGCTCTTCTGCCTTCTTTACTGCCCCTCCAATGCTCAGCTTAGCTGGGGTAAGCTCCAATTCGGCACCTAATGCATGAATGATTTTCTTACGCTCCTCACTCATATTTTCAGGCATAACGATAATGACACGATATCCTTTCCTTACTCCTACCAACGACAGACCAATCCCTGTATTGCCTGATGTAGGTTCTACAATGGTCATGCCTTTTTTTAACTCGCCTCTTCGCTCAGCCTGCTCTATCATATTAAGTGCTACGCGATCTTTGATGCTGCCTCCAGGATTTAAAAACTCTGCCTTTGCAAAAATATTAAGCCCAGTCGTATTTTTTAAACTGACTAATGGCGTATTTCCAATTAAATCAAGTATATTCTCTGTATACATGCTCTCCCTCCAAAATACTTAAGACATATAACTATATTATACAATATATGGAAATATTTCAAATTTTAAAAATCTCTTTTCAAAAAACTTTATATATAAATAAACATGATGTATTGCGTCCGCCAGCGCACCATGTCCAATGCCAAGTGGCTTCGACACTTGGCTCCGCGCCAATCGCCGTCGCGCAAGCGACATCTACCTTAACTCTTTTTGTAACAACACTTCTAGGTTCCCCAGCACACCATGGCCAATGCCAAGTGGCTCCGACACTTGGCTCCGCGCCAATCGCCGTCGCGCAAGCGACATCTACCTTAGGCGATTGTGTGCATCCCCGCTTAGCCTGTTTTTTATTGCAGAATTTCTCTGCAATAAAAAACAGGCTAAGTACCCGCTCAAGTACTTAACCTGCTTTCCTTCATCCAAAGGAGTATATATCACGACCTCCACCTCAATTAAAAACCTTTACACTCTACCAAAAAACACTATAAACATATTTCCCGTTCGCTCTGAAGTTATCATACCTAAAATGTCAGCGCATGAAAAGAGGTTTTACTTAAATGTAGGTTATGATTACCCGAATGCATTAAGCAGTTCTTTCAAACTGTGAATTATAGAGATTTGCATAGAAACCGTTAAGTGCCATAAGCTCTTCATGGTTACCTTGTTCAATGATATCTCCATCTTTCATAACTAGGATGACATCTGCATTTTTAATAGTAGAAAGACGATGAGCAATGATAAAGCTTGTTCTTCCTTCCATTAAGTTATCCATTGCTTTTTGAATTCTTTCTTCTGTACGAGTATCTACTGAACTTGTAGCCTCATCAAGAATAAGGATCTTGTCATCTGCAAGGATTGCTCTGGCAATTGTAAGAAGCTGTTTCTGTCCTTGGGATACATTGCTTGCTTCTTCATTTAATTCCATATCATATCCGCCTGGAAGTGTCTTGATGAAATGATGAGCATGAGCTGCCTTTGCTGCTGCAATTACTTCTTCATCTGTGGCATCTAAACGACCGTAACGAATGTTTTCCATAATCGTTCCTTTAAATAACCAAGTTTCCTGTAATACCATACCGAACATTTCACGTAATTCACTACGATTGAAATCTTTTAGGTTATGACCATCAATTAGGATCTCACCACTTGTTACATCATAGAAACGCATTAGTAACTTAACCATTGTAGTCTTACCAGCACCGGTTGGACCAACGATTGCGACTTTCTCTCCTTGTGCAACCTTGCATGAGAAATCATTGATGATTGTCTTATCTTCGTTATAACCGAATTTTACATCTTTAAATTCTACATTTCCTTCAAGTCCTTCTACGCTTACAGGGTTTGGAACTGTTACATCTTCTTCCTCTTCACCAAGGAATTCAAATACACGTTCTGCTGCTGCGATTGTAGATTGAAACATATTACTTACCTGTGCTACCTGGCCAATTGGTTGTGTAAATTGTTTTACATATTGAATAAATGCCTGAATATCACCAACTGTAATTTTTCCATTGATCATTAATATTGCGCCACCTACTGCAACTGCAACATAACCAAGGTTTCCTACGAATGTCATGACTGGCATCATAACACCGGAAAGGAAAGAAGACTTCCATGCTGATTCATAAAGCTTATCGTTCATTTCATTGAAGTCAGCCGTTACTTTTTCTTCGCCATTAAATAATTTAACAACATTGTGACCGCCAAACACTTCTTCTACCTGACCATTTACATGGCCAAGGTTTACTTGTTGTGCTGTAAAGTGCTTTTGTGACTTTTTCATAATGAAGCCCATAAATCCCATGGATATTGGGAGGATAATGATTGTGATCAATGTTAAAATTGGGCTGATGGTAAGCATCATAATTGCTACACCAATAATTGTAGTGATTGCTGATACGATTTGTGAAAGGGATTGATTTAAACTCTGTCCTAATGTATCAACATCATTTGTAAATCTAGATAATACTTCACCATTTGTCATCTTATCAAAATATTTCATTGGAAGACGGTTCATCTTCGATGACATTTCTTTTCTCATTCGATAACAGATCTTTTGAGAAATTCCGGTTACAACAAATCCTTGGATTAATCCAAACAGTGCACTGATTGCATAAAGGATTGTCATGATGATTACAATCTTACCGATATAGGTAAAGTCAATTCCATCACCGCCACGTAATCTGCTCATCATACCAGTTCCAATGGCTGTTGTAGCCTTACCTAAGATTTTAGGTCCAATAACGTTAAATAACGTACTTCCGATTGCAAACACGAATACTAATAAAAATCCGATTTTGTAAGAACCAAAATACTTTAATAACTTATTTACAGTTCCTTTTACATCTTTCGCCTTTTCTCCAGATGGACGACCGCCCATTGGGCCGCCACCCATTGGGCCATGTTTTCTTCCTCTTTGTTCATTACTCATGATCTGTCACCTCCTTATCACTATCATTTGCTAAATCATCTTGTAATTCTTTTTCTGATAATTGAGATAATGCAATTTGTCTGTATACTTCATTATTTTTGAGAAGTTCTTTATGAGTACCAATTCCTGCAATCTTACCATCTTCTAATACGATGATTTGGTCTGCATGTAAAATTGTACTGATACGTTGTGCTACGATAATTACTGTACTGTCTCCAGTCTCTTCTTTTAATGCTTTTCTAAGCGTTACGTCGGTCTTATAGTCAAGTGCTGAGAAACTATCATCAAAGATATAGATTGGTGGCTGTTTTGCAATTGCTCTTGCAATGCTTAAACGTTGTTTCTGTCCACCTGATACGTTAGTACCACCTTGAGAAATCTCGCTATCATATTTCTCTGGCTTGCTCTCAATAAACTCTGTTGCCTGTGCGATTTCTGCTGCCTTTTTAAGCACTTCTTCACTGGCATCCTGTCTGCCGTAACGTAAGTTGGAATCAATAGTTCCTGAGAAAAGGATACCTTTCTGAGGTACAAATCCAATGTTTTCACGTAACTCATGTTGTGACATATTACGAATATCTATACCGTCAATGCTAATGGAACCGTCTGTTACATCGTATAATCTTGGAATTAAGTTTACTAAAGTAGACTTACCACATCCTGTACTACCGATGATTGCAGTTGTTTCTCCTGGTTTTGCAGTAAAGTTAATGTCTGCTAATGCATCTTCATCTGCATTTGGATATGCAAAGTTTACATGATTGAATGCTACTGTACCTTTTACTTTTTCAATCTTTTCTTCTTTTTCTGGATCATGGATTGTTAATGGAGTCGTAATGACTTCATCGATACGTTTTGCAGCAACGCTTGCTCTTGGTAAGATAATGGATACCATGGTTAACATTAAGAAACTCATTACGATCATAACAGCGTACTGAGTAAATGCTACGATATCACCAATCTGCATGTTTCCAACATCTACGCTCTTAGCTCCGAACCATATGATCAAGATACTAGTCATACTCATGATAAACATCATGATTGGGAACATAAATGTCATAACACGGCTTGTAAATAATGTGTTAGCTGTTAAATCTCTATTTGCACCGTCAAAACGTTCTTCTTCATGTTTTTCTGTAGAGAATGCACGGATTACTGGAAGTCCAGTAAGGATTTCTCTTGTTACAAGGTTCATACGGTCAACTAATTTTTGCATTTTGTTAAACTTAGGCATTGCTACGACTAACAATACAAGTACTACTGCTAAGATACAGCCTACTGCTAATGCAATGATCCAAGAAAGGCTGGCATTGGTTCTTGTTACTTTGATGATACCGCCAATACCTTGAATTGGAGCATATAATACCATTCTTAACATCATAAATACTAACATCTGTACTTGCTGGATATCATTCGTACTTCTAGTAATTAAAGAAGCTGTAGAGAAATGATCTGTTTCCTGGCTTGAGAAACTGACTACAGTTCCAAAGATTTCTTTACGTAAACGACGTGCAAGTTCACTTGCTACCCTTGCTGCAAGTAATGTAGTTAAAACAGTTGCTACCATTGCTAGTAAAGCAATCCCTAACATCTTGACACCGGCTTTGATTACATATTGTAACTGTAAGTCATCAAGGTCAATTCCTGCAGTTGTATAATAAGATGCAACCTGCATAACAGGATAGCTTTCTCTCATTGTATCTGGAGTTGTGGAAATAAAATTATCATATAATGTGCTTGTCACTTGTTCTCTTGTTGGCTGATCAAGTGTAGCAAGAATATCGTAAATTGTTTTTCCCTCTAACATAGATGGATCCGTGATATTCATTTGAGCTGCTAATGCCTGAGTAGTCATTTCCATTACATTGATTTTCTGTCCATCTTGTTCAAATTCAAGTGATAAGGAATAAGTATAGGCTTCTTTACCTGAAAGTGCATTTTCTACTGCTTCCTTATCTGCATTGTCTTTTAATAAATAGATATTTTCTTTGTCGATGGCTTCATAACTGCTCTTTAAATCCTTTAGCTCATCAGCTGTAATTGCGTTTCTATCTTTTAATTCATAGTTATTCTTGAAAGTTTCTTGTTCCTTCTCATTTAATAATAACAATAGTTTATTGGCATCGCTTTCGGTAATTACCGTTGGAGCCGAACTATTAATACCGCTTTGTGAGATACCAACATTAATGATATCTGATGTATACGCTGGTAGTGATAAGTCACACCATGCTTGTAATACAAGTAATGCAATAATTACAAGGATGGGACCAAACGCCGTTTTTAGGTATTTTAATAACTTTGACACTTCAACATCTCCTTTTATTGTTTATTTTTAGTACTGTCCTCTTCATGGATTTCTTTTACAATCTCATATAGAGCATCCATACATTCAAACATCTGGTTAGTCTTTTCTACTCCAAGTCTCTCAAGGATTTTATTTGTATATGCGTCAGTTTCCTCTCGAAATTGGTCCGCACGCTCTCTTCCTTTTTCAGTTACTGTGATAAAGACTGTTCTTCGATCTAGTTTTGAGTAAATGCGTTCAATATCACCTTTTGCTTCTAATGTATTTAGCATTTTTGAGGTTGCTGGTTTGGAATGCATTAAAATCTTACTGATTTTTGAAGCGCTGATTCCAGGCAGCTCACTTCCTTGTTCCTTTTGCTCATCAATAGCACACGTAATTGCAGTGAGCATCTTCAGTTCTCCTGGAGAGCAATCTGACATCTGTGCCATATGAGTATGCATCAGTTTGTTAAATCGAAAAATTCGTTCTACTAATTGTTGCGTTTGCTTTGATTGCATATTCGCATACCCTTTCTTACTATCATTACCAAATATGTCAATTAGGTAAATAGTTAATTAAGTTAACCGTTTACCATTATAACTAGTTATCAGTATATGTCAATCTATTACTTTACTTTTTTAGAGATTTTATATTTATTTTATAAATTATTTTTTCATGGAGTAATGGTCAAAATATGTTATAATACACGAAGATATTAATAGAATAAGCAGTTCGAAAGGAGATATACTATGAAACCAATAGCAAGTTTTACAATAGATCATCTCAAATTATTACCAGGTGTCTATGTATCAAGAAAAGATCATGTAGGACAAGAAGTCCTTACTACTTTTGATTTAAGAATGACTCGACCAAATCATGAACCAGTAATGAATACGGCAGAAATGCATGCAATCGAACATCTTGCTGCAACCTTCTTAAGAAACCATGATCAGTACAAAGATCAAATCGTATATTTTGGTCCAATGGGATGCAGAACAGGCTTTTATCTTATCTTAGCCGGAGATTTCGAATCTAAACAAATCGTTCCTCTGATGATTGAGTTATTTGAATTTATCCGTGACTTCAAAGATGAAGTTCCTGGTGCTACAAAAGAAGGCTGTGGAAATTGCTTGGATATGAACCTTCCTATGGCCAACTATTTAGCTAATAAATACCTTAATGAAGTGCTCTACAATATTACGGACGAACGTCTTATTTATCCTGAATAATGTCTACAAGCTTTGGATGAAATCAGGACTTCATCCCAGTGCCATGGGAAATGATTAGTGCGTAAAGCCTGGCGTTGGAGTGAACAAAAGATTTCATTTGTGTACAGTCTGAAACACCCTACATATAGGGTGTTTTTTTTATATTAAAAATATTTTCTTATTATTATAAATAATTTACTTGTAAGATAAAGGAATTTAATCTATAATATATAAAAATCTATTTTTCTTCAAAATAGTACCATTTTTTACATATAATTACATAATGAGAGGATATTATAATGCTTCTTTCGATATTAATTGCATTTATCATTGCAAAATATTACAAATTACGAGTGCAACCACTATTTCAGTGTATCTGGATTTTGCCATTTGCAGTTTGCGAAGTCATCTATATTGTATTCCAGATTGCCACCGTGAATGGCTATTATGGATTTCTTCCTTATGCGCATTATCTAAAAAGTGCCTTCCTGTATACACTTCTTCTTCCGATCGTACGATATAAGTTATATAAGCCGTCGGTTGTTGGATCTGCTATGATACTGATTGGTACTTATATGAACCGAGTAGTTATGATGGCTAACGATGGTAAAATGCCTATCTTTCCATCCCTTACAAAGTGGACCGGCTACTTTAGTTCAACACCTCTTGGGGTAACGGATACAATTCATTGCATGGGAAATTCAGCTACAAAGCTAAAGTTTTTAGCAGATTATATCGATATAGGATATAGCATACTTAGTCCAGGGGACGTTTTGGTTCATTCATTTACCAGTATTATTATTTATTACATATTAAAGCAGTTAAATACTGAAGCTGCTAGATAGGAGTACATAATGGATGCATTGCTTTTATTTTTAAGTAAATATGTATTTGGCTATTTTCTACAAGATGTAGTTTTTATAATGGGAATATACACCTTCGGAAAAGAAAAGCTTGATAAAAAAACTTTTCTACTGATGATTTCTGTCTTCATTCCTACCAATATTATCGTAAAAGTACTTCCAATGAGTTATGGCATCAACATTCTCATAAACATTGCTGTTGTACTTTACATAACCTACAGATTTTGTGAATTTGAACTATATTCAATTATACGTTCAACGTTAACGACTACACTATTAGTTTTATTTACGGAAATGGCCTGTGTAGGCTGTCTTCTTATGCTATTTGGAAAAAATACGGCGGATTTAATATTGCAAACACCAGTATTAAAAGCTAGTGTATATATTCCTTTTAATTGCCTGTTAGCTTTTTTTATATATCTATGCTATCGAAGAATGATTTCAAAAAACTATTAGGAGATGATTGTTTATGGAGAAGTTTTCATCCTACCTGGCAAAAAAAATAACGCTATCACTTGGATACACAAAAGAAAAAGAACAAGTTCTGAGCTATGGATTAATTGCAATGACACAGTTTTTCTCAATTCTATTAATTGTATCCCTTGTAGGATGCATTGCAAACTTTGCCTATGAGTGTATCCTTATTTTCCTTGGTGTCGGCTTTTTACGAAAATCCACTGGAGGTGCTCACTCTGATACAATGCAAGGATGCATGATCATGAGTTGTACAAATATAACGTTCCTAGCATTTCTTAGTCGTTATATTTTAAAGTTTCCAACCAATACATATTATCCTTTATTTATCTACTTACTTTGCTATCTTATTTGTTTCTATATTATTTATACATATGTGCCTTTAGATTCTCCAAATAAACGAATTACTTCTAAAGCAAAAATCGCTCGCTTAAGAAAGCAAAGCTTTTCGATGCTTGCTGTTTACTTTGTAGCAACCATATTATTTACCATATTATCTACTTACTCTATCCGTTTCCAAAGTATAGCAAACAGTTTCTGTTTACTTACTTTATGGCAATGCTTTACCGTCACTCCCGCAGGTGCTAAATTTATCCACTTTCTTGACACTTGCCTTACAAAAAAGTTATCTAATTAGTCCGAATAATCCTTACTTTTGTAAGATTATTATAAATTATTTTATGTGAGGTGATACCAATGAAAAAACTTAATAAATCTAGTTTATTAGCTGTTCTATCTTTAGTTGCTACATTTTTTGCAACTACTGCAGCAACTTCTGCTTGTTTATGGTACGTATATCAACCTGAAGAGCCAGAATGCTTAAAGGATTTATAGGTATATGGCTGTGTGGAGCACTGTCTCCACACAGCTATAATTCTTTTAGGAGGTTTTAATACATTGAAACTAAATAGCCAACTTAATAATTATACAGACATAAAAAAAAGTAATATTCAAAACATGTTATTCCTTTTAAAAATATTTTCATTATTTTTTGCAGCAATCCCTTTCTTTCAACGGTATTCATCTAACCAAATTGAAAACAATGTTTTTAACTCCATGCATGGTCTTACATTAAATATTGTTGCGATCACTATTATTGGTGCAGTTATGTTACTGTGGATTTCCTTAGACAAGGCTAAGAAAAACTATAGTTACATAAACAAAATTGAAATTCCACTATTATTCTTTATTTTCACCTTAGCTGTCTATAGTAATTTAACGTATGGTAATGCATACAAATTTTTATATCTTATCATAATCATAACCTATACAATTGAAATAGGTGGTAACTACGGGCTAATTCTTGCTGCAATTTCTTCTTGCCTTATTTTAGCTCCTGGAATTATTAGTGATAATTATGCGTCATCTTTTGATGCTGATTTAGCCCTCTCCGCACTTTTCATCGTAATTGCGTGGACCCTTGGCTACTATGTTAAATTAGAACATACACATATCGATTATCTCACTCAAATTACCAATGTTGATGGGCTAACCGGAATTTATAATCATAGATACTTTCATGAATGCTTAGAAAAATACTATACAAAAGATAAAGAACAAAATCTCCCTCTCTCACTAATTATGATCGATGTAGATTTCTTTAAGGAATATAATGATTTATTTGGCCATCGACAGGGAGATGACTTATTAAAATCCATCGTATCCGTCATTAAGGATAACATCCGGGAAGATGACCTTTTATTCCGATACGGCGGGGATGAATTTTGCATCATACTTGATACCACACTGGAAGAAGATGCATTAAAGATTGCAGAACGACTTCGAATTGCCGTACGCGATTACCATCAAGAAGGCATGGAACATCTGGCTAACAAACATTTATCCGTATCTGTTGGAATTGCCTCATTAAGCGATGAGATTGATAGTTCCTTATGCCTTATTGATAAAGCAGATTCAGCTCTTTATCGTGCAAAATACTTAAGAAAAAACCGTGTAGAAGCTTATGGTGCTGTTTGGCATACCTTTAAAGAAATGTCCAATCCAAATTACGAAGATATTTTAAAATATGTAAAGACATTAATCAGCGTTATTGATGCAAAAGATAAATACACCTATTCCCATACTGAACGTGTTGCCCATTATTCAGAACTGTTTGCTGACTATATTCATCTTTCTACGGATGAAAAGACACTGCTTATCTTTAGTGCCTACCTTCATGACCTTGGAAAAATTAATATCTCCAAAGATATTCTGATTTCCGATAAACTCTTATCACCAGAGGAATGGAATGAATTAAAAGCTCATCCTACCGAAAGTGTTACAATCATTGAAAAAATTGATGGATTTGAGGACGTAATTCCAGTTGTCAAACACCATCATGAGCGCTATGGCGGCGGCGGATATCCAGACAACCTGAAAGGTGAAGAAATCCCTGCTCTTGCGCGTATGCTATCTGTCATTGACAGTTTTGATGCCATGACGCATAAACGTCCATATCAGAAGACCAAGACAGCCGAAGAAGGACTAAATGAACTAATACGTTGCAAAGGAACACAATTTGATCCTCACTACGTAGATCTATTTGTGGAAATGATGCAGAATGTAGACGAATAATCTAAAAGAAGTGGCCTGCTAATGCAAGCCACTTCTTTTATTTTTTCATGGAATTAATAAAATTCATCATCATCTGTGCCTGAGCCTGTTCTTTCGGATTCATATTGGCAGTCATAAGGGTAATGAGTGTCTTTGTTTCCTCTCGATTAAACGATAAGCCCTGGCTCTGTAATGTATTATTTGCTCCCATAAGTGCAGTAAAGCATTGTGACATAGGTTTTCCTTCTGTCTCCTTCATCAGCTTCTTAATTACCTGCACTTTTCTTCCGTCCATCTTTTTTACAATGGGATCCTCTAACCAACTGCTTTGTAACATGGATAGCTCCTTTCTTTACGACTACTCTGAATCATCCTGCATGTCATTTTCTGATACATCCTGAGTCTTCATTACATTATCATCCTCTTTTAAATCCTGAGACTTAATATTTTGTCCACTCATACTTCCCATATCAGAAGGCATGCTGTTCATCATCATATTAAACATTTCAAATGTCTTTCTTTGGTCTGGTGTCAGCTGAGACATTAAGAAATTCATAAAGTTTGGCTGCTGTCCATTTCCACCCATCTGGCCTGTTCCCCCGCCAGATGACTTATTTTGATCGGATGCTGCCTGGGAGTTCACACCTGCTGCCTGCTTACGAGCTGTATTCTGGCTTCCCCCTCCACTGGCATTCGTAGCACCTGAATTATTTTGATTCCGATTTCTTTGAGTATTATTCATTGGACCAAATGGATTTCTCCTATTGTTACTGTTTCTGTTATTTCCGTAGCTATTTGACTGATTATTTCCAAAAGACTGTGCCTGCAATATATTATCACTGTAAGTCTGATATGCACTATATATTCTTCTAGCCTTCATAAAATTCAGCATCATATCAGCAATTTCAGTCTCGCCTTCATTTAGGACACTTTTTATGCTTACTAACAATTCCTCGGGATCGGCTTTCCAATTTTGTAAATCCATTGTTGAAAGCTCATCACCGCTTCCCTGCCCACTGATGGTATCTATTAGGTCATTCGCCTTCAATAGGACATTCATCTCTGACTGAGCCCTTGGATGTACATGTGGCATAGCTGCTTTTAATATATCAAGAGTATGTTGGTCAAATAAATTATTTCTTCTCATCAATTCACCCATCGTCTTTTTTATACATTTATATTCGATGGATAGTAAATTATTCTATTTACTCATCAAAATCCACAGATACATAATATCCTTTTTCCGTCTGCTTGATATCGCTTACGACTCCCTTTGTACTCTTAAGGCGTTCGCGAAATTTATAATTTGCAGACATTGCCACTGCTGGCTCTACTACATAGTAATAGGAGCTTGGAAGCTTGCCTTCTCGAATTTCTACTTCATCGCCAATTTTGACTAATCCATGTCGTTCCATTTTAAATTCTATTGTTCTCATTGCTTATTCCTTCTTTTCTATTCTCATTTCATTTTTACCGACTCAATTGCCTTATCAATTCTTTCATTCATCACACTATAATCAAATGGCTTTACAATAAAATCAAAGGCACCTGCCTGAAGACACTTGGCTTTTGTCTCCTTATCATCATCCGCAGTTAAAATGATAATCGGTACATCTTTGCCATTTTGAAACTCCCTGATGTGCTGCATGGTAGTTAAGCCATCCATTTCCGGCATTAATAAATCCAATAATATCACATCCGGCTTCTTTTTCTCTATATAATGTAATGCCATTTTCCCAGAAAGTACAGGCACTATTGTATAATTTTTAGATAGCAGCTGCTTGATCAGCAACAAATTCGTCTTGTTATCGTCCACCACTAAAATATTATGCATCTATTCACTCCCTATCCTCTAAATACTGATCTATACTTTGGATAAACTCCTCGTATTCAAACTGGCTGTATATCGTCTCTAGCCTATTTAACAGATTTTGTTCTTCCTGCGCGTAGGTATATTTATTCAACCGTTCTAACTGTTCCTCTAATTCAACAAAGTCCATGTCATCACAAAGCGTTCTTAATAGAAGTAAAGTTTCCTTAGTTAGCCGTCCTGTCTGGCTTCCCTTTGTCTTTAGACTACTTTTATTCTTTTCTGTCAGATAAGCCTCTACTGCATCAGCAATCCTTTCCATCTCTTCAATATACTCATTGAAATTATGCCTTACCCAATTATAATCCTTTTCCTTTGAGGCCTTCTCCAGTAATTCTGAATATTTCCCCAAGGTGTTGGCTCCCACATTATAACTGGCACTTTTCAGTCCATGCACGCAAATAATAAAGTTATCTACATCTTTCTCTTCATATAAAGAAATCAGTTCGATCTTAGCGTTTTTAATATCTTGTAAATAGGTTTGAAGCACATTCAAATATAATACAACATCACCACCAAATTTTTCAATGATCTTCTTCATCTGAATGCCTTCAATCACATCCTCTGTAATTTTATAGGCTGCCACTTGTTCATTATCATCCTGCTCTATCAGTGTCTCCTTATAATCTTCTGGTGCATTTGGCAACACTAGCTCACGTAAGACACGGTTTAATTCCTTGTACTCAATTGGCTTAGCAAGGAAGTCATCAAACCCTTGTGACATAAAGGTCTCTCTTGCGCCACTCATTGCATTGGCTGTCAATGCTACGATCGGTACACTTCGATAATACTCTCCTACCATGCCACGGATTTTCTTTGTGGTATCTACACCATCCATCTCTGGCATCATATGGTCCATAAAGATCAAATCATACTTATGCTTTTGAACAAGAACCAAGGCTTCATATCCACTGATGGCAGTATCAATCTGCATTCGATAGGAGCTCATCAATCCTTTTGCAACATATAGGTTTGTCTCATTATCATCCACTACAAGGATTCTTGCAAATGGAAGCGGATTAATCTGTCCTACCTCATAAGGCTGTTTTCCATAAGAATACACGACCTTTTCATTATTTAAAATATTTACAATCTGGAAACAAAACAGAGACAGGCTTACATGACGCTGATTTAATGCCATGCTTCCC
This sequence comes from bacterium, assembly GCA_030535455.1. Lineage (GTDB taxonomy): Bacteria > Bacillota > Clostridia > Lachnospirales > Lachnospiraceae > KM106-2. The sequence goes on from JAUNJY010000004.1 coordinate 115,049, forward strand.
ATTTCGTCGCCCTGAGTAAGTACAACTACTACCTTTGTCTCATCAATCAGCGGTATTAGCTTATTTTTAACCTGCTCATAGTAATCATATCGAATAATAAAGTGAGAGTATTGCTTGATTCTCTTAACTTGTTCAAAATTAGTGCATAAGAAATAGTTTAATCCCATCTCATCGAATGTAGTAGTAAAATAATTAATCATAATTGGATCAGACTCATACAGTATGATCTGTATTTTATCCTTATCCTCTATACTGGCAACGGTCTCAACCTGTTTCACCTTTTGTTTCAATGCAATCGTAAACACTGTGCCTTGCCCATATTCAGATTCAACTTCAATGCTTCCCCTCATCAGCTCACAAAGGTTTTTACTGATTGCAAGACCTAGCCCTGTACCCGTAATCTTTCGGTTTCTTCTCGTATCCACTTGATTGAAGATACCAAACAGGCTTGGTATGTCTTCTTTCTTAATGCCAATCCCGCTATCTTCCACTTCTATGATAAGTGTCAGTTCTTCCGGCTTTTCATACTTTCCTGAAATGCTTACCTGAATATATCCCTTATGGGTAAACTTTATGGCATTTCCAATAATATTGATTAAAATCTGCTTAATTCGCAAATCATCACCTATCAAATGAGCAGGTAACCTAGTATCTACCTTCACTAGGAAATAGATGCCCTTGTCATTTAAGCGGACTGACATCATATTCACCACATCCACAATTAGGGATGCTAACATATATTCACTTTCTATAATTTCAAACTTACCCGATTCAATCTTTGAAATATCCAAAATATCATTAATGATATAGAGCAGTCCTGAGCCTGCATTACGAATCAGAAGTACTTCCTGCTTTACTTCAGCCTCAAGCTTTTTATTTAGTAGCAATTCGCTCATTCCAATAATCGTATTCATCGGTGTACGAATTTCATGACTCATGTTTGCTAAAAATGCACTTTTTGCCTTATTTGCACGAACTGCTTCCTCACGACTTTCATCCAATTCCTCAATCAGATTGATCTTATCTGTCATATCTGTTATGACCACGATTTTCCCCAGATATTCATCATAACGGTCTTTTATCTCATTCACGCTTAGATCACACTTTGCCTTATTGAACAGGCAATTTGCAAATACTGCTTTCTTTCCATCACTGTCCACCCGTTCCTGCTCCATAGAAAAGAAATCGGATAAATACCTCCCTATGATCTGATCTGTAGGTAATCGAAAGAACATGCTTGAAGAGGTATTGGCAATCTGTATCTTTTCCTCTTCATCTAGAATTAAAATCGGAGTATCCACAAGAGAATAAATATACTCACTTACATTGGATAGGGTCATACGTGACATGTTATAGCGAATGGACACGATATAGACGAATACTACGGATATGAACTGTGCAATTGCGCTGCTTGGAAAACTAGATATTCCCCACAATGGAAGTACGGTATCAAAGAGCATTCCAAACATAAAGAAGAGCAGACAAGTTATAATCGCCTTTGCCATCTTTCTTTTTCTTTTCTTATTCATATTATGTAGTCCATACACAAGCATACATCCTACAATTATTACAATGGACCACACATAGTAGTTAAATATGCTTCGTCCTAAAAATGGCTCAAAGGTATAGTAATAGCCATATGGCGTATCTAAAAACACAATTCTATCCCGATCAATGATCAGAGGATAGATTAACAAACTTGCTATTGTTACGTACACATAGATTATTTTTTGAATTTTCTCGTTAATCTCCATCCAGATAGAAACTAATACGACTGCCTTTGCAATTACAAATAATACACCGAACAATGCAAGACATCGTAGAAACGTTGAAATATTTTCATCAGGAATCAATCCTACGCATCCATAACTAAAACTCCAAATACTGCTTGCACCACATAACTGTACATAGTACTGGTTATGTTTCTGATTAATATCATCGTATATAAAGACATTTACTCCTAACATCATCGTAATTGTAGCCATGATGACAAGAGAAAAAGACAATATGATATTCATACTCATTCCTCCTGTCTTTCTAGTTTGCTATCCTGATTGCTATGCATATAATGCAAAATATCACAATCATTGGCCAATAGCTGGTGATTTCCTTTTTTCTTCCTAAAAGGATCTTTAGTATCATATTGATCAGTATTCCAAAGCTGACTGCCTCTCCTACTTGAAATGTCACACCTGAGTAAATCACGATAAATATAAAAGGAATGGCTTCACTTCTCCTCATTCCTTTTAATTGTCTCACGTTTGATAGAAACAAAATTCCAATATAAATCATGACCGGTGCAACTATATAGCCTGACATGGCTATAAAAACAGGAGAGAAAAACAAAGATAATAGGCAGCATATACAAACTACGATGGCGCTCAGTCCGGTCTTTGCCCCTCCATCAATCCCTATCATATTCTCTGCATTGGTAGATACTGATGAAGTCCCTGCACATCCGCTTAACAAGGATCCAATCCCATTAACCATCATTGTCTTACGCTTTGCCTTCTGATCATAATTCTCATCATCCATTTGGATCTTTTCAAGCTCTGCAGTAGTCGTTCCAAAGGCATCAAAAAAGTGGATCAATGTAATGGTAAATACCATCATAATAAGTTTTAGAAACATCGTCCTGTCATTTATCAGTTCTTCTATATGAGGAAATTGATAAGCTACCTCAAGAATACGTTTTACCGAAATGCTGCTGGATATGTAGTTGCTAATAAATGACTTAACCCCTCCTGCCGGAGATTGTAAATATGTTATCAGCTCACTGAGGGCAGCTAGAGCGTAGGTTACTAAAATCCCAATGGCAATTGCACCTTGTCTCTTTTTCTTTCTTAAAAACTGCACTATGCCTATAACAAGTAGGCCAAATAAAATTTCTTTACTTAAGATTTTTGCGGAATGTAACTTTCCATTCTGGTCCAGTAAAAACAACTGCAACACATTTGTTCCTGCCAATAGTATGATTAATCCAATGCCTGCAATTATGCTATGCTTTACAAAAGATGGAATGCGAATGACGATTTGGTCATATGCTCCCGTTATGACAACTACTACGATAACAATGCCCGATAAATAGGTTGCCAAGAGCACCATCCTATAATCCCCTCCGCATATATTATTCGTCATGGTTAAAAACATCATATTCAGACTAAGCGATGGCGCATAGGCCAATGGCATCTTTGTATAAAAGGCTCCTACCAGGGTGGTAATTATAATAGATACCACGGTTGCTATAAATACTCCCCCTGGATCCATGCCTGCCGATGACAGGATTACAGGATTTATACTTAAGATATAAGACATCGCAATAAATGTAGAAATGCCTGACAGTACCTCTTTTCGAATTGTTGTATTATGTAATTTCAAACTAAAAAAATTCATTTATCCTCCTTGTTTTATTCCTTTAAATCACCATACATAGCTGCCTAATACAAGCTGCTTTGCATGGCAATTTAAAGCTATATCAAAATATTTCTGCATCAAGCGGAAGATAGATGACCCTCATTTCTGTAAGACCATCCGCCTTGCAGTCTCTGTTTTCAAAATAAATAGTTCTTCCGAACCGGACAAATTTACGTTCTTCCTGTACTTCCTCCAGCTCATACTCAATATGATGGCTTAGACATTCCACATTACACTCTGTGTTCGGACGAAACTTATCCTGAATTTCCTGGTCCACAGAGGAATATTCGCAAATCTGTCCAGTCGTCATATAGCAGTATGGCAGATGAAGTCCTATCAAGACGTCATCCGGCTTTTTTAAAAAGTCTAACTGCCTATGGGTTGGATCAAACTCCATGGCATGAACATGATAGGCTTTTACAAGTTGGCAAATATATTTGGTAAATACCCTTGGACGAAATGGCCCATTAAAATACTCAGGATACCTTGGATCCCTGTAATCCTTCATAAATAACCTGCCAAGATTAAGCTTCACCTTATACTTCCTGTGGATATATGCTAGCATTCCATAATCATTTACTGTAATTTCATCAATCAATGTACCAAAATAATTAATAAAAGAGTCTATTCGTAGTTTGACCCTCTTTAGATTTTTCTCAGTTACAATGGGAATTACCAACGTGACCTTACTGTTATGCTCTTTGGCATACTCTAGCACTTCTTTACAATCTGCTTCTGTCAAATGCAAGAAATACTGGCTGCAAAAATAAGATCCAATATAAATACGAGGAATAGAATTTGTATTCAGCGTCTTCTCCACCGAACCAATGACCTGCTTCAATGGAACTCCACTTACTTGTATGTGTTTTAAAAGTTCACATAAATTAATACAATACTCTTTCTTGATTTCTTCTTCCATACGAGCCTCCTACTCTGTTTCATGTATTTTCTTAAGAAAATCGAATTTCAGGATAGTAGCAGGACAAGCCTAACTTGCACATCTCTTTTCGACCTTCTGGAAATATCATTTTTTCTAAGTATTCTTCTCTCGTCTTACATTGTCTTGCAATCTTCTCGTTCTCATAGACATAGGAAATGTCCTTGCATACATATTCCCAATCATCGGAACGTCCAACAATCTTTGCTGCTGATATACCGCACTTTACAAAGTCATAAATGGAACATAATCCACAGGTGTACTTATGAAACTGGTTTGTATAAAGTTCATCGTTTAACTCCGCACTGTGGATCGTGTGAAAGTTTTCCTTCCTTAAATGCATATCATGCTCCGCCTTAGCTAAGCTTCCACAGATTGCACAAGTCTCGGTCCGATGAAATCCAAGGCAATTAGAATCCGAAAATGCACATCCATTTCGCATCATAAATACCTCGTACTCAGCTTCAGGTACTGCCTCTGCAATGGCACAGATCTCTTTCGTATTCAGGTCTCTTGGCAAAATCAGCCGTTTTGCACCTGCATCATAATAGATTTTAGCCAGATCTGAATTATAGATACCACAAATCGTACTTGCCACACTATCTAATCCACACTCTTTGGCAAGCAGGACAAGTTCCATACAAGATACTATGACCCCATCTGCCTCTGTACTCTTTAATTGTAAGAAGTAGTTCTTGATCTCATCGAGCTGTTCCTCGGAATAAATACTTGCATTAAATGTCACATAGATCTTCTGACCTTTATCTTTTATCCTTGGGATTAGGGAAAGCACTTCCTCAAAGCTATAGGGATTGGCTTCTCTTCCAAATCCACTTAAGCGATTGATATCAATATATTTGCCGAACTTCTGTCTCCATGCTTCATCATAAAAGCCAATGTAAAACTCACTAGCACCGGCATTGATATACTCTGATAAATGTTCCAGATTATTTAATGGAACTAATACATTCAATTCCAACCCTCCAATTCAAAGAATTTTATAATAACCTTATCTATTATTGGGCTAAATAACTGGATTTCATTCATCAATTTATACATTATTTCACTTATTTCTCATTCTTTGGCTATTTTTTATTTCTAGACTTCAAACTTAACAAACTTTCTGAATGTACCATTTTGATCATATCTTGCACCTAACACACGAACCTTTTTGTTCATAAGCTTGCGTACAACTGCAAATGTAAGAACCGTATCTCCTTCAACGATTACTGCATTGGCGTCATATGACATGACCTTTTGTACACATTCATCTACCATAGCAGAGAATGCTTCTTGTCTTTTTTCTTTTTCATTCTTTGTAATGTCCATTCCGTCTTCTGGGAAGCTGATGCCACGATACGTACGAGCATTTACATCCGGTAACTCTATATCAATTACTTTTCCAAAGCTCATAGCACGTTCTAATTTTTCTTCTGACCACTCAGAAGAGCTTACATTAGAAAGATTTAAAACGATAGGTTCATCTGCTTCCTGTTCTTTAGACGCTCCCTCTGCTGCTTTTAGCGCTTCCTGTTTTTCACGGCTAAGATTACATGCCTTGATACAGTCTTCTAATGTAAGGGCAGAGAATAAAAATCCACTGTTGTGACAGAATGTAGCTGTTTCGATTCCTGAAACCTGTTTGATTTCTTCCTCTGTCTTGCCACACCAGTCTGCATCAAATGGGCATTTTAATACTTTGTAATCAAAGTCACTTGGTACTGCCTGTGCACAGTATCCGCCTCGATTACTTGGATAGATGGCAAATACGATATCGGTATCTTTCACATATTTTTTCCATGGCATGGACTGTTTTAAGATTAGGATACCATCCTTAGACTCTGCAAGTGCTGCTTCTACCAAATCTTTTGCTCTCTTACGGCCATCCATTTGAGCAAACTCACCTTTTAGGATGTCAAGTGCCCATTCACTTGCTTTGATAAATGCATCGTAAGCATCTTCTTCACTGTCCCAAGTAGGATTGAAGTTGCTGATTGCTCTTGCAATGATATGCTCTTCTCCAAAGTTGTCATTTACATCTAATGGCTCAATAAAACGCTGATCAAACTTCTTTGCTTCCTCTTCCCCGATCAAATCACTTCCAAGGCTGTCCCAAAGTAGTCCAAATGCTGCATAAGGAACTCCATTTTCACGAAGTCTCTTATCTTGCTGATGGTGGTCATATGCTCCAAAACCGATATCAAATGCTAAGCCCGTATAATCTTCAGGCACTCTGTTTACGCGCTCAATCTTAATATCTGGATTAATATAGTGAAGTAATGCAACACTAAACACATCGTCTGCATGGAATTTTCCTGCATGTGTGATTGCATGGTCAATAGATTTTATATATTCAATAAATGGTTGATTCATTTTCATTCTCCTTAAAGTACATTTTATGTTATAGTGTATCACTAAATAGCAAAAAATGCACCCAAAAGCGATTCGTTCACCGCTTTCGAATGCATCTTTATAAAGATTTACATATCTATTTTAAAAATCCATTGATAATCTGTGCTTCTGCCTCTGACTCTGTAAGTCCAAATGTCATAAGCTTTGTAATCTGCTCTCCAGCTATCTTGCCGATGGCTGCCTCATGAATTAGGCTTGCATCCACATTATTTGCTGTCAGTTCAGGAATTGCACTTACACTGGCCTGATCCATAATGATTGCATCACACTCGGTATGTCCACTACATTTATTATTTCCGTTAATCTTTGAAAGGAACTTTTGGCGGGAGGCGTTTTTTGCCACAGACCTGCTGACTACGTCGGCTCCTGAATTTTCTCCATTCAAGTCTACCTCAAAGTTAGTCTCTGCTGTCTGTTTGTCATGAGTCATAATCTTTTCCCTGATTACAATCTTAGCATCCTCTAAAAGCGTTGCCTTTGTCTCACGAACCGTAGAGTCTACCCCTTTAATCTGAACCGTTTCCATCTCCATATAGCTTCCTTGTTCCATATAGATGATAGTCTGGGGATTTAGCACACGTTCACCGGTACCTTCTCCCTCTCCATAATGCTTTTCAATATATTTTACTTTTGCATTCTTATCGATATAAAACGTATGAATACCATCATGCTGAGACTTCTGATTACCACAGTTATGGATGCCGCATCCTGCTACAATGGTTACATCTGAGCCTTCTCCTATATAAAAATCATTGTATACTAAGTCTGTTAATCCGGTTTCACTAAGAATTACCGGAATATGTACGCTTTCATGGACCGTCCCTGGCTTGATGCGGATATCAATTCCTGGCTTATCTATCTTTGTGTCTATCTGAATATTCGCCGTACTGCTTCGTCCAATACTTTTGCCGTTGGATCTGATATTGTAGGCTCCTTCTGGAATTTCATGAATTCCTGATATTTCATCTAACATATGTTTTTGTAATTCATCCATTTTCATTTTCCTCCAGTACTCTCTAGGCTTTTTGATAAAATCTGCATGCTTCCTTGGATTTTGAAAGTAACTTTGGAAGAATGTCTTCTTTCTTACCTTGATCTGTTACTTTTCCATCTGCAATTACAATGATTTCATCTGCAATATCTAAAATACGTTCCTGATGAGAAATGATGATGAGTGACCCTTTTGTCTGGCTATGTAACTTTTCAAATACACGGATTAAATTATTAAAGCTCCAAATATCAATTCCTGCTTCCGGCTCATCAAAAATTGACAGCTGAGATTTTCTAGCCATAACGGTTGCAATCTCAATACGTTTGATTTCACCGCCAGATAAGCTTGCATTTACTTCACGGTTAATATAGTCGTTAGCACATAACCCTACTTCAGAAAGATATTCACAGGCCTCTTCCTTGCTTATCTTTTCTCCTTTTGCCAGTGTGATCAGATCTTTTACTGTAATTCCTTTAAAACGGACCGGCTGCTGGAATGCAAAGCTGATTCCTCGTTTTGCACGCTCAGTAATGCTTATGTCTGTAATCTCTTCTCCATTAAATAAGATTTTTCCGGAAATTGGCTTCTCAATCCCCATAATGATCTTTGCCAGAGTGGATTTACCGCCGCCATTTGGACCCGTAATGGCAATAAACTTTCCTTCGTCTATGGTCAAATTAATCTCTTTTAGTATCTCTTTGCCTTCATCGTCGACCTGAAAACTGACATTTCTTAATTCAAGCATCTACATTCCTCCTGTATGTTATAACTTTATTATGTATGTAATTTATTTTCACTATATACATTATATTTATTGTCGTTTGATAAGACAAGTATAAACCAGAAGAAACACGCTTTGTGAGTTTCTCTGGTTATCGTCACAGTCACCAAGTTCATGTTCACATGACTTTGACTCATTGTTTGCGTAAAATAAAAAGCCGCCCTACCAATCTGGCAGAGCGACTTTTTTTGCTGAGTCAGCTTTTACATTTCGTCTAAATCTAAACTAATGATTAATTTATTTGTTCCTGCATCATAGTAATTGTATACGAATTTTTCTTCTTCAAGTAATGTACCACTTAAATATTGATACATCATCATGTTTACTGTTGCTGAAACTAAAGAGATTACGTCTGCATCATCGATCTCAGCGTCAACATTTCCATCTTTCACATAAAGATTTAATGCTGTACATTTGCTGTTTGTTGTAGCCTTTGTAATAGCGCTTGCACTTTTTGCAAATGCTTTTAAGTCTTGATCGACTTCAGATTTAATCTTCTTCATCATACTGTTATAAGATTTTTCAGTAACTGTGTAAATAACATATTTTCCACTTACTTTTGTACTCTTAATCTTAAGCTTGTATTGATCTTTTAATTCGGATTTCATTTCAGAGTCTGCAAATAACTCTTTGTCTAATTTCACCTGAATTGTTTTTTCTTTGATTACGGTCACTTTACAAGTGTATTTTTTACCATTATGTTTTACAGTGATTTTGGCAGTTCCGGCTTTAATACCTTTCACTTTTCCATCTTTCACTGTTGCAACCTTAGGGTTGCTAGATGTATAAGTAACTTTTTTGTATGCTCCGTTTAAAGTTAATTTCTTTGTATCCCCTGTTCCTAACTTTAATTCTTTCGCAGAAAGGGATGCATTCTTAACTGTAACAACGCATTTGTAGGATTTGCCGCTTACTTTAGCAGTAATTGTTGCAGTTCCTTTTTTCTTACCAGTAACAACGCCATTTTTTACTGTCGCGATTTTTGCTTGGTTGGTCTTCCATGTTACTTTTTTGTTTGTACCATTCACTTTCAGTTTTGTTGTCTTTCCAACATAAACTGTAGCTTTTGTTTTGTTGATCTTAGCTGCTGCATTTGCTGTTGTAGTTGGTACCGCTAACAAGCATAACAATAATACAGCTAAGGACATAAGATATTTTTTCATTTGTATTCCTCCATTAACTCATGGACTACAATATCATATTTCTATAACAATGGCAATAATTTTCGACATATTTTTGACACATCTTTTTCTTTATTTTACCATTTTTATTCTAAATTTCTTTAAACTTGTCGACTTCTTCGGATAATACCGCTATGATCTCCTTGTTATTTTTCATTTCATCACCGATTTTACCAATGGAGGTTACCATATTATTTGTAGTCTCTGCAACATTTCCAACTGCAGTAGTTGACTCATTAATTGTATTTTCAATTCCGCTTAATGCTTCATTTACTGTACCCATTGTCTCTTTTAACTCAGATGCATGATTTTTAAACTCACCCATGATCTGGTTAAATTGCTCCGCATCATTATTATAATCTGCTGTTGTTTCAACAAATTGAAGATAATCGTCTAATACTTTGCCTTTTACAAACTCAATCATCTTAGTTGCATTCTCTACTAATTCATCTACGGAATCCGTTACTGTTTCACTGATCTGCTGAATGTTATTTGCAGTCTGTCTGCTGTTATCCGCTAACACACGAATTTCCTCAGCAACAACTGCAAAACCATGGCCAGCTTCCCCTGCCCTTGCAGCTTCAATGGAAGCATTTAACGCAAGTAAGTTTGTCTGTCCTGCAATCTCAAGGATTTCAGATGTCAGATCGTTGATCTTACTTACATTTTTACTATTTTCTAATGAAACCGATAATTGCGCATTGATTTGCTCTACCGTAGTATTAGTAAGCTCTCTACTCTCTTCCGCCATAGAATGGACACTAGATGATTTCTCTTTGATCGTAGTTGCAAAATCAGAACCTTGTCCTGCACGCATTGCAATATCCTTAGTTGCTTCTAAAATCGTATCCGAACGGGATCCAATTTCTGCAATAGTTGCCGTAATTTCTTCCATGCTTGCAGATAATTCTTCTAAAGTTGCAGATACATCGGTTACATCACTATTGAACTCATTTACCTGCTCATCCGTTGTTGCTACAGATGCTGTAATACTTACTGATTCCTGCTTAATCTTATCAATAATCATTCCAAGGTGCTGAATAAACACATTTACTCCCTGAGCCATAAGTCCAATCTCATCATTTGACTTAATCTCAATGCGTCTTGATAAGTCACCTTCTCCTCGGTCAATATCTTCTACCATAGTCACTAATTCATTGGTTACATGTTTAATTGGATTTACTACCAATTTAATTGTTAACCCTGTGATTACAAACAATGCTAATATAGTCGACAACATTAAACAGATGGCAACTACTTTTTGTTTCTGAATAATATCTTCCTGATCCTTTATTCTCTCATTACATAACTCAGTAAGTCGCTCTCTTACGGTTACTGTAGATTCATCCATGGTATTGATCAGGCTCACCATTTGATCATTCATAATCTGTTCTGCTTCATCCTTCTTCCCTGAGGTATAAAGCTGAATAGCTTTTTGTGCATTTAATAAATATGTAGTGTATGCAGACTTTGCATTAGCAGTAGTATCAATTAAATTTTGTTCCCCTACTTCTTCAATTACTATTCCTAGCTCATTAAAAGACTGAGTAAGTGAATCTTGTGTCTCTGCAAGTTTTTTGGTAATCTCAGTTCTTTCTTCAGCACTTAAGTCTGTTATCAATTGGTTCACATATTTTTGTACTCGCTCTGTTGATAGGCTGACTGTGCCCATATCTCTCGTTGCAACAACGTATTTTTCATTGACTTCCTTACTCTTATCAAGCATTTGTAATCCTGAACGATAGTTCATCCCATTTGCAATAATTGCAAATAAAAACATTACAGATAGCATGATAAAAATCTTTGTACCAACCTTCTTTGTCATTTGTATTTCGTCCCTTCTTTTTCCCTATAATGTGACACCTTTTTACTAAAAGTGACTTATTGAAATAATATCTTATTTACCATTATTATGCAAGTAGGACGTTAGTCTTTTTTTATTTTATTTCCTTTTATAGAACAACGTGTGCATCTTAGCTTTCTGTTTTTTAGAAAGATTTTTTCAATACATAGGGGGCTTCTCGAAGAGAAGATTTCTATGTATTAAAAAACACCCTGCTGAGTAAGCAACCTGAATTTGCCTGCCCTGTAGGGTGTTATCTAAGCTTATTTAATTATTCTGCGAATTGCATATGGCGTACGGTAATTGTATTGAGAAATCTTAATTCCGTCTTTTGGATTACTTGCATGAACGATCTTGCCATTTCCGATATAAATGGCAACATGGTTTACGCTTCCACCACTAGCATAAAAGATCAAATCACCTTTTTGTAAGTTGGATGCACTTACGCTTGTTCCAACCTTTGCTTGCTGACGACTTGTTCTTGGAATACTGTATCCAAAGTTTCTGAATACTGCCTGTGTAAATCCAGAGCAGTCTGTACCATTTGTCAGACTTGTTCCGCCCCATACATATGGATTACCAACATACTTCTGTGCAAATGCTGCCAAAGATGCACCTGTACCACTTGAAACTGTGCTGCTTTGTACGCTTCCACTTGCATTGGATGATGTCTTATTGGAAGAAGACGTCTTATTCGATGCAGTAGATTTATTTGAAGTTGTTGTCTTATTTGTATTCACTCTTGCAGAAATTTCTTGTTGTCTTGCTTGCTCTTCTGCTTCCTGATTTTGTTTCTCTTCTTCGATTGAAACTGCATTTTCAAATTCATGATAGATGCTTACATAATCTTTTGAGATATATCCTTTGTCTCCGTTGTACTCAATCTTTACCCACTCATCATTTTGACCTAATACGCGGAAAGATTCTCCTTCAGAAACTAATCCCAATGTTGCAGACTCTGCATTTTTATCTTCGCGAACACGTAATGTGATCGTATTAATCTTTGCGTATGTTAAAGAGTATTCATCTAACATATCCTTTATTTCTTCACCAACTGCTAAGTACTCGGATGAAATATATCCTTGTACACTGCCAGAAGTAACCTTTGCCCAATCGCCGTGCATTTCTTCTAAAATAACTGCACCGCCCTTGTAAAGCTTTCCTACTACTTCCGAATTGATGTCTTTACTTTTTCTAATGTTTACATAATTATCAGCTGTTGATAGTCCAATAAATGCAAATGGAGTCGTATCTCCCATGCTGATTTCTAATTGTACTTTCTCCGCATTTCTAGCAATGGACGTTTCCAAACATGAATTTGGTTTATCTATGGTATCTGCGCTTGCTGTTACACCCATTAAAAATGGAATTGAAAAGCAAACTGATGCTATTATCCCTTTTATGTTCTTTCTCATTTATTCCTCCAAAGGTTGTTCACGGTTTTTTACAATAATATTAAAATTATTACATAATTGTTAACTGAACTGATAATAGCATAGGAGGGAGGCCTGCGTCAATGGAAGTTATTGACTAGGCTTTCTAGATGATCTTAATTCCTAGAAGCTTGGCAATGTCTGCTGCCTGAAACATATTCATTTTGACACCGCCTAATTCCTTATACGTATCGGATACCATGATATTTGTAATATTACAGTCTGATAAATCAATTCCTTTTAGAGGAGTCTTAAAAAAGTCCACACTTGTAAGATTTACCTTGCTCAGTGTAATCTTTTTAAACTTTACCTCTGACATAAATCCCTGAGTGAAATCACTATCGATGATCTTACTATTTTCCCAAAGGGTATTCACACAGTTGGTATACATAAAGGAGCTGGCTTCAATTGTAGACTGTCTAAAGATTGCACCACTGAATTTACTGCCATCCGCCTTGCTATCCTTTATCACTGCATTCTTCCAATAGCTCTTATAGAAAATGCAGTTAGAGAAATCGCAGTTGCTAAATGTAGTATCAATAAATGTTGCATTGGTAAAGTCGCAGCCTGAAAATCTACATTTGCTGAACTCTACCTGATCAAACTCTATCTTTTCTAAATCCTCTCCTGTAACTACTTCACCTTCAAATACTTTCTTTTCTATTGGCATCTCTTCCTGACGAAATCTCATAATTTCCTGCTCTAACATCATTTTCTCCTCTCAAAATCAGAAGAAACACGCTTTGTGAGTTTCTCTGGTTATCGCAACAGTCGCCAAGGTCATGTTCACATGGCTTTAGCTCGTTATTCGCGTAAATAAAAGCATCTATTATACTCTATTTCGTCTAATCCTGGCTATCAGCAGTTCCTTCTTTTTCAGTCACTGTGGCATTCTTTTCTAAAAAATTTAGTACTTTTTCTTCTAAAATCCAGCCCTTTATATCATTTTCGCTATAAACCTCTAAGAATTCTTTCTCATTTTCAGCTCCGGACTCTTCTACATACTGCTTAAGGGCTTTCTTGTACTCTTCGTCCGTAACCGTTAATCCTTCTTGAACTCCAATTGCATCTATAATAATTGTACGATATACAAAGTCTAACAGCTCTTCTTCTCTCTTATCCTCTGTTAAATCATTTTGATCATAGTATTCCTCTACAGTATCAAATCCAAATACATCCGCAGAGTATTGGTATTCCTCTTCCTGAGTCTTCTTACATGAAGCATACAGTTCATCCGTATATTTCTCCACTGTAGATGCTTGAATCACCTGGTTAAGCAAGCTCTCACGTAAATCATTCTCACTTTGCGCGACATTATCACTTTCCAGTTCTTCCTTAATCTTAGTTTTCATGTCATCATATGAATCATAGTCTAAGTTTTTCTTAACAAATGCATCTGTTAACTCAGGTACTTCTTCTTCTGATACCTTTTTGATGGTTACCCTATATTGTACAGTTAGTCCAGCTAAGTCCTCATCTTCATAACTCTCTGGATAATTTACTGTGAAATTAGGCGTATCTCCTGCAGACACTCCAGTAATCTTTTTATCAAATTGTTTTCCAAGTATATTATCACCAATCAGAAGATCTACCTCTTCCTCTTCGTAATCATATATGATTTGTCCATCACAGGTACCAACAAAATTAATGGTAACCGTATCTCCTTCTTTGGATTTACGCTTTACTTCCTTCTGCTTTATAAAGTCTTCAATAAGTGAGGAAATTTCATTTTGAACATCCTCATCCGTTACGGTATAGATTAGCTTTTCTTCTTGAAGATTTTTATAGTCACCCAAGGATACCTCTCCATACTGAGAAGTGACCTTAGTCTTTGGTGCTTCAGTTGGTGTGCTGCTTACAGTGGCTGTTGCTTCATTCTTAGCCGTATCATCTGCTGTCTTCTTATCGCTACTACATGCGGTAGTAGAAAATAGTAATGTTGCGGTTAATACCCATATAAACTTGTGTTTCAATGCTCTTCCTCATGCTTTCCTTTTTTTAACCATACTATCACATTTTAGTATGAAAATGTGACACTTTTATGATTTTCTACATAAAAATGGCAGCTATACTTCTCCATTTCGTTCCTTTAAACTAATCTCATGAATATCCTTACTATGTACCTTAAGCTTACCTATCTTTGATATGGTAGGAATGTAATCCATATTATAAGAAACCTTTAGAGTAATGCCGTTGACAATGTCTGCAAGCTTCTTCTTTAGCGCCTCTCCCTCTAGATTTCCTTTATAAATGTCTAAGATGATGTTCCCCTGTTCTTTACTAAATCCCTCAAATAAAGATTCCATAAGAAAATAACCGTCATCTATCCAGATGATAGCAGCTTCATCTTTTTCACATTGTATTACATCTCCCCTAATTTCCATACTCCTAAAAAAGCTTCGGTTCATTAATGAAAAATCAACGCATACCGTCACATAATCATCTGGATTTTCACTTGGCACCTGCCCCCCATATGCACTTAAACGAAGTTCAGACTGGTTATATCCATCATATAGCTTTGATATCTCACCGTCATCCCACTTCCAGTAATAAACCTCTTTCTGAAATACTCTTACTGGCTGCAGTACTGCAAAATAGCAGGCAATCACCACTATACTAAGTGCTACAATTCTCTTTCCCCTTTTTCTAACAAGTTCTTTCATTATTTTATACCCCTTCCCTTTTTCTTACAGTTTATCATGCAGATAATAGGAAACATCTGCGTATTTTCTTAAGTATTTCTTAATCTAAAGCTATAAAAATCTGACTACTGTGGAAGCGGCATTACTACGGTTTCAAAGAATATTTCTGCTCCCCGTTTTCCCAATACTTTTTCAAGAGTGGAGGTCGATGGGTTTCCCAGCTTAATCATTTTCTGCTGAAACTCACGTAATTTAATAAAATCCTGCTGCTCTTTTGGGGCTGCTTTTGCAGTCTTTACATAAGCATCAATGGTATCTAGCATCATCATTTCCACACCATGCCCCTGGTTGTCATTCCTATCTGATTTTATTAACGAGTAAGGCGTTCTCCTTGAAACATACCATGCTGGATCCTCTTTATACTCTGGATATTCCTTATATTTTAACGCAACTTCATTAAATTCTCGGGTATCCGTTACGCCGTCTTTTGTACAATCATAATACTCAACAAAGCAGACGGCCTCTCTCTTCTTTGGCATAAGCATACCATCTAACAACAGTAGGGGCATTGCAATTCCTTCTGTTGGAGTAAATACAATGGTGGCTAACTCCATCATTCCTCCTACCGCTTTTGTATTCATAACCATGACATTTCCAAATCCTCCTGCCTTGTACTGCTTGATCTGAAATCGCATCAATGCAATGACTTTTGGATACTGCACATAGGCGTATTGTCGTGGTGTAACATCCTGCAATGGAAATACTGCTGCAAATCTGTCCATTACCTCTTTTGTAACTGCACTTAAGTTAGCTAAAAACATACTGCTCCCCCTTATTTCATATTTAGTCAGCTGTCAATTACAAAGTACTCTTTGTACAAAGAAAAACAACACATAGAAGCTTGTTCTCTATGTGTTGTTCCTTTTTATAATTATTCTTTTGTATTTTACTAATCTAACTTAATGATATTATCAAAGTTGCCAATATATAATAACGTATTTGCACCAACTGTTATAGAATCGCCGTTTCCAAGACGAACTTGGTTCTGTGCAGCTGTTTGATTTTGTAAAATAATTTCATTTACAGAATGGCTGGTAACGGTATACTGCTTCGTTATTGAATTATAGAAAATATCACAAGTGTTTCCCTGCAGTTTATCAAGATCTGCAAGAGAATTATTAAGCAATGCATTCATGGCTTCTTTGGTTGTACCAATTGTAAATGAGCCCATTTGATTGTTGGAAAAGTCAATTTCAGAACCTTCATACATTCCAATTAATCCACTTAAGCGGCCAACTGCTTCTGTGCTTGCCATCGCCTTTTCTGTCTCTGGCTGTTGCTCAGTTCTTTCCTGTATTTGATTGCTCTTTTTGTTGCTCTTACGCTCTAACTTACGTCTCTTACGGTCTTTCTTTTTATCTTTTCTACGTTGTTTCTTACGACGCTTTTCTCTTCTGGATGGACGATCCTTTTTACGATTTTTTCGTTGCCCTTTGTCATCATCGTCATCATCGTCTCTATCATTATAACCACGTTCTCTTCTTGTTGGACGGTTAAATCCGCCTGTTACCCATAAAGCTAACAGAATACAAAACGCAGCAATGCACAATAGCGTAAATGCATAAATTCCAATTAATAACGACAGGCTTGCTCCTGTTCCATCTGTATTTTGTAACAGTAGCTCCTGTATCTTTGAAAATGCCCCTACTCCAACTATTGTTTCAAAGGAAGCAAGTCCAATCAAGATCGTTGGAAAAATCATAGCAATCTTACCGCCTGCCATAAATGTAAATAGCATGGCAAGAAAGCAGAAGATTACCGGTAAAATTACCACGATAGCCACTACAGCTACCTTCTTAAAATCCTTATGCTGCACACCTTCATTTACTCCGCCTTTAAGCTCGCCCCAGGTTACTGTATCTACAACCACATAGCTATTTTTAATGGTTCCATTCTTATAATATTCGTTGCCTAACTCTGCTCCGATTTTAATTGCTCCAAAGCCTGACACCGTACTCGTCTTTTCCTGCGTCGTAATCTTACAAACTGGAAGCAGTAATGATAACAGTGCCAAAAGCATAATCACTGCCGCTATATTCTTAAAAAATGATCCGTATCTTTTCATTTCTTTCCCTCCTTCGTCCACTTTTTACGTATCTAATTATGTACCACTAAATTACGTATGTCTATGGTAATTATCCTCATTTGTGTTTTGTATATTTTTTACATATTTTTAATCCTTTTTTGTGCATTCTATCTAATCCCATAGTGATATAATCAAGCTATAAAAATAGATGCTTAACAATACCTTTAGTTTATCGATAAAAGATTGCTAAGAATCAGAGTTTGGAGGAAAAGATAAATGAATACTTTAAAAGCTGAGAAAAGAAACATGAGCATCAAAGCAGAAAAAATTCGTAGAGAGGGCTACGTGACTGGAAACCTGTTTGGTCGAGAAATCAAACCATCTATTCCCTTAAAAATTTCAAAAAAAGAGCTACATAATTTACTTGTTACGGAGAAAAAAGGAGGCCGCATTTCACTGGTTGTCGATGGTGAGACTTACGATGTACTAATTAAAGAAATTCAGTGGAATGGCCTTAAGGCAAGAATTGATGAGATTGATTTCCAAGCACTGATTAGTACGGAAAAAATTCATTCTGTCATTCAGATTACCTTTGAGCATGAGGATAGGATTGAAGACGGTGTCTTTGATATTCGGAGTACGGAAGTTCCATATCGTGCCTACCCTGCTTATCTTGTAAGCGAGGAGAAAGTAGATGTTGGCCAAATGAAGATTAATGATGTCATCCGAGTGCAGGATTTGGCCGCTGCGTCAAACAAAAACATCGAGCTTTTAATTGACCCCGATACCGTTTTAGCAAGCGTTTGTACTGTTCATAATACGATTACCACAGAAATAAGTGGTGATGAAAATATTGAACCTGAGCTGGTGTAGTCATAATATAGAAAAAGGCAAGTTCCCTTCCATATGGTGGGGGACTTGCCTTTTCTTTTTCTATCCTTATATCAGCTTATCTACAAACGATATTAACAATTCTGCCTGGAACATAGATTTCTCAACATTGTGAACTACTGGAGAACCACAATGTATGGACACCAGTTGATTGACATTTCTGTTATAATTTTATTCTTCCGTCCTCAATCACAATCATTCGCTGTGCATAGTCCGCAACTTTTTGATCATGGGTAACCATTATTATAGTAGTACCTTCTTTGTGTAACTCGCAGATTAATTTTAATAACTCTTTTCCAGTATTTTGATCCAATGCACCTGTTGGTTCATCTGCTAAAATCACCTCTGGCCTTGTCACAAGTGCTCTTGCAATTGCCACTCTTTGTTGCTGTCCGCCGGATATTTGTGATGGATATTTCTTTGCCAGCGTCTGAATTCCTAATCGTGACATAAAATAATTAATTGTTTCCTTTTTTTCTTTCTTACTGATCTTTCTACAGTTTAGGGGCAACTCAATATTCTCATAAACCGTATAATCATTTAAAAGAGCAAAGTTTTGAAAAATGAAGCTTAACTTTTTATTTCGAATAAAACTTAATTCCTTATTTACATTCCCGCTTATTTTATCATTTTCTAATATATAGTCACCCTCAGTAGGAACATCCATACATCCCATTATATTAAGTAATGTTGACTTTCCTGAACCTGATGGTCCCATAATCGAAATAAATTCTCCTTTTTTTATAGTAAGGTTAATCTCTCGTAATGCTTTGGTCGTATTTTCTCCTTTTCCATATGTCTTAGAGATATTCTTTAACTGAATTATATCCACTACTCTCTTCCTCCTATTACTTCTCTTGGTTGTATGCGATTAAGCTTATATAGTAATGCAACCGTAGTTGGGATACTGATGATTACTGCAATAAAAAATGCAGCAGCTAATACTTCGCAAGACATATACATTCCTGTATTTTCTATATTAATTACTGAATTATATGGTCCTATGATTATATAAGATAATATCGTTGCAATTATAAACGCCAACAGGGTAATTACTGAAATCTGGCCAACAAACAATCGTTTTAACTTAGCAATGGAATATCCTAATGCAATACGAATTCCAATTTCCCTTTTCCGTGTATATAAAGCTGATAAAATAACTGTTGCTGTCCCTATTGAAGTTGCAAAAATAAAAAATCCACAGAATACTAGCCATTTTATATTTTTATCCATCATTTTTGTCAGGTTCTCCTGCAGTTCTGTTTGCAACATCTCACTTTCCATTGAAATCTTATGTTCCGATGCGTATGTCTTTATATTGCTTTGAATCTGATCTGCCAATCGCGGATCTTCAATAACACAATAATAATGTAATGCTACTTCCATTTCTTCTTCCTGATTCCAAGTAGGTGCCACAATTGCATAGTCTAGGCTTTGAAACAGTGCATCACTTATACTTTGAAAGAACCAGTTGCTGCCTTCTTTCAGTACGCCCACAATCTCATATACTGTATCACTTTGATCTTTGATTTCTGATCCAATAGAAAGCCCATTATTAGTATAAAATTGATACCCTACTACTACTGGTTTATTTCCTTTTTGTTGTTCGTAATCCTTATCCTCTAAAGGTCTTCCCTCAATAATATCAAGGTGTTTAATAAGCTCCATTCCTTGGCCTAAGCAGACTTTATTTACCTCTCCATTTTCGTCTCCATCTAATTCTGGAAATTCTAAATATTTAGTTCTAAAGTTATTAAATGTTTGTACACCATCTATGGAATTAATATAATCAGATAATTTGGAAAAGGACTTCATTGATGTAGACTCAGCAAACATCATATGTATAATGGAGTCCTCCTTTGTGTCCAAATTACTTGGTACAATGTCTCTTAGGTATACAATTTGTTGAAATACGCATGCAATTAGTATAAAGATAAATAGTGAAACAACAATTTGTATACATAATAAAAGGGATGATAATTTTCTCTTCCATAAGCTTTTTATTATTTCTTTCAATTCTCTCATTCTCTTCCCTCCTATCCTTTAATCACTTCAATTGGCTGAATTTTAAGTGTTTTTACAATAGGCCAAATAGATGTAAGAAATGCTGTAAATAAAACAACTACTAATCCAACTATGATATTTTGATGATATAGCTTAAGCGTATAGTTTGATATGCTATTCATGCCAATACTAACGATACCCTGAATCATAGTTGCAATGACAAATGATAACAAACAAAGACCAAACATTTCTTTAAATATCATTTTTCCAATTGCCTTATTGGTATATCCAAATGCCTTTCTAACACTGATTTCAAACTGACGTTTAGCAATCCAAAAAGATACCATATTGACTGAATACATCAATGAAACCACATAACCTAACATGGATATTATAAATAGGATATCCATACTAACCATAATATTGTCTACTACATTATCTGTCTCTAATTCATGTAGTGCAGAGACACTGTAATTAGGAAACTCAGTCTTTAACTCTTTTATATATGTGTTAATTTCACTTTCTGAAGTCTTGTCACTCGTATAAAAAATACAATCAAAATCTCCATCTGTAATATCATTCTCCGTATATTCTGGGAGTGCTGTTACAGGCATAAAGACTCTTGAATCCCATAAAGAGCGCTTTCCTTTAAACCCGACAACTCCAATGACTAAATACTCCTCATCCATAATCTTGATATATTTCTTTGCATTCTTTAAATATGTATTATTTAAAATATCTTTTCCTACTACAATAACCTTTTCGCTATTTTTTATTTCCTCGGTTGTATAGTATCTTCCCTCCATAATTGGATAGTGCCACACAGTATCATCTTGAAACCATTCTGCACTTACAGACGTATAGGTATCCACCCCTCGTCCATCCACATTGACCATTAAACCGTTGAAAATAACACCAGTACCTTCTTTTAACTGTTCCATTGGCTTAAGAAGATCTGATAATTCTACTTTTTCCTCTACCTCTAATTTGGAATTAAACATAAGCCCATCTGGTGGGGCATATTCCATTTTATCGTCTCCGGCATTTGAAATCTCTGCAATAAAGCTTGTACAAATAGATACCATTAACATGGAAATAACCAATCCCACAATTAAACATAAAGAAGTTATCTTCTCTGCTCGAATTCTTTTTAAAGTAATTTTAAATAGGTTCATTCATTCCTATCCTTTCATTTGTTTACATGTCTTCTATGTTATCAAATAATGCTACTGCCTCTATTTGTTATTTTCGTATTGAAATACGGACAAACAGTACTTGTACTATTATTGTTTTTTGTATTAATTACAGTATGCTTGGATTTATATTTCCATACACCACTTACTGAACCTTGTACATACGCTGATTTGGGATCTGTATCGGAAGTTACTTTTTTATAATCACTCCATGCATTATAGCATTGATAAAGTTGTACACCAACCTTATAGTTTGACAAACCATCCCAATTAGTCTTTGCTGTTGCTCTATCATTACCTGTAATCTTCCAAGTACAATCTAGGTAACATGTTACATTTTTTTTGTTACTTGTTACTGTTTCTGTTTGAGACTCTGCAAATGCAGATGTTCCACCAAGTAACAATGTTGCTGATAATACAGTCGATAGCACTGATTTTTTTAATCTTTTTGTGTTTATTTGTTATTTTCTCCCTTTCTTTTACTTTTTTCTGTTCAACTCCTCATATATCTCATTATATTTTTTCTTGTAGCCATATTTCAACACATATTTTAACTTCTATTTAAATATTTAATATGTTCACTTACACTAATATCCCCATTCTAATAAGAGTAACTAAAGAAATAACATAAGAAAAGACAAGGGTTTCCCCTTGTCTTTGTGATTTAAATTGTTAACCCAGCCCTATAAATAAATGCTTCAAGCGAATTTATAAAAGGTTCAAACTATGAGTCATACCTTTGCCTAACTTATCTACAAACGATATTAACAATTCTGCCTGGGACGTAGATTTCTTTGATGATGTTGTCAGTTAATTTATCTGCAACGGCTTCTTTACCTTTTGCGATAACGTCATCTTTAGGATCATCTTTTCCAATCATGATTGTTGCTTTTGTTTTACCATTTACTTGAACAGCGATTTCTACTGTAGACTCAACAGTCTTAGCTTCATCGAATTCTGGCCAAGCAGCTTGATATAAACGTCCTTCACATCCAAGAGCAACCCACATTTCTTCTGTCATATGAGGAGCAACTGGATTTAAAAGTGTAATTAATGTCTTTAATTCACCTTTTGTTACGCTGCCTTTTTTGTAGAAGTCATTGATTAATGCCATCATAGCTG
>JAUNJY010000041.1 GCA_030535455.1 bacterium
GGTTTTACTGTTGTACTTGGTTTTGCTGTTGTTTGTCCACTTGTTGAAGCAGATGGGGATTGTGTAAGGTTTACAGTTCCTGAAACCATCTTCATTGCTTGGTAGTCAAATTTAATTCTTGCATCAATATCCTGATTTCCCATTAAGGCAACCATTGGATTTACTTTTACGTTAATATATTCTGTGTAAGCTGGAATTTCAAAGGAGAAGCAAATTGGATTTTTATTGCTGTCGTATGCTTCTACTTTTGCAGCTTTATAAGTTCCGTCAGTGGATAATACTTTTAATTCTTGTAAGAATGCCTTAATTGTTCCCATGTTCATTTCTTTTGTGTAAATGTACATAGTTGATTTGCCGTTCTTTACAGAAACTCTTACTACTTCTTCCATTGCACTTCCTGCCATAGATGCCTGATTGGAAGTTGCATGCCAAAGATAAGCATTTGTTTCATATACACCATCTTTTAATGATTGTGAATTATCTTGCTCTGGCTTAGTTGTTGGAGTTACTGTTGGTGATGGAGTTGGAGTTGCCAAATCGCCTGGTACAACTACTGCACTTCCATCTTTTTTCAATGTTGTCTGATCTAATACAATTCTTACGATGTGTTTCATTACACCGAAGGATGTACCTGTATTGATTTCCATATATAGATATCCCACTTCACTTAAATCGTTGAAGGTTAATTCTACATATTTCTTTGTTCCATCTTCTGTTACTGTAAGCACTTCTTTTTCTTCTCCAACTACTTGCTGAAGATTTCCGATCATACTGTCGGAATATGCTAATCGAAGTTTTGCAACCTTGCTTTTAACTGTTAATACCGTATTTTCTCTATCAAAATAATTGCCTGCATTGGATGTGCCATCTGAATCTTCTTTTAGTACAGAATACGTAATGCTGTAAGTTCCGTCTGCTAATTCTACTTTTCCTGTGCTTGGTGTTTCTCCGTTGCTAACACCGTCTTTTTTCAAAGTTGTTTCATCTAATACAACTCTAACAATGTGTTTCATTGTACCGAATGCTGTACCTGTGTTGATTTCCATATATAAAGACGCGATTTCACTTAAATCATTGAATGTCAATTCTACATATTTCTTTTCGCCGTCTTCTGTTACTTTTAATTCTTCTTTTTCTTCTCCAACTACTTGATGAAGGTTTCCGATCATGCTGTTTGAGTATACAATTCTAAGTTTTGCTGTCTTATCTTTTACCGTTAATACGGCAGCTTCTTTTTCAAAATAATTCCCCGCGCTTGATGTATCATCCGTTGTCTCTTTTAACACGGAATAATTGATGCTGTATGTTCCATCTGCCAATTCAACTTTCCCACTCTTAGTAAGAATGCTGTCTCCTTGTGCAAATGCAGGCACGATAGGCTCCATTACTGTTGTAAACATCATTACTGCTGTTGCAGCAACCGCCGCTATTTTGTACTTTATTTTTCTCATATGTTCCTCCACATGTTATTGTCGTTATCCATCTTAACAAAGTGATGATATGGTGTCAATGAGAATGATTATCAATTGAGAAATCTTCTCATTTAAGAAGTACTATTGATAAAAAGCTATTAAAAACTGTCCTTTTTATATATACTATAGATAATATTTATTAATTAAAGTGCTTACAAAAGGAGGGAATATATATGAACGAATTAACAATAGATGGTGCTTTACAGCTAATAAAACGCCATAAAGAATATTTTAGTACAAATGAAACAAAGGAAGTATCCTTTCGTATCAAACAATTAAAACGCCTGAAATGGGCTATGAAGTTCTATGAAAAAGAGGTGTTAGACGCACTTAAAAAGGATCTCGGTAAACATCCTACAGAGTCCTATATGACCGAGGTTGGTTATGTCTATAAAAGCATTGATGAGATGGTAAAGCAAATCAGTAAATGGGCCAAGCCATCCTCCATCAAAACACCATTCTATATGATGCCTGCCAAAAGCTATATGACCTATGACCCATATGGAACCGTATTGATCATTGGACCTTTCAACTATCCGTATCAGCTTGTTATGGAACCTTTAGTTGGTGCAATTGCTGCCGGTAACTGTGCAGTAGTCAAGCCATCTGAACTGTCTCCAACCGTTGCTGCTGTAATTACTAAGATTATCAAAAAGGCATTTCGTCCTTCTTATATAGAATATGTAAATGGTTCCGTTCCAACCAATACCGCACTCCTTTCTGTTGAGTTTGATTATATCTTCTTTACTGGAAGTCCTGCTATTGGAAAAGTAGTTATGGAAGCTGCCGCAAAGCATCTGACTCCGGTTACCTTAGAGCTTGGTGGCAAGAGCCCTGTCATTATAGACAAAAACTCCAATTTAAAGACTGCGGCAAGACGTATTGTGTGGGGAAAGATGATCAATGCTGGACAGACTTGTGTTGCACCAGATTATATCTATGTCCATAAAGATGTAAAGGAAGAACTAATTCACCAATTAATCCTTGCTTTTCGACGCAGCCATGGAACTGATGCTTCCACTTCAAACTCCTTCGGACGTATTATCAACGATCGCCATACAAAGAGGCTGATTCGCATTATTGATCAGGAAAAAGATAATATTGTCTATGGCGGACAATACAAGGAAGAAACCCATTATGTTGGGCCTACCATTATAAACGCCACTGACTGGAATTCTCCTTGCATGCAGGAAGAATTATTTGGACCACTCCTTCCTATCATGACATACGAAGACTTGGATGATGTAATTGAGGAAATCAACTCCTTCCATAAACCTCTTGCACTTTATGTCTTTTCCAACGATAAGAAGATCCAGCAGAAAGTAATTCACGAGACTTCCTCTGGCGGTGTATGTATAAATGATGTAGTTTCCCATGTTGCCAATCCAAATTTACCATTTGGAGGTGTGGGCAATTCTGGACTTGGCGCTTATCATGCCAAAGAAAGTTTCTTCACATTCTCTCATCGAAAGAGTGTATTTAAAAATCTTGGAAGCCTAAGCAGCATCCTTTCAGAACCACCGTACAACAAGCTTCAGGATACGATCGTCCGCTTATTCTTTCGATAAATTCAATCTTTTTAGGGAAGAGAAATTTTCTATAAATCAGAAGAAACATGCATTACAAGTTTCTCTGGTTATCACGACAGTCGCCAAAGTCATGTAGACATGACCTTGGTGACTATCACGTAAATTAAAAGACGAGCCAGTGGTAATCCACTGGCTCGTCTCAAACTGTAGACAAATGAAAGCTTGCCGACTTTGTCGACAAGCTGAAACTTATCTGCTTGAAAGTTCTTGTTTAAATACTCGTTTATATTCTTCCCAGATTTCCGCATTGTAATGCTCTGGAAGCATCTTAATCTGTCGTTCTAACTCGATGATATGATTTTTAATTTCCCAGTCTTCCATCTCTTCGATCTCTTCTGGTTCATCGTCCTGGTTGTAATATACCGTAAAATCAATATCTTCATAATATAAATCATCTACAAAAATGTTCATTGTTTCTTATCTATCCTATTTCATCATTATTTGGGTCAACTTCCTTTACATAAGTCCAGGTAAGACCCTTGTCTTTGGAAGTAAATAAGGCTTCTATGCCACCTTTATAATCGCCATCTGCACCTTGGGACACTCTTATAGTTAAAGAGTCTCCTTCTATTTCCGGCACTCCTGGAAGATCAAAAGAAACATTTGCCTTGTCTGATTGTATCACAATTTTGTTAAATGTGGTACCACCATCTTCGGTACGATATAATGATCCCTGATCTCCAGATGCATTTGCAAGACATAAGAAACCAATCTTTTTATCTATAAAAGATATTCCCTGACAGTCGCCGCCTTGCCCTGTAAATGGATCCTTATTTATTACCTTATAATTGTTCCCGCCATCGATTGTTTTATAAAGAGAATAGTAATAGGTACCAAGGGCAGCATCTACTGTGACGACACAATAGCCTGTTTCTTCATCCACCATGTATTCCAATATCACCGGATATCCATCCAGTTCCTCTGTTACACCTGATTGTCCTTGACTGTCATCCGAAAACTGTGAGCCATCATCTGAGATAATACTATCGCTATTTTCTATAAATATATAGTCCACTCTATCTATATCTGCCTTCCCTCTGTAAAGGTAACAAGAAACCAGGTTGCCATACTCCGTCAATTGGCTCATATCTGCTAGCTGAGTACTTCCATATTTATCTATAAAATTAAGATTAACTGCATTGAAAGGGAGATGTTGTCTTCCACTATAAGTAAGACGAATTAGACTTACCTCCGTATCCAGTAGATCTTTATTTAATGCAATAGCACGAAATGTCTGTAAGAAAGGAGTAAGCTGTTCATTTTGATCTAAGTTACTTGATAAATTCTTCTCTCTTTTAATGGTCAGCGTATCGTTTACGCTGGTATCATAATTCAGATTATATGCCCTGATTCTTTCGTCATGATCTTTTCCGTAAATAGTACCTTTGAGCAAGGTAAGTGACCCGTCTCTTTTATATTCAACTTGTAATTCGCCTTTTATGTATAGTGTTGAGTCAAGCTCTACTTCTTCACCAATGTTTTTCACTAATTTTTCAAATCCATCCAAGTAAACGTTTTTATTTGTCAGTATCATTGCATAACCTTTTACCATCTTAGTTATGGTTGTTCGAAAAACTCCTTCAGAATCTGCCAGACTATGTAAGGACATTCCCATACAAGTTCCTCCGATTACTGTAAGTATCACGCCATAGCAAACAATGACCATCTTACTTCCGAATAATCGCTTCTTTCCTGCCTTCCATGCAACTGCCCAAGAAATATAATATATCGTAAGGATGAAACACAATATGACAATGGGAATACGGAGCAACAGTCCTCCATAGGTACACATTCTGATCATTGTGATACCGCCAATTGTAAATATGACTAAAAATATACAGTGAACGACC
Source organism: bacterium (assembly GCA_030535455.1). Classification (GTDB taxonomy): domain Bacteria; phylum Bacillota; class Clostridia; order Lachnospirales; family Lachnospiraceae; genus KM106-2. The sequence continues at coordinate 4,912 of JAUNJY010000041.1, forward strand.
ATGGCTATGCACAGCTGCTTTTTAGTATTCATAGTTATCCTCCTTAACTTTTTTCTTATTATAGCACAACCTGACTAAAAGCAATTATATAAATTGTATTCAGAACCAAGTGAGTTCGCATCATATGCCCTGTCTTCTAGGGCCTTTTTCATTTATAAGAAGCTGTACGAAGAGAAGTTTACTATAGATACAAAAAGAGGCCCCTTTAGTAAAGGGACCTCTCAGACTGTAAATTATTCTTATTTTAAAGCTGCAATAACTTCATCAATCTGAACTGTTGTAGAGTTAAGACCGCCACCTGATAAATACCAAAGTGTAGAATCTAAGTAAACCATCTTATTGTTTTTTGCTGCATTTGTACCATTTACTAAGTCATTGTTTAATGTATCTTTTGCGTATACAGAACCACCTACCGCTGCACTACGATCGATTACGAAGATGATATCTGGATTTGTTTCTGAGATATATTCATAACTTGCATCTTGTCCATGTGTGGAAACTGCAATGTTTTCATCTGCACATTTTACTTCTAAAGAGTCATGCATAAATCCATAACGAGAACCTTTACCGTAAACAGAAAGGCTGCCTTCATTTGCTAAAAGAATTAAAGCTTTTTCATCTGATGCATTTGCAAGAGTTTTTGCCTCTTCTGCTTTTTGATCAAGTTCTGCTAATTTTGCATTTGCTTCTTCCGTTTTGCCAAAGATTGTTGCTACGTTGTTAATGCTTTCTTTTACATCATCCATATAAGTTTCAGCATTTAAAGATACATAGATTGTTGGAGCGATCTTGCTTAATTCATCGTAGTAACTTTCAAGTCTTCCACTGATAAAGATTACATCTGGTGCAAAATCATAGATTGCTTCTACATTTGCTTCTTTCATACTTCCCACGTTTGTTGCAGTCTCTTCATAACCTTTTAAGTATTCAGGAAGATTACTTGGAAGACCAAGTTCTACATCTACACCTAATGCATCGATTGTATCAAGTACGGATAATTCAAATACTACTGCTTTTTTCACATCAGTAGGTACTTGTGCTTCCCCTTTGGAATGTTTGATTGTCACTGTTTCTACATTTTCATTGCTTGTATCTGCTTGCTTGCTTCCGCAACCAGTTAACATGCTCATAGTCATTACAGCGATTGCTGCAGCTGCTAAAAATTTTCTCATTTCTTATTCTCCTCTTTTTCTTATAATTTCTTACTTATAATAAACACAGATTTTATCATTATTGATTTCTTTGATATTGATTTTCATATCGTAAATCTCTTCTAATGTTTCTTCTGTTAACACTTCATCAATTGGTCCATCCTTGATTACACGACCTTGTTTCATTGCAATAATGTGGTCCGCATAGCAGGAAACATAATTAATATCATGGATGACTACGAATACAGTCTTATTAAGCTCATCTACTAACTTTCTTAAGATTTTCATAATCTTAACAGAATGGCGCATATCTAAGTTATTTAATGGCTCATCTAAGAAGATGTACTCTGTATCCTGTGCAACTGTCATTGCTATATATGCCATCTGTCTTTGCCCGCCACTTAATTCATCAAGGTAACGATCCTGTAAATCAGTAAGACCAAGATAGTCAATTGCTTCGTTAATCTTTTGCTCACATTCTTTTGTAAGTTTCCCTTTAGAATGTGGGAAACGGCCAAATGTTACTAGCTCCCTTACGGTAAGACGAATATTTAAATGGTTGGACTGTTTTAAAATAGCAAGTCGCTTGGATAACTCTTCGTTCTTCCAGTTTTTCAGTTCCACATCATCAATGAATACTTCCCCATCGTTTTTGGATAACGTTCTGCTGATAATGGATAGAAGAGTACTCTTACCTGCTCCGTTGCTTCCGATAAATGCAACAATTTTTCCTTTTGGGAGAGTCAGGTCTACGTGGTCAACTACTTTTTTCTCACCATAACGTTTTACAATATTTTTTACGCTAATCATCGTTTACTCTCCTTAATCATGATATAGATGAAATAAATTCCGCCCACGAAGTTAATAATCGTGCTGCTTGTTGTTTCAAATGCGAATACTCGCTCAACTAATAGGATACTGAATGTTAATGCAAATGCACCTAATACTGTGGCACCTATCACTAATTTTGTATGCTTAAATGTTCTCTGCATTTCTCTGGATAAGCTGACTACTAAAATTCCAAGGAACGTAATTGGTCCAACTAATACGGTAGAAATACTGATTACGATAGAAATTACTATTAATGTCTTCATTACCACTCGTTTATAAGGAACTCCTAAATTAATCGCATGGTCTTGTCCTAATGAAATAACATCAAGGTATTTTAAATCCCTATAGGTAGTGATCACTACCAAGGCTACGATCACTGTACAAATCCCTAATAATTCGGTATTGATGTTGTTAAAGCTGGCAAACATCTTTCCTTGTAAGACCTGGAATTCATTTGGATCTAATACGACCTGCATGAACGTTGACATGCCGCCAAATAAATTTCCTAAGATCATACCTGCTAATACGAGGAAGTAAATATTCTTTCCATCTCCTTTAAACAGGAAGATAAACAATAGGAAGGACATTCCTACCATAGCTCCTACGGAAATAAAGAACTGTGTGTATCCAGTCATCATATTTAAGGTTCCTGAACCAAAGAAGAATACTACGAATGTCTGGATAAATAAATATAAGGAATCAAGTCCCATAACACTAGGTGTCAGGATCTTGTTATTTGTAATTGTCTGAAATGTTACTGCGGAATAACCAATACAGTAACTTACCAATAGTACTGCCCACATCTTGATCAGACGTTTTGGAAGGAAATAATTTATATTGCGTTCCGTAAGTCCCATCATGATAAATGCAATCATTAGTACTGCGGTAAGGACAGTGATGATGATGATTGCTTTATTTTCTGCATATTTTTTTCTCATACGCTACCCTTTCTTAACTAAACTTGCTGTCGTCTTTTAAGCTGCTTTCTTTCTTGTAAGTAGGAATAAGAAAATTCCACTTCCTAAAATACTAACGACTACACTAATGGATACTTCATATGGTGCTAAAATCTTACGACCGATAATATCGCACACTAATACGAATAAAGCTCCAAAGATTGCTGTATCAAATAATGTATTCTTTAAGTTATCACCTTTGAACATTGCAACAATGTTTGGAACAATCAATCCAATAAACGGAATACTTCCGATCGTTACTACGGTTACCGATGTAATAAATGCTACGATTACCATACCAATCGTTACAATGGCTTTATGGTTAAGCCCTAAGCTTGTGGCAAATCCGTCGCCCATTCCAGCGATTGTAAATTTATTTGCATAAAAGTATGCAATAAATAAAAATGGAATTCCGATATATAACAACTCATAATTTCCTTTGATGATCAGTGAAAAGCTACCTTGTAACCAGGATGACATATTCTGTACGATGTCATATTTATAAGCAAAGAAGCTTGTGATAGAGCCTACAACGTTACCAAGCATCATACCTACCAATGGAACTAATACCATATTCTTAAATTTAAGCTTGTTTAAGATATACATAAAGAACATGGTTCCTAGTAAGGAAATGATAAATGCACAGATGATCTTGACCATCTTTGATTGTCCGCCTGCACAGATCATGGCTACTAATACGCCAAGCTTGCACCATTCCATGGTTCCTGCCGTTGCGGGACTTACAAATTTATTGCTTGTAATTGTCTGCATGATAAGACCGGCGATACTTAAGGATGCTCCGGTTACTAATATGCTGACCAATCTTGGAATACGACTAATTAGCGCGAGGCTGACATCGTCGCCCTTTCCTGTAAATAAACCTAATATGCTAAACTCTTTCACACCAATTCCTAAAGAAAAGATGGATAAGAGGACTAATACCGTTAATAACATTGTTCTTGAAAAAAGAACTGACTTGAGTTTTTTCATTTTTTTCTCCTCCGTTATAAGTATATTGTAACCTTATTGATAATGATTGTCAATTATTATTGAGAACCGTTATCGTGGTATATATTGGTACATTAATTCTTCTGTTTCTCCCTGTATAATTATGCTTATAAAACTACTACATTCGATAAGGAGATTTATGAAAAAAGCGTTATTATATGGCATAATAAGTTCCCTGTTCTTTGCTGCTACTTTTGTATTAAACAGCAGCATGAATCTTTCGGGCGGCTACTGGATGTGGAGTGCATCCTTACGTTACTTCTTTATGCTGCTCATCTTATTTGCATTTCTTTGGAAGACGAAACGACTTGGCACTGTATTTGATGAAATCAAGCGTGACAAGGTTTCCTGGTTTGTGTATAGTACCATTGGTTTTGGACTGTTCTATGCTCCGCTTACGTTTGCCTCTAACTATGGCGAGTCTTGGCTGGTTGCCGGCTGCTGGCAGTTAACCATCCTTGCCGGAATTCTTCTTACCCCTTTGTTTGGAAAGAAGTTTCCGATAAAAAGCTTTGCTTTTTCCTGCATTATCATTGTTGGTGTATTCTTAATCCAATATGAACAGGCAAGCAATGTAAGTGGAAAAGGCATCTTGCTTTCCATCCTGCCTATCTTAGTGGCTGCATTTGCCTATCCATTTGGTAACCGCAAAATGATGGAAGTTACCGATGGAAGACTGACTACGTTGGAACGAGTTTTTGGTATGACACTGATGTCTATGCCTTTCTGGATAATACTATCCGGTTTCGCCATGGTAAACAGTGGACTGCCAAACAATAACCAAGTATTCCAATCACTGATTGTTGCTATTTTCTCAGGTGTCATTGCAACCATCCTATTCTTTAAGGCAACGGAACTTGTGAAACATAATCCAAACCAGCTTGCAATCATTGAAGCAACTCAGTCTGGGGAAGTGTTATTTAGCGTCCTTGGGGAAGTATTATTGCTTGCAGGGGCTGCTCCTGGACCAATTGGCTGGATCGGACTAGGAATTATAATCCTTGGCATGATTTTTTCTGCCCTTTAAAGAAATATATTAAAAAGAACTGCCTGCCTTCTCTTGAATATCAAGTTAGGCAGGTAGTTCTTTTTTCCTATTTAATGTGATTTTTAAGGGGAAACGCTTTAAATAATGTCATATTTGGAAAATTATTGTTGAACTAGTGTATAACTATATGATACAGTAGAAATGTCAATTCATTTATTGACAACTCTGGAGAGTCTCAAAAGCAACGAGCGCCGAAGGTGTACCACAGGTAATCTTACCTGTCTATCTCTCAGGCAAAAGGACAGAGCAACAAAATGCGAATGTTCTACTCTTTAGAGGGCTGATAATCTATCAGCTCTTTTTATTTTTTCTAAATAAAACACAAAGAGAGGAATAACAAAATGTTACAAACAATCAACAATATCTTAGTCGAAATTAATAATTTCGTATGGGGTGTGCCCCTAATCGTACTAATCCTGGCAACCGGAATCTTCTTAACGATTCGTTTAAAGGGATTACAACTCTTACAATTACCAAAAGCCCTCAAGTACATGTTCAAAAATGAGGATAGCGGAAGTGGCGAAGTTTCCAGTTTTGCTGCCTTATGTACCGCCTTATCTGCAACCATCGGAACCGGTAATATCGTCGGCGTAGCCACAGCATTAGTCGCTGGTGGACCTGGCGCTTTATTCTGGATGTGGGTTGCTGCCTTCTTTGGTATGGCAACAAAATATGCGGAAGGATTGCTTGCAATCAAATACCGTGTAATTGATAATACAGGACATGTAATTGGAGGACCATTCTACTACATAGAAGTTGGAATGGGTAACAAGTGGAAATGGCTTGGTAAAATCTTTGCATTCTTCGGCGTTGGCGTTGGCCTTCTCGGTATCGGTACCTTTACTCAGGTAAATGGTATCTCCAATGCAATCAACAATTTCTTTGATCCAACCAATGCATGGACAGCCAATATCTTTGGCATTGAGTATTCCTGGACTGTAATTATCGCAGGAATTATCTTAACTGCTGCTGTCGGCCTTGTATTAATTGGAGGAATAAAGCGTATCTCAAGCGTTTCACAAGTTGTCGTTCCATTTATGGCAGGGATTTATATTCTTTCCTGTATCATAATCTTAGTTACCAACGCAAGCAAAATTCCTGCTGCCTTTGGTACTATTTTTGAAAGTGCCTTTGGCCTTCGCGCTGTTAGCGGCGGTGCCTTAGGTTCCATTATCCTTGCAATGCAAAAAGGTATTGCAAGAGGTATCTTCTCTAATGAAGCTGGCCTTGGTAGTGCACCTATTGCTGCCGCTGCCGCACAGACAAATGAACCTGTCCGTCAGGGGCTTGTTTCTATGACCGGTACCTTTATTGATACTATTTTAATCTGTACTATGACCGGCCTTTCCATCATCATTACAAACTCATGGAACATTGGCCTAGAAGGCGTTGCTGTTACAACCCATGCCTTCCAGCAAGGACTTCCATTTAACGGAACCGTCAGTGCATTCTTATTGATGCTCTGCTTGGTGTTCTTTGCCTTTACTACGATTTTAGGATGGAATTACTACAGTGAACGCTGCTTAGAATACCTGGTTGGTAATAAGCCAAATATAATCAAGGGTTTCCGATGGATCTACATCCTTGCTGTATTTATTGGACCATTTATGACCGTTACTGCTGTCTGGACCATTGCAGATATCTTTAACGCACTAATGGCACTTCCTAACTTAATTGCCCTTGTAGCACTTAATGGGGTCATTGTGGCGGAAACGAAAGATTACTTTCAAAGAATAAAACAGTCTCAAGAAACCATGACCTCTGCTGTTACGGTAAATGGAGATGAAATTCCTGCAACTGAATAGATTTAAAGCTGACACTAAAGTCTTCCCTGACTTTTTGTCAGCTTTTTTTATGCCCTATTTTAATTTTCTAAATGCATATTTTTCCGTCTTTCCACACACAACTATATTCGTATACTAACGAGTCTTTCTATTGTCGTTGGTAATGGAAAGGATGAATGATATGAAGATAAATTATGCGGATAAGTTTCGAAATGACTTAGTGGAATTCCGAGAAACTACCAGCAAATTTTATAATGGCGAAATGAAAATGCATGACTACAAAGGCTTCTCCGGTGGATTTGGTACGTATGCCCAACGTGGTGGAAAACTTGGCATGCTACGTTTACGTCATTGTGGTGGACGAATTACAAAAGAATATTTAGACTTTATTGTGGAAAGCATCAATAAATACCAGATTGACCTGATCCACATTACCACTTGTCAATGTGTGCAATTACATAACCTGACGGTGGATGTAATTAATGCATTAATTGAAGAAGCCTGGGATCATGGAATTATCACAAGAGGCGGTGGTGGTGACTATCCACGTAATGTCATGGTATCTCCCCTTACCGGAGTTGACCCCAATGAGCCATTCAACCTGACACCATATGCAGAAGCTGCTTCTGACTACTTGCTTCAATTTATCGGCGTAGTGAAGCTTCCTCGTAAATTAAAAGTCTGTTTTTCAAATAATCCCGATAACTGGCCACATGCAACTTTCCGTGACCTGGGATTTGTTGCAAATTCCAATCACACATTTGATGTCTATAGTGCCGGCGGCCTTGGCAACAACCCAAAAATGGGCGTGTTAGTTGCCAGCAATGTAGATCCTAAAGATATTCTCTACCACATTAAGGCCATGATCGTTACCTTTACAACCTATGGAAATTATGAGCAGCGTGCCAAAGCAAGGACACGCTATATGCAGGATACTCTGGGCGTAGAAGGCTATAAGGAAGCCTATCATGAGAAATTAAAAGAAGTCATGGAAAGTGAAGACCTTACCTTGACTGTAGAGCCAATCGAGTATACAAAGACTGGCGATGAGGAAAACTTTACCCACCCTCGTGTAATCAAACAAAAACAAAAAGGGCTTTACACCGTCTTCTATCATCCAATTGGTGGAAACCCTTCTAGAGAGAAACTTTGTGAACTTCATAAGGCATTTGAGAAAATGGAGGATGTGGAACTTCGCTGTACTCCTAGCCAGGGAATATTTATTATCAACCTGACTGCAGCTGAAGCAAAAGAAATCCTTGAGCTTACCAATGATGGCGCCAACAATCAGTTTGAACGGTCTGTTGCCTGTATCGGCAACCATATATGTCAAATTGGCCTACGCGACTCCCAGGCACTGATTGAAAGTTGTGTAAATGCAGTACGACCATATAACTTTAAAGATGGCGTCCTTCCAATCATCCACATTTCCGGATGTACTTCTTCCTGCAGTGCCCATCAGATCGGAACCCTTGGTTTCAGAGGTGGTGTAAAAAAGACCGACGAAGGTGCAAAACCTGCCTTTGTATTCTATGTAGGCGGATGTGACCTGCTAGGTAAAGAACGTTTTGGTATAGAATATGGGGAAATGGAAATCCACCAGATTCCAAACTTCTTTATTGAACTGGGACAGACCATTTCCAATGCAGATTCTACCTATGATGAGTGGATTAAGTCCCATCATGACGACTTGATTGCAATTGCCAAAAAATATATGTAACTTTAAAGTTCTTTTCCTGACTGTAAGATCACATGACAAGTCTGATTAATATCTTCTATAGAATGCGCCATGGACAGAATGTCAATTTCAAACTGGGATGGCGCTACATAAATGCCTCTGGCATGTACTTTCCTGCTGTTTCATATAACTGCCTTGAACATGTATCGTACGTAATTCTCTCTCCTACTCTTTTTCCTGCATCTGCGCTACAACTTCCTTAATCAGCTCATTTGATATACTGCATCCATTCTGAAGCCCTAATACAAGCAGCCAGTCAAAAATCCGTTTCCTTCTCTTCTGTTGGGGGACCATTTTCATTACATACTCCCTGCACTCTCCTAACTGTCTGACTAACCGGTCAAATCCTTTTGGAATACTTAACCTTATTTCCTGCTTTAAGTAACTGACCGCAGCAGGACTTTTCCCCTCTGAACTAATGGCAATCTGTAACTCCTCTGTATGGATAATGGCTGGCATGATAAAGTTGCATTCTTCCTGTTCATCCACCACATTTACAAACAGATGCAGCCTCTTACATTCTTCGGCAACCAGATGGTTTAAAAACTGGTCAGAAGTAGCTGCAAATACAACATCAGCTTCTAGCAAGTCTGTAATCAAAAAAGGCTGTTCTTTCAGTGTCACTTTTTCTTTGTGCTCTATTACCAGCTCCTTAATTTCCTCGCATATGGCTGTTCCAATCACCGTCAGCGCCATCTCATACGCAAGCATTGCTTTTAACTTATGACATGCCACTTCCCCACCACCAATAATCAGGCACTGCATCTTACTTACATCCATAAAAAATGGGAAGTATTTCATTTACGCTGCCCTCCAATCCTATCTTTTCTCCATTTAACGCTCTAAGCTATAAGGACAGTCTTTCTATCCTTATAGCTTTCTTAAGGCTGTATAACAACTTATACAGGCCAAGCTCAGTTACCTTCTGCTGTCAGACTTATAATGGTTTAGGTTATGTAATGTAATCTGATTAAGAAAACCAATCTCCGGGTCAATATCTTTTGGTATTGCCAGATCAATAAATAATCGTTCTTTCTGTTCCAAAGAAGTCTCTTTCACCCGTTTGGCAGTAAGAGTATAATGAGGGCTTGCGGTTGCACTGAGCACCACATCAGCCCAGGAAAGATAGTCGTAACGGCTATCATAATTGGTCATGGTAACCCTGTTGTTTTTCAGGACACAATCAAATATGGGATTATGGCTTCGTACCGTACCAATCAGTTCTATCTGACTATACTTCAGCAGATTTTTTGCAATGTCTCCTGCAATCTTTCCGCCAATTCCAATAATCAATACTTTTGTATGGGGATCTGACACTATGCTGTTAACTTCCTTCGCTACCAATGTGGAAATTGAAACAGCTTCCTGTGCACGATACAATGCTTAGGACACCTCCTCTTTTTAAGTCATCCAATCCGTCCTTGTTTTATAAATGCTGTGATTTCTTTTGCATAATAAGAAATCAATACGTTGGCTCCTTTACCAGTTCAAGCACTTCTGGCAGTAAATCCAGGCTATAATGACATTGTCCCGGCATTGACGGAAGTTCCTGCTCCCTTAACATCTGTATCGCCTTCTCATATATTTTGCAAAAGATACACCGGATGCTTCTGGTGCTTCCCGGTCTGCTATAATGGTCTCTCGATAAAAATGATTGGTATCTTCCCGATAATACAAGCCTGTTAAATATAATTTATGAGTCTTGATTTCTCCATAGGCGGTTACAGGAGAAGTGCATGGCCCTCCTAATTCATTTACATAAGCCCGCTCAGCTGTTGCTATCAAAAATGTCTCTTCATCATTTATGGCTTGCAGCAAAGAATTATCTTCCTCTCTTTTTGCCTGAATTGCCAGAACTCCCTGGCCTGCTGCCGGCAAAATCTCATCAACTTCAAAATACATGCCGATGCGGTTCTCTAAGCCAACTCGCTGTAATCCGGCAGCTGCAAGCAGGACTGCATCAAATTCCCCGTCCTCAAGCTTTTTAAGACGAGTCATAATATTTCCTCTGATTTCTTCCACTCTTGCCTCTTTATACAATGCCTGAAATTGAATTTTCCTTCGCATGCTTGAAGTTCCAACACGCATATTTGGAAAATGGTTCAGCCCATCAAAACTTCCTTCCTTAAACACTACCACATCTCGCGGATCTCCTCGTTTAGTAACTGCTACAATGGGAAGCTCTTCTGGCACATCCATAGGCATATCTTTTAAACTATGTACAGCAAAATCAATTTCTCCTTCCAATAAGGCTTCCTCTAACTCCTTTACAAATAGTCCTTTGTTTGTCAGTACGTCAATAGATTGTGTCTGCAGGCGGTCCCCTGATGTCTTATATGTCTTTACCTCCACCTCAAGTGCAGGATACTCTTTTTTCAGCTTGGCAATCACAAGATTTGTCTGTGCAATTGCCAATTCACTCTCTCTGCTCCCCACGACTAATCGTTTCATCTTCCTACCCTCCCAACAATTACACTCCTAGCTACTCAGTAGTTTATACATATCTATGACACACCTAGGGCGGTTTATAACGTCAATTAAAAAAAGCTTCTAGTGATACTTTGTCTGTACCACTAAAAGCTTCTTCCTTACATACGAATAACTTTATCATTTGCCAGTACTACCATGTCGAAGGCTTCATCCCCTACAAGATATGTGCGTCGTCTTAATTCTTCCACCAATGCTCTTTCATCTTCAAATCTTGACACTTGATAGGCATTGCAGTAATCTACTTTTTCAATAAATAACACATAGGTATCCTCCTGAATACGGACTCCTGAGTGAGCAATAAATGCCAGGTTATCCAATGGAGATTGAACGACCACATTAATTAAGGCTGCCTTATTTGCTGCAAATGTCACCCCTCGCTTAGCCCATGCATCCGGAAATGCATTATCAAACTCCTCTTGCGTCTTCACGATGGAAAGGTCCACTTCATCAAATACTGCACTATATTTATACATATCCGGCTTGATCTTCTCAAACATTGGATCTGTTTCAATCTGTTCCATATCCATTAAGATATAGCTTCCGTACTCCTCATATTCCGGTGCCTCGATTAAACCATCCATTAATAAGAATGCTGCGATACGGCTGTTGGCATCTCCCTGCTGTTCATGAGTCTCATCCCATGCAATGGCCATCTCATCATTCTTATATGTGGTATCATAATTAAGATCCTTAAGTGGGGTCCACTTTTCTACCAATCCAACATCTTCTTTCATGGTGCCATTAAAATCCTTCACCCAGGAAAAAAAGGTATCTACATTGGATAATTGGGCATTCTGTAGCAAAGGCTTGATTTCGTTTTGTTCCGTCTCTGTAACCAGGTTATTATATACGTTGACCTCTACTCTGTTCTCTTCCAGTATGGAATTGTCATTGTTATTTTCATCCTTGTTCTCCTTATTTGAAGAACAGCCTGTCAAAGCTGCCATCATACATACGCAAATTAATAATTTTCTTATTTTCATCATATACCTTCTTACCTATATTTTTTCTTCCTTTGATTCAGTCAAGTAATTGCTTATTCGACAATAATTTCTAAGATTATTGTAAGTACTACTTGCATGAAATATTCATTTACAAATAAAACAGACCCTATGGTGTCAAGATTGTCTGTCAATCTCCACTCCAAAGGATCTATTTTCATTGTTACTGCTTCATTTTTTTCTTGGTCACATACATTGCCTGATCCGCCTTTAAAAATACATCCTCATAAGATATATCGGTTACTGCATTGTAAACAGCCATACCATATGCGATTTCCAGGCTATTACTTTTACACGCGTCTACAAACTGCTGTATTCGTTCAAGCCGTTTCTGATATTCCATATCTTCTAAAATGACAACAAATTCATCGCCACCAATTCGATATAATTTATTTTCACCAAACACACCACTAAGAAGTCTGCTCGACAACAAGATCAGGTTATCGCCCTCATCATGCCCCATAGTATCGTTGGTCGTCTTCAGATTATTAATATCAAAGACGATCAGTGCAAACTCATCATGTTTTAAAATTCTCTCTTCTATTTTTTCCACTTTTTCAAGATAGGCAGCACGATTTAGCGCCCCGGTCATGGCATCCTTATATGCCATTTCCTTTAGCACATGGACTCTTGTATTCTCGGTTACATATCGTTGCACCATTTTTACGATTTCATAAAACTGGATGCATAAGAATGCAGTAAATCCTACCCTAAACCAGAACATTTCTGGCTGTATTTCAAAGTAAATGCCGAATAAATCTGCAAGTACGCCTATGGATAAGCAGATACTTGATAAAACTAACATATTGAGACTGTTCTCTTTATATTTATGTCTCTCCCATAATAAGGAGCCTACAGTAACGAATGTTCCAAGCAGGCCAAATACATACACTGTCATATAAGTTTCATAATAATCCATTTTCCCTGTGTATTGTAAGATGGTTGCCACAATAATGGTAATAAAAAATGCTAATGCATCTGCTAATACGAAATATCTTGCCTTGCTCTTTAAACTGATTCCATAGAACCATAACAGGAAAAATGCCATAAATAACAAAGTCACCATATCCAGGCTGTTATTAAATACTCCTGCTGGAAATAAGTAATACTGTATGTCAAAATCAATGAAGAACCAAATTCCGCTAAACAGGCATAGCCCTGAGAATACTGCCACCCGCTCAATGGACTTCTTCATATAGTAACTGATTACAGTAAATATGGTTGTCATAAGTCCCATGACAATTATGAACATGGCAAAGAAGCTATTGATTAACTTGCTTCTCATATTAGCAATGACCAGACCACTTTCACTTCCGTAATACATTTGATGGAAGAACTTATTAAATACTGTGCTTGGATGATTCGTATATAGATTTGTCAGTGTCATCTCTACTATATCTGTCGTTTTTATTCCTTCAGAATGAAAAGTTGCCCACATGTTTCCTGCTGAATGGGCATATTCAAGCATGGTTCCCTCTTGTCCCATACTGTACACTTGCTTGCCATTCACCTTGATTTCCACACGCATGTTATCAATACGTAGAATGACCAGCATATTTTCTCCGATATCCTCTGTAAAATTCCCGATAACCTTTATCGTGTTAATACCATGCAATTTAAACTTGGTATCTTTATTAAGTACATGGCTTTCGCCATCATCGTTTATGTAATACTCCCCTACAACATTAAGCAGCTTGCTCTCCGTATTTCTCATTGGATTGGAATGTTCCTGAAACCAGGTCATACACAATAATACAGCTACGCAAAGAATGGTACATGCGACTATACCATAAAAGCCCTTCTTTACTCGGTTATATTTCATAGTAACACTCCTAGTGTTTTATCTTAAGATTCTGTATCAATTATACACGAAATCAGTGCTATTAACAATTTCTTTTTCTATTTATGTCGAATTTTAAACTTTTTTAATTAAAAAGGTGCCAAGTATTACTTTTTCATACTTAGCACCTTTTCTATTATAATTCTTTTCCGTTAGTACGAATCACGTTCTGATACCAGAAATAACTGTCTTTCTTAATGCGTTTTAGTTGTTTTACATCATGGTCTTCTCGGTCGATATAGATAAATCCATAACGTTTCTTAAATCCTTGGTGGGAACTTAAGATATCCATTACTGACCAAGGGCTGTAACCCATGACTTCCACACCGTCCTCGATTGCCAGTCCGATTGCCCTTATATGCTCTCTGATATAGTCAATTCGATAGTCATCGTGGATTTTCCCATCCTCTGTAAGCACATCTACGGCACCAAGACCATTTTCCGTAATGATGAGTGGCAGACGGTAGCGACGATAATACTCATTTAATACCATACGAAGTCCATTGGGATCAATTTGTGCACCATACGCGCTGGCAGTAAGGTTTTCATTTTTCTCATCCCTAAAGTAACCATACTGGTCAAAATCTACCTGGTTGCCACGGAAGGCACGTTCTCCAATTGGATGGTCCTCTTCCACAGGAAGAAAGCTTGCGCAAAGGGTACGGTAATAATTTACTGCGATATAATCCATCTTTGCACTTTTAAGAAGTTCTTCATCTCCCTCTTCCATGACAGGGACAATGTTTCGTTCCTTTAAATATCTCATATAGTATCCAGGGTATTTTCCTGTGGCATGCATCTCTAAACAATAATCCGTCTTAAAGGCATCGTTCATCTTGGCTGCCCATACATCTTCCGGCTTATTGGTAAGAGGATAGGTACATGTCGAGGAAACAGCCGGCCCAATCTTACCATTCTTTACAATGGCATGGCAGGCATTTACTGCAAGGGCATGGGCAAGAAACATATGATAATCCATCTGTGCACGGATCTTGTCCGCTTTCCACAAATCTTCTTCCTCGATATTCATTCGCTCATCCACGCGAATCATCAGGTTCTGCTCATTATGCACCTGCCAGTATTCCACTCGGTCTCCAAATGATTCAAAACAGATTTTTGCATAACGTTCAAATGCATAGATGCACTCTCTGCTTTCCCAGCCATTATATTTTTCCACCAAAGCATATGGTAAGTCAAAATGATATAGTGTCACAAATGGTTTGATCCCATGTTCTAACAGGCAGTTAATCACATTATTATAAAAATCAATTCCTGCCTGATTTACCTCGCCATCGCCATCCGGAATGATGCGCGCCCAAGAGATCGAGAAACGATAGATCTGCATTCCTAATTCTTTCATCAGCTTGATATCTTCTCTATAATGATGATAAAAATCACTGGCCACCTTGGTATCTGCCTGTAAATGCATTCGTTTAAATGAGTTTACATCGGCAACTGTCTTTCCTTTTCCGTCCTCGTCCCAGGCTCCTTCAATCTGAAAGGCCGAGGAAGAAGCTCCCCATAAAAATTCTTTCGGGAATGTTACTGCTTCTTTCATTGGTCTCCTCCTACTTTATATCTAATAATTCTTTCTCGTTATCTACCGTACCTATAAAAGACTCTATGTTTTCATAGTCGTCTGTATTTAATACGATGATTGGCGTTGTCACGTCATAGCCTGCTGCCTTGATTGCCTCTATGTCAAACCTCATGATTGGGGTACCGCGTTTTACCACAGCTCCCTGTTCCACACATTTTGTAAAATGAGCTCCATTTAGCTTAACCGTATCAATTCCAATGTGGATCATAACCTCTGCTCCATTTGTTAACGTAAGACAGATTGCATGCAGGGTATCGTAAATCAATGTGACTGTACAGTCTTCTGGCGCTGCCACTTCTCCAAAGGAAGGGATCACTGCCACACCTTTTCCTAATGCTTCCGAAGCAAATGCCTGATCGTTTACCTCACTTAAAGGAATTGCCTCGCCTGTCATTGGGGATCGCATAATCGTAGTTTTCTCCTGGTCAGCAGTCACTGGCTCTTTTGCTTCTTCTGTCTCTTCTATTTGTTCTGCCTCTTCGGTTGCTTCTTGTTTCTTATCTTCTTCAAATCCAATCACATACGTAAGGATCGCTGCTCCAAAGTACGCAACTGCAATACCGATCAAGTAGAACATAAACTTCTTCATGCCAAAGGCTGCATAGGTAAAGATGGTAAGAACGCCGTTATTGGCAAATGCATCTCCATACACATTACCGAATCCCATTATGGCACCACCAATAGTACCTGCAATGATTGCACAGACCATAGGCTTTTTATATCGTAAGTTACAGCCATAAATTGCAGGCTCAGTCACACCAACCAAAGTTGCTGCAATGGTTCCTGATGCTGCTACCTGTTTTACTTCTTTATTCTTTGTCTTAAGCATAACGCCTAAAGCTGCCCCGCCTTGTGCAAAATTGGCAGACCCTGCAAATGCTAAGATATTCTGGCTTCCATGTAAAGCTACGTCGTTTAATCCGATTGGAAGTAATGCACGGTGTGCACCAAAGATAACGAATACACCCCAAAGTCCGCCGATTAGTGCCCCTCCAAGAACTGGACTTACTCCAATTAACCAACCATAGGAAGCTGCAATCACGTTACCAATATAAATTCCGATTGGTCCTAGTAAGCACAACGTAAGTGGAAGCATAATGATTAATTCTAATCCTGGTACAAGGATTAACTGCACCACTTCCGGAATTACACGTTTCAATGCTCGCTCTAAATAAGCGATTACGATAATTGCAAGTATAATTGGAATTACCGACTCCGTATAGGAAAATACTTTTACTGCATCTCCCATTGCCCAGGCACCCTTTGTAATTGGAATGCCAAAGATATTGGATGCTACGCTTACATCCTGCATTAATGCATCAATTGCCGGATAACATAAGCTTCCTCCAATTACCATAGCAATGACCTGGTTGCATTTTAATGCCTTTGCAGTAGTCATCGCTAAGAAGATTGGGAAGAAATAAAAGATTACCTGGCTGGCAGAATACAGTATGGTATACGTATCTGTAGTACTAATGTCCAACCCATTGCGGATCATAATTAATTTCGCTGCCGTTAACAGTCCTTTAATTAAGCCTGCTGCCGCAATTGCCGGTACTAATGGCGTAAAGATCTGTGTTATGATCTGCAAAATTCTCTGTCCTGCCGGCTGTTTTGTTCCGGTATCCGAAGAACTCTGTACCTTACTATCTTTTGTCTTCACTTCCTTGTTTCTGATTGCTTCAATTGCGTCAAAAATCTGGTTTACCTTTGCACCACAAACAACTTGTAACTCGCCATTTGCAGCTACCACTCCAATGACGCCTTCAATTCGTCCTAACACTTCCTTATCTGCTTTTGACTCATCCTGTAATACAAAACGAAGCCTTGTAAAGCAGTGTGTAAGACCTTTGATATTTTCCTCTCCGCCCACATTCTTAAGAATGTCCTGAGCGATTTTATTATAATTCATAATGTTCTCCTAGCTCATTTTTCTTGTATATTTTACATTTTCTGTATTATATCAACAAAATATTCTAAAAGAAAGCCTTTACATTATGATAAAAGCTACTTAACCATCCACTGTTTGTCTTTTTCTAAACCAATATCATAAAATACTTATATCAATATGTCACAATTACGTTAGGATTATTATGAATTTAAAAGAACGTTCAAAACAATTAAAAACAGACCTTCCGACAGTGCTGATTGCCTTAACAATAAAATATATCCCCAATGAGGTCTGGATTCGAAGTCAAGAAAAGTCGGTAGACTTATGGAAGAATGGAAAACCAAAGAAATGGTATTATGCGTTGCAAACTATATCGTATACTTTACAAGATAATCCCTTTTCACTTCATCTTTTAATACTATGTATATAGCCAAGAAATACTTACTTAATTCTACTTTTAGTCTTTTGAAAGTAAGTAATTCTATGTCTAAAATAGAAGTAATCACACACTTTGTCACGCTCCAAAGTAAATCCCGGTCAATACCACGATTGCAGCAACCAGCTGTATTTCCTATTGAATTACAAC
Source organism: bacterium (assembly GCA_030535455.1). Classification (GTDB taxonomy): domain Bacteria; phylum Bacillota; class Clostridia; order Lachnospirales; family Lachnospiraceae; genus KM106-2. The sequence goes on from JAUNJY010000041.1 coordinate 22,836, forward strand.
CACATTACTTTTACATATACTATTTAACTGTCTCACCATCTCTTCTTTTGAAAAAACTTCTACTGCCCCCTCCATTGTGCCTGAATGAATATTCTTAATTTGGATTAAAATTATGCTGTTTGCCTTTGATTTCTTTACTAAGATATCTAAATCCAGCAAGCTTGTATCTAATTTGGATGAAATGATTTTTAAGATTTTCTCTAAGTCCTTATATACCTTGCTTATATCTTTACGGGTAAACTCGTTTACAATACAAAAGCAATCTAATCTTCCATACCGAGTTTTAAGTGTCAATTTAAAAAAGCCTGAGCCTCCATTACTGGAGACCCAGGCTTTCTTAATCACTAGTTATATATTATAAATCCGCTTAATCCTAGCCAGCTTTTCACCCATTGGCTTTCGAAGCAGTAACAAGAATACCACATTGGATACTGCATAGATTACCATAAACGGCAATGACGTGCCAACTTTCAATAAAAATCTTCCAAGTACAAAGGAACCATCCAGTGCTAAAGTTGACCAAACATCCATAATCAAGGAATAGGCCACTCCACTAAGGATGCCATAAATGGCAAGCCCTGTTTTGGTCTGTAAGACTCCATGCAACAGCTTACCCCCTGCAATAAATCCAATCAGTCCCCATGCAATCATCTGAAATGGGGTCCAAGGCCCTTGGCCAAATACCACATTGGAGACAAGTGCTGCCATGGCTCCTGTCACAAGGCCTGCTTCGCTTCCAAAGTAAAACCCGGTCAGTACCACGATTGCAGTAACCGGCTTAAAGCCTGGTATGGGCAGAAATAAAAAACGACCTAACGTACAAAGGGCAATCATAATGGATAGCAACACAATACGTCTTGTAGAAATCTTTTTTTCTTCGAAAGAAAGCATATAGATCAGGCACACACTAATGGCAATAATCAGTGCAACGGCATAATACCGTCGGTCGCCAAAACCAATTATGCCAACCGCCATGCTTCCCGGAATGACTACAAAGAGCAAGAGGCGTCTGATTAGTTTTGATAACACCAGATTACCTCCTCGCATGTAATCGCATCACTTACAAACTCTCTGGCAATACGGCTTGCCTGGGTTGTAAAGAAGCGGCTATTCTTAAGCACATTGCGCGGCGTATCCATGGCTATGATCTGATGGTCAAAGAACAATCCCAGACGGTCTGAAATTGCTGCTGCAAACTCCACATCATGGGTTACCATTAAAATCGTCATGCCCTCATCATTTAATGCCTGCAATAACTCTTGTAAGGATTTCTTTGTCGTTCCATCTAAGCCCTTGGTTGGCTCATCCAAAATTAAAATCTGAGGATTTAAAAGAAGCACCTTGGCAAGACCAGCCCTCTGCTGCTCACCACCGCTTAAGTCATACGGATGCTTTTCTAATACATGTCGAATTCCAAGCTTGTCAGCAAGCTCATAGATCATGGCCTCTAATTCCTTCTTCGTACAATCCCTTACATTACCCATTTCAAGCAAATCTTCAAAGACTGTATTCTTTACAAATAACGAAGTCGGGTTTTGAGGCAGATAACCAAGATTATCGACATATAAGGAATTTCCCTTATATGCACTGATCTTCTTGCCATTTACAAAGCATTTTCCGCTGTATGGCTTCTTCTGTCCTGATAATACTGATAACAACGTAGTCTTACCTGAACCATTTCCACCTAACAAGGAATAAATCTTTCCTTGCTCCACCGTTAAGGATACCCCTTTTAAGATATCCTCTCCACCACGGTCATAGCGAAAATACAATTCTTTTAGGCGAATTGCCTCTTCCCCTATGCTGGCCGCTTGAAGAGTCTCCTCTTCGATCGAGTGATTTGGAAGAATGCCCTGCTGCTTTAATCTTCTTAAGTATTCTCGCCCCTCTTTTTCCGTAAGTGGACATTCTCCACCACGTTTTATGCCATGATAAATCTTAACCGCACTTGGCACACTGTATTCTAACGACTCTACCTTATCCTTTAACACCTCTCTTGGTGCTCCGTCTAATAGAACCTTTCCGTCTTCTAACACGATCAGTCGGTCTGCTACACCAAGCACTTCTTCTAAATGATGTTCCACCATTACAATGGTAAGTCCAAGCTGCTCATTTAATTTCTTTACGGTCTGAATAAACTCTGCTGCCATAATGGGATCTAATTGGGCCGTCGGTTCATCTAACAGCAGGATGTTTGGCTCCATTACAAGGACGGAAGCTAGATTCAAGATCTGCTTTTGCCCCCCAGAAAGCTCAGAAGTCTTCTTATGGAACCAATGCTCGATGCCAAAATAATGGGCCATCTCTGCTACTTTGAAACGAATTAAATCCGACTTCACATTCATATTTTCAAGGCCAAAGGCAAGCTCATGCCATACCTCATCCGTTACGATCTGGGCATCCGGATTTTGCATCACATACCCGATCTGGCTTGGAAGATACTCAATCTTTTCTCCCTCTTTATAAAACTCAATACTTCCTGATAAATCGCCTGCTTTTGTAAGTTCTTTCTTTAAGAGACGAAGAAGTGTTGTCTTACCGCAGCCAGATTCCCCACATATTACGACAAACTCCCCTTCCTTTACATTAAAAGAACAGTTGTCTAAGATACGCTTTTCCTGATCCACATAAGAAAACGTTACATCTTTGACTGTAATACATTCCATTTCATTTTCTCCTTAATCTCTAAGCAAATCGGCATAACTGCCAAACTCACAAAACATATATAATAAATCCACTCTCTTGGATGAACTTCCAATTTCATTACAGATGGATAATAGGAATAGGCAAAAACGTTGGTCACTGCACCGGCATAAAATCCTGCTGCAATCAGTACAAGCCAAAACATTCTGACTTTGTCAGCTCCGCCAAAACGATAAATGGTAAAGTTAGACCGCCTTCCCTGTCCATAGCCTCTTGCATTCATGGAATCTGCCGTTGTCACTCCCTGTTCCAAAGACCAGGTAATCAAGGAGTCAAATACACGAATTTTTGATATAATCTGATCCATATAGCCATGCTTGCTATACATGCCCATAGCCTTCTGCATGTCAGATACCGACTTGGCCTGACGTTTTAACTTGGGTACAAAGCCGAATGCCATGGATAATAATAAGGCAAGCTTTGGACTGATTTTTTGAAATAAATATAAAAACTGATTGATTTTAAATACCTCGGCAAAACAGCGGCTGTATGCAAACACTGCTGCCATCTTTCCACCCATTGCCGCACCATATAAAATTGCCTCTTTGGTAACTGCATTTCCATTAAGAAAGAACAAAACCGTTTCTCCCCTATGGCTAAACAAAGGATTGGTCACCATAATGATCAGGGCAAGCAACAGATAAAACACTAGGTTTTTAATCCATTCACTGCGGCTAAGCAAAAAGTACAGCCATCCAATGCTTCCAATCACCGCACCAAGAATAAGGATAGGCTGGTCAAATGCCATGCTGATGACTAACATATTCACATAAAAGAAAAAGGTCACCAGTGGGTGCCAGTGGGTTATAAAGCTCATATCCTTACTCTCTTCCTATATCTTTTCCAAGGTCGCATGTATAGCGAAATGCGACCTTGTCACCATCTTTTAACTCATACTTGCTGGTCCCGTAGTCCGGAATCTTATCATTGATCGTATACATCCAGCCACTTAAAGAGCCCGCTGAAAACTCATATAGATTGTTAATTCCCTGGATATAGACGCTTCCATAGGCATTTCCATCCGCTCCTTGGTATTCCAGCTGAATTTTATTTTCCTTCGTTGCCTTCTTAAGGAGGTCAAATGCGCTGTCGCCTTCCTTCATCTGATAGATCGTTTCCTTTAAGATTACACCGTCTTTGGGCACATAAGTCTCACTTTGCAGGCTCTGGTCTAGCTTATCATAATTATCAAGCAGTGTATCACAGTAGATGCCGATGGATACCTCTATGGTCTTGCCTTCGTTACTGCTGTCAGCGCTATAATATTCGTCTACTGTCTGGAACTTGATCTTGCTTACTGCAAATGCAACAATTGCAACTAATACAAGATAGATAACAATTCTTTTATATCTTTTTTGTTTCATATTACTCCCTTATTGGAACTGATACAGCGGACTCTTTTCATTTACAAATCGGTCATAGGCAATCAATGCATAGAATGCCTGCTCACTGGCAATGGCATTTGACTCCTTCATCTCCTCTGTATGTGAAAATCCTCCATCTGGATTTAAAAATGTCACTAATCCATCAATTACTGTGTTCCCATTCTTTATAAATCGCTGATCCTGTTGTAGGTCAATCTCAAGTGCGGTAAGTGCAACGATTACTTGGGAAACCGTTTCACTGCTTTCTGTCTTCTTGTCGAGGAAGGTTCCTTTGTCTGTCTGGATTCCAGAAAGATACGTAAGTGCCTTATCAATGGCAATCTTAACTTCCTGCTCCCCTTTATATGGTGCCAAAGAGGTAAGCGCCATTGCTGTAATATCGGCACTCTCCTGTCCTTGTACTATGGCAAATGCCCCGTTTTTCTGTTGATAACTAAGTATTTTTGCCACTATCTCTTCACGACTATAAAAAGCATCTTCCGGCACTTCATACTCCTTGCTGTCTAGCAAAATAAGTGCCCAAATATATCCGTTTAGCCCTTGTATATCTAACTGTGCTGTCTTCCCACGGTTATATGTCCCGTCACTTACCAAATCAAATAGCCTTTCCCCTACCATTACATTGGAAGGATCCACACCAAGTGCCTGCAATGTAAGTCCAACACGGTGCCACTCTGTTGCCTTATTTGGATCAAGACCGCCTGTCTTTTCATATCGTTCCTTAATATTTTGAAGCAAGGCTTCTCTATAAATATCGTACTGGTCCTCAACTCCTGCTCTTGCCATGGAAAATACGAACCAGTCTCCACTTGAAGTTCCCGCCTGCATTGCATACTCTTTGGTAATCAGCGGTTCATCCTTCTTTATTCCTAACGTTTCTTTCTTCCATTCAATAATGTTCTCCATCATGCTTTCCACTTTTATAAGGCTCTCACATGCCTTACGTTTTCTTGATGAAGTGACTCCAATTGCAATCACAAGAAGAAATGATAGAATCGCTATGATTAAAATTTTCTTTTTATTATGTCTTCTCATTTTTACTTACTTCTCCTCTGTAGGCCTAAGCATCATATCCTAAACATAGTGTATATTTTAATAGCACATGATCTCCTACCTTTAAGTCATACTCGGACATGCCCACATTGGCATAGGTTCCATTAACACTATACCGCCAACCAGAGTACTTTGTAAAATCAAATTCTCCCAAACTGTCAGATTTGTAGCTATTGATACGAAGCTTAACATCTTGTTCCTCTAAAATTGACAGCACTCTTTGAGGTACGACTGGATTTCTTACCAAATTAGCTTTTGTAATTGCCTGTAAATAAAACATGCTGTCAACGCTTCCTTGGCTGGTATATCCAAATCCCTCCTGGGTTAGTCCCCGGGTAATCACTGCTGCTACACTTTCCCCCTGCTTTACTTCCACCTTAGCATTTTTAATATAGGTTCCATTTCCAATTACGCTGGCATCCACAGTCAATGTAATTGTCGATGCTGATGGCGTAGATGTCTTCTCTGGCACTGTGGCAGATGGACTCTTTGCAGGAACTGTCGTTGGAGTTTGGGTTGGTTTTCTCGTTGGCTTCTTAGTCACCTTTGCTGTAGGTGTCATGGTTGCTGGTTTTGCCGTTACTGGTTTTGCCGTTACTGCTTGTGCCGGACTTTTGGTTGGCTTTCTCGTTGCAGTAGCTGTCTTGCTTGCCGAAGTTTTATTTGTCTGATCTGTGGTGCTTACAACTGGCACCTCTGTTGGCAATATTGTCTGCATGCCTTCTGTTTCCACTGGTGCTATACTAACTCCAGGTTCCTTGGTACTCTCTGGCTCCACTGTTGCTTCAGGTGTGGCACTTTCTACTACTGACGGTGTGTCCTTTATTGTTTTAAGATCTGACCCAGGTGTTTCTTCTGCCAAGTCCTTTGGCCCCTGTGTCTCACTGGCCTTTTCTACTCTTTGATTATCTTCGCTGGCTGGCTGATTTTTGCCGACAAATCCTTGTTTATATATGATTGTTCCAGCTGTAATGGCCAATATAATACATAAGACTAGAATAATAATAGGTCTTAACGCCTTATTTTTCATAACCTTACCTCTTAATTTCTCTTTATAATCTCATTGAGCTAATAGGAAATCAAAAGCGGTATTCTCTATACAAAATAAATGGGAGTTCCCCATAGTACCGTGTACAAACAATCACTTCAAAGTTCAAGCGATGAAAATACAATAGCACTGCTACGGAAGCTCCCAAGTATACTTATATAAAAATTCGTTCTACCGTTCTCCATTACCCAAGAACTTCTTCACCATATTGGCAGGTCTCCTGACTTATGCTTCACCCTTCAAAGATCCTTCCTGCTTTATATATAAGGCAGTGGTTATATTCTTTGTCGTCTGCAATTACAGTAGAGGTCGCTGTGGAGGATTTTCACCCCGCTTCCCTTATTAAGAACGCTATTTCACCAATATTGTCTTAAGTTGTAACTTATCATAACATACGCAGGTTTCATGTTTCAACCCTTACTTCACTACAGCTTTTGTCTTTTCTCTAATTCTTCCCTCTCTAAAAAGAACGTATATCCAATCATATCTCTGCTGATTGTAGAGTCTCCCTCACAACAGCAGCCGAAATTCTCCACCTGAAACGTACTCTCTGTCAGATTTTTCACCTTCCCCCAATGAATTCTCCCATCCTCTTCATAATATATTATATCCCCGTTACGCACTATATCTTTACTACTCTTCTCCATCATTATATTAACTCCTTTTCATATTTATGTAATATAGCATCCAACCCCCACACACAATTTATACCTTCCAAAAAATCTGCCAAACCACAAACAAAAAAAGAAAAGGAGCTCCTAACAATTAGATTGTTTCGGGAGCCCCTTTTTCTTTTTCGATAAACTGCTTTATTTTAATACCAAGCCTCTCTAAGCTTCAACCTCTACGGCAGCCCCTTCAACATCCATGTTCTTTGGAAGAACTAGGTTTAATAGGATTGCCATAATGAATACAACTGCAACGCAATTTTCAGCAAATACATTGCGGATGATTTCAGGGAAGACTCTAAAGATATCAGGTACTTGTGTAAATCCGATACCCACACTTAAAGATAAGGCAACAATTAATAAATTTCTTTGGTTATAGCCACACTTTGCAACCATATGTAGGCCACTGACTACGATGGAACCAAACATAATCAACGTACATCCGCCAAGAACAGGTTCCGGCAAGGTTGCCAATAAGTTTCCGAACACTGGGAACAGCCCTGCAATTACCATAATGATGGCACCCATAAGGATTGTAAAACGATTTACTACCTTAGTCATCGCAACAAGTCCAACATTCTGGCTAAACGATGTAATTGGCATACAGCCAAATAAAGAAGAAATTGCACTTATGAAACCGTCACAGGCAACAGAACCGCTGATTTCCTTTTCCGTAGACTCACGATCAAGCGCAGTCTCTGATAATGCGAAAGTATCGCCAATTGTCTCTGTTGCAGAAACTAAGAAGATCAATACTACAGATACAATGGCATTAATATTGAATTCTGGCTTAAATGGCAAGAATTGTGGTAATGAAATTACACTGCTGTTTAAAACTGGAGAAAAATCAACTTTTCCCATCCAGATTGCAACAATATATCCAACTACTAGTCCTGCAAGAACTGCTAATTGTTTAAAATAGTTCTTTGCGAAAATAGTAAATAAAAGGCAAGTAAGTAAGGTGATGGTTCCAAGAATCAAGTTAGATGAAGAACCAAAATCCGCGCTTCCATTTCCACCGCCAAAGGAATGAGCCCCTACATTAAGCAAGGAAAAACCAATTGCAGTAACTACGGTTGCAGAAACAATCGGAGTAATTAACCTTCTCCAGTATTTTGCAAATAATCCAAGGAATCCTTCAATAATACCTCCGACTAAGACAGCGCCTACGATTGCATTATATCCATATTTTACACCTATGGTAATAAAGATGGAAACAAAGGTAAAACTAATTCCCATAACGATTGGCAATCTGGATCCTATTTTCCAAACCGGATATAACTGGATCATGGTTCCAATTCCGGCAATTAACATGGCGCATTGAATTAATCTTGCTGTGTCCTCACCTGAAAGACCACAAGCCTGTGCTACAATAATGATTGGTGTGATATTGGCAACAAACATGGCTAATACATGCTGCAGACCAAATGGAATTGCTTTTAAAACTGGCACTTTGCCATCTAGCTGATAGATATTTGATACCTTTGAATTGGCATCTGTTTGATTAGATCGTACTTTACTTTTTGTCATTACTGACCTCCATGCATATTTCGCATGACCGTATAAATAAGCCTCTAAATAGATATGTAAAAAGAATACTAGTTCTTTAAAAACTAGATACCTTACAAAATTCTATATCGTAGTCAAATCATTTAAGGCGATTTGGTAGAAACTGTTGAACCATATCATCAACGTTATACGATGCATTGCTTTAATCTTTTAGATATCATAATTCATATTTCGACTTTTGTCTACAGCTTTTTTCTTCTTTTAGACATTTAAATTCATATCCTTTATTTTTCCACACCGGAAGAACGATCTTTAATGCCTCCAACATTCGCTCAGGAGCTTCCTTTCTGCCACGTCCGTCATGCAGGCAAATAATATCTCCCGGCCTGGTCCGTTCCAATAATTTTTCAGCAATACTCTGTTTGGTTGCAGCCGCCCTCCAGTCTGCCACTGTTACATTGGGAATGACCAGCTTCATCCCGTATTTTCTAAAAAAGGATAACATGGACAAGTTTACACAGCCCCATGCCGGGCAGACCATGCTAGCGGTACTGTTTACCTTTTTTAAAATGATATAGGCCTCTGATAGATGCTGCTCTGTGGTAAATGGGTCCATAAATAATGCATTTCGATGGGTCAGACAGTGCAGCTGGATACTATGTCCCTCTTTTCTCATGCGCTTGATCATAACAGGGTTATTGATGGCATTCGATGCAATCACGAAAAATGTAGCTTTTATTTCATACTTGCGTAAAAGCTCTAACAATTGTCCTGTGTAACGAATATCCGGACCATCCTGAAAGGTAAGGTATAACACATTTCCATTTTCCCCTCCCCTGTGACTACAATCATACTTTGATTTCCATCTCAAAAAAATGGTTGGAAGCAGACTGTACCATGCAAGCAATCCTAAAATCACTCCAAATGCCATCCGAAACCCATTTTTCACATTCTCCATCTTTTCCCTCTAACCTTGCTCATTCTATATACTACAAGTTATGGGGTGTTTAAAAGAATTAGTACCTCATAGGCACTCATTTGGGACACCCACATATAATGAACTGTATTAAATAAAAGATAGGTGACTCTATGGATACTAATTATGACAATCAATCTGATTTTGAACCAATAGATTCCAAACACATTGATGATCAACAATTGGAAGACGAACAAGTAGACTCTCAGCAAATGGAAGACGATATGGATATAATAGAAGAAGATCAGCTGGAAAACGATCAGCTGGACTCTCAGGAAATTGATTCACAAGAATTTGATTTACAGGAGTTTGATACTCAGGAATTTGCTGCTCAAGAATTTGATCAGGATAACTATGTATATGAGCAGGATGATTACGATACGCTTGACTATGAACAATTAGATTATGAGCAACTGGATGATGAGGATGAGGATAAGGATAACGATCAAGTAGAAGCTACCAACTGGCGTATCGGTATTTTTCCTCCAGGATGTGGCCCTTACGGATGCCCAGGACTTGGCTGGGGTCCATATAGATGCGGCCCATATGGCTGTGTTGGCGGCGGCTGGTATCGACCAGGCTGGAACCGACCTGGACGTAGGTGGAATCCAAATTGGAACCGACCTGGCTGGAATAGAAGGCCTTGGTAAATGCTTTCATTCAAAACTTGAAGACTTTATCAACAAGCTAAAAAAAGACTGGATTGCCTCCTATCGGCAATCCAGTCTTCTTCATTTCGTGCTATTATTAAATAACATCTCCTAATGATTTTGATTCCCTGCTAATCGAAGCCTCCCTAATTTAGTCGTCCCTAACAACTAAAATGCATTCGATTATGCATTGAAACAAAACCATTATTCACTTCACCTTTTTCATATGTATGATTACCCGGGTTCCCACACCCTTGTACTTCATATGATAGTTACAAAAATAAACGTTTCGGTTTTATTTCTTGTCTTTTGTTTCTTCGTTGCCTCACTTTAGAAAGAATACCGTAACCTCCCTAAGTCCTAAGTAATTCTGTTCTCTGCTCTAATATCTAAAGCTTGGCTTATATATTGAATTTCTCCCCTGTAAACGTATGCTAGTTGCATACAAACGCCGAGATGTACATAAAAAAAGAGAATGCTGTAAAAATTTGGTCAAAACCATAATAGTTCACCTAAGTTCTACGACATTCTCAATATTGTTATTCATAAATTATTGAAATTAACAAAAAGTATGATGTACTCTTTGGCAACTGGCTGACATAGTATTTTTCAATACGTTAGTCCCTATAGCTTTGCGTCCCTAGATTTATCTAGGTTTGCCTATTAAGTTTATTAATACCTAGACAATATATCACATCTTTTTGTATAATGCAATGGGAATTTATCCCTTATTTTATTTCTCGACACTTTGCTTGTTCACAAATGTCTATAATTTTAGCTTTCTCCGCTAAAAACACTTCTACAATTACAGGATCAAAATGACTTCCCTGTGACTCCTTAATAATGTCAAATGCTTGATCATATTCCATAGTTTCTTTATAGCAACGCTTACTGATTAATGCATCAAAGACGTCTGCCACTGCCATAATTCTAGCTCCTACTGGAATGGTCTCTCCAGAGGTACCCGTCGGATATCCTGCTCCATCCCATCTTTCATGATGGAATAATGCAACATCTTTTGCAACCTGGATAAATGCCATTTCCTCCAATGAACTTAACGATTTGGTTATAATTTCTGCACCTGCCACTGTATGAGTCTTAATCTGCTCCATTTCCTCATCTGTAAGTCTGCCCGGCTTGCATAAAATGCTATCCGGTATCCTGATCTTTCCTATATCATGAAGAGGCGCCGCCTGGCAAATGCGTTCACACAGCTCATCATTCATGATCTCTTTATATATGCCTTTGCTCTGCATGCCATCTACAATAATTTTTACAATTCCACTGGTACGCTTTACGTGCTGCCCCGTGCTGTTATCTCTTGATTCAATTAAATCTGCAAAACTTCCAATCGTATTTTGCTGAAGAGTGATAATCTTCTGACTATGTGCAGTTAGTTTTGCCAAGAAACTCTGAGTTCTTGAACTTAGCAGCATAATTGCTAAAAATAGTGCCACATATTCAATGGTATATGCTGCTGAAAAGGATAATGCCCAATGTAATGCGTCATAATCCGGAAAATCAAGCTGTACGGCTTCACTAGCACGTACAAATACCGCAATCAACATCATAAAATAGCTGACAATCGATACCTTGATCGTAAATTTTCTATCCAAATAAGCACAACTAATTACTGGAACCAATATATATGTAATATTTATTCCCATTGTTGCTTTCATTCCTAAAACCATAATAATTACTTCAGTTGCAATCATCGTTATGTATCTTAGATAATTCTCATTTATGTTAGTTCTGCTAAGTAAAAACAGAAATAGATTGGTACAAAGAGATACAATGAAAAATCCCATTGCATACCTTTTTTCTACTGAAAACAGTCCAATATATGAGAAAAATAATACAAATGATGGCAGCGTCATAAAATACCACATTGTCGTATGTATCAACTTATTAACTTCCCGCGTGTTTGTTCTTTTGGTTTCCTGATCAAAACCTTCTTTATTTCTTTTTGCTTGCCCCATATCTCCTCCTGCCACATGCTTTACGTTTTCTCTGTTCCATGTGACTTATGCTTACTTTATACATTGTTTATCGTTTCATTTAATACTATCCTTTAGTGTTTTTATACATGTATTTTTTCCCAAACCCCTATTTCGAGCAAATTCACGTTAAATTTCCAATATTTTTATAGTATTAATCAATTCTTTTTTGTATACTTCTATGTCGGATTATGATATTATAGGAAAGCATTTCAAACAATTAGGAGGATTTATCGTGAACAACGAAACTAAAGTAAAAGTAGTTACAGCTGACCCATCCGCATTAGGACTTTTTGGTTTAGCAATCATTACATTAGTAGCATCATCTCAAAAACTTGGGATTACTTCTGGTGTATCTTTCGTTTTACCTTGGGCTATCTTTTTAGGTGCTTCTGCGCAATTAATGGCCAGTATAAACGACTTTAAACATAATAATACATTTGGTGCTACAGCATTCGGTGCTTATGCATTTTTCTGGTACGCAGTAGGACTCACTTGGATGATCCAAAACGGTGTATTTGGTGAAGCATTAGCTTCTACAGTAGATACAAAACAATTAGGTTTTGCTTATCTTGGATACTTAGTATTCACAATCTTTATGACAATCGGTGCAATGGAAACTCACAAAGTTTTATTTACAATCTTTGTTTTAATTGATTTCTTATTCATCGGTTTAACATTAACTTCATTCGGTATCATGGAACACGCTACTCATCAGTTAGCTGCATATGCTGAATTAGGTATTGCAATCGTTTCCTTCTACGGATGCGGCGCTGCAGTATTAAACACTCACTTCGGAAAAGTTTTCTTACCAGTAGGTAAACCATTCGGTATCTTCAAATAGGTTTTCTCTAGATTTAAGAAAATTCACTGAAGTTTAATCAAGAAAGCGTGTATGGATTTCTTGCGTGCCATTGTCTTTCCGCCGTCTCTACAGTAACGGCAGAGGAAAAACAAGTTGGCATTGTAAGAAACCATACACGCTTTTTTCATTAGCCATGGATTTTTCTTTAATCCTCCAAATATAACAAAGACCTAATACAAGCCGCAACTTTTTTCTATGTAAAAAACTATTTTATATTCGCATAAAAAATACATATCTATATTGTGATTTTATTCATAGGAAACTAGTCTTTTAGGAAGGTAGTATTCCATACCTTCCATCCCGGCTGGCGCACCACATTCTGAAGTTAGATTTGACATTAAAATTTTCACAACCTATATAAAAAGAAAAGGAGTTCCTAACAATCCAATTGTACTTCATCTACCGTTACTGTTGGGCAAAAATGTCCACTTTGGGCAGACACCAGCGGTGTATGACAAAAGCGAACATTTATGAACAACTGTAGAGGTAGCTGAAGAACAAGGGATTGTTAAGAAGCTCCTTTTTCTTTTTTCGTAACACTTCACAATTTTAATGTCAAATCTCTTTACACACTAAATCTGCGCCAGCCTCACAAACTAAGCTTTTTTAACTACAGAAGATTTTAACTTCATAGCACCAAAACCGTCGATTTTACAATCGATGTTGTGGCCATCTGCTGCATCTGGTACTAAACGGATGCTCTTTACTTTAGTTCCGATTTTGATAGAACCTGAAGCACCTTTTACTTTTAAATCTTTAACGATCGTTACAGCATCACCATCGTTTAAAACGTTTCCGTTAACATCTTTGATTACGTCTTCCGCTTCTGCTTCTGCAGCATTTGCAGACCATTCGTGTGCACATTCTGGACAAACAAGTAAGCTTCCATCTTCGTAAGTATATTCTGAATTACATTTTGGGCAATTTGGTAAATGTTCCATTATTATGATTCTCCATTCATTTTTTCTGTAAAGTATCAATCGATACCGTTCTATTTGAGATAATATTCTATCATATTCTCTGCAACTTAACAATCCTTAGTATATGCCAAAAAAGCTTTCTGCAATCCAATCATAGGATTTTTCACCATTTCATATAATTAGATAGCTAATTACATTTCACAGGAGGTAACTATGGATTTTATTAATTGTTGCAATACATTCACTGATTCGTTGATTATAAATACGATTCAATTTTGGTCTGAGAATTCTTATGAACACATAGATGTGCTTCTAAATGGCTTCGGAGAGGCGGGCGCCGTCCTTCAGTCCTGTTTCCGGGATACCCTTACGGATTTATTTCTTGAGTTTGAAACGATTTATAACACTTCCAAATGCACCAGCAAATCCAAGGACATCAAATCCCTTCTCAAGCAATTTTTAAGTCAAAACCAAAAGTTTCTTGGAATTCTACAACGACTGAAATTTGAAGGTTTCAATGGATATCCAATTCTCTACGAAAGCGTCTATCACTTTATTTATGAACAGCAATATGTTGCTGACCTGTTCCGTCCTCTTGGATTTATTGTAAACAAGCGGGCCTGTTCAGTCATCGTAAATACTTGTTATAAGACAAACAGTTATATGCAGACGAATTTAGAATGTATCTACAACAACATTTATTTTTGGAGTCTGATTGGCGCAGAGCACACCTCCATCATTGCAACCGTTTCACCTTTAGAGAACCAGCTTCCTGAAACCACAAAGTCGTTGCTTACCAACTTTGCCAATCGCTTTAATTCCATCAACTATCAGCTATCCACCATATACTGCCGCCTGAATAAAAATAATCTCTCAAATACCTTTGATGAATTTGTCAATATCAATAACGATTTTCTGCTTACTCTGCTTAATTTTAGCGATCCCGACTCTGCCTTTATCCCGGTGTGCCTTCGCAGCAAGCTGCCTGATCTTTTTTATAGCATTTTAAATCATCTGATCGCAGAACACAGTTATATTAAGACCATTTCCGGTGACTTTCAACGCTTCTTCGAATAAACTGCACACCCATGCGTATAATGTAGTAAAAATAACCTTTTAGGATATTAAAATGAAATATATAGACTTAGATATCACGAATAACGTATTTGCCGAAACAAGTCTGATTAATTCGGGCAACGTGCGTAATCTAAGGTTAAAATGGCTGATCAAAACCAAATATATTATCACTGGTACCCCTATCATACGTGGAAACTTTGTCTATTTCTCTGATTGGGGCGGCAATATCTATTGTGTAAATAAATATAATGGCGAACTCAAATGGAAACATCATCTCTATACGCCCCCCGCTCCTGCTTCTGGAAATGAATTTGCCGCTCCTTATTTATGGAATGGCCTAGCCGGAAGTGGACTGATTATCAATTCTATCTGGTATCTAGCCAGTTGTGGCGGTCAGCCTGGCTCTCCTTTAAAAAATGGCTCCCCTGCCAAATTATATGCCATAGATATTAATAACGGCAGTATGATATTCTGCAATACCATTACTGATTCTGAATGGGGAACTTCCATTGCCAAGCCACTATATTTTGATGGCCTTATTTACCTTGGTATCTGTGGAACCGACCAAAGAGCTAAAGCATGGGCATACTCCCATGGTGTTGTCTTTAAATCTCAGACAAAAGGAATGGTAATTGCCATAAAGGCTTCCAACGGAATGACTGCATGGAGCGTAAATACTAGCTGTCTTTTGCCAGAAGACCTTCCAAACTCAACAGGTGCCGGTATCTATTCCTCCTTTACACTTTGCCCTAAGACTGGCATGCTTTATTTTGGAACAGGAGCCAATTATGGACCGCCCATCAGTTCCACCAGCGACTCACTGGTTGCCCTGAACTATAAAAAGGGAGACTATATCTGGCATTATAAAGTTAATTCCAGTGCCCTTTTAAGCACAGCCTCTGGAAGGATTATAGAAGATTACTTTGCACCTGGCCCGCAAGTGTTTGACTTTTACAAAGAAGAGGACCGAGTCCCCGCCATTGGAATTGCCAGCAATGACGGATATTACTATATACTAAATCGTGTAACTGGCCTGCTGCTAAAGAAGATCAAACTTTATATAGGAAAATCCCCTGACACGACCACCAGTGGATACGCCAATGCTGGCGGCACCCCTGGAATCCTTGATGGTAAAATCTACATTGCCTGCAATAATGGCATCCTAGGCGGACCGCCGGATTATAAAAAAATAAAATCTACTTCTGTCTCCTGCATTGATGCATCGACTTCCTCTCTTCTCTGGCTTCAGGTCCAGGATGGCTTCATTTGGAACAATGCCGGAGTATTATGTAATGATCTCTATCTTGTCGGAAATATTAATGGAAATCTGATTGCTTATGACACAAAGACTGGGGATTTATTAAGCTATAACAAGATTTACAATGCCTCCGTTGCTTCTTCCATCCTTGCTGATGAATATTCCATTTATTTTGGATGTGGAGTGCCGGAACAGCTTGGTGGACGCCCTCTTTGTGGTTTGTATTGCTATTCCGTAAGATAATAAACACAAAAAAGGAGCTGTCGCACTAAATAATTAGTGCGGCAGCTCCTTTTCAATTTCTGGAA
>JAUNJY010000095.1 GCA_030535455.1 bacterium
TGTTCAGTTATCAATGTTCTGTGTTTGTCGTTCTTACCGAAGCGACTTGTTTAGTATAGCATAGAAAAAACAGAATGTCAACAAATTGTTTGCATTTTTTCAACAATTTATCCATATATTATTTATAATGCAAAAAAGCCCCTATAAAACAGGGCTTTCTGCAATATTCATCATCTTAATAAGAGCTATTATTTTATATTTAGCTATTGCTATATTTCAAATATATTTAAAAAAATCTTTTTATCTGTCTATTCATACAATTCCTCACATCATTTTTGGCATCCCATTCTTTTGTCCATTCGATTACCATTTCAACTGCGTCTGCTATTGTACAGTGTGGGTGCCACCCAAAACTGTATTTTAATTTCGAGCTGTCTAACTTTAAGAAATTAGCTTCGTGTGGTCCATTATCTGATCGGTCAATCCATTTTAGTCCCTGTCCCCACTGTTTTACAAATAACGTTACTAGTTTCTGATTTTCCACACAGTCACAATCCTCTGGTCCCACATTATATGCACCCGCAAGCGTTGGATTTTCATATTGCTTCTGGGCTACTAATAAATACACATATAATGGTTCTAGCACATGTTGATATGGCCTGGTCGCATGTAAATTACGAATAACGATATCTTGCTTATCCAATGCAGCTCGAACACAATCCGGTATGATGCGATCTTTTGCAAAATCCCCTCCGCCAATTACATTTCCTGCACGGACAGTGGATATACTGATTTCTCGCGCCTTAAAAAACGCACGATTATAGCATGCTGTTACCAGTTCGGAACAGGACTTACTATTGGAGTATACATCATATCCATCTAATGGGTCGATTTCACGATATCCCCACTCCCATTCATTATTTAAATATACCTTATCCGTCGTTATATTTACAAATGACCTAACCTCAGGTGTATTCCGAATGCACTCTAGGACATTTACTGTTCCCATTACGTTGGTTTCATATGTATATCTTGGTTCTCTATAACTCTCTCTTACTATTGGCTGTGCTGCAAGATGAAATACAATCTCCGGCTTTTTCTCTTGAAACACCGAAAGGAGTTTTTGATAATCTTGAATTTCCCCAATAACAGAATTCATTCCCTCTTTCACTTTAGCAATATCGAACAGGCTGTATGGCTTCATTGGCTCTAATGCATATCCTGTCACATTTGCCCCAAACTGCTTTAGCATATGGCACATCCATGCGCCTTTAAATCCAGTATGCCCTGTTACTAGCACATTTTTCCCCTGAAAGAACTCTGTATTCAGCTTTGACACTATATTGCTCCTCCTTTTAACATCTTGCTTCATACTCCCTAAGTAATGGAAGCTCACGATCTTTATCTGATAGTATGAGATTTTCTATTCCACCTATCTTTTCAATTGGCCATTCTACTGCAATTTCGGGGTCATTCCAGCGTATTCCTGTATCATATTCACTATAAAAAACTTCATCACACTGATAACTCACAATCGAGTCCTCTAGTACCAGATAGCCATGTGCAAAATATCTTGGTATATATACCATCCGCCTATTCTCTTCATTTAATAGAACACCCTGCCATTTTCTATAGGTACGTGACTCTTTTCTTAAATCAACGATGACATCATAAATCTCACCCTTGATACAACGAACTAACTTTGCCTGTTGCTTTACCTCTTGAAAATGTAATGCTCGAATGACGCCCTTTTTTGATACTGTATAGAATACTTCCTTTAAACAGTGATTAATTCCATTTTTTCGATAGGTTTCAATATTATAATCTTTAATCAATCCGCCACGACTATCACTTGCATACTGAGCGGTGATCAAATATGCTCCGTTTAATTGCGACTGCTGAAACTCAAATGACTGCATTTGCATTTCCCCCATCTAATTATTCTTATATCATTTTACTTGCTCTTTACTCCTTATGTCTCATTCTTTTCCTAGTGTTTACGATCGCTGATTATATGTATCTTCACTTTATTTTATGAAATAATTTACTACATATGCATATTGCATCTGCAAACAATAGCGTATTACTCTTGTTCTTTTTTCAGATAAACAAAATAGAGACTACTATGCTACAATAGCGGCCTCTATTTGCTGTACAGTGAAAATTGTGTTATCACTCTATTTTCTTGCTTAACCACTCGGTGGTTCGCTGAATTCCTTCTACAAATGTCACATCTGCTTTAAATCCAGTATCATTTACCAAATTATCTGTATTAAAACTCTCTAGTTCTAGATTAACTCCAGTATATGGCTGACTGCCAAATGAAACATTCTCCATACATCCGATGGTATCTAACATCTCTACAATGAATTCTTTTAATGGTCTTGCAAATCCACTTCCAATTACATACTCATGAAAAGGCACTCCATTTTCATAAATCAGGTAAAAAGCTTTTGCCATGTCATCAATGTAGACAAAGTCATAATTCTGAATTCCTGATGTAAATGCCAATTTTTCACCCTTCAATGCTTTTGTAATGGTCGTGTTTATAAACCTTGGAGAACGTTCTCCCACACCATAGGTATTGGTAATTAACGGCCATAGAAAGTCAATTCCTATATTTGCTGCAACAGTCTTACTCATATAATGGGCAATTAGCTTTCCCATACCATATATATAGGCCATACCAGGCTTACTACCTTGCTGCCTCATTATGGCATCTACTTCTTTCTCCATAATACTTCCTGCCCCAATAAACTTATTGCAGCCGATCTCCTTGGCCACCTTTACACACTCCACACAATCTAAAGCATTTCTCATCTGCAGCTGATAATCAAACCTCTTCTCCCCAGCTGACCCATCCCATGCAAAATGAATCCATGCATCATATACAAACTCCGGTATCTCCCTTAAGCTTTCCCTGATTGCAGATATATCAAGACATATATAATGCAATAAAGGATGTTCCTTAAGTCTGTTCGGGCATCTATTCAGATCTAATGCAACAACCTCTACACCTTGGTTTAAGAAATATGTTACGGCATTGCTTCCAACAAATCCATCTCCACCAGTAATGACTACTCGTTTCATGCCTGACAACCTTCTAATTATACTTCATATAAAGATATGTTTACTATTGATAATCTATGCCTTATAGAACTACTGTATTCCTTCTAGTAGCTCTATATGAAAAGGGGTGTTTACTGCATATCTCCAAAAGAAGTTCTCAAATGGAATTCCCTGGGTACTCCAAGGCTTTACCCGCGATGCATAATGTATGATGGACATTGTATTTATTCGCTCATTAGGCAGATACCATCTTATGTTCCAGGTAGAATCCAAATATAAAATCTGATCATTGCAGACTTTGTTCAGAATGTCCTGCTCTATATAACGATATCTTTTTTTTGCCATGATTACTGCTGTATACTGTTTAAGCAAATCACAGGCTCTGTATTTTTCCATATTAATCAGCATTACACCTGCATTTACATACTGTTCCCATGGTATCTGTAAATTCTTATTTACGTACTCTTTCTGATGTATATTAAGTTCTTCCCTAGCTGCAGCAAACACGTAATCTGTTACATCGATCTCATATAATTCTCTTAAATCCCTTAATACTACAAGGTCACAATCCAGGTAAATAACCTTATCATAAGTTTTAATCACGTCTGGAATAAGTAATCGGTAACAGCTTTCTTCTGATACGTGAGCATAGGAAAAGAATTGCACTCTCTCGGCAATCTCGTTTACATCGATAAAGCTAAGATGCATATTATCTTTTAATAAATCATATAGTCTGTCTCCCTGGGATAGGTCAAAGAAATGCTTGCTGTTATATAATACAAAAATATCATAGTAATAATCAGGAGAACTATTTTCAGCAATGGATTCAACCGCTACTGCTAAGATTTTTATAAACTGATTGCTACACGAAAATACAATGGGGATTGTCTTATTTTTTTGAAAATACTCCATACGCTTCCCCCTTTTCTGTTCACTATTATTTTATGTATTATGACTTATTTCGTGCATATTTCCCTTTCCTTTCTTACTCTAAAATAGAAAAAACTATTCACTGTTTTCTCTTTAAACACATATACTTTTAATAAGAATAAAATATGGTGCTTGTTAATGATAAATTCCTTTTCTCCCTATGTACTCTCTTTGATTATTCCTGTGTTTAATAATGGAAGCTACTTGGAAAAAGTTTGTTTTCCTAGCCTTATAAACAGCACTATTTTCTCTCAGATGGAAATAATTATTGTAGATGATGGTTCCACAGATTTAAATACAATATCTATAATAGAGGCTCTTAGTAAACAATATAGCAATATTTGCACTTACTTTTTTCCACCTGGCGGAAGCGGTACTGCCTCGCGTGCTAGGAATTACGGTATTAACCTGGCCAGCTCTGAATATATCACATATCTTGATCCCGACAATGAGGCTATAAATGATGGCTACTACAAATTATATCAGGTGATTCAGGATAGCGATTTTGACATGGTTGCAGGAAATCTTGTGGTAAATGACGGTTCTGAAAATTTTACTCTTAACTATTATACAAAATTCATTATTAGTAACTATCTGCGCGATATCTGTTCCAACGTAAAGCATCTTTTAATTGCTTCAAACTTTTCTGCAAACAGCATCCAGGCAACCATTTTTAAGAAAAAACTTATTATAGATCACCAGCTTGCTATGGCAGAAGGGGCTATTGGTCAGGATACCATCTTCTTCTACTCCGCTGTCCTTTGTTCGAAACAGATCAAAGCAATTAATCAACCCATTCATATTTATTACAACAAAAATAGTACTTCTGTAACAAATACGATTAATCTAGATTATTTTAGAAAGCGCTATCTTAATGAGGTATATAAACTAGATGTTCTGTCCAAACATAACTTATTAGCTAAATATTATACGACCAAGCAAGATACTTATTTTAAAAGTTACATCTTCAATAAGCTAAAACTTTTAGAGCCTAATGAGCGCTGTCAGGCCAAGGC
Organism: bacterium; assembly: GCA_030535455.1. Classification (GTDB taxonomy): domain Bacteria; phylum Bacillota; class Clostridia; order Lachnospirales; family Lachnospiraceae; genus KM106-2. The sequence goes on from JAUNJY010000095.1 coordinate 4,956, forward strand.
TATTATGGACGAAATCTATCAGTTATATAATAATCAATGGCATATTAAAGACATTGAAATGAGGCAGTATTTTAACCAAAAGAGTTACCATATCTAAACCTAAAACTATTTGAATTCTTTCCAAGTATTCATGAACGGTTATAAACCGTCTTTTCTGTCACTTCATTACTATTTATGACATATACTAAAGTAGAACCAATGGAAAGGACTTTTGAGTTGAAAGTAGTAATATTAGCTGGCGGCCTTGGGACACGAATTTCTGAAGAATCCATCCTAAAACCAAAACCTATGATTGAAATTGGTGAGGCTCCTATTATCTGGCATATAATGAAACTATATTCTTTTTATGGATTTAATGAATTTGTTATATGTGCGGGATATAAGCAAGAAGTGATCAAAGAATGGTTCTCGAACTATTTTATATATAAAAATGACGTTACTTTTGATTTTAGTAATAATAATGAAATCATTATCCATAATAAAAACACAGAAAACTGGAAGGTATCTGTAATTGATACCGGCTACTATACCATGACCGGTGGACGGTTAGCTCGAGTAAAATGTTATTTGGATGACCAGCCATTTATGCTGACCTATGGAGATGGGGTTTCAGATATTGATATAAATGCCCTTCTTGAGTTTCATAAAGCTCAAGGTAAAATTGCAACATTATCCGCCGTTCAACCCGCAGGACGTTTTGGTACATTAGATCTTACTGATAACCTGGTTACTTCCTTTCGTGAAAAAAGCAAGACCGATGTCAGCTGGATTAATGGAGGATTTATGGTATTTCAGCCAGAAATTTTTGAATACCTTACTGGGGATGACTGTATCCTCGAACAGTATCCTCTTGAAACACTTTCTACACTTGGTCAATTAGCGTGTTATAAGCACTCCGGATTTTGGAAGTGTATGGACACCCTAAATGATAAAAACGCACTTAATAAGTTATGGGCTGCCAATCAGGCACCATGGAAAAAATGGTAGTAAAGTAAAGAGAGAAACTCGCAGAACGTGTTTCTCTCTTTATTTTATAGCAGGATACCAAAACGGTTCATTATCATTTTCTTTTGCTCCTGCTTAAGAATTTCATTTTTTTGCTTTCTCTGCTCAAATGTTGCAAGGATATTGCTATCATGCAGTACAAATAAATATTGCTCCCCTTCTAACACTTCACACTCTAATCTGCATGCACCTACATGACCGCCTTTAAGCGTATATCGAAATCCTTTCTGGTATTGCTTCACATCATAAATCAATGTATAAAAAGGTGGTGACGCATAATATACCCTTCCTAGCCGTTTGCTGTGATGATCCCAAATATAGCCCCACCTGGTAAGGATACACTGTGTTTCTTCATTCGCTGAAACATTATATAGGTCTTGTACAAATGTATCAATATAGCAATCATCACTGTCAAGTCTTACCTCATATAAATACTCTGAGTCTTTTAAATATTCCGTTATAAATTCATCCTCTTTATTCTCATTTAAGAAAATAATATTGTCCGGAAGTGTTTCGTATTTCTGTAATAGATTTTTTACAATGTCTTCAGTAGAATTTCGATACAGTATTATTGCCATAAACTCTTGATTGCACTGATTTTTTAAGCTTTGTGCCGTATACTGCATAAATATATTTATTCTATATTCTATCCAGCTTCTATCTTCACTGGTAAATTTCCATTTTGGATTTATACTCTTGATATCACGAAATCTTGTATTGAGCAGAATCTTAAATAGAATTCTTTTCTTCATTGCATCTCCTTCTACTGTTATAAATTATTGTTCCTATACAATATATGTTTTGCCAGATGATTTATTCAGAAGGAATGAAAATACACCTTATACATAGAGTTTTGCTCGCAAAACTCTTCGCGCCGAGCCTGATCGCTTTAGCGATATCCTCCTTTCAGGCGAGTGCGCATCCTTAGCGGAGCGTTTTTATTGTATATAAGATTA
>JAUNJY010000005.1 GCA_030535455.1 bacterium
AGCAAAATAGTTCTAGGATTTTTCAATCCTAGAACCATTTTGTCTACGGTCTGAAAGAACCTTTTTACGGTTCTCCCTTTTTATTATCATTATGCTATTTTTTCAAATCTATGGTAATCTTATCTGAAATTGGTTTCATAGAACTTCCTTTATAGGTGCAGCCTCGGAACGTCTCCGTTAACTCCATTACCTGTACCGTTATACTGGTTGCCTTGGCATCATATTCTACGGCATTTTTATTATCCACAAAATCATAAGTATTACCGGTAATTCCATAATCATTTTCTCCATTTGTTATGCAGTGATAGAGGATATAGAGATTCCCTAAATTATCTTTTCCTTCTACAACAATGCTGTGGCTAATTGAATCTCCATTTTCCCCTGTGTCATCTTGCTCCATAACCATAGGGCTGTTTCCATAAAAATGAATGCCGTCCTTGGCTACCTCATATCCGTTTAAATCAAAGGTGCCTCCCCAGGAGGAGGTTGCATTTAATGACATTGGTGTCTTATTTACCTTTTTTGCATTATAGGACTCTTTAATCTCACATTGGTCTGTCCAAACACCAGTAATAATCCCATCATCTGTCACTAAGTCTGAATAGGTTATGTTACACTGTAACTCTTCTTTGATGAAACTATCTTTAAAATAAATGCGATATGTCTGAATATAGTCTTTTGTACCATCAAGATCCACATCTTCTCCAATTACAGTATCTTCAACTGTAACCTTTTCTACAAGCCCTGTTTCAATTGGATCCAAACCATTGATGGACAAGATACCTGTTCCAAATAGTTCTTTGTTATTATACAAAGATTCGCCTTCTTTTCCTTCTTTTGCAGCTGCCTTAAACTTATTCATCGCATTTTTATAGTTGAGTTTTACTCTGATGGAAATACAATTAGGTCGATCACTGCAATAATAAATACCTTTCATAATGCTCATATTGATATTCTTTTTCTCCAATGTTGGGTGTGCCGTCTCAGTTGGCTTATTGTTTCCACTTACTGTAGTCTCTTGCTGGCTTGCTAATAAATTGGATACCAAGTGGGAACCTACCCCTGTAATTGTAGACAAATTAGGTACAACGATTGCTGCGCTGACAGCCACAGCAATTACTGGCTTTACTAATCTTCTCATTCCTTTTCCTCCTCCATATGATCCCTTTTTGTTTGGCGATCATGTTATTCATCTATAGATACGAGGCGAAAAAAGGAAATCTATCACATTACTCTATTTTATTGTGAATTTGTTTGTTGTGTCTGGTCCGTCTTATCAAGTCCAAGCAATGGCAGTACCTTTTCTTTTGCAAAGGCTGAAACCGTTTCTTCCATGGTCTCTATGCCATCATTTTGAGACATAGCTGTTTCAATCTGCTCCCCACTGATAAATCCCTTCACTCCAAAATAATCTATGGTAATTACGAACAAGGCAACTACTACCGCTGCTGCAAACCTTACACCAAGTTTTGTTACATAAGACCACTTAATTGGTTCAAGGTCCTTCACATCAATTGCTCCGTCATATTGTGTTGCATGGAGTTTGGGCTTTCTAAAAAGGAATGGTTCTTCCTCTTCCTCTAATTCTTCAGCTTCTTTCTCTATACTCTTTCTGCCTCTCGGTCTCTCTTCTTCGTAAAAACTTACCTGATCATTATCCTCTTTTGGCATGTTCTTTGCCGGTATATACACTGCATGAAGAATTTCAGGAACTATATCCTGCTCACACTCTTCCTCTTCTACTATTTCCTCAAAGACTGGAAGCTGCTTTTCACATTCCTCCCTGGCATATTTCACCCATTCTGCACGGGTCATTGGTTGGTAATCGTCCTCAATTCTCCTACGGTTATCCCGTTCGTCTATCTCAATCATTATATAGCTCCTTTATTATGTACAATCTCTTACTCCATATATATCCTGTCCGTTTTAGAAATATGCCTGTTTATACCCCTTCCATTAAGGAAAGATATGACTTTTCTTTGCTTGAATTTTAGGCCTCGGTATGTTACGATAGGTTTTGAACTGTGACTAAAAATATCAGTCATAAATATATCTAGGAGGTCTTTTATTAATGTCTACAAATGTATACGATATTCTACTTGAACGTGGATTTATCGAACAAACTACACACGAAGCTGAAATACGCGAATTATTAGGTAAGGAAAAAGTTACTTTTTATATAGGCTTTGATGCTACTGCTGACAGTCTTACAGCTGGTCACTTTCTTACTGTAATGGCAATGATGCACATGCAAAGAGCTGGTCATAGACCAATCGCTTTACTTGGTGGCGGAACTACTATGATTGGGGATCCAACTGGTAAATCCGACATGAGAACTATGATGACTAAAGAAACAATTCAACACAACGCTGACTGTTTCTACAAACAATTAAGCCGCTTCATCGATTTCGATGATGACAAGGCTATTATCGCTAACAACGCAGACTGGTTATTAGATCTTAACTATGTTGAATTCTTACGTGAAATCGGCGTTCATTTCTCCGTTAACAAAATGTTAACTGCTGAATGCTACAAACAACGTATGGAAAAAGGTCTTACTTTCTTCGAATTCAACTACATGTTAATGCAATCTTATGACTTCTGGAAATTAAATAAATTATATGGTTGTACATTAGAACTTGGTGGTAACGATCAATGGTCTAACATCCTTGGTGGTGTTGATCTTATCCGTCGTAAAGAACAAAAATCCGCTTATGGTTTAACATTCAAACTTCTTACTACTTCTGAAGGTATTAAGATGGGTAAAACTATGAAAGGTGCTGTATGGCTAGATCCTGCTAAGACATCTCCATATGAATTCTTCCAATACTGGAGAAACATTGAAGACGCTAAGGTAGAAGAATGTCTTGGTCTTCTTACTTTCCTTCCAATGGATGAAGTTCGTAGACTTGGTGCTTTAGAAGGCAGCGAAATCAACCATGCAAAAGAAGTATTAGCTTATGAGATCACTAAGATCGTTCATGGTGAAGAAGAGGCTGCAAAAGCTTTAGAAGCTTCCAAAGCTTTATTTGGCGGTAACTTAAGTACTGAGGATATCCCTACTACTTCTTACACAAAAGAACAATTTGAAGCTGGTATTGATTTAATTACTTTATTAGTAGATGGCAAGCAAGCTGCTTCTCGTTCTGATGCTAGAAGAAATATCACTCAAGGCGGTGTCTCTGTAAACGAAGAAAAAGTTACAGACTTCGCTCGTGTATTTACTCCTGCTGATTTCAATGCAGATGGTGCATTATTAATCAAAAAGGGTAAAAAATCATATCACTTATATAAAGTGGACTAATTCAAACGAAAGAAACACGCACTACAGGCACGATTTAGCTAGACTCTAAATCGTGCCTGATTTTAAAGGAGGTAATAACTATGGCATGGTGTCCAAACTGTAAAACGGAATATCGTGATGGTGTTACAAAATGTGCCGATTGTGGAGCAGATTTAGTGGATGAACTGAAAGAAGATGAAACTATTTGTGTTGCTACATTCGAAGAAAAAAAACTTGCTAATAAATTTCAAGAGTTTTTGGTTTATTCTGAAATTGAAGAAAGCGATATCACTTTCGATCCAAATGAAGATGTTTTTTTAGTCAACGTAATAAGCTCTAAGGCAGATGAAGCCAAGAAGCTTTTCCAAGCTTTTAAGGCAAATGAGGCTGCCAATGAGGAACCTTCTTCGAAGGAAGAATCAGAAGAGGAATTCGAAACATTATCCGACGAACATGAAGTTGATGTTCCAATCAAAGAAGTCATGCCTGAATCCACAACTACATACGTGAAGAAGAAAGACCGTTATGCGGACTTACGTTCCACATTCTGGATCTTTATCGTATTTGGTATTGGTGGCTTAATCTTTACAGGACTAAATATGGCGGAAGTAATTACATTCTTAAATAACTATTTCCAATACACCATCATGTCCTTGGTATCTTTATTCTTTATCTTTGTCGCAGTCAAATCCCTGCTTGATTCCAAACGTATCTATCAAGAAATTGACCAAGAAGAAGAAAGTACGACTCAAATTAAGAACTGGCTGAAAGAAAATATGACAAGAGAAGCCCTTTCCAAGTTTGATGATGACACTCTATCTCCTGAAATCATTTACTTAAAGAAGACGGAATTTATGAAAGCTCAGATTTACGAAGCATTCGACATTGATAATGATCTGTTTACAGACGAAATAATTGAAGAATACTATAACGAGTATATTGAATAAGCAAACAGCCAGAAGAGACAATAGGTTCTCATCTGGCTGTTTTTTTCTCTCTACGTTACGTAGGTTGTTTTCATAGTACTTCTCGGTTATCCTAGTACTAGAAGCAAAGAAGGGAATGAAACATTTATGAATCACTATATAGCAAGTAGTACAATTAAGACATTACGGGAGCAAAAAGGCTATACACAAAAGCAGCTTGCCGATTTACTTTCCGTCAGCGATAAAACAATCTCCAAATGGGAAACTGGAAAGGGACTGCCGGATTTAAGCCTGATTGAACCATTGGCAAAAGCCCTATCTGTTTCGGTAGCCGAACTTCTCTCCGGAGAATGCATGGTAAACCGTAACCGTTCTGGCAATATGCTCCGATCTAGATTTTATGTATGTCCCATCTGTGAAAATGTAATTTTCTCCACAGGGGAAGGTGCATTTAGCTGTCACGGCATCACTCTTCCGCCCCTTTTAGTGGAAGACTCTGATGAAACTCATGAAATAAAGGTAGAAAAAATTGAACATGATTATTATGTCACAATGGATCATTCCATGAAGAAAGAACATTTTATTTCCTTTTATGCATATGTGACATGTGACCGTGTACAGATTGTAAAGCTTTATCCGGAACAAAATGCAGAAACCCGTTTCCCAATCCGGGGACATGGATTAATTTTAGCCTACTGTAATAAAGATGGGCTATTCAAACAAAAAGTATAAGCGTTCTCACTATTCTGTCATTCTTAGTGATTAAGATAAACGCAGATATAAAAAGACGAAAAATGCAATTTTTAAAGGCATTTTTCGTCTTTTTTTGAGCCTCCTGTTAAAGTGGAAACATGACATCAAGCACTTGATTTTCTGCAGCATTTCTTAGTTCTGTCACGAAATCATCAAGATCCTTCCTGAGATACTCAAATACTTCAGAATTTTTATCATACAGTTGTTTCGTCAGTTCATAGAGTGCCAGTTCTAATTGCTCTTTTAATTCTTTATTTGTATTACTTATGATTGCAATTCCAAGCCTCTCATACTCTTCTTTGGAGTAGCCTCGTTCTGCCAAAGGCTTATTGGCAAGCAGATGGAAGGTCATGGCTCGGTAGACCACCCTAGCTATATTATAAAACATTTCCTCATAGTCTTCATCGTATGCCCGCAACACATCGATTACATATTCACGTGGAAATGCTGATAAAAAGGTCTGTTCGATTAAGACATTGGACAGATACGTATAGATTGCATCAATTCCCTGTAATGCATAATTAAAATCAAGCACCGGATAGTCCAATGTCAAAAGAGTATCTTGTGGGGAAAATCGCACATCATAATGTTTAAAAAATGCTTCCATCCCCTTCTTTATGGTTTCGTCATAGCAGATGCTGCCGTAAGAATCAAAAGTTTCCATTATAGCAATATAAAGCTGATTTGTCTTTAGCACTTTCTTACACACAAGATCGTATCCTTCCTCATACGTTTGCATTGCCACTTTACCCTTATCTGCCTCTGGGTCTTGAACCTGATTTTTCTTTCCCTGATCATATTCCTTTATACAATATAGAACGGCCTCCATCAGCTGATTGGCTTTTTCATAGGTAATGGAACTGCTCTCTTTGCTTGTATATTTTTCTGCTAACACAGCCACCACCGGAAGTAAATCTTCCATTTCAAATCTACTCATTCTTCGTCCTCTTTATTTCTATATAGTCCCATAAAACGTCTCGTTCCCACTCTGATTTCGCGTGCGAACTTTTCCAGACTGGTATCCTCTAGATACTCTACAGACCCCTGGCACTCTCCGTTAAATTCATCTCGCATATATTCGATTAGCTCATCGTCTGTCACTTCATCTAACGCTTCATTTTTATAAAGATAGAATATATCTTGCAAATATCCCATTACCTCGACATAATTGTCCTCATAAATATATGGCGAGTCACAAAATGCATAAATTAACTTCGGCAAGATCCCTTCTCCAAACTCTACCCGTGCTTGTTCCTTAAGGCTGTCTTTACGGTCGTTCAACAGCTGTAATGCTTGTTCTTTGGAAAGCTCAAGACCAAACTTTTTTGTATACTGATTACATGCTTCTACCTTCTCCAGCTGATTTGCGTTATTTCCTGTAATTAAAGAGAACAAATCTATATCCTTCATAGTACCACTTCCTTCCTGTATGAGTCATCTCATACTACTATCTCCTTTAATCCTAATTTTATAAAATCTTGGAGATATCTTATCGCCCCTTGTTAGGCCACATTTTACGCCACCATTGTTTCTCATGCAAGACTTGAAAAAACATTGATTTTATGGTAATATATAGATAAGATAAGGGACAAGAAAATTTATTAATTGAATTTCTGTCCATTTTTTTTGCGTTAATGTTATGCTCATCCAGAATGGATGGAGATACTTTTATACTTATTAAGAATGGAGAATACAAATGAACCTACAAAATACCCTTGCTCTACGTATGATCAGTTTCTATGAAAATGATCCAAAAAGAATTCAGCATTTTATGAAAGTACATAGTTTTGCCAAATTAATCGCCGAGGAAGAAGCACTTGATAAAGAAACACAGTTCATCGTGGAAACTGCTGCTCTTATTCATGATATTGGAATTAAGCCGGCAGAAGAAAAATACGGCAGCTCCAATGGAAAACTGCAAGAAATCGAAGGGCCATTAGCAGCACATAAAATGCTTGCCGAACTAGGATATAAAGAAGAGGTTATTAAACGTGTCTGCTATCTTGTAGCACATCATCACACATATGTAGATGTGGATGGGATTGACTATCAAATCCTGATTGAAGCGGATTTCCTTGTAAATCTTTATGAAGACGGATTAAATAAAAAGGCAGCTCTTACTGCTTACGATAAAATCTTTAAGACCAATTGTGGTAAGCAGATCTGTCATACAATGTTCTGCCTATAAAGCAGTTTCTAATAAAACTACTACATACGAAAACGAGGAAAATATGAAAAGAAAAAAATTAACCATCCTTATACTCTTTCTACTTCTGTTGTTAGCCGGTACCCTGTATAGTTACCCACGTTCCATGGATTCCTTGCTAAATGCAGATGATACACTATTTATTGTCTATCACGAAGACATTTTTTCAAGCCAGGGTCCTGTTATGAAATCTGCAACCTACGAGATTGCTACTAGTTCAGATACCTATGCACAGATGAAAGACCTTTTTTCCAAGTATAAGTTCTTTCGATATCCAAGAACATTAATTAAGTCAAACGGAATAAGATATGGTGAACGTAGTAAAAACTATAGTTTTAGTATTACCGCTCCACATACTGATGATTGGAACCATATCACCTTCGGTGGAGATGGCCGAGTTCTTATTGATGATCGACTTTATAGAATGGACCTATGGGGAAACGATACCCAGACAAAGTTGATGGAAGAATTAAAATCGATTATTGATGGATTAGAACCCACTTCACGTGGTTAATTAATAAAAATCACCAACCTAAAAAAAGCCTGCCGCTAAACAGCGACAGGCTTTTTTACTCTATAGGAAAGAAGATGTCGCTGTTGCGACCGAGTTTGGCGCGGCAAAGTGTCTTCTCCCGGGGGATTGAGGAAGAAGACACTTTGTTCTCTTAATCTCTAAATAAATCTTCGATTTCTTCACGAGTAAGTTTATTAATAAATACTTCTTTGGATTGAATAACGGCTTCCGATAATGCTTTCTTACGTTGCTGTAACTTGTAGATTTTCTCTTCAATTGAGCCTTTTGTAAGAAGCTTGATTACGTGAACCTTATTCTTTTGTCCAATACGGTAAGCACGGTCAGTTGCCTGCTCTTCTACCGCTGGATTCCACCATGGATCAAAGTGGATTACCGTATCTGCACCTGTTAAGTTAAGACCAGTACCACCAGCTTTTAAGGAAATCAAGAAGACGCTGCCTTCACCAGCATTAAATCGGTTTACATATTCCTGACGGTCTTCCATTGCTGTAGATCCTTCTAAGTAGAAGTATCCAATATTTTGTTTCTTTAATTCCTCTTCAATTAATCCTAACATAGAAGTGAATTGAGAGAAGATTAAAATTCTATGGCCATTTAAGATAATATCTGGAAGTAAATCCATAAGAAGGTCTAACTTACCACTACCACCTGTATAGTTGTCAATAAACGTAGATGGATGACAACAAATCTGACGAAGTCTTGTAAGTGCTGCAAGAATCTTCATCTGACTCTTTGCAATACCATTTTCGTTAATTTCCTTAGTAATATCATTACGGATACTTTCCATGTAAGAAAGATAGATATTACGCTGTTCGTCTGTCATATCTGTTAAATACTTGCTTTCGATCTTTTCTGGAAGCTCTTCTAATACGTCTTTCTTCATTCTTCGTAAGATGAATGGCTGAATATGACGACTTAAGTCTTCTAACACTTCCTGATTGTTTTCACGAATAATTGGCTTTTCATAACGCTCTGCAAACTTGGCATGGCTAAATAAATAGTATGGCATGATAAAGTCAAAGATTGACCATAACTCTGATAAACTATTTTCAATCGGCGTACCCGTTAATGCAAAACGATATTTTGCACGAACTTGTTTTACCACTTTCGCACTGATGGAGTTGGCATTCTTAATAAACTGTGCTTCATCGATAAACATAGTATGGATTTTCACAGCTTCATAATGCTCGATATCACGACGGATTAATGGATAAGAAGTAATGATTACATCATTATCTACGTGAGTCTCGATTAATTCCTTACGAATTTCTGGACTTCCACTTACTACTACCGTACGTATATGCGGAGCAAAGTTGTGGAACTCATCCTGCCAGTTATACACTAGGGAAGTTGGACAGATTATAAGGAATGGCATCTTTTCAGATCCACTTGCTTCCATTTCTTCAATACAGCTTGTAATATATACAATTGTCTGAAGTGTCTTACCAAGCCCCATATCATCCGCTAAGATACCGCCAAGGCCGTTCTTTGCCAAAGTTCTAAGCCATTTGTAACCAGTTACCTGGTATGGACGAAGGCTTACTTCAATACCGTCTGGAAGTTCAAAATTAGTTGCACTAGGTTCAACGATTCCATTTACTAATTCAACGAATTCTTCATTCTTTTCAATAAAGAAATCCTTTCCTTCCTCTAAAATGTTGTTTACATACACAGCAGAATTCTTAGGAAGCATTAACCCATTTTCACCAATATTCTCTTCATCCACATCTAATTTATCAAAAATATCATTAATAGATGCAAAGTTTTCATCTTCAAGAGAGATAAAGGCACCATTTTTCAGTCTATGGTACTTCTTCTTTAATTGCAGGGATTGGAATAAGGCATGAAGTTCATCTTTTGGAATCTCTTCATAATTGAATTCCATCTCTAACATATTAATTTCGTTATTTACCTTTAAGGCAGTCGTTAACTTACCTGGGTTACGTAACGTAAAGTTTTTAAAGTCATCCGAATAGTATAAATCGCATGTATCACTTAATTCCGTAACGCCAATCGTTAAGAACTCAAAGATATAACGTTCGTCACGAAGCGCGTAATAATTACAGCTTGGAACAAAATGCATATCTTCTAATAAGGAGATAATTGCACTTTCTTTTTCTGGCTGACGTACAATGATCAGACCATCTTTTGCTACATAATCAAGTGGATTAATTTCATAATCGCCATATTGGAACTTCACAGTAGCACGAACATTGGCTTTGTGCTTATCTAGGTAAATCGAAGGTTTTAAATCCGCAACGATATATTTGTCTTGAAGTTCGGATGGAATATCAAGTTCCATCGTCTCAAAGATCTTTGGAAGAACCATGGATAAGAATTTATCTTTTGCTTCCTTATGGAATACTAAAGGCTTGTCCTGTTTCCCAAAAATAGAATAGAATGGCAAATAATTTGAAATAAACTTGCGATTAGGGCGGTATAATACGTTATCAACAAGCATCAATTCCCCTTTGTCTGTCAGTGGAATGATGTTCGCATTCTCCTTATCCTCTAATTGGATGGAGTCCTCGTCTGTTACCAGACCAAGCTTGATCACCGGATTACCTTTTACATAACGTGCGCGTTCTAATTCATTGTTGTACACCTGAATATTGAACGGTTGATCCTCTAATTGCTCTAATAATTTGAAAAACATGTGTTTCGATAATGCAACCATGTTCTTCTGGAAGATAAGATTGCTAAGTGAGCTTCCAAGAACCTCCTGCACCTCAAAAATTTCTAAAAAGAAATCTAAGATTGCCTGAGATTCTTTCGTAAATGTGCTTTCACCATGGATAAATTTAAATTCTTTACCAAGCACGATTGTTTCTTTTCGCATATATTCAGATAAGAATTTACGAACATTCTGGATCTTATACTGACGTCCCGCACCCGCTGATAGCTGCACATAGACTCTAGATTCATCATTACGAAGTAGGTTCGGAATTCGAACGGTTACTTCAATGTCATAAACTTCACCATAAGTTGTCAAAAAGTCTTGTTTTTCAAAATACTGCAAGATACGATATGCTGCCATATCCTCCGATGTATTCGGCTTTTTCGCAGTTTTTTGTTCATAATAATCAGCGATAAATAAAAGTAATGCAACAACGTGCTTACATGGCCCTGTGTGTTTGGCATGTCCTGGACAGTTGCAGGAATGGTTTACTACCTTTCCTTCTTCTAACGTAACACTAACATTATAGTCGTTACTTCCTTTTACAATTGCAAAATATTGCTGACTAGCTTTTGACCAACGCACATTTGTTACAGCCTGACTTTTATAGTAACGCGCGCCACGTAAATAAGTTGTTTCGTTCGCGGTCAATTTTTTAATTTCGTCTCGAGTTAATACATTCATACAAAACATCCTTCTAAACGTTTTTTAATCATCAAACTATTATATCACATTAAAGGGATTAATTGTAGTTTTTTTTGTAATACTTAATAAATTTCTATGGCACCTCTACCACAAATTGCATAAAAAGCTGCTGGAAAAGTAGTTTTCTGTTCCTAAATAAAGAAGACCCCAAAAGCAACAATAGCTTTCAAGGTCTTTGTTCTTAGCGCTCACCGCAATATGTACGCTGTTCATAAAAGGTACTGCTAAAATCTGTTTCGTCTAGTTTTCTCCATTTTTGAAAATTAATTTTATGTTGATACCATAAGGAATAATACAACGGTAGCTTTGTCTCATCAACCTCTTCTTCCTCACTATATGATAAACTCACAGGAGCTACAGTCTGAGCGGCGATAAATCGATAATTATTTCCCTTTGTGGGAATGGTATACTGATATACATTTCCTCCAAACCACTCTGTGAATGCTCCATTATTTATCTCTGTAATATCATAATAGGCATCTTCCCCTGAAGACGTTGTATATATTCCATAAACTACTGGCTGCCAATTAATATTTCCATCGTAATAAAAATTAAAATAATCCGTAAACGTACGGGATGGTTTCTCCCTCCACTTCCCATACGTAAGCACCCGCACTGTCCCTGGATACTCAGCATCTTCATTAAAATAGCTATAGACAAAGGTTACATCTAGCTTATTCAGATCTTCTTGTTCTAATTCTCTTCTAGTTTCATCATCCTCCATATAGGAAAATCCCGTATCTTTTTGGACAACAACCTTATTTATTCCATCATAATTTGCAATTTCTTCCGAGGACAGCTGACTTAAGATTTCTTCTGGAAAACCTGCTTTTCTCATCTGTTCTACAATTGTGGCCTCATTTGCACTTGCAACTGTACTATTGTATGTCTCTAACGGCTTTAGTAAAGACAAATAGCGAACGGCCGGTACCAGTGTTATTACAGCAATTAGACAGATCCCAGCAACCAGATATAGGATTACTTTATCCTTAAGATAATACTCCTCGACTTCCTTTTGCTCGTTTGCCAAGGAGATATTAACAGGTGACAGATTTACAACTATGACAATAACTAGTGCAATTAACACTATAAATCCTAACCACGACAGCTCTATTACATAAGTAGAAAACAAGGTAATCACAGTAATCGCAATCAGACTCTTCTTGATTTTTGTGTAACTATCTACGATAGGCAAAACTAATCCTGGCAGGCTGTTGGCCTCATACATACCATTTTCGATGCTATCTAGCATGGCATACAGCAGCCCCATTTGCACAAGAAATGCAGTTCCTGATACCAGTGACAGATATAACTCATTATCATACTGACATATAATGATTGCCAGGCATCGAAACACGAAATATCCAATTGATAAGCAATATGCTTTATGTAAACTTTTATTTCCGTCTTTCATCAAAAACATTCCATGAAGCATTAAAAATGCCCCCAGTAGTGTTGTAATCTCACCTAGTGGAAACGACGTCAATGAAATCGTTATAAATGATAAGACAATCCCCCATTTCATCTGAAACATACATGTTCCCCAAGGCAGACCATATTTCTTATTTTCTTCTAATAAGCTTTCCATTTTCCCTCCAAATACTTCATTTTACTTTTTTCCTCTCAATTCCCTTTTATTATAGCATAATTCATATAAAAAGACACCCATTTTTCAGGGTGTCAATTACGTCAACATGCTTTGTATCTCTGATTATCCCGTTATAAAATAATACTGGCGCTGCTCATGAAACGAAGTATAATAATCGGACAAATCCATGGTATTCCATATAGGAAAGCCTACCCTATGGTAATAATTAAGCTGATATCGATCAAAATACTCCTGTTCTTGCCCGCCTAGTTCATCGTATTCTTCCTGTTCCACTTCAATCGTCTGTGCTGCTATAAATCGATAATTATAACCATTTCTAGGAATAGTATAACGATACGTATCAATGGTACTATAATTCCAAAAATCATCACGTAACATGCTGTCTGCATCAATCCTATACTGCTTCTCCATTCCTAAATCTGCCGTATAAATTCCATATGCTATGGGATTTAAAGTCATATTAACATCATGATTGAAATAAAAACAATCTGTATAAGCATGACCCGGAGTTTCCTTCCATTTTCCATACGTAAGCACTCGAACTGTTCTAGGAGATGTAAGCTGCTCTTCAAAATAACTATAAACAACAGTAAGCTCCAGCTTACTTAAATCTTCTCGTTTCCTTCTGGTCTCGTCATCCTCATCGCTATTTCCATCATGCCTTAAAAACTGAGACGAAAGATTTTTTCGTACTACAACCTTTGTTACTTTATCATAATTTGCAATTTCCTCTGAAGATAGGTCAATCAAGATTTCTTCCGGAAAACCTGCCTTCTTCATCTGATTTACTATATCATCAAGATCCATATTTACTTGATTTCCAGTATACTCGTGTAAGGAATCATGTAAAGAAACATAACGTGCGGCTGGTACTAACAATAGCACCAAAAGAGTTCCGCTTACTATGATGGTATATAGCCTTGCACTGCCTTTTGGTCTGTTTTTCTCTTTTGTATCTGCTATATTATCCAATACAAGCTCTACAGGTTCCAGGTTTTTTAAAATACTAATTACAAAGGCTAGAAGTAGACACAGTCCGATCCATGATAATTCCATAACGTATGTTGAAAACAATTGAATTACAAGGATTCCAATCAAGGATCTACGTATGGTTGAATAGGCATGTGCAATTGACTGAACTTGATCTGGATCATGATTTTCCTGATACATCCCTTTTTCTAACTGTACTGCAATTTCATAAAAAAGCCCAGTTCGTAAAAATAAAGCAAGTACTGTCAGCAGTCCTTCACTTTGATATTCAAATACAATGGTGATTATGACTCGGTATGCAAAAAATCCTATTCCTAACAGATACGCCTTATGTAACGATTGGTTCTCCTCTTTTAACAAAAATAGCCCATATAATAATAGGATACTGCCCAAAAATCCAGTAATCTGAGCAAGTGGAAATTCCGCTAACGATATATTTACAAACGTCAGGAATACTCCCCACTTAACCTTGGCCATGGCATCTTTCCATCTACCTCTATATGGTTCTATTGTTTGTGTGTTTTCTTCCATCTAACATCCTCCAAATCATTTCCTTCTGCCTCTTTCATTTTGAAACTCATTCTGAAAAAAATGTACGCAGAATACTAATTATAGCATAATAGAAAAGTCCTTCCAACATCACCGCCTATATTACTATATATTGGATTCTTGAACTTCAAAGAATTACTTCCTGCTAAACTACTGACAACAAAAAGAGAGCACCGAACAATCTAAGGATTGTTAAGTGCTCCCATTGTTATTTAAAACCTTGTAGCATATCCACATCTTTTACATAAGTCTTCGACCGCTCTTCGATTTGAGAAGCCATTGTAAATATTCTGTGCACGTTCACCTTCTAATATGTCCTTTAGAGGAGTTTCAAATACATTGCCAAGGGCAATATGTCCTTCACTATCGAGACAGCATGGAACAACGGTTCCATCTACCAAGACACCAATCTGGTTGCGAAGGCCATGGCAGAATACTTCATCTGTAATATCTGCTACCTTAAGATCCGGCCAAGCAAACTTCTCAGCCATATTAAGATATACGTTGTTTTTAAGTTTAATTTGGCGGGTTTCTTGTAACTTCTCAGCGAGTGAGAAATCAAGAGCCAGCTCTTCTTCTAGCATTCTTAAAATATCAGCATTTAAGCCATTTGCTCCTTTTAATTCCTCGCTATCGATATTCCAGAGTCGGATGGCACAAATAATATTTGTATTTTCGTTCACATGATTTATAAAATCAGTGACTTCTGTAATATATTGTTCCAATTCCACAGTTTTGGTATTTGCCTCAAAACTATGCAACGAAATATTTACTTGTCTTAATGCAGTTGCATTTGCTAATGTTTCAGTACTATTCTTTAATAAGGTTCCATTTGTCGTAATATTTACCTTTAAGCCGTGACGTTCACTTTCGCTTAAAAAGTATTCAATTTCCTTGTTTAACGTTGGTTCCCCCATAAGGTGGAAATAAACATGGTCCGTATAGTCTTTCACATGATCTAGGATATGCGAAAATTCCTTACGTCCCATAAACTTGGATTTTCTGCTTGTCTTCGGGCAGAAATTACAACTCAAATTACATACATTTGTGATTTCAATATAAACTTTTTTAATTTTTTTCATGCTATTATTTAAACATAATAAGCATTTATTGTCACTTGGTAATATTACGCAGTAGTTATTGGAATATTATGTCGATTAAGCTTCGATTAAGAATGCTTCGTATCCACGCATTGCTTCATAAAGATCTGCTTTGCTTACTACTTCCCATGGAGCATGCATATTTTGAACAGCAATACCTGCATCGATAACTTCCATATTGTAGTTTGCCATGATGTAAGCGATAGTACCGCCGCCACCTTGATCTACCTTGCCAAGCTCAGCAGTCTGGAATGTCACGTCATGTTTATCCATTATTCTGCGGATTTCAGCCATGTATTCTGCATTTGCATCATTACTGCCAGATTTTCCTCTTGCGCCTGTGTATTTGTTAAATACAAATCCTCTGCCAAAATATGCGGAGTTTTTCTTTTCATTCACGCTTGCATAGTTTGGATCGAATGCTGCACTTACGTCAGAAGAAAGCATCTTTGAATTTGTAAATGCTCTTCTAAGTTTTAATTCAGAATATGTTCCAGTGCATTCCATAAGTTCAGCAACCATGTTTTCAAAGAAACGAGAATGCATACCAGTTGCACCAACACTTCCGATTTCTTCTTTATCCACTAAGATGCATACGCTTGTTTTTCTTGGATTTTCTACAAGGAACATAGCTTCTAATGAAGTATATGCACAACAACGATCATCATGGCCATAGCCGATTACCATGCTTCTGTCAATTCCATAATCTCTAGCTTTTCCAGCTGGTACTACTTCTAACTCTGCAGAAAGGAAATCTTCTTCTTCCATTCCGTATTTTTCTTTTAACAATGCTAAAATATTAGCTTTTACTTTTTCTTTTTCATCTGTCTTAGATGGGATACTGCCGATAAGTACGTTTAAGTCCTCACCTTCTACAACTTTTGCGCCTTTTTTATCTAATTGATCTGCTGCTAAATGAATTAATAAGTCGGAAATACCTACTACAGGATCACAATCATCTTCACCAATCACAACATCAACTACACTGCCATCTTTTAAAGCAACAACACCGTGGATTGCTAATGGCTGTGCTACCCATTGATATTTCTTAATTCCGCCATAGTAATGAGTATCTAAAAGTACTAAAGATGAATCCTCATATAACGGATTTTGTTTAATATCAATTCTTGGAGAGTCGATATGAGCACCTAAGATATTCATACCTTTTTCAATTGGTTCTTGTCCTACGCAGAATAAAACAATATTTTTGCCCATATTTGTAGCATAAACCTTATCACCAGCTTTTAAAGTTTCGCCTGCTTCAATCACTGCTTTTAAATCTCTAAAACCAGCATCTTCTGCTAGCTTTACTGTTTCTCTTACACATTCACGTTCTGTTTTACAATCAGAGATAAAGCTTCTGTAACGGTCTGCTAATTGGAATACTTGATCCATTTCTCCGTCATTATACTTTTCCCATGCGTTTTTTCTTTCCATAATTGTCCTCCTTGGTATGTTAATAAATGCTAAATCTGTCATATTATATCACATTAATAATGATTTGTCGAAAAAACTCATAGATTTTTCCTGGTCCACTGTTCTAATACTTCTAGTTGCTCCGTTGTATGGAAAAAATGCTCACTTCCTTCCAAAACTGTAAGTTTGCAGGAAAACTTGTCCGTAAATTCTTGGACCGTCTGTCTTTCCTGAAGGTAATCCTTAGAGCCATATAGGATACAGGTTGGTGAGTCCCATTTTACAATCGGATGCGCTTTTACATAACAATAATAGTCGTAATCCAGTACCTCTCCAATCTTGGTTGGAATGATGTGACGTTCTTGCAGTTCCTGTTCTGTCACATTGGTCCACGTCATCATATTTTGAATTAATCGCTCCATATTTACAATTGGAGACAAGAATAGACACTTTTCAAATTGGCAAGTCTGGTAGGCCACAAGGCTGAAGTAGGCTCCTACACTGCTGGCAAATAGGCTGATCTTACTCCATCGTGTTTTTATGTAGTCATGCACGATCATTAGCTCGTCTACTCCGTTTTGTATATTGAAAGGAGTTGTCTCTTCCTTTCGAGCCCCATGCTCCGGAAAATCAAAGCTAAGTACTTGATATCCTTGTTCTGTTGCGATTTCGGCAAGCCCCTCGGCAGCTTCTTTGCTTGACAGCTTCCCGTGAACA
Source organism: bacterium (assembly GCA_030535455.1). Taxonomy (GTDB): domain Bacteria; phylum Bacillota; class Clostridia; order Lachnospirales; family Lachnospiraceae; genus KM106-2. Next base: position 17,467 of record JAUNJY010000005.1, read on the forward strand.
TAAAGGTATAGCTTGTTGGAGTCGTTTCCCCATAAAATTGCCGGTATCTGTTCAATCTGAATGGCTCGTTGTCTCATTCACATTTCTCCTGTTCTATAAATAGTTCAGTATAGGCATCCTGCCTAATCCATACGCTTAACTTTCCTTGGATTACTGGAAAGCTTGCCCTTCCATCTTCCCCAATGATCACCGGATCTGTTATGGTGTGCATAACATCAATATAGGCTGTCTGATGCTCACTTCCTCCAACATACATGGTAATAGGATTGGAACCGTCTTTTGAAAGGACCACTGCCACACCCGACCTTCCATCTACACTCTCCCTTGTCCAGCCAATCTCATTTAGATCGCTTACATAGTCATGCTGTGATCCATAGGCAAGCGTTCTACGAATTTTCATTAAGGCTGTAATTACCGCTACAAGGCTGCCCTCTTTTGTCTCAGTATCCGGATAGTCCTTATAGAATACGCATGGATAGCCGGCCTCCCTTAATAGAATAAATGCATAAGCATGAGGACGAAACCATTCCTTAACCTCCCTGGCCTGGGTTCCTGGATCTTGAACCAGACGGTTTTGTGTATCATGATTATCCACAAAGGTTACTGCATTTAATGGACAGCTGCTTACCAAAGTATCATGTAAAAGATTTTTAAGAGGGTAGTTCATCTGGTCAGAGGCCAGATAGAAACGTTCATGCAACGGAAAATCAAACAGGTGCATGGTTACTTTGTCCGTAGTTATATGCCCCAAATAGTTTTGAAGCTCTCTATTGTCAAGGTCATAATATTCCCCAACTGCGAAAATCTGCTTTTTACTCCCCATAAAATCAAGCCATTCATTATAAAACTTAGGTCCAATATGCTTTAGTGCATCCAGTCGTACTCCATCCACATTGGTCGTATTCAAATACCACTCCCCCCAGGACTTCAGTTCTTTAATTACCTCAGGGTTCTGCACATCCAAATCAGAGCAGTTTAAGAAATCAAAATTGGTATCCGGGTCCCATTCTTTTCCCGCAAAAAGATAAACCTTATTTGGGTCCGCAGGAAGCATGCCATTGGTATCTGCTCCATCAAAACAATCTTTATTCCATTGAAAAGACGAATATTTTCCACCTCGTTTCTCAAATAGGAATTTAGTCCATGCCTCAATGGTCTCATGCTCATTTGTACAATACCAGCTCTCTGATCTCGAGTTTCTTCTCCAAACGATGGTATCTACTGTTTCTGTCATTTCTGCACCGGTCATATGGTTTAATACCACATCGGCGTACACCTGTATTCCCGCTTTATGACAAGCTTCGATTGCTTCTATGTATTGTTCTTTTGTTCCATACTTTGTCCGCACTTCACCCGTTTGTGATTTTTGAGGAAATTCTCCAAGATCGTAAATGTCATATACGGCGTAACCGCTGTCATTTGTGCCATCGTAACCTTTGTATGCAGGTGGCAGCCAAAGTGCTGTAATTCCAGCCTCAGCTAATGCACCTGCTTTCTCTTTTACTTGGGTCCAAAGGCTTCCATCGGCTGGTAGGTCCCATTCAAAATACTGCATCAGAATACCATTTATACTCATTTTCTCACCCTTATTCCATTCATTTTTCTCCTTTTATGGTACTCCTTTTCCAGATTTTTGTAAATGCGAATTGAATACCCTTACTTCTGTAGACTATTTCCACTGTGCAGTAATCATTTTGGAAACAATGGTGGTGTCATTTCTGACAAAGACAATATCATTTGTCTCTTTATGCCCGTCTTTAAACGTAACGGTAACATGGACCACGTTTTCTTTTAATGCATCTGCAAGGGTTTCGTAAACCGTCTCTCTTCCTGCCCCCTCTGTCACATTTTTTGCAGTAACACCAATTGCGTAGAAGTTTCCTACTGTATTTTGTTTGTCATAAGCTACTGTATAGGAGTTTCCTGCTTTGCTAAGAAGCCACTCTCTCTTGGATTTATCCCCCATTACTTGGTCAGCTACATCTCCTGGCGTTTTTCCATCTATCATCTCTTTAGAAATACTGCCTTCATACTTCGTTTCATCATAGTTGGCCGCTTCTTCCTCGGTTGCCTCAGTTTTCTTGTAGAATACGTCTTTATCCAGAGTATACGTAATCGTTTCTATGTTGCCGCCTTTAATCTCAGCATATAGTCCATAAAATGACTTTGTATCACTTGCCCCTGCAAATCGATTGGCAGGAATCAAACTGTAAGTAATGTTATTTTTCTTTATTTGTTGTTTTTCTCTGTCAATTTGAGGGGATTTTTGCGTAGCTACATCCGTTGGTTCCTCTGCTTTTTTGTGTTCTTCAAAGTCTTTGATAAATCGGTTTACTGCGTCTGAAACTGCTTTGGAAGTATCCAATGATACAGAAAACAGTACGTTCATTCCTTGATACCTTTCATTTCTTGTAATCGTACCATCTTGTTCATCATAGATATAAGCAGCATCCTTATACTGTAAGCCATCCTGAACAGCTAAATAAACATTTCTATTTGCAAACTTCTCCAGCTCATCACATTCAATCACACGATAAAGAACACCATCTTTAACTGCTCCGGCAGAAGATCCGTTCATACTATGGATATTATATTTTGCTGGGTTTAGGTTTTGCACAAACGGGCTGATATAGACAGGATCCGTTAACGTCATAGGTGTACCGTCTTTTCTCTCTATCGCTACTACCAAATACGTTCTGTCCTCTTTTATTTCTCCATCGACTTCAATTGACGAACCAATCTGCTTTCCTGAAACACTTCCAAGATAAGCAACCTGGTACTCCCCTGACTCTTTGACTACCGCTTCACTTTCGGCCTTTCCGAAAGTTTCTGCCAGCTTCTTATCCTCGATTTCAGTTGCCACTTGTTTTGGAGACATGCATTTATATGCGGCATAAGTTCCTGCTGGAACGATACATACTGCTGCCAAACATGCAGCTCCTATTACTAATTTCTTCATTGTTTTCTTCCTTTCCAAATTCACTACTGTTTGTCTGGAAGAAGAAGCCTCCGTAAGTATCCTCTGATAAAGTTCCTCTTTTTCTGTTTCACTTAACTTCGCTTGATCAAAGGAATTCTTTATAGTTCTATTGATCATAGATCATCACCGCCTAACTTTTCTTTCAATAATTTTCTGGCCTTACTTAAATAACTTCGTACGGTCGAATTTGGTTTATGTAGCATCGATGCGATTTCTGCACTGTCATAGCCCTGATAATAATATAGGTAAACTGCAGTCTTATATTTATCAGGCAATTCCATGACCGCCATAAGTGTCGTGTCGATAGAAACTCCATCAGTATTTTCTTGATACTCTTCATAAGTGGTCCTCTTCTTCCACCAATGTTTTAGTTGATCTTTACATAGATTGGTTGCTGTTACTATAAGCCATGCTTTTTTGTGTTCTTCATTCTCAAATTCTTTTTCACTCTTTATGTATCTGACAAATGTCTCTTGCACAATATCCTCTGCATCATGCTTATTTTTCATATAAGAAATGCAAATATGAAATATCAGATCCACATAGGCTTCATAGTCTTTTGCAAAACCGACATCCGTACGCAATTCTGGTTCTGCCATGCTTGTCCTCCTTTATCTTGAAGTAAGTCCCGGTTAACTACCTCTTTACTAATAACACGATTAGGTAACGTAATGTGACGAATTAATTTAAAATTTTTTTCAAAAAAACAAATGAGCCGACCGTATTAATTACGATCCGCCCATTAAATACTTTATTTTTTTCTTACGATATCAAGTGTGTGCCCGCTTGCACCTAGTAACTCTTTTCGTTCACATGTGGATAAATGATACTTCACAAAGAGTTCAAACGTCTCTTCATCCATCTCGTTCAACGTGTTTCTCATATAGTTTGCCGGACCATCCGCAGCAATTAATTTGATGCGTTCCACATCCGCATCTTTATTTAAACGATCAATATCATCAATCCTAACATAGTCGTATAAATCCTTTGGCTGCGCTACCACATGGAAGTCTTCCGTTACCTGGCCATTTTCAATACACGCCTTAATGTTATTCTTTTTAAAACCATGCGTTAAGATACTGTATTCATTCATAATGTATGCCACCAAGATCAAACCACCGGATTTTGTTACACGCTTTGCTTCCGTTAGCGCCTTTAACTTGTCTTCATACGTATATAAATGGTACATTGGTCCAAATACAAGGGTCAGATCAAACGTATTCTCTTCAAATCTGGACAAATCAAGAGCAGTGCCCTGATATGCCTTTGCAGTGCTTCCTTTGGACTTTAAAATGCCTAAGTTGTATTTTACAAGCTCAATTGCTGTCACATCATATCCTTCATTGGCAAGTGTGACAGAATATCTTCCTGTTCCTGCCCCTACATCCAAAATCTTAGGCGATTCCATTGTATCCAAGCATTCATGGATATATTTAAGTGAGGTAATATACTCAACTTGTCCATGTCTTCTTGTCAAACGTTTATCTTCACAGAATTTATTATAATGTTTCTCTAGTTCCATTGTCATCGTTTTACAGTTCCTTATCTCTAATCTATTTCAATAGTATTTATGTTCGACATTATTATATACAATATTCACAACTTCTTCAATGAAAAACCTTCACAAACGAAAAAAGGGCCCCAAACTTATTCGTTACGAATTATTTTGGGACCCCTTATCTATATTCTCTTACTCGAGGCTTCCGGATTAACCTACAAGTTCGTCTTCTTCAGACATTCCTAAGCTTTCACTTCTGTCAACATAAGAAGTATGAAGTAATTCTTCAGAAAGCTCGCTTAATGGTTTTTGATAGAATTCTTCGTATAATGCTTTGATTTCCATATTTTCATAGCTAGCACGTTTTGCCATTTGCTTGTCTACGTTGTAAAGGCTATCAATTCTTGCTTGTCTAACACCAGCAATCTTGTTACGTTTGTGTTTAGGCTGACCTGCACCACCGATACATCCACCTGGACAAGTCATTACTTCGATGAAGTGGTATTCTTTTTCACCATTTTCTAATTGTTCTAATAACTTACGTACGTTTCCAGTTCCGTAAATTACAGCAACATTAAGAGTGTATTCTCCAATTGTAACAGTCGCTTCTTTCATTTCTTCCATACCACGAACTGGAACTAATTCATAGAATTCTTCTGGAGCTTTTTCTTTTGTAATGAATTCATAGCTTGTACGAAGTGCTGCTTCCATTACACCACCAGTATTACCAAAAATAAGACCAGCGCCACTACCTTCACCCATTAAAGGATCAAATGCAGAATTTTCTAATGCTTCAAATTCAATGTTTTCTTCTTTTGCCCAATCAGCAAGTTCTTTTGTAGTAAGAAGGAAGTCAGTATCGCGCATTTCTTCCATACCGTGGTATCTTCCTGCTGCATTCATTTCTTCTCTGCGAACTTCAAATTTCTTAGCTGTACATGGAGCAATTGTTACATGCACGATTTTTGCTGGATCAAGGTTCATTTTCTTAGCGAAGTAAGTCTTGATTGTTGCACCTTGCATTGCAATTGGACTCTTAGCTGTAGAAAGGTTTGGAATGATTTCTGGATAGAAAGTTTCTGCAAACTCTACCCAAGAAGGACAACAGCTTGTGAATTGAGGTAATTTTCCGTGTCCAGTTGTCACACGTTCAATTAACTCGCTTGCTTCTTCCATAATTGTAAGATCGGCACCAAAGTTAACATCAGTAACATAATCTGCACCTAATTTTCTTAACATAGCAACCATTTTACCTTCAACGAAAGATCCTTCTTCTACTCCAAAACAATCACCTAACGCGATACGAACTGCTGGTGCTGTACTGAATACTACGATTTTTTCAGGATCTGCAATTGCTTCTTTTACCATTGCATATTCTGTTTTTTCAACGATTGCATCTGTTGGACATGCAGTAATACATTGTCCACAGTGAATACAGATTGCTTCATCATTTGTACGTTCTAAATCATAGTAGCCCTGTACTGTAACGTAATCCTTACATACTCTTTTACATAATCCGCATTTGATACATTTATCCTCAATTAATTCAAGTGATGGATTGCATAATTCAATCGGAACTCTTTTTTCAAGACATGTGTGTTTACTCATAATTTCTTATCCCCTTTTGTAACAACTTTTTTATGATCACCCATGCCACATCTACAACTAGCTTATTCAAGCACTGCTGTTTGCCTGTGACGTGAGCATCTCTCCTTGGCAGTACTTAACAAACTTTATTCTCAAACTATAAAAATGTGCCTTCGACACATTAATTCACCCTTATAAATACATGTTCTGCAATGGTCAGTGTACTTTGTTCCTGCCCAATTCAATACGTATTCCCCATTACAACCTTCATATGTATCAAAGGATTATTCATCACTTTTCCTTCCATCTCCTCCTTTTATTTGTCAAAATTACTCAATAATAACAAAAATAAAACTCTCTGTCAATAGTAGTAGAGGTTACTGTTATTGGTTATTTCTTGTTTTTATGACATTTTATGGCACGGTATGATTTCAACAAAGTGATTGAAAGTTATCGTCCAGAAATTTCTTATCACGAACAAAGTATCTTCGACACTCGTGGCTCCCCTATCACTCAATCTCCCGGGAGAAGACACTTTGTCTGCACCGAGCCCGGTCACGTAAGCGATATCTCTCCATCGGGTGAGTGTGCAATCTGGCTTTCTGTTTTTCGAAAGCCTTTTTTATTCTATAGGGAAGGACTCGGAGAGAACTTTCCAATAGAGTAAAAAAGAAGGTAGCAATCACTACCTTCTCAGACTGTAGACAACTTAATATATCCCATACTCACAACCCACATGTTTTGTAAGTACTTCGTCGACCAATAGAACTCCTTCTGGTCCCTTCTCATATAACTTTAGCACACCATATCCTGTACCACCGTTCCATAAACGGTTATGTCGCTTCGTGCCATTTGGTGCCTCATAATTAATATGCAGCATTTCATCCTTATTACAATGAATTTCTACTAGCAGACGAGCTGTCTTAGTTTCTTGCCGAACTTTCCATATCAGCTCAGTCTCAGTTTCTTCACAATGAAACTTAGTTCTGGCAAGGGTCCAGAACTTAGAGAAATTGAATTCATAGTTGGTTCCTTCATAATAAAAGGCACCTAATAACTTACGGTTTAACGGAATACCAAAAGCTTTTGGCCTTCCACCCCCAAGGTCAAATACGCTGTTATGAAGTCGTCTGCCATATTTCTTACTATAAAGGTCATTGGACGACAGCCATACCCATGGACTTGTAAAATCCCTTCCCCAATTCTTGTCTGCATATCCAAAAGAGCCTTCTTTGGTCACAATATACTTTTCGCCATTGACCGTAATTGTTCCCTCATATAATGTCTTCATTCCTTCTGCATGCCAATACATTTCAAATGCATTTAGCTTACGAAACATCTTACTGGCACCATACCCCACATGAAAAGCTACTTGCTTGTCGATTGTTAAGTCCCACTCCATTTCTCCGCTGTCACAAAGATATTCTGGATGCTTCTTTATTTCTTCTTTGCTGACCGTTACCTTTCCTTTTGTCACAGTCTCGCTTAAAAAGCAATCCTCTACCATGATTTGAAAAGATGGTTCATTTCTTAACCTTGCTGACTTCCAAGGGAAAAAACGATGTAATTGTGCTGCATCCTTCCCCCACCAGCCAGCCTTCACCATAATATAGGAAGGATGGATCTTGTTCTCCTTATGTAAGGGAAGTTGCCCTAATACTGGTACTTCTTGATGCTCTCTTGGATTACACGTATAAAATTCAATAAAGAAGGATTTCTCTTCACCGGTGCGTTCATTAATCCCTGTTAATGAATGCCACCACCAATCATAGCCTTGTTCCCTTAACGGCCCTTCTAACATAAAAAAATCACGAGTGATATCACTTTTGTTCATCGCCATTATTTCTCCGTTTCTGTCAATCTTTATACTAGTACTATACAACGGAAGGAAATAGATGTAAAGAATGGTTAAAAAAAGACGACATTTCTCCGAGAAGAAAGCCGTCTTTTTGATTATTTTATAATATTAATTAAATAGAAGTAATTATTTCTTATTTTCAACCACTGGCTCGCAAGTAATGTGGACACCAAGTTTCTTAAATACATCAGTATCAATAGAACCTAATAATACGGAAGAGTGAGCTTCACATCCTCTTAATTTAGGTAATTGTTCTAATGCAAGTCTAGCATTCTCATCTGTAGCAGCACTTGCAGATAATGCGATCAAGATTTCATCTGTATGAAGTCTTGGGTTGATGCTTCCAAAATATTGTGTCTTAAGTGTTTGGATTGGCTCAATTGCATCCGGAGAAACAAGATGTAAGTCATGGTCAATTCCTGCTAACTCTTTTAATGCATTTAAGATCATTGCTGCAGAACCACCTAATAACGCACTTGTCTTACCTGTAATGATTTTACCGTCTGCAAGGCAGATTGCAACTGCTGGACCGTCTGTAGCATCACTTACTGCTAATGCTTCTTTGATTACTTTGCGATCATCAACTGTAATATTTGCCTGTTTCATCAATAACTCTAATTTTAATACGATATCTTTTGATCCAAGACCTTTTTTAAGATCACCAAGTGCCTGGTAATAACGACGGATGATTTCCTGAGTTGATGCTTCAATACAAGCTTCATCATCAACGATACAGTAACCAGCCATATTTACTCCCATGTCTGTTGGAGACTTGTATGGACTTTCCCCATTGATCTGTTCAAACATAGCATTTAATACAGGGAAGATTTCAATATCACGATTATAGTTTACTGTCGCTTTTCCATATGCTTCTAAATGGAATGGATCAATCATATTAAGATCGTTTAAGTCAGCTGTAGCAGCTTCATATGCAAGGTTAACTGGGTGTTTTAATGGTAAATTCCAGATTGGGAATGTTTCGAATTTGGCATATCCTGCTTTTAGACCACGTTTGTTTTCATGATAAAGCTGAGATAAACAAGTAGCCATCTTACCGCTTCCTGGGCCAGGAGCTGTTACTACGACTAATGGACGGCTTGTTTCAATATAATCATTTTTTCCAAAACCATTTTCACTTAAGATATATGGTACGTTACTTGGGTATCCTTCAATTGGATAATGTAAATAAGATTTGATTCCTAAATGAGTTAATCGTTCACGGAACTTATCTGCGGAAGGCTGTCCTGCATATTTTGTAATGACAACGCTTCCAACCATAAGGCCACGTCCTTCAAACATCTTAACTAAACGTAACACATCTAGATCGTATGTGATTCCTAAATCGCCACGCACCTTGTTCTGTTCAATTGAATCAGCACCAATTACAATTACGATTTCTGCTTGTTCTTTTAATTCTAAAAGCATTCTTAACTTGCTGTCTGGCTCAAAGCCTGGTAAAACGCGGGAAGCATGGAAATCATCAAATAACTTTCCACCAAACTCAAGATACAATTTGTTGTCAAATTGTGAAATTCTTTCTCTGATATGTTCAGACTGCATTTTAAGATACTTCTCGTTATCAAATCCTATTCTCACTACTAATTACCTCTCTCTAAGCTAAATTATTAATTCGTAAATTCTAAAACATCTCTTTAGTAAATAGTATGTACCTCAATTCATACATATATCGCCAAAACTTGTCTTAAAATTAAGTTTTTATTATACGTTACTTTCTTAAAAATATCTATTGTGTATAGTAGCGAATATTTCTTTTGAACCTTATAAGCTTTTGTGCAATGTCACCATCTTGTAAATATTTTCTAATTCAGTCGTATAAAAGGAATTTTCAACCAACTAAAAAACGGTAGTTTAAGATTTTTCTCAAACTGCCGTTTCTCTAACTATTTTAAAACACTCATAATCTCGTCTTTTTTGGCCATAATGGAGCCTTGCACCATGGCTGGGCTTCCTCCGCCCCTTACTTCCCACTTCTCTTTTAGAAGGTTTAATGCCACTCTAGCATCAGCATTACCACTGCCAATGATAAATCGATACCCTTCCTCATCGGATCCGGTAAAGATTCCACTAATTCCAGCATGTCTTGTCACAAGGGTATTAACAGCATTTCGCATTACCTGTGCATCCAGGTCTGTTTCAAACAAATATGCATTTTCCTGTTCTGCCGGAATAGATGCCAGTTTCACTTCCATATATTCATGTTTTGCATCAATAAGCTCAGTCTTTAACATTTGATTGGCATTCTTTACTTTGTCCACTGCTTCAATCAAAGTATCCTGATTTGCCGAGAAGGACTTAGATAGTACGGTCACCACTTCTGTTTTCTTTCTAAAGTCTTCTAATGCACGAAATCCGCATAGTATACTAATACGAATTCCACCTTTGTAATTCTGCATGGAGACAATTTTAAGCATACCAATTTCTCCAGTTCTTTTTACATGAGGTGCACAACATGCGCAGACATCAACATTTGGAATGGTAATGATACGCACTTGTCCGTCAATTTCAATCTTACTTCTATAATCTAAGACTGCCAATTCTTCTTTGCTTGGGTAACTCACCTGTATTTCCAAATTACTAATAATTGCTTGATTAGCAGCATATTCAATCTCTGCTGCTTCTTCTGGTGTAATCATTCCGTTAAAGTCCATGGTTACCACCTGGTCGCTTAGATGAAATCCCACATTGTCATATCCAAATCTTGCATGCACCAATCCCGAAAAAATATGTTCCCCGGAATGCTGCTGCATATTATTAAAGCGGTGCTTCCAGTCTAAGACTCCCTGCACCATGCTTCCTGTTTCTAATTCCCCATCTAAGGTGTGGACGATGACACCATCTTTGATCTGCACATCGAGTACTTGTCTTCCTCCAAGAGTCCCTTTATCTGGTGTCTGTCCACCTTCCTCTGGAAAGAATATGGTTTTATCTAGCACGACCTGATATCGTTTCAGTTCATCCACTGTGATCGGATTACATGATACAACCGTTGCATCTAATGAGGTTAGATAGGCATCTTGATCATATACTTTTTCTGTGAGTTTCATTTCTAGTTTCTCCTTTATTTCATTTTTATCTACTATTCTAACCATATTTTATCTCAATTGACTTATTATGACTAGCGTTTCTTTTCTATATATCTTCCAATCAGTAAGCCTATAAATATTCCAAGTACATAGATCTGCGAGGAGATGTCAATTTCAAATCCTAGTTTCAACACAACGTTTACAATGGAAGCGGCCAGCATTCCGATTATGATTCCTTTGAATGGATAGGTATCTTTCCCCTCTTCCTTGTGTTTCTCCTTTTCACTTTGATCCAAGGTATCTTTGTCATTAATGGCTTCAATGTCGTCCTCGACCAGCTCAGGATTTGTCTCTTTCTTCTTTACTGACTTAAAATCTGCCAATAGATATTGCAAGGATGCGATTATAATTGAAGTAGATAAAATGATCAGTATGATTCCCCAAAATAAATCTCTCAATTTGTTTCCTCCTGCCTGTTATAACATACCTTCATTATTGGATTTATTTTGCTTGTTGTCAATGCCTACCCCTTTACAAATGGCAAATCACTTAAACCTGTCTTCTTTGTTCATGCCATCTTATAAATACAATGCAAAGCACACTTCCTACAATGATTACCAAATATGACATAATTGGAAGTCTAATCACAACAGGTCCAATTGTATATCCAACATACATCTGGAACGTATTAAATGCTCCCATCAGTTGCGTTGGTTGCAATACTTTGATCTTATCTACAAGATGAAAGATTTGTGTTTCGTCTCCAAATTGGAATTTATCATTGATCGTCAGGCCCGTCATCAAAAGATAGAGTGCCCCAAATCCTAGTGCAATTCTTCGTTTAAACAAGGAGGATAACACACAGATTATCAGACTAAAGAAGATTGTCCCAAGAAAGCTCACGGTTAACTGCAACAAATAATATTGTAAATAAGTAACTCCGTATGGACATGGAAAAAAAGCATCAAGTACTGTACAATTTGCCCCTTCTAAGCCGAATTTGTAGGCTGTATATGCAATCACCATCAGTTGGAATACCGCCCACAACACAGTAGATACTAAAGTAACATAAACTAGTTTTGCACGAATCAAACGCTTTCTACCATGCTTCGACGTCAGTAAATGCGCATCCATCCCATAGGTTTTCTCATTTCCAAAAATTCCGGAGAATATAACAACTAACAGTAATCCTAATGTAATTGGAAGCTTTCCATTAATAGAGACAAGCACGTCCCATCCAAAATGAAATCCACTTACAATTTCCTGATCCTTCACATAGGTATCCATGCATTTTAAATAGTCTTCTAACTCTTTTCCTTTATAATTATGTAGAGGATCGTATTCTATTAGCATTCCTTTGGGATCTTTTGCTTTTTCAACGGAAGCTAACGCATCATAAAACAGGTCACGCTCTGTTGAGTTAAAAGCCTCTTCCGTCAAAATAAGATACTCATGGTCCCAATCATAAAGGATATCTTTCACCGTATACTCTATCCCCTCATACATTATGGTTCCATCAAGGTTTAATTCTGGTTTCAGATTGGCATCTACAAACTTCTTATAATTTTCAAAAAGCTGCTCCTTGAATGCTTCATTTACAACTCCTGCCTGCTCAGTTTTTAATTGCTCATAATAATCTTTATGAGTTATAATATACTCCATATTCTGTGGTGATGTATACACAATATTTGGAGATGTCATCGAAAATAAGTAAAACAGTAACGTAACTGCAGCAACAACGCCAATCAGCGGTTTGCCCGGCAGCTTCTTCCACTCGTATTTTATGTAGTCGATCATAGTAACTCCCTTCGTTCTTTACGCCATGCAAGGCTTATGGTAGCAATACTTAAAGCTATAAGGATTCCTGCTGCAATAATCCAATTACTAAAGCAGATCCTTCCAATACTCGTCCGTTCATATGATATAAAGAAATATTCCGGTGTCAAAAACTTCGAGAACCAGTAATAGATTGATATATGAAATAACTTCAGTTTAAAGAACATAGGAACAAGTAAGAAGGTAACCATCACTACTCCAGACTGAATCATCGATTTACTATATCTTGCAATGGTTGCAATGACAGCCGAGCATACAATGGATGCAAGAAAACTAAAGATGCAGACAATTACCGTATATTTTTTACTGTCCCACATATAAGGGCAAAAATTTTCAAGGAAATCTTGAATACATGTGTTACCGCCTTCAAATCCTGTCCTGTTGTAGATTGTTACAAGCACCACCGCTAATAAAACAAGGTAAATAAATCCTCCTGATAAAATACAACAGTTAAACTTTCTGCGTGACAATTCCTTCTTTCCCTGTTTCATTGTCAGAATCATTTCTTTCATATCAGTTTCCTTTTCTCTTGTAAATACATCCACACATAGGAAAATCATCACAACAAGGAATACCCTTGCAAGAATTGTAATTGCATCTAAAAACATATAGTATCCCATCCCATAGCCATATACCAATTGATCTGAGTGCGCTTTCAGATTACTATAGGTAGACTCCACATCATCAAGCTGACCCGAATGTCCTTCCAACTTAAGCTGTGCTTGGAGCGTAGCAACCGTACGATCGACATTCTGATCAAATGACGTGAAATAATAGGCATTTCGAAGTACAACATAATCGAGATTCGTCTGTAGCTCTCGATCACTAATACGGCTTCCATCTCCAATTACTTTATCGTACGTCTTAGTAACTTTTTCCTTCCATTCTTCATTCATTGTACCTTCATATGCATCCATTATGAATTTCGTTTCTTCATACAAGGCTGGTAGTGTACTCTCTGTATATGCATATAAGAACAAACAGGCTGCAAGTAATACAAGCAGTACTTCCCATCTTCCCCACATCTTTCTTAATTCGTATCTCATTTACACGACTTCCTCTCCAAAGACTGATAGATATAAATCCTCCAGATTAGGAGCAATCAGTACAGCACCCTCACAAGGCATCGTATCACTTATGATTCGAAGCTGCATTCCTGCTTCTACTGGAAGCATACCGGTAACGATATGATTGTTACGGTATACTTCCACCTGGTCCATTGGACAAGTGATTGTATAAACTTTATCCTGAATCGACTCAAGGATTGTTTGATGTGTATCATTCAGAGCTACCTTGCCCTTCTTTAACATAATAATATTCGTTGCTACACTTTCCACATCCGACACAATATGAGTAGACAAAATTACAATTCGATCCTTAGAAAACTGAGCCAGTATATTACGGAAACGAATGCGCTCGGTAGGATCCAGTCCTGCGGTAGGCTCGTCTAAAATCAGTACTTTCGGATCATTTAAAAGTGCTTGCGCAATGCCAAGACGCTGCTTCATTCCCCCCGAAAAAGTCTTAATTTTATGATTTCTTTCCTCGGTAAGCGATACAAACTCCAATACTTCCTTGGTACGTTTTTTTGCCTCTTTCTTCTCCATTCCCTTAAGCTGCGCAAGATACATCAAGTAATCTTTTGCCGTAAAGTTTGGATAATACCCAAGTTTCTGAGGCAAATAGCCAAGAATATTACGATAGTCCTCATCAAGGATATGAACGTCTTCCCCATCTAGCTTGACAATGCCCTCCGTCGGCTTTAAAATATCGCAAATAATACGGATTAATGTTGTCTTTCCGCTTCCATTCGGCCCAAGAAGCCCATAAATCCCATTTTCAAATTCCAGATTAATTCCATCAATTGCATTCTTGTTTCCATAACTTTTAACTAAATCGATAACCGATAACTTCATCCTCACAAACCTCACTTATCATTTTTTTCATCAGTACAGCAAATACAACACAAACGGCAAGAAAACTTCCTGCTAGCGCCCATTTTGAATATTCCATAAAATACTTATACGCATAGAACATATCATTTACTAACAAGGTAATCACTAAAAACAGCATCAACAGGATCGAGTTTCTTTTAATGCGAGCAATCATACTCACAAGCAGCGTAACCGTTATACTAATAAGAAACGGTAAATCCAAAAGGATCAATGTATACAAAAATGACTTTTTCCAAACAACTGATAATACTACTTCCACAGCTGCACTCATTCCGCCAACAATCATAAGAATGACAAGGACCTTTGCAAGAAATATCTTTGCATATCCATAGGTGCAGCTTCGCTCCAACTCTTCCATCTGATAGAAATTAATCTTAAACAACTCATAGGTAGCAGCTAATAATAGTGCAAGAAAGATACTCTGTGCGGCTAGAATCTGCTGCTTCCTGCCTACCTGCATTGCAATTGGGATATAGCTTAACACCAATACAACTGCAACTAGATATAGCCATTTGGATATGTAACTACACTGCAGCTTTATAAGTGGAACTATTCGCTTTCCTCTCTTTACATCGGGAAGGCTTTTAATACATAACTCCATCTTGCTTTCATCCATTGGAATCGGTATGTTCTTATGCTTCTGCAATTCGTTCTTTACATCCAACATTTTCATACTGCTCATCCCCTTCCATAATTACTTTACATTTTTTAAGACCCAATCGCACCCTTGTCTTCACCGTTGATACGGGAAGGTTCAGAATGGTAGCGATTGCATTATATTTGAGTCCCTCATAATAATATAATTCAATACATTCCACCTGCTCCTTTGGGAGCTGCTTCAGTACACTTTCAATATACATTTTTTGATCTACTTCCTCGTATGGACTACAGGAGGGTTCCTCCACTACGCCTTCTTCCTTTCGATTACTACTCCAGCGATAGTAATCAATTACTACATTTCGAGCAATCGTATACAAAAATGTTGTAAACTTTGCTTCGATCTTATACTGCGGAAATGCTTTTGTTAATTTCAAAAAAGTTTCCTGTGTTAAATCCATCGCAATCTGCTCATTGGAAACTTTGCGATATATGTAACGGTAAATATCTTCATAGTATATCTTAACTAACTGTTCTAACGAGTTCCGGTTCCCGTTTTTCGCCTGCAGGGCTAACAATAACACGTGCATTTTACTTCTCCTTATCCTTGCTGCTATCTATATAAACGTATCAAGTTGTAAAAAAGTTTTCTTTTCGAGTGATTTTTTTATTTTATCTTGTTTAGTGGGGAAAATGCAAACAAAAAAAGAAAAGGAGACCCGTTACGGAATCTCCTTTTCTTTTTATTCTATCTTCTTGATGTTCTTCTTTTTTGTATATGCAATGATTGCCTGTAATACAATGAAGAAACATAACAAAGCAGATAACGTGATTCTTACCCACCAGCTGGATAATGTACCTTGTGTTGTAATCAAACTGGAAATGGTACCTTTGATCAGTACACCGAATAACGTACCAATAACGGTACCAACACCACCACTAAGTAATGTTCCGCCTATAACTGCGGCTGCAATGGCATCCATCTCAAGTCCTTTTGCCTGCTCTACAAATCCGGCGCAGCTATTTAAGCAGAATAAGAATCCGCCAAGACCAGCTAAAAATCCATCTAATATATAGGCTTGCATCTTTGTGCGTTTCACGTTAAGTCCCATCATCAAAGCACTTTGCTGATTGCCACCGATGGCATACAGCGCACGGCCAAACTTACTGTATTTTAAGACAACCGTTAATATGATGACCACGATAAGAGCTATGATTACGGTTGGATATATGTAAGCCGCCTGATAAGCCCCGTGCTTATTATAGGTACCAAATGGAAGATAAATCTTGCAGTTTGCCCAGCTTAAGAACACTTCATTTTTGATTGAAATCATTTCCGTACTGATGACTGCAGTTAACCCACGGCCAAAGAACAATCCTGCAAGAGAAACGATAAATGGCTGAATCTCAAGGTAAGATACCAAATATCCTTGTACGATACCAAATAAAATACCAATGCCAATGGAGATCAGGACTGCAGTATAAGCGCTCATGCCCTTCTTTTCCATAGCATATGCAGCAGACATACAAACAAGTGCAGTAACGGAACCAACGGAAATATCAATACCTCCGGTAATCATTACAAGTGTCATGCCACATCCAATTACAATCAATCCTGCATTGGAAATAAACAGGTTTAAAAACATCTGAGGACTTGCAAATCCACGATCATTAAAGATAATCATTCCTGCGATATACATCACGGCGAATAATGCAATGGTAACTAATAATAAAAAGGTACTGCTGTTTAAAGATTTTTTAGATTTGTTTTTATTCATTATGATCGCCCGCCTTCCATCGCTTGTTTACTTACTGCTCTTTTCTTTTTGAAATCTGTAATGTATTTACGAAATACAGGACTTTGTAAGATTACAATGATAATTACTACGATTGCCTTATATACTGGCAGCTGGTCAGAAGAAACGTTCATTGCATATAACGTTGTAGTCAGTGCCTGAATGGTGTAAGCACCAATTACAGAACCCATAAGTGAGAATTTACCACCACTCAGTAAGTTACCGCCTAAAGCAACTGCTAAGATTGCATCCATTTCCAAGTTTAAACCGATATTATTGGCATCTGCAGAATAAATTCTGGAAGAAGCAACTAAACCGGCAACACCGGATAGCAAGCCACAGATGACATAGGTTAAGAATTTGATCTTAGTAGAATTAAGACCTACCAGACGAGAAGCACTTCCATTTACACCAACACTTTCTATATAAAGGCCAAGAGCTGTCTTTTTCAGCACCAGATAGGCAATCAGTACCGCTATAATTGCAAAAAAGATAGGAGTTGGAATTGGACATTTACCAATGTAACCACCTGCTACTTTGTAACTGTCAACACGAACGTAAGTAATCTGTCCCTTGGTAACCAATTGAGCAATACCTCGCCCTGCTGTAAATAAGATCAATGTGGCAACCATAGGCTGAATATGCAGGTTTGCCACCAGAAATCCATTAAATGCTCCACATAAAGCGCTTACAACCAATGCTGCTACGATTGCAAGTACAAAGGAGTTGGCAAATTCGTTGGTAGAAACCTCTCCACCGGATAAGATTTCACAGCATACAGCTGCTGCTACAGCCATTACGGCACCAACGCTGATATCCTGCCCTCCTGATGATGCTGTAACCAGCGTCATACCGATTGCAAGAATGACCAGCTCGGAAGCACGGTTAATAATATCAATCAAATATCCATATAAAACGCCGTTGTTAATGGAAATCTTAAAGAAATCCGGACGTTTAATTACATTTACCAACAATACGATAATCAAACATACGATTGGCATAAACAAATGATGGGATGTCACCCTTTTTAATAACGATGTCTTTTCATTACTCATTGGTTGCTTCACCTCCTGCAATTGTCTCCATGATCTTTTCTTGTGTCAGATCGTCGCCTTCAACCTCGCCAACCTTCTTACCATCACGAAGAACTGCCATTCTTGTACATGTACGAAGCATTTCCTCGATTTCCGAAGAAATAAAGGTAATCGCCTTTCCTTCCTCTGCAAGCTGCAAAACTAATTTCTGAATTTCTGTCTTCGTACCAATATCAATACCTCTTGTAGGTTCATCCAATATCAAATATTCTGGATTGGTAAGCAGCCATCTTCCGATAATAACTTTTTGCTGATTACCCCCAGACAAGCTTTTGATTGGTGTCTCTCTGCTTGCTGTCTTAATCTGCAATAAGTCAATATAACGGTCTGCTGCTTCTTCCATCTCTTTACGGCTCATCAAATGGAACATGCCACGTTTTGCCTGCATTGCAATTATGATATTTTCACGTACAGACAAGTCAGCTATAATTCCATCGCGCTTTCTGTCCTCTGGAAGATATGCCATGCCTTGCATCATTGCGTCTAACGGTGTATTAATCTTGACGGACTTGCCATTAACCTTTAACTCTCCGCTGTCTGCCTTATCTGCACCATAGATGGCACGTACTAGTTCAGATCGTCCAGATCCTAGCAGACCTGTAAGCCCAACGACCTCTCCTTTATTAAACGTAATGTCAAATGGCTTGATTGTTCCAGTATGGCCAACGCCAATTGCTTCAATAACAGGTTCTTGTTTATCGCTGTCAAAGGTATGCTCACCTTTGATATCTGCAAGATCATCAAAATCCTTACCCATCATCTTTGCAACCAATTGGACTCTTGGAAGCTTCTCTACTTCGTATTCTCCAACCAATTCACCATTTCGAAGTACCGTAATTCGGTCACACACTGCATATACCTGTTCAAGAAAGTGAGTAACAAAGATAATTCCAACGCCCTCTTTCTTTAACTTTCTCATAAGGACAAATAACTTTTCTACTTCCTCTTCATCCAAAGATGATGTAGGTTCATCAAGGATTAGTACCTTACACTGCATATTTACAGCACGGGCAATTGCAATCATCTGTTGAACAGCTATTGAACATTCCTCCAGACTAACGGTAGGTGAAACCTCTATATCAAGACTCTTTAACAAATCACTTGATTTCTTATTCATTGTCTTCCAATCAATAAATCCAGCCTTTCTAGGCTCTCTTCCAAGAAATAAATTTTCTGCAACTGAAAGGTTTGGGCATAGATTTACTTCCTGATAAACGGTACTAATTCCGTGTTCCTGGGCATCCTTTGGAGAATGATTTACAATCTTCTTTCCATCCATCGTGATCTCACCTGTATCAAACTCATATACACCGGTAAGTACTTTGATCAACGTGGATTTACCTGCTCCATTCTCTCCCATCAATGCATGGATTTCACTTTTTCTTAATTTAAAATCCACATGTGTAAGCGCCCTGACCCCAGGAAATGTCTTACTGATCTTCTTCATTTCTAATATAATATTTTGATCCATCCTTACACTCCACCTGCTTTCCCTAAACGAAAAAAACATATTTGATTTCATAAATGGCGTGATACGCTAGCAATCGTTACCATATCACGCCACCTTAATTTACTTAACCCTGATATTTTTAATAAGCACGTTTTGAAATTACATCTTTCGTTGTAGCAGTTACAGCATATTCTTTTCCATCTACAGTAACTGATTTTACAGTGTCATCTGCAGCGAAGATTTCTTCATCTACATATTGTTGTTTATCAACTGTTTGATTTGCCTGTAATTTGTCGATGATTTCTTTAACACGTGGGCCGTGAAGTGGGTTACATTCTGTATCAAGAATGATTTTTCCGTTGGTTACATCTGTTAAACCAGCGTTTGTTGAGTCAAAGGACATAACGATTACATCGCCATCTGGACCTACTTTATAGCCTGCAGTCGTAAGTGCATCAATTGCACCAAATGCTTCATTATCATTTTCACAATATACTACGTCAATATCTTTTCCATATTGTTTGATCATAGATTCCATAACTTCTTGGCCTTTTGCCTGAGTGAATTCACCACTCTCTTTTGCAAGAAGGTTCCAGTTGCTATGCTCTTTTACAGCTGCTTCTAATCCATTAGTACGGCCGATTTGAGCAGATGCACCGATTGTTCCTTGGATATCAACGATATTGATTTTCTCAGAGTCTTTCTTGTTTGCTTTTAAATAAGCATCTAACCAAGCACAAGCTTTTTTACCTTCAAGTTCAAAGTTTGAACCAACCCAAGCAGTATATAAGCTGTCATCAGAAACTTTAACCATACGGTCAACGATGATTACTGGAATTTTAGCATCTTTTGCTTCTTTTAATACAGTGTCCCATCCAGACTCAGTTACAGGTGCTAATACTATGTAGTCAACTTCTTGTTGAATAAAGTTACGAATTGCAGAAATTTGATTTTCCTGTTTTTGTTGTGCATCATCAAAAATCAGCTTGTAACCATTTGCTTCACTAAATGTCTCTTTCATGGATTTTGAGTTTGCAGTACGCCAGTCTGACTCTGCTCCTACCTGTGAAAAACCTACGGTAATCTGTTTGTTGTCGCCACTGTCAGCACTTCCCCCTGTGCTCTTTGAGCTTCCACATGCTGCAAGCGATAAAGCCATGCAAGCGGTCATTAAAACTGCAACTAATTTCTTCCTCATACTTTCTCCTCCTTAAAAGCTTTCGGTATTTGTTATTTACAAGTATTATTATAGCCAACTTGTATGTATAAGCTATGCAGATTCTTCTTAAGATGGTTCAATATTTTCCGCACCTTTGTTTAAAATGTAACAACGGTTTGTTTTCTTACGAATTTGGTTCACTTTTTAACGGAAGCCGCATTGTAACCACAGTTCCTTTCCCTTTCTCGGAGTCAATCGTAATGCCATATTGTTCCCCATAATAAAGCACAATCCGCTCTTCCACCGCTCTAAGTCCAAAACCACTCTTTTGCTTGTTCTTAAGCCTGCTTCGAATTTCCTCTAGCTCTTCCTTGGTCATTCCAACTCCGTTATCCACCACAATAATCTTTATTTCCTGCTTATCTTTCTGACAGATAATCTTAATATAACTCTTGCCCCGCTTCTCTTTCACCCCATGATACAATGCATTTTCCACAAGAGGCTGCAATGACAGTTTGGGAAGACGACACGATAATAACTCTTCCGGACATTCCATAGAAAAGTCTAAAATATCACGGTACCTGGATTGTTGAATAGACAAGTAGCTTCTTGTATGTTTTATCTCATCTTCCAATGTAATCACATCATCTCCATTGGAAAGCATAGTACGAAAGAAAACAGACAAGTCTGAAATCATCAAAACCGCATCGTCATTCTTTCCTGATTCTACCAGCCAAATAATCGTATCCAGTGTATTGTATAAGAAATGGGGACTGACTTGAGCCTGGATCAACATCAGCTCTGTCTTATGTTGTAACAACTGCTCTTCCTTAACATTTTGAAGCAGCACGGAAATCCTGCTGGCCATCTGCTGAATTCCTATATCTAAATTGGTGATTTCATAGCTGTCACTATCCACACATCCAATGGAAAATTCCCCTTTTCCAACCTTCTTTATATTACTGCAAAGCTTTTCGATGGGGTCTGTAATAGAATGGGTAAATCGAAAGGACCTGCTTAATACAACGATCATCATAATTACAACGATCACGATGGTACTAACGATAAGCAATACTGTATTTCTAGTCATGACCTGCTGTAATTGGGCCATGTCTCCTGCCTCATAATACAGATAGTCCATCATTCGCTTTTGTATCAGATTGGTCAATATGTAAATGTTATTTTCTAGCTGTGCATTACGCTCTTCATACCCTTTTGTATCCGCAATTTCATACATTCGTTTTTTCAGATTGTAGCAATAATTACGAATGTTATTGATTGCCTCCCTGCTTTCCTTCTTATGGGTTGTTTTTTGAAGGGACATGGCAAGTACAATGGCATCGTCCACCTCTTTAATGGGCAGATCCTTTTGCTCCTTACTTCCTACCGTATAGTGATACATCTTCAAGTCAATATCTGACTTAAAATCTATGCTGAACTTGCTGCTAACGCTAACATTATGGGTTATCTGAGAATATTTATAGGCATACACGGATAAACAAGTCAGAATAAATACCATGCAAATTAAAAGAGGAATGACGATAGTCAGAATAATATAAGACAATTTTTCATGAAGGCTTCGTGTCCTTACGCTTCTAAATCGTTTTCTCATAGGCTCTTCTCCCTGCCATTACGATACTCACTAGGGGTCATTTTCTGGGTCTTTTTAAATAAAAAGCTAAAATAATGTGCGTCTTTGTAGCCCACCTCCAATGCAATTCTTCCAGAACGCATATTGGTACAGCGAAGCAGCTCCTTTGCCTTCTTCATACGGATTTCAGTAAGATATTCCACAAATGTCTGTTTCATCTGCTGGCTAAACAAGGCGCTAAAATGGTTGGCACTTACATTGGCAACACATGCCACTTTATTTAAAGAGATCTCCTCTTCCATATAGTGCTGATTAATATATTCAACCGCTGTCTCAATCATATTTTTATATTGGTTTCTTGATTTTTCTTCCCGTAGTGCAATTGTATGATTTATCCGCTGTTCTAGAAACTGTTCCATATCCTGAAAGCTGATCAGGGAGTCCATTGCAATTCCTTCTTGTTTTTCCTGTTCTGCTTCCTTCACCTCGCCAAGCTTTTGTAGAAATGAAACAATATTAAAATGAATATTTAGCAGAACATACTGGCGGAACATCCTTGAGCGCAAGGCACCTTCACCAATCAGACTTAAATAGTTATGTACAAAGCTCTTTGTTTCTTCAAACAAGCCATTGTTAAGGAAATTACGGATGATATCCGGATTTAATGCATCAATATCGATTCCCTCCATATCAATCGTTTCATTTTCCTTATAAGGAGACTCTACCTGCTCACCATATTCAATTACCTTTCGATCCTCCATATAGCGGAATGCAAAGGATTTGATGGCACATTGATAACTTTCATTTAGCTTGCTTAATCGATCTACCGGCTTTCCTGTACAGATAAACCAGTCCACTTTCTCTTTACTCCTAGAAAATAGTGACTGAAGTTCTTTAATACACTCTTTACTCAGTTGCTCCACCTTATCTTTTTTCCCTTTAATGACAACAGCATAACTGAAAATCTGATAACGGAATAAGATGTAATCCTTTTTTGCTTGGAAATACTGCTCCATGTCCTGCTGCATTGTTGCCATATCTTCAGAATACCCATCCAGTACTGCCGTCTCATCCTCCATGGAATTCATAGAGAACAATAAGACAATGTAGGACTCTGCCATAATATCAATGGCTAGCTTGTCCGCCTTTGCATAAAGCTCGGGCAGTGGCAGCTCTCCACGAACAATGGTTTCAAAAAAATCTTGTCTGGAATGCTGTTCATACTCTTGCTTTTCCTGCTTAAATTTCTCATAATACATTTTCTGCTCATTCTCTTTTGTATAGGCATTGCGTATTTCTTCTAAAATACTGATGAATTTATTCTTACTGATTGGCTTTAACAGATATTGCTCCACCCCTAAAGCAATAGCCGTCTGTGCATACGTAAAATCATCATATCCGCTGATGATTACGATCTTCATTTCTGGAAGTTCTTTCTTTACCAGCTTGCTTAATGTCAGACCATCCATAAATGGCATCTTGATATCGGTAATCAAGACATCCGGTCTTTTCTCCTTGATCATAGGCAATGCCATTTCCCCATCAGTTGCCTCTCCTACCAGTTCGTATCCATATTCGGACCAGGGAATCATTTTCTGTATCGATTCACGAATGATAATTTCGTCTTCCACCAAAAATACCTTAATCATAGTTTCATCCTCTTTTCACATCTTCTCCAAAAACAATACCTATATTATATAATATTTTAGAATATATTTCCATCCGACAAAATAGCTCTTTAAGATTGATTTAGTCTGCATAATTGCAAGTTTTAGTTTTCATACTAATAGTATCATCTTGAAAGGAGAACTTGCTATGATTACAAATAATCCTCTTCAAACGACAAATAACAACGTCTCTTCCAATGTGGACGGACATGCCTTGGCTATGGCAGCCATGGATGTAATTCCAACACCGGATGCAGGTGCAAAAGAGATTACCGGCCTGGTAAAGGAAAGTGGAAAAGTAACCGGATATCAGCTATCTGATGGAAATATAGTTTCGAAACAAGAAGGCGTCGCTCTTGCTAAGGATGGACAGATCAAAGGTGTGGGCGTTGCACATCGAAAAGATACTGAATACTTAAAATCCCTTCCTGACGATTCAGAAGCCAATAATTTAAGCAGTCTTCCTACTGTTAACTAAAAAAAGAGGAATGTCGTTATTAAAATACAACGACATTCCTCTTTCTTATTTAATCGTCCATTAGACCAGTTATGTATACCTTTTTAGTTCTTTAATAAGCCAAACATGCACTTGTCATAGTACATATTATCCTTAAAAATTCCCTTTTTCACAATTCCTTCAAGAATAAATCCATTCTTTTCAAGCACACGGATGGATGCGATATTGGGAGAATACACAATACCTGAAATTCTTACAATATCCAGTTGTTCAAAGGCTTCTTTACATATAAGACTGACTGCCTTAGTTGCAATCCCCTTAGACCACTCTTTTGTCACAAGGATATATCCGATCTCTCCATCCTTTTTGCATACATTCTCTTGGCAAATGACTGATATATTGCCTACATATTGACCATCTACAGTAATAGCACGGAAAATGCCAGCCTTTCCATCCTGTTTTTCTACCATCTTAAGCCACATCTTTGCATCATTTTCCGTATAGGGTTCAGGTAATCCATCTGCAATATAGCTTTTGTCTACGTGATTACAAATGTCCATAAGTTCCTGCTTATCTTTTAGTGACCATTTTTTCAACTGAATTTCCATCAAAACTTCACTCCCTGTTTCTATGAAAAGTAATCTTATCTTAATCGGTCTTTTCGTTATTTACGCCTATTAAAGATATTATGTTTGGCAGATGTATTCTTAAGTGCAGTATCTTCTTTTAATACTTCTACCATTTCTTTTTGAAGTGCAATAATATGATCAAGTTTATCCGCTAAAAGCTCCCTTGATTGGTCATTTTCTTCAGTTCCTACCGTACTCACTAATTCTGTACATGCAATCTCGTCCTTTACTGTACTAAGTCTGGCTTTTTGGATAATGTCTAGCAATGACTCTTTCACTACGTTTAATGGTATATCAAACATCTTAATCATTTCCATGTATAAATGTAATAATTCTTGCAATTCATCCTCTTTTGGATCAGAAACGATCACGTCCTCCTTCTCATCCTGTGTCACAGTATGTTCTGATATGGAGCTGTCCGGGCCAAGGCTTGTCTCACTAACTTTCCCATCTTTTGATAACATTGACTTTATGATTGCCAATGTATACCCGGCTTCCTTTAAACGTTTCGTTTCTAAAAACAGTCTGATGTTTTCATCCGTATAAAAACGACATCCTGCACTATTTCTCTGTATCTCTAGACCTAACTCTTCTTCCCAGTAACGTAATGTGTGTTGTTTCAATCCGGTGTTCTCTGCAACTTCAGAGATTGTATATTCCTTATTTGGCATAGTCACCCTCCTACAGATCCTTAAAGAAATATATAGAACTACTATTTATAATAGCATTATATGCTTCATTTTGGGAACATATGAAACAAACACGATTTCTATTATATTATTTAAATGATTCTTCTAATATCTTAAAGATTACTGTATGAGAATTTACCATTGGATTATTATTAATATAAAAGACAATCCCCTCGTTGATTGCTCGAATTTCTTCTAGCACGCTACCTTCATAAGGATCATAGATTTCAGCCAAAAGTTCGTTTTTTCTAACCATCTGATTTACTTCCACTTTATAATCTAAAAGACCTGCCTTACTGCTTTTTAATCTTCTTAACGCGCTTTCTTCTACTACCTCACTGTTGCTTCCCTTATGCCCACGATATGTACAGATGCCTTTCTCCTCCATAAAGCGAAAGACTGCCGCTATGCTTTCATAAGCACTTTTTTTATCAATGCGATCAGTCTCACTTGTATATAGCGAGAATGCCTTACAGTCCCAGATCTGCCAGTTGTAATTTAGCGTGGTCGTATCATATGGCTTTGGCTTCTTTGTAATGATATAAGGCAAGCCAAAATGTTTTGCTTCCTCCACATCTTCAAATCCAGTCTCTGTAATTCTGACATGGGGGATAAACTGACCTGGCATATAATAGCTTGCAAACTGAATACCATATTCATAATCTTTTATTTGTTCAAAGACTCCTGCTGCAATTCGCTGGGTCGTCTCACCTCGGCTATATCCAGGAAACATGCGATTGATGTCTGTATTGTCGGTAGGCCAAAACCGTTTTCCTATATTTAATGAAGCACTATTGATGCAGGGAATAACCAACACGGACTTTTCCTTGCTGATCAAACCGCGAGACTGCATCTCTTTTAGACGTCTGATTAACTGGGAACAAATATATAACTGCTGGATTTCATTTCCACGTAATGTACCTATGATACATAAGGTCTTCTCTCCGCCGCCAAACCGATAGCCGGTTACCCTTAGATTATCACGATATAAGGAATTCAGTTCATATACTATCTCTTTCATTTTCTGCTACACCTCCAGAATTCTGGCAATTAGAGACCCCTCATCAACAACTGGATATTCACGAATTGTAAATAATACGCCATTACATGGGGCGTAGATTTCTTCTACTACTACCAAATGTAATGGATCCACAATTTGACCTAGCCTTTCCCCTTGTTTCACATTGCTTCCTATCTCTGCTTTTTTTATAAAGATGCCTGCTTCTTTGGCATTAATAAACTGCACTTGTTCTTCTTTGGCCATCAGCGGTTCACGTGGCGTAATCGTAGTTCCCTTCCACATGCCTAGCTCTTTCATTAGTGCAAGAATTCCATCTACTAGCTGCTTTGTGTACTCTTTTGTAATACGCATTCCTACTCCCATCTCTACGACCAAAGTAGGAACCTGAATGGAATTCAAGGAATACGCCAATGTGGACTCTAGTACGGTTGCTGCACCATGTATCCATATAAAATCCATATTCAAGTGTCTGGCATACGGAACTAGCTGTTCTTTTGTCTTTTCATTGATACGGATTTGCGGAAGCTCTGTCAAAAAAATATTACTGGCATGAATATCAATACAAAAATCTGCATCTTTTAAGTCTTCAATAATCTGTGATGCGATATATTCCGTCATAGTTCCTTCTGAATCTCCAGGAAATACACGGTTCATATCTAAATCAAATCCTGGTATCCCCCTTGTAATGGAATCAATGCCAAGTGGATTGATTGCTGGATAGAGATCTACAATACCATCGAGGTTCTCCATGTTCTGTATAATCGTCCTCCCTAAATCAAAACAGACAGACTGTCCTTCTAACTCATCACCATGAATTCCTGTGACAATACAAATTCTCTTAGGCCTTCCTTCTGTCATTTTGGGGTATCCTTTGGGGAGTATCCTTCGTTTCTTAATCTCCAATTGTTCATCCACAGGAAGCCCTATGGATGTAATGCTCTCTATCATGTTGTCTCATTTCCCTCCTCTCTGGTTACACGGGCACACACTGACTGTGTTTGAAGCACAACTCCTTCAAAATTCCCCTTGCTCATAATACAGTCCAAGTAATCCCGCCCCGATGATAACTTGATATAGCTGTCGTCCACCCATTTCTGGTTTGTTGGATCAATTCCATACCAATATCCATCCTGACATACTTCGACCCATGCATGGCTTTCTCCTTCTCCACACATTAGTCCTACTACATATCTTGCCGGTATACTTGACATTCTCAGTAAGGTAATCAAAATATGAGCATAGTCTTGACAGACTCCGCCCCCCTGCTCCATTGCTGATTCTGCCACAGTATCTATGGAGGAGCTTCCCTTTTTATACTGGAGGACCCGTCCCAATTGTCTCATATAATAATCTGCCACATCGCAAGGCCGGTCTTTGTCGTATTCCAGACAGCCGTTTCTATGTATTTCTTTATAATAATCATGCAATCGTTTTCCAGGCATGGTAAACCTGGTCGGACATTTAAAAATAATAGACTCCGAATCATCCGCTTTTTCTTCTTTCGCCTGGTTGCTTGTCGTCGCTTGTCCTTCCATTACAATCTGAAATTGATTGTGTGGTGTAACGATGCTCCCATAAACCACCAAATTCCCAAACCCATCCTGATTTGACTCGATCATTTCACAAGGATTGATTTCATAGCGAAGCCGAATAATCTGCTGCCTCAAAGTCGACTTTGGTTCAATCTTATTTCGGAAATGATGGTTTACAATCGGATTTGAGAAATCCAATTTAAGTTTATAGAAAAAATGCCATTGTTGACCCATTGTTATCATTTCCCCTTTAATCGATTTACATCTCAACGATTCCTTCTATTTTGCTAATAGCCTGTCTGTAATTGATCGTGTCATTCTGCGCATGTAAAAGAAGCTGATCTAGTTGTTCCTTATCATATTGAAGCTCTGTCTTTTTAATCCGACTGCTTAATTTGGTAAGTTCTCGTAGTATGGAAGAATTGGACAGTTCAAATCGTAAATAAAGATCGATTCGTTCAATTCTTCTGCCTGTCTTAATTATATCTCGAATTTTGGGGTCATCAATATAATCGTCCACGCATCCCCAGAATGCCAGCAAATGGTCTAATACGCTTTGCATCTCAATTAAAGGGGCTTTACTAATTTGGGCCTTTTTCATATCATAAATTGCCATCTCAATATAGGCAAGCGTCTCCGATCCAATTTCATTTCTTAAAATAATTGCATTGTCATACGCTCTGTTTAGATTGCTAAGAATAGAATCCGGATTTGTAAGGTCAAAGGGATACTTACTTAAAAATATCTCTTTGGAGCCGTAAACATCCGGTACATCAATCCGCTTGCAAAAGGTAATATAAGAATCCTCCTGCTCATCTATCATACGATCAAATCCAACAAAAAATGTTCGTACTGTTGTATATACCCTTTCAGAATATCTTCCTAACCATAACAATTGTTTTGCTCTTTCTACTGTGATAATACCCATGTGTCTTTAAATCCTCCTCCCTGAGATGAATTCACAATAAAGGAATCTGGGTTTCTTGAAAATCTTGTCAAGCCACTCTTCCAAACCTTTACGTCTTTTCCTGTTAGTACAAATGCTCTTAAATCTGCTTTTCTTGGAACGACACCTTCCTCATCCATAATATCGATATCAATAAAGTCTATGACCTCCTGAGCGATAAATCGTCTTGGCTCTCGTTTTAATAATTCTATAAATTCCTTTTTCTTTTCACTGCTTAAGCTATTGCCAAATACTACTCCGTAGCCACCTGCTTCTGCTACATCCTTTAGCACAAGGGTATCAAAGTTCTCTAATACATAATCCATGTCTTCTTTATAAAATGGCAGGTAGGTTGGCGCATTATGTAGAATCGCCTCTTCCTTTAAATAGTACTTCACAATCCTTGGCACAAAATAATAAAGTCCTTTATCATCTGCAATGCCATTTCCCGGTGCATTGACAATTGCAACATTTCCTTTTCGATATACTTCCATAAGATGAGGAACTCCAATCACAGACTCTGGTACAAAGGTCATTGGATCTAGGTATTCATCGGATACCCTTCTGTAAACTGCGCCGACTTTTACCTTCTTTCCGGTATAATCTTTATAGTAAAGATATTCGTTTTCCACTACCAGGTCCTGTCCGGTTACCAAAGTGGCGCCTGTCTTCTCGGCCAAATAAGAATGTTCAAAGAATGCTGCATTATAACGTCCTGGAGTTAAAATAACATTAATTCCACCTGTATTTACATAATCCATCATTTCTCTTAGCATTACGCTATAATTGCGGTTATCCTCCAATTGATTATGTCGAAATGTATCTGGGCTAGATTTTCTACAAATATCTCTTGCAATCATAGGATAGGATGCTCCCGAAGGAATTCTCAGATTATCCTCTAGCACGTACCATGTACCATCTTTGGCCTGCACTAAATCAATTCCTGAAATATGGCTGTAGATATTCTTCGGTGGCTTGATATTCTGGCATTCTGGAAGAAAACCTTTCGATGCAAATATAAATTCTTCTGGTACCACCCCATCTTTTACGATCTGTTTCTCCCCATAAATATCGGCAAGAAACATATTCAATGCGGTAACCCTTTGTTTTAATCCCTGTTCTAGGTATGTAAACTCCTCTTTTCCTATTACTCTAGGAATTGAGTCAAATGGAAATAACTCTTCTTTAAATTCATTATTCTTATAAATTCCAAATCGAACACCATATCTTGCTAAAAGCTGATTTACCACGTCTGACTGCATTGTAAGGTCTTCCATATTACCATCTCCTTCTTTACTTCTCATTCTTTCCCGCGCCGAGTCGGGTCGCATAAGCGACATCTTCCTTTCCGGCGAGTGTGCATCGTTTGCCCTGTTTTTTAGGGCATTTTTTTAATGAATAGAAGGCTGCTTGAAAAGAAGCCTTCTATTCATTAAAAAAAGCGATAGTGTTCCTGTCATAAGAACACCATCGCTCTGGTTTACTTAATTGTAATAAAATATACAAAATTTGTCAAACATTTTATTTTATTTGGTTTTCCCTTACAATATTACACAAGATTTGTGCTGTTTTCTCCACCCCATATTTACTGCTATCAATTAATAAATCATACTCTTCTAGCAGACTCTCGCTTTGTCCTCCAAATCTTCGACGATAATTTTCCCTAGCGCGATCCACTGTCTTTATATACTTATAAGCTGTCTTTTTATCCATTTGCAATGTCTCAATACAATTGGCAAGTCGTTTCTTGTATGGTGCATATATGTATATGTTCAAGCAGTTTTTATGATCTTTCAAAATAGAATTGGCACATCTTCCTACAATGATACAAGACTCGTTCTTAGCAAGATCTCGAATGATATTCTCTTGTACACTAAAGATTTCCTGCTGCATGCTAAGAAGTCCCATTCCAAGAGGATACTGCCTTCCATAAAACAGGGAACCGGATTGTTCCTCTTCTTCACTAATTCTAGAGGTAGGCAGTCCCATCCTTTTTGCAGTTGCTTCAACAATGTCCCTATCATAAAAGCTAATTCCTAAACTCTCTGACATCTTTTTGGAAATCAATCTTCCTAGACTGCCAAATTGTCTTGAAATTGTAATTACATACTTTTCCATAACCGCCCTCCTTTTGTTATGATCTGAGCTGTGGCATCAGCTTCCTTCTCTTTTGAAGCCTTCGAACAGCCAGGGATAATGAGAAGTTAATCACAAAATATAGCAAAGCTGCTGTCCCAAACAATACGAAAACATCTGATACATTAATAGTACCTGTTCCATTATAACGGTTTGCTGAGCTAAGCAGTTTCTTTACCCTGCTCATAAGCTCTATGGTTGCAATGTTGGCCAGATAGGACGAGTCCTTTACCGTTGTAATCACCTGACTAAGTAATGTTGGAACTACACTTCTATATGCCTGAGGAAGTATGATATATCGCATAATCTGAACCGTACTAAACCCTTGCGAATGTCCAGCTTCGAATTGTCCAAGAGGTACTGCATTTAATCCTCCACGTATAATCTCCGCTATGACGGATGACGTAAATAAGACCAACGCCACTGCCGCCTTAAATAATAACTTAGTTTCAACCGATGTTAGACCAAACATGGCATTGGAGAAAATTGATGGCGCCGGGCAGAATACCAGGCAGATAAAGATCCATAGTAACAATGGCGTATTACGAAATACCTCAATATATATGATGGCAAGTATTTTAAACACCTTGGTCTTTTTGCTTGTACAGTAGTTTCGTACCATTGCAAGTACAGATCCAATTAAAATTCCTAATATGACTGAAAGTGCCGATAAGATTAAGGTAAATGCTACCCCTTTTAAAATATAGGTTATAATGGCACTATTCTTAAGTATTGCAAAACTACCTTCTAAATCCGTCATGCCACGCTCACCTTACCTTTCTTATCTGCTCCCATCGTGTCACGCTCCCTTTTCTTTAACGCACTTTCCCATTTCGTTGCAATCGTGGAAAGTGGGAAACAAATGATAAAGAACAAGACTCCGCTTAATAAATATGCTGGTGCATAAGCACCGCCTGTATTTACTCCTGTAACAAAGCTATACGTTAACGATATTAAGTCTGCCCCTCCTACAATATAAAGGCAGGAGGTATTCTTAATTAAATTTACAATCTGATTTACCATTGGCGGAAGGATGATCTTAATACTTTGAGGAAGAATGACATAATACATTCTTCCAAGATACCCAAAGCCTTGGGCCTGTGCTGCTTCAAACTGGCCTTTTGGAATTGCCTCGATACCTGCCCGGATAACTTCTGCCATGTAAGCTCCATGATAAATTCCAAGTGTCAGGATACCGACAATGATAATATTCATACTATGATTGGAAAATGCCAGTGTATAATATAAGAAGCACATTTGCAGAAGCAGTGGCGTATTCTGTATGATTTCAATATAAATTCTACTGATGATCCGAAGCAGTTTCTTTGAACTGGTTGCCATAAGCCCCAGTATTATTCCTAACAGAAAGGCTAGAAACACTCCAAAAACTGCTGTCTTTAACGTATTTTCCAGGCCTAGAAGGA
The DNA here is from genome assembly GCA_030535455.1 of bacterium. Lineage (GTDB taxonomy): Bacteria > Bacillota > Clostridia > Lachnospirales > Lachnospiraceae > KM106-2. The sequence continues at coordinate 50,413 of JAUNJY010000005.1, forward strand.
ATGTGGAACGGTATTGCCATACTTTTTCCCAATTGCTTGCTGAAAAAATTTCAGACATCCTATCCCCCCCTTATGTAATTATTTTAATTTATTGTCAGTGATAAGCTTATCCGTTGTTCCATCGGAATTCCAGCCTTTAACTAACTCATCAACAACACTTGATAATTCAGAACCTTTTTTCGTTGCTACACCATATTCCTGAGGTGAAAACTGGTCATCAATATAGGAACGTCCATCTGTAAGGTATACTGCAAGAATTGATTTATCTACGCAGAACGCATCAACTTCTCCGGCACTAAGGGCTGTTGAAATAGTTGGATAATCATCATATTGCTGGAAGGTCACTCCTTCTTTCCACGTTGCTGGATCAAATTTATCTTCGTTAAATCCTTCTCCTGTAATGACCTTTTTATCAATCATTTCTTTTACTAAGGATTTTGCAGATGTAGAACCAGAGGAAACACCGACTTTTTTATCTTTTAAATCTGCAATGCTCTTGATATTCTTGGAATTTTCAACAAGTACGGTTACATAATCGGTATAATATGGAGTGGAGAAATCCCAGCTCTTCTTTCTTTCGTCTGTGATTGTAAATGTTGCAAGTACACAGTCGATATCACCAGAATCTAATAATTCGGTCCTTGTAGCTGCTGTAACTGCTGTATATTCTACTTTTACTCCTAGATAATCTGCTATATTCTTAGCCAATGAAATTTCCATTCCGGTATATTCATTGGTCAATGGATCCTGATAGCCAAATCCGATTACTGCATTTTTTACACCAACACGAAGGACTCCACGGCTGACAATGTCCTTCACTTCTTTTGACCATTTTGATGTATCTGCCGTCTTTGTGGCATCCCCACTTGCATCTGTCTTTTCAGAATCGCTCCCACAGCCTGTAAATAACATGGCACTCATTACTACGCTAAGTGCCAACGACACTAACTTTTTCATTTTTCTCATATAAATTCCTCCTTAACAGTTCTATTTTTAGTCTCCTCATGAACGAATAATTTTTCCTAAAAATTGTTTTACTCGCTCATTTTCCGGATTTTCGAAGAAATGCTCCGGCTTTCCTTCTTCAATAATTTGTCCATCTGCCATAAATACAATGCGGTCGGCTACCTGTCTCGCAAATCCCATCTCATGGGTAACCACTACCATGGTTATGTTTTCTTTGGCCAGACGGATCATAACATCCAATACTTCCTGAATAGTTTCCGGATCAAGGGCTGAAGTAGGCTCATCAAATAAAATGATCTTCGACTCTGCACATAGGGCACGGGCAATTGCAATTCGCTGCTGCTGCCCCCCGGATAATGTGGTTGGATAGACATGCGCCTTATCCCTTAATCCAACTACGTCCAAATAGTGATAGGCCAGTTTTTCTGCTTCTTCTTTGCTTTTATGGTGAAGCTTCATTGGTGCCAATGTAAGATTTTTTAGCACCGTCATATGAGGGTACAGATTAAACTGCTGAAATACCATGGACATGCTTTCGCGGATTACATGTGTTTTATTATGTGACGTTATAAGCTTCCCATCGACATATACATGACCGCTTGTTGGCTCCTCCAAATAATTCATGCAGCGGACAGTGGTTGACTTGCCGGATCCTGAAGGACCGATAATTACCAACTTTTCGCCTTCTTTTACTTCCAAATTCACGTCTTTTAATACATGCAAATCGCCAAAATATTTATCTACATGTTCAAGTTTGATCATATTCTCCCTCCTTTTCTGCTTTTAGAAAGCCTTTTTTCAATAGTAGGAGACTGCTCGAAGAAATGTTTCCTGCTATGAAAAAAGGCACCCGGAATTTTTCCGAGCACCTTTGCTTTTCCATAGTATAGAGGAACTTTACATTTTATGTCAATATTAATAGCGTTAAACGTTCTATTCTTACAAACTTTTGGACTTTTAGTTAATTATCCTAAATGATTTATAACATTTACTTTAGTTCCTATCGTTTGTAATGCTTTCCTATGAAATCTATTTTCGGTCAGCATATCGTTTTACTTTTCGTAGAAAAGTTTCACAAGCTTCCGCTTCAGAGGAATATTCTTTTTCCCCAGTTCGTTTTCCTCTTTCACTATAATATATTTTCCATTCATCTTCATGCACTAAACATAGTTTTTCATTTAGAAAACCACCTTGCATTATAGAATACAAATTTTTCGAAATTCCTAATCGTTCTAATTCATTTTCTAATTCTTTTACATTCATTGTGAATTAATCCTCCTGAAAAATCCAGCATCGATTAATTTATGTATCGGCTACAAAGCATGTGCAGGATGCGCACTCACCTGACAGGAGAATATCGCTAGCGTGACCAGGTTCGGCGCGGAGTGTTTTGCAAGTAAGACACTTTATTCCCATAAACTTCTCGATAAAATGAACAAAAGAGGCGTATCTTCAAAGATACACCTCCGAATTTTTCCACAAGATTGCCAAGGCTTGGATGAAATCCTGATTTCATTCACAGCTTTAGTTTCTATCATATCTACGTAAGAACCAAGCAAACCAACTAACTAACACAACACCTTTTAAAATACTGCTGATGCTAATACTCCACCAGATACCGTTCAGTCCCAATGCCGTCGCAGCAAGTACCATGGCCATTGGAATTCTTGCAGCGCTAAAAGTAATGCCTACCACTGATGGTGGAATTGTCTTGCCCATACCGCCAAATGCACCTTGCGTTGCAATTTCCATGCACATAAATAATTGGGATACTCCAAGGATACGTAAATATTCTACGCCCATAGGCTGTACTGCTTTCTCCTGAATAAAGATATTGAAGATTGGTCCTGGTAAAAATACTAAAAGGAAAGTACATATAATGCCCCATCCAATTACAACAAACATGGATACCTTGTATCCTCTTTTTACACGGTCATGATTTCCGGCACCATAATTTTGTGCAATAAAGGAATTTACAGCTGCAGAAAATCCTTCTGCAGTCATCCAGCTGATCGACTCAATCTGGCTTCCCACCTTCTGAACTGCTACTGCATCATCGCCAAAGCCGGCTACCAGTCTGGAAATGATCATGGAAATTCCAGTAAAGATCATGCTTTGCAAGGAAATAGGAAATCCAATCTTAGTAATCTGCGCCATATCTTTAAAATTTGGCTTAGAAAGCACTTTGATTTGATGGAATAACAACTGATCTTTCTGGCATGCGACTAAGAACATAAGAGTTACTACTCCCTGTGCCACTACGGTTGCAATTGCCGCACCTGCTACGCCTAATCCAGTAATCGGTCCTACGCCAAAGATTAATAGGGGATCCAACACAATGTTGATGACTAAGCCGACAGCTGTTGCGCGAAATGATACCCTGCTGTTTCCCATAGCCGTAAATATACCGGTCAATACCTGATTGATAAAGGTAAATAAGATACCGATGCTTACAATACGAAGATAACTTGTTCCGTCCTTGATTGTCTGACTGCCGTTTAGCCCTAAAAATCGAATAAATGGATCTGCCATCATAAATATTATACAAGTAATCAGGATTCCTAATACTAAGGACAGCTGAATGCCGCTTGTTGCGTATTCACCTGCCTCTTTTTTATTTCCTGCACCGAGGGCTTGTCCTACCTTGATCTGTCCACCCATTTTCGTTAATGTGGAAATACCGTTACCAAGCCACATATACATACCTGCTGCACCAACGGCAGCCACAGCGGCACTTCCAACTCTTCCGATCCAAATCATATCGATCAGGTTATAAGCCATTTGTACCAAAGATGTTGCCATAATCGGCACTGCCAGCTTCGTCAAGTTTGGAAAGATTGGCCCTTCTACTAAGTTTACATTTTTCATTATTTTTCGTCCTTTGTTTCTAGTCTCGGCTAGTATTATACCAATTCTTTTATATAAATGGAATTAAATTTTACTATTGTACTGTTATTTAAGCAAATTGCTTCTTTTTCTCTATTATGTTCCATCATTCTTTGAGTTATAAATAAGATACGAGAATAAAGTGTCTTCGAGTCTCTCAGCTCCCCATTGCCTTAACCTTGAGGTTTTTGCTTTTATGGCAGCCCGGTATATAAGCAGATGAAATCCTTAGAAATGACCAATTGCAGGTCTATGTACTGGATTGAAGATACGATGAAGTGCTATCTTTCCTGATACTGCATCCATAACATAAGTAAAAGAGCTAATATCTTTTACTCCCCTTTACTTTTTATGAAGCCTTACCGTACTAAATGATATTGTGACGATCATAAGCAATAGAATACTTCCTACAATACGTACGATCCAATCATTTAGTGGATGTATAAAAAAATTAACTCCCATAAGCACTAAACAAATAATTACTATAATGCAGCTAATTCGCTGTAACAATCTCATCTTTGCTCCCCCTTTACTTATTTATCATACTATTTTATCCCATTCACGGGTAATATTAAAGGCTCTAGATGAGTTACAACACCATCCAGGGCCTTACTATTTACTTTCTGTCTTTAACCACGCAGACTTCCTCAATTGGAATCAATTCAAATAATCCAGGATCAGCGGACTGATTATGATATAGCATGTCTTCAGTTTGGTCAGTGATTTCCTGGTCTACATAAAAATCAATAAACCCATTTTCAGCTTCGCCTAGCCAACAGATGCTAAAGCGACGCTCCACAGTATCTAAAACAACTGTCTTTATTGTACCAAACCAATCCTCATAAAAATGAGTCGTCATGCCTGTTGGATACTCTGTTAACATAAACTGTTTCACCTCATGTTCCGAAAGCTGCTTCTTGCTTTCAGCAAATGAATGAAGTGCTTTATAACGAACAATGGAATTGCTCATTCCGACCGGCTCATTACTTCGAAACTCTGGAATTACAATATGATTGGTTCCACATAAGCAAGTTGCATCCTCTTTCATTGTCTGACACTTCCATGCTTTCTTTCCATCCATTGTCTCAAATAGTATTGTATTTCCTGTCTCATCAGCCAAATAAAGATTGACATTAAACCCAATTGGCAAGTCCTTTAGTAAGCTTAGTGCCTCCTCTGTATTCTTACAATTCTCTAACAGAGTTCGGTTGACAGCCCAAAACTGCAGGCCTTTGACCTTTGGAGGCCTCATTCCCTCCAGATTGCTTACCGGAAATCCGCATGAGGACATGGAAACCGCCAGGCCACACTCATTAATCCCTTCACAGCGTCCAAAAACTGCAATTGTCCCGCTTACATGGGCATACTTTCCCTTTGGAACCGTCCTGCACACAGCAAGATCTTCATCCTCTATACTAAACTCATAGTTACGGTAGATCTTCGTATGTCCATCCGTCGATTTTTTTCCTGAGACAATCAGGCTAGAGCACCCCGGTACTAAATAGGACATCCAGATAAATGCAATGTTTTCTACCGGAATTCCAGATTCCTTTGAAAATCCAGTCAATTCTTCTACCAAGCCGGGACAATAAGTCTGATACAACGTTAGGGCATCCTCTATGTCCTGCCTTGTCAGCCGATCAATTGGCGGAACTACCATATATTCCATTGCTTTAGTCCCTGCCATCTTCTTTGCCATCTGTCTTCCCATTTCTTCATAGGTTCCCTCTAGCTGATAATACCTTACTACTTGTTTTTCCATTCTTCCTCAATCCTTTCCGTTTGGATGAGTTCATTGTATAACTTGCTTAAAAAATAATCCTGTCATTTTGAGTTTAGAATTGTCCGACTGCTATACCTCTTTGATTGGAAGCCAAATATGGCTCTGATATGTATCAGCCAATGTATCTCCATTATCATACAGTTCCACATTATATCCGCCTGCAATTGTATATTCTGGGTGGCTAGGAAGCCATTCTTCATAAATACGGCGGTTCATAGATTGCAAAGCACTTGGCATTGGCCCTGTACAGTGAAATTTGGCCCATGTATACGCTGGAATTTCTACTACACTAAAACCTTCCGGTACTTCCTCCCCATGGTAATCTCCCGCAATCAAGTAGACAAAATCCTTTTTATTTTCCTCTTGTTCCATACAGATGCCATACATTCCAATACAGCACCCAGGAAGTTGTTGATTTACTTTCGGTAAAATGTTTTTACAATAGTTGTCCCAATAACCTGGAATACAGTCAAACGCACTATCATAGCAGACGGTATAAGGTAGCCCGATTACCTTCCAAGCATGCATTTTCTCAATCGTAACGGAAAGCTTGCTTCCACCCTTAAGTGAAACAGTAAGTTCAATTGGAAGAAACGGCTTCACCTTATAGCACCTTGTTCGCATCTGCATTGGAGATACACCATGAAACCTGCGAAATGCCTTTGAAAAGCTTTCCGGAGTCTCATATCGATACTTCTCTGACAAGTCTATAATTTTCTCGTCCCCCTTTAGCACATCCAATGCCGCCATATATAGCCTACGATTTCTTATGTACTCGCCAATGCCGTAGCCTGTCATGACTTTAAATCCATTTTGCAAATAAAAACCTGAAATATTTAGTTCTTGTCCTATCTCTTCTGCCGTAATTGGCTCCAGAAGATTTAATTCTATGTAGGATAGCGTATTCTTAACCAGCTCAATCCAATCCATATGGGATAAGTCACCTCACTTTATCTTACTATCTTGTATTATACCCACTATTACCGCTTCTGGCAAAACAAAAAAGGATGCGATTATATCGCATCCTTCAGACTGTAGACAATTAAACTCTAGCAGTTACTTCAGCGCACTGCTTATAGGAAAGTTTGAAAACCATAGGTTTTCATTAAAATCGATATCCGGAAACCGCGCTTTTCGGATATCGGATTAGTGCGAATAGGTCCTGTTCTTTAAGGACTTGCACGAATGAGCACTAATCAGTTCCTACAGGGAATGGATGAAATCCTGATTTCATCCAAAGCTTGGCGACCCTGTCGCCAAGCTTTTTAGTCAAACATCCAACTGTCGATATTTTACTACTCGAGTGGTAAAGCTGCAATTGCTTGCTATGAAAAGCTCAAGTTCCAGCTCATATACATAGCCTGCCTCTATTCCCTCTCCCATATATATGCATCGGAAGTTTCCTTTATCTAGCTCCAACGCACGCAGTTTGTTCTCTACTACTTCCGTTACATCGAGTGCTAAATACGTTTGTCCCTTTTCTTCATTGCTCTGTTTGTTACAATCAGTTACATAAAAGATACCCTTTGCCTGCATAGTGTCCTCTTTTTCATTCTTTCTTTAGAATATATGCCGGATGGGACAAATTTATATATGAAGTTTACGCAGTCTGATATTCTTTTCCACGTAATTCACGAATAATTAAAAGAATACAGATACCACCTGCCAAGAAGTCAGCAATTGGTCCAGAATACATAATTCCATCAATTCCAACAAAGATTGGTAACACGACTAACACTGGAAGCAAGAAGATAATCTGTCTTGTAAGGGATAAGAATACACCCACTCCTGGCTTTCCGATTGCCGTATAGAAGTTTGAAGTAATTGGCTGCATAAAGTTTACAAAAGTAAAGAATAAGAATACTCTGAAGTATTGAATAGCAAACTGATAATACTCTTCCGAACCATTTCCAAAGATGGAGATAATCTGTCTTGGTGCAAATTGGAATAAGACAAATGCAATAATAGAAATTGCACAACCATAAGTAACGGAAATTCGGTAGGATTTCTTCACTCGATCATAATGTCCAGCTCCATAGTTATAGCTTACAATTGGCTGTAACCCTTGGGAAATACCGATGATAAAGGACATATATACCATGTTTACCTTAGAAATAATTCCTACACATGCAATTGGAATGGCTTCCCCATATACCGATAAGGAACCATAATATTTTAAAGACTGATTCATAACGATCTGAACAATCATCATAGCAATCTGGTTACTACAAGGTGCTGCACCAAGTGCTGAAATTCTACTAACTAAGTGTCTCTTAAGCACAAAATGTTTTTTCTGTAATTTCACAGTCTTACAATGTGCTAAAAACCATATAATTAAAAGTCCGGAGATTACCTGTCCGATAATGGTAGCATATGCTGCACCAGCCATGCCCCATCCAAATCTGAATACAAATAATGCATCTAAGATTGTATTGATTACTGCACCAGCAAGGTTACAGATCATTGTAAATTGAGGCCTTCCATCGGCACGAACTAAATGTCCGCCTCCTGTTGCAAGAATTAAGAATGGGAACCCAAAAGATACAATTCTTGTATATGTTTTTGCATATTCTAAAACGTTATCCGGGGATCCAAAGAAACGTAGCATTGGAGTTAAGAACAGCTGTGTAATTACAAGGAGGACTACACCACATCCAAATAACATAGTGATGGAATTTCCCATAAAGTAAACTGCCTTTTCTTTTTCCTCCTCATTGATTTCTCCTTTTCCCATGGAGATATTGAATGCCGAAGCACCACCAATACCAAATAATAGTGCAATTGCTACACAAGAAATGGAAAGTGGAAATGCTATGTTTGTTGCCGCATTTCCCAACTCACCAACACTTCTTCCGATAAAGAACTGATCCACGATGTTGTAAAGGGAACTTACTAACATTGCAATAATACTTGGGATTGCGAACTTACGTAATAGCAGATTTACCTTCTGCTCGGCTAAAGGATTTTTTGATCCAGTCATTTTCATACGTATTTTTCCTTTCTATTTATGTCGTTCTAATTGGTCTTGTACATTGTCTACGATCTGATGTAACAGTCTCATAAGCTCATCTAGCTGTTCCGTTGGAATGTTCTTTGTCTGAATATCATTCCATTCTTCCATAGTCTGTTCAATCGAAGTTTTACAACGAAGTCCTTGTTCCGTTAGATATATATGATTGCATCGTTTATCTATCGCATCTTTCTGTTTCTCCACAAAGCCCTTTTCTACTAAGGACTGTACCACTCTTGTAATGGCTGATTTATCAATTACAAGTTCCGCAGATAATTCTTCCTGTGTTCTTCCATCCTTTTTAAGAAGCAAGATCATCACAGGATATTCTGCCGAAGTCAGGCCATGCTCTTTTAACATCTGAGCAAAAAAGCTCTGACTCTTTCTATAGAGAATCGAAATTAATTTACCTGGATACTCTTTCATAGGGACTCCTCCTAAAGATAATTAGTTGACAAGACAACTATCTTAGTATACTTGCAATTAGTTGCGCTGTCAACTATTTTTCTCTAAGTGCAATTTGCTCTTTTTGACAGCCTATTATTTCATATAATCCATTTTCCTCTAAACTATAGCCTTCCCCAAATTTTACTCTTCCATGAACCTGAATGCCGTCAACATATCTTAAATACACCGCCGGTATCTTGTGTGGATACACATGGCGGTTGGATGGCTGCTCATCAAAGTAGCCGGAGGCTTGCGTTCCTTGTTTCACTAATGTAAGGTCAATATCCGAAAGGATCACATCTTCAATTTTGGAATACTCCTCACCTCCAATAAAAATGGAGGACTCTGCTTTCATATAGATATGGTCAAACGTTACATTTTTTATTTTTCCTGGATAATTTACCTTGCCCTTACGATTTGTGGCATTAATAAAGATTGCCTCACCATTTCCCCACCACATAGCTGGTCCGTCTTCTCGTATAGCATCTGCGTATTTTCTTACACTCCCTGTAACATTATGTATATGTATATCTTCAATAGTTGCACCGTCTCTTACCCAGATACCAACACCTCTAGAACAATCCTTTGCAATACAGTCACTTAATATAACATTTCGGATATCCCCATGGGTTTCGGTACCAATCTTTAATGCGGAGTCGTGAGAATACAAGATACAATTACTGATTACGATATTTTCACAGCTTCCATATTTTTCAGCCATAGGTTTTGTAGACTTTACAACAATTGCATCGTCTCCTGTTTTTACAATACAGCCAGTAATGATTACATCCTTGCAGCAATCCGGGTCAATTCCGTCATTATTTGCGCCTCGAACATCGTTAAGGATTTTAATTTGTGAAACAAGGACATGGTTGCATCCTGCCATATGAAGGGTCCAAAAGGCAGCGTCTTTGATTGTGATATCTTTGATTGTCAAGTTTGTCACGTCCTCGAAAAAGGTCGTCCTTGGGCGAAATGCGGTTACATTCTTTGGTGACTCATGAAATCCTCCATCCGTGTCATCATCAAAGAATACCTTGTCTCCTTGTCCATAAATAGTCCCTTCTCCTGAGATTGTGATATTCTTCTGATGACATGCAAATAAGAAGCATCCGCCGTCCCATCCGGTCTCTTTATTTTCATCTTCAAACAGGCTTGCAAAGTCTAAGATATCTTCTTCTTTTAAACTACTGATTAAGACTGCACCAGCTTCCAAATGAAGCTCAATATTGCTCTTTAATACAATCGTGCCGCTTAAAAAGTTACCTGCTGGAACGATTACAGTTCCTCCTGTGACTGCTGCCTTATTAATTGCTTTCTGGATTGCCTTTGCATTATTTGTGACTCCATCTGAAATGGCTCCAAATTCTGTAATTCTATAGATTTTACTCATATGTATTTAACTTCCTTTCGCTTATTTTTAATTCGACATAAACTGATTTTATATTTGTAGTTGAAGTATAAAAAACTACTGCTAAAATAAAGGTTAACGGTACCGCAAATAACTCGTTAAAGGAGATTTCTTTATGGAAAAATATTTTATCACACCTATTGGCACACTTTCTGTCTCTGACAGTGAAGCAAAAATACGGATAGAGAAACAATACCTTGCTGCTATTACTGGTCTTGAAGGCTTTGGCAATCTGCAGGTGCTTTGGTGGTTTGATCATTGCGATACATTTACTTGCCGCAGCCATCTTACAGAGCAGAAACCATATGTACATGGACCAGAAGTACTTGGCACATTTGCTACCAGGTCTCCTATGCGTCCTAATCCGATTGCGCTTTCCTGCGTTGAGATTACCTATGTTGATTTGGAGCAAGGCATTATTGGCATATCCTATATTGATGCCTTAGATGAAAGCCCTGTCCTAGATATAAAGCCTTATACGCCAAGCCTTGACCGGGTAGAAAAGCCAGAGGTTCCTGACTGGTGCCGCCACTGGCCTGATTCTGTAGAAACTTCAGGCGACTTTGACTGGATAAATGAATTTAACTTTTAACCTTCATACTAATTGATGATACAACAGGTGTTTTGGGCATATACGAAAGCAGTTATCCTATATGCCCATCCACTAATTTAAGTTTCACCTTATAGATAATTCAGGTATTCTCCATAGCCCTTCTCTTCCATCTGTTCCTTAGGAATGAATTCTAATGCTGCGGAATTAATACAATACCGAAGTCCGCCGGTTTCCTTTGGCCCATCCTCAAATACATGTCCAAGATGGGAGTCTGCCAGGCGGCTTCTCACCTCCGTACGAAACATGCCATGACTCAAGTCCCTTTCCTCTTTCACAAATCCTTGATTAATAGGTTTTGTAAATGCAGGCCAGCCACATCCAGAGTTATATTTATCTCTGGATGAGAATAAAGGCTTCTTGCTTACCACATCTACATAGATGCCCTCTTCAAAATGCTCATCGAATTCATTCTGATATGGAGGCTCTGTACCATTCTCCTGAGTCACCTTGTATTGTAGTGGTGTCAGTGTTTGTTTCAGCTCTTCCTTGGTCATCATAGGCATCTTCCAAGCCTTCTCCACAAACTCTTTTCTTCCGGATGCTTGATAATAGTTGCGATAACGGAATGGATTTTTCTTATAATACTCCTGATGATACTCTTCTGCCTTATAAAAAGGCTCTGCAGGCAATATCGGAGTGACAATTTCACCCGGAAACCGCTTGCTTTCGTTTAGTTCCCTTTTATAGTGCTCCGCAATCTTTCTCTGTTCCTCATCCAGATAAAAGACAGCAGTTTGATAACTTTTTCCACGATCATGGAACTGCCCGCCTGCATCTGTTGGGTCAATGCTCATAAAAAATGCTTCCACAAGGTCTCTGTAACCTAGTTTGCTTTCATCATAGATAATCTCCACTGCCTCATAATGTCCCGTATCTCCGGCACACACCTGTTCATATGTGGGATCATTTACATGACCGCCGGTATAACCAACGGTTACCGCACTGACTCCATCAAACGCATCAAACGGCTTAACCATGCACCAAAAACAGCCGCCTGCAAACATTGCCTTCTTTTCTGTTCCCATTAAAACCCTCTTTTCCTGTCTTCTTTGGACCAGGCTTCTAAAAATGCCATCATTTCCGGCTTATTCTCTCTAAGCTGGGACAAACGATTTACATTGGCACCTGATGGATGCGGAAAGCCAAGTAAGATCTGATTACGTTCCACTTTTCCTTCATCTGAAAGTCTTACAAGTACCTCTTCTACCGCTCTTCCTAGGGGAATTAACAGCACTTCTTTTGGACATTGTAACTGGTTATACTCCTCTAAAAAGTTTTCATAAATATACTTCATAAGGAATTCGCTTTTTAAAAGTTTTGGCGTATGTCCCGAGTAATTTGCGCCCTTAACAAATACAGAGTAAGGAATTAAAGATACGGTATGAAGCAGTTCATCCTTGGCTGTAAAAAGTTCTTCACATGTTGTAATTCCTAAGGCTTGATTTAAGCCGATTTCATCTAACATGCTTATTATATTCTTACGAAGCGAGCCAGAAAAACGGGCTGCCGCCTTGCATTCATATTGTATTTGTGGAATGCTTTTTCCTTCTTCTAATCCTTTTCTTGCTGTCACAATTGCCTCATTCAATTGCTGAAATCCTGGCGTTATACCGATAATAAATACCTTGGCCTTTGGATTGATATGCTCATTATGGGGAGCATAGTAAATCTCCACATTCCCTTCTTTTTCGATTTGCAGTGGAGGAATTAGTAGTTCCTCTTTCTTATAGGTATTTTTTAATGGTAAGCTTAAAATTGCTTCTTTATAGTCTTGTATGGTCTTTTTCATCTTACTTTAATCTTTCCTTTTGTTGTTGTACCATTTCCATAATGTTACGGCCTGCTGCACAATAATAGGAACAAGTTCCACAGCCAATGCAGTCCATGATCTTATAGTCTTTTAAATGCTCCGTATTGTTTTCCTTGATGGAATGAAGAATTTTGACAACTTCCACATGCATTGGACATTTTCGCTTACACGCCCCGCACATCTTGCATTTTGCCTCATTATCAAATGTTGCTGCAGGTCCAAACGCAACTAAATTCGTTTGCTCCGTTATGGTATCTGTAATGGCCCTCTTTTCGGCATCCATGACTCCGGTGCCTGCATAAACGTCAGCACTCTTCTCATAGCCAAGTGTGGTATTTGCTAAAATTTCTGCAATTGACGCTCCAATATAGGCATTTAGCACCTGTCCTTGTCCTGATTGTAAATTTGCTACCGTTATGTATTTTGTCTTGCGACTGCTATTTTTATAAAAGGTTTCGTAGATTTTTAGTATGGTCTGTATGTTAAGCACTAAAATGCCTTGCTCTGCAGGAAATTGTTCTCTTGATAGTGGAATTTGTAACAGCTGATGAATCAGGATTTTTTCTTCTCCCATTGGATATCGATTGGGTGTATTCTCCTTAGAGCCAATGACTACACGTTTAAATGGTATGCATTTCTTTAACAGGGCAATGCCCTTTTGTACTTCAGGTTTCCTATTTTCTAAAATCCATGCGTCCTGTAATAATCCTGGGTCACAGGCCACTGCATTAATTACTAGATACTTCTCTTTCGCATCTGCATTTTTTACCGCCTCAATCTTCTTTGCTGTAGGAAATCCAGAGCCGCTTTGCCCGGTGATCTCAGCTTTACTGATACCATCTATTATCTCCTGCGCCGATAAAGACAATGGTGTTATCTCGTTTCCTGTTTCCTGTGACAGATTGATTACCTTATCCGATTGCAGTTCAATGACCTTTCCAATCTTTGCTTTTGGATATCTTCCCCTGTTTTTCCGGTATTTCTTTAGATTCTGTTTTTGTATCCGCTTTAATTGCTTATTGCTTTTTACAAACTTTTTATTGATCAACATAACTCCCATATTCATTCCCCTTTTCCTTTTCATAATAGGTAAAATACTTCTCTGCAAAGTTATTTACATGAATTCGAAAAAGCTTAGTAAGCTCCTGTTTATCTTCTTCTACCGTATGATATAGAAAAAATGGGGCATATAGCTCGATGGCCATTACCCTGGCATTATAATCCTTCATCACGCCTGCATTAATTAGCTTTTGAAACAGTTCTTCCTGATGGCCAATGGGCAGGTCAATAAACAGTTCCTTATAAATATCTGCCATCTTCTTGTTTTTAAACTGTTCAATCATTAACAGCCTTCTAAAACTGACGATCCACTCATCTCCTGTCTGAAAACGGAACATGGAAAGGCAGATTTCATCAAATGGAAGATTATCCATTCGCTTGGCCAGCAGTTCCTTGTATTTCTCATAAAAACGGTTCTTTGACTCCTCAACAATCACCTCTAAGATTGCCTGCTTACTGGGAAAATGCTTGTATAGCGCGCTGTCTCTGACACCTACATGGGCTGCAATGGTTCGTACCGATACTGCGTCAAATCCATTTATTGAAAATAACTTCAATGACTCGCTTACTATTTTCTCTTTGGTTGTCATACACTGCACCTCCTTTGGCTTTTTCACTTCCACATTACAAGTGAGCGGATGCTCACCAGATATCTTTATCATAGTTAGCACTCGCTCACATGTCAAGAATATAAATCCATTTACTGTCTATTTTTGTATGACTGAATTCGACATCTTCTATAGACGGACCAGCTTTCCTACACGGGATTCAATAGCCTGATCCGTGGAACTGCTGCGCGTAAGTGCCAGGCGCTGTCTCTCTGAAAACATATAATGGTTTCCTACAAAGGTAGTGACTTGTTTAATTTGGCTAATGCAGTTTGTGTAAATAGCTTCTGATCTGCTTCCACATAACCCCTTATCGTATTTTTCGTCATGTTTCATTCTCCTCTCCTTGCTTTTTCTATGTATTAACTAGTGTGCACAGGCATATTCTAAATATTTTAGGATAAACTCTAATTATATAAAAATATAAGGAAAGGTGGTAGTTTGATGGCTAAAAAAGGAGGTATTTCCTCTATAAAAATAAATTCTCCCTATATTCTGTGCTTGATTATCGCTCTTCTTTGTTCAATTGATTATATCCGCTTAGGTAAGTTTCTTGTTATTATTACAGGCATCATCGTGATCTTTGGTTTGATTGCCTTTTATCTGCTGGATCAGAGACAAGAACGGCGAATTGCAACCATAGATGAAATTGACATCATGACAGGTGTGGAATTTGAAGAATATTTACAACAGTTCTTTGAAGGTGCCGGCTATAATGCAACTATGACGCCAATGTCCAATGAATATGGCACAGATTTGATCCTAAAGAAGGATGGATATACCTATGTGGTACAGGCAAGACATTATAATGGAGTAAAAGTAGGTATTCAGGCCATTCAAGAAGCGGTTGCCTCTAAGGAGTATTATAATGCCCAGCTTGCCGTTGTCATAACAAACAATTACTTTACTCCTAATGCCAAACGTCTGGCTGAAAGTAACTATGTACTGCTGTGGGACCGGGACGACGTCAAAAACTTTTCCTTAGAAAATGACAATGACTTACTGCCACTTCCAGGATCAGAACCTGTTACGTCAAATTAATGCTAACAAAAAAGGGAGCATATGCTCCCTTTTCCTATCCACGCAATTCTTTTAATTTTTCTTCAACTTCACGAAGTACTCTTGCACGGTCTTCTTTATTGTTTACGATATCAGTCTTATCTGCATCAATCACTAGGATCTCACTTGCCTTATAATGATTGAATACCCAGTCATCATATCCTTCCCAAAGGAAACGGTAATAGGCTTCCAAGCTCTTATCAAGCTCATAGTCACGACCACGTTTTCCAATACGTTCAAGTACTGTTTCAAAGCTGCCTTTTAAGTAGATCATAAGATCCGGCGCTTTCTTTGGAAGCTCGTCTAACTCTTCTAACATATTATCTAATAAGTTCTCATACACTTCCATTTCAAGTCCAGAAATTCTTCCAAGTTCAACATTTTTCTTTGCGAAATACCAATCTTCGTAAATACTACGGTCAAGCACATTATTTTGATCATGTAATGCCTGTTTGATTGCCTTAAATCGTGTATCTAAAAACCATAATTGTAATAAAAATGGATATCGCTTTGCCTGAATCTCTTCAGGACTCGCTGTATAAAATAATGGAAGGATTTTATTATCATCAACACTTTCATAATATACTGTTGTGTCAAAATGTTCACCTAACATTTCTGCTACGCTTGTCTTACCAAGCCCTATCATTCCGCCAATTACTAACACCAATTTATCATCCTTCCTATGTCTCGTCGTTTTGTCAAAGTATCACTATTTTTATCTTGCTTTTAATTTTGCATTAAGTTTCTGATAGATTTCTTTCATATATGGCTCTGTAGAAAGTTCTACTGCCTCCTGTAATCCTACCCATTTTACCCCGCTGTTTTCGTCCGGTTTCACGCGAAGTTCTTCCGCCTCATTTGCTTCTAATAGATAAGTTACATTTAAATGCATATGAGTTCCTACAAACTTACCTTTTTTCACATGGCCATTTACACCAAGGATTTCTAAAGAAAAAATATCCTCTGTTACAGGAGTCACATGAATAAGCCCTGTCTCTTCCTGTGCTTCTTTCATGGCAACATTGAGAAGATCTTGGTCTCCATCTGCATGACCGCCTGTCCAAGCCCATGAATTATAGATATTATGGTAAATCATAAGTACTTTTGTACGTTCTTTATTTACTAACCAGGAAGATGCAGTCATATGCACCATCTCATTCTCACGGTCAAAGATATTATCAAACTGATCCATATAAGAACCAATTAGTTCTTTTTCCTTTTTCTCTTGCTCATTCCAAGGATTAAATTCTCTAATTTGTGCTCTAAGATTCATTCTATAAGCTCCTTTTTTGTCATTCAAAGCTATTATACCATTAATCGACCTTTTATCCCACCTAAAAATTTATTCTATTTTATTAAATTTTTACTTTTTATTTACATTTATACTACTAAGAACAGATGAAATGGCCTGATGCATTTACACCAGACCATTTCTAATAAACAAGCACTAACGTTTTAACTTACGAATTTAAATTATAGTGTTCTCTGACTTTTCCTTCAATTTCAGCTAGCATTTCAGGATGTTCAGCTAAGAATACCTTTGCTGCTTCACGGCCTTGTGCAATCTTGCTTTCCCCATAGGAATACCAGGCACCACTTTTATTTACAATATTCAATTCTGCTGCTAAGTCAAGGATGTCGCCTTCTCGTGAGATTCCCTGTCCAAACATAATATCAAAGATTGCTTCTTTAAATGGTGGTGCAATCTTATTCTTTACTACTTTTACTCTTGCACGGTTACCAACGATCTCTCCAGCTACTTTTAAAGATTCAATACGACGGATATCCATTCTTACGGATGCATAGAACTTTAATGCACGTCCACCTGTTGTTGTTTCCGGGCTACCAAACATAACACCAACTTTTTCACGAATCTGGTTGATAAAGATAACGATACAATTCGACTTACTTACAACCGGAGTAAGCTTTCTAAGTGCTTGAGACATCAGCCTTGCTTGTCTACCAACATGACTGTCTCCCATGTCACCATCGATTTCAGCCTTTGGAACAAGAGCAGCAACCGAGTCAATTACTACGATATCAATGGCATTGGATCGAACCATTGTTTCAGCAATTTCAAGTGCTTGTTCTCCGTTATCTGGCTGTGAAATATAAAGTTCATCAATATCTACGCCAATCTTTTTTGCATAGGCAGGGTCTAAGGCATGTTCCGCATCGATAAATGCTGCTGTCCCGCCACGTTTTTGTATCTCTGCAACCATATGCAACGTAAGTGTTGTCTTACCACTTGATTCTGGACCATAGATTTCAACAACTCTTCCCTTTGGAATGCCACCAAGTCCTAATGCAATATCTAAGCTTAAGGAGCCTGTCGGTACAACCTCAACCTCCGCAAATCCTTTCGAATCACCAAGACGCATAATTGCTCCCTGACCAAAATCTTTTTCAATTTTAGTTAACGCTGCATCCAGTGCTCTTCTTTTATTTTCATTTATTGTTCCACTCATAGTTTATATCCTTTCCTTATCGTTCCTAAAAACACAAAAAACTAAGCCGTAAGCTCATATGCCATTGATATGGACTTACTACTTAGTCTTTTCATTTTCATTCGTATTTACACTTTTCTTTTTCATAACATTTAAGTATGACTTTGGCCCGCTACACGAGCAAGTCAAAAGAGCCAGATGCAGCTTAAGCACCCGGCTCTTCATGTAAAAGAATATTCTTATACCTTATTTGTTATGTACCCCTTATCACAAGGAGGTTAACCTTGTCGGATAAGGGTCAGGACGCCTCATTACCTTGCTTCCTGCTGATATGATATCATTTTTGAACCGATTCACCGACAGCTTCCATACTACTTACATCTCTAGATCAACCTGAAATCGTTAAAGCAAGATTTCATAGTGTCTAAGGAAACTGTTATTTTTATGAATGTATATAGGAAAACTAGAAAGCGGTAGGTATCCCGCTGACTAGAAATTAACTTAAACGATTTCGCCGATATAGTAGAAGCCTTTTGCTTCATCAAGACGAACATTTACGATTGTACCAATCATGTCCTCAGTACCTTTGAAATGTACTAATAGGTTATTGCTTAGACGACCGGATACAAATCCTTCTTCGTGAGTATTCACGGATTCAACTAAAACATCTTGAATAGTTCCTTGATGTTTTGCATTTTCCACAGTAGAAGTCTCATGAACTGTTTCAAGTAAACGATTGAATCTTTCATGGATTACATCTTCTGGTACTTGATTTTCCATAGTTGCCGCAGGTGTACCGCTACGTTTGGAGTAGATGAAGTTAAAGCTTGCTTCATAGCCAACTTTTCTTACTACATCTAAAGTATCTTCGAAGTTTTCTTCTGTTTCACCAGGGAAACCAACGATGATATCTGTTGTTAATCCAACATCTGGAATTGCTGCTTTTACGCGGCTTACAAGATCAAGATAAGCTTCTTTCGTATAGTGACGATTCATCTTTCTTAAGATCTCTGAACTACCAGATTGTACTGGTAAATGCACGTGTTTACAGATTTTTGTAGAATTCTTCATTACTTCGATTACGTCGTCAGAGAAATCCTTTGGATGTGGAGTCATGAAACGGATACGTTTTAATCCTTCAATCTTTTCCACTTCTTTTAATAACTCTGCAAATGTAGTCTTTTCTTCAAGACCATGTCTTCCGTAAGAGTTTACGTTTTGACCAAGAAGCATGATTTCTACAACGCCATCTGCTACTAATCCTTCGATTTCACGTACGATATCTTTGATTTCACGGCTTCTTTCGCGTCCTCTAACATAAGGAACGATACAGTACGTACAGAAGTTGTTACATCCGTACATAATGTTTACACCGGCTTTGTATTTGAATTTACGTTCACTTGGAAGGTCTTCTACGATTTCTTTCGCTTCTTTCCAGATGTCAACGATCATACTCTTAGAATCAAGACGAGCTTGAATTAACTCTGCTAATTTATAAATATTGTGGGTACCGAAGATGATATCTACGTATTTGTAGTTTTTCTGAATACGTTCTACTACTGCATCTTCCTGCATCATACAACCACATAATGCGATCATCATGTGTGGGTTTTTACGTTTTGATTTATTTAAATGTCCAAGATTGCCATACACTTTCAAGTTAGCATTTTCACGTACTGTACATGTATTGTAAAGTACAAAATCTGCATCTTCTTTTTCAACAATTTGGTAACCGATTCTTTCTAACGTACCAGCGATCTTCTCTGAATCACGGGCATTCATCTGGCAACCGTGTGTCGATTTAGTACGGTTAATGTTAGATTAACTTTCATCTAGTCATTAATTTAAAATCTGGCACTTATTGTAGTGAACTAACTAATAAAATAGTATTTTCAGTAACAATTATTCATATTATGTTGGTTATTGATATTATCATACTAAATTAATTACAGTAAGTCAAACCCCTAAGTTATATTTCTTCCTTTTTTTCATTTGATTTTGGCTCTTTATATGGTATTTTGGGTGGAACAAGGAATATCCCCATATCAGGAAGTGGGTGTGTTTTCTTAAACTGTTCCCAATCTTCTTGTGTCCTTATATTATTATTTCTAATCCACTCTTCGTATGTATCTTCCATAACAAACACCTCCTTAATTTTTATACTAAACATTATTACTTATCGTTAAGTATAGCTATTAAAAGTCATCTCATAATATTCTATGGAAAATTATTCGGTAAGAATGAATTACTCCTTATTTGTTTGGTAAATTATGTACCTATTTTGTCCTAAGCTATTTTATAAACTATTTTTACTGTAGTTTAGTCTGAGACATTATCTAAGTACTTTTATCACCTCCATTTTTTACTTTATAGAATATAGTACTTGCGTTCTATATTCCATAAATATACAATTATTATAATCCCTATTTCAAGAAAATATCAACTATCGTTATCCCTACTATCTAAGTCCTTTAAAAATATAGTTACACTTATAGATGAATTCATCAATGCATAATGTATATACTGCTCTTCACTCCATATAGCTATATGCTGGAATACTATCTCTCCAGAGTATATATCCGATCAGTTATATTGCCATATACAAATAAAAGGCCTGTATTCTCTACAGACCTTTTTATTACCACTTACTAATTAAGTTTTATACTAATTCTCCAATATAGTAGAATCCTTTTGCTTCATCTAAACGAACATTTACGATTGTACCAATTAGCTCTGGATCCCCTTTGAAATGTACTAATAAGTTGTTACTTAGACGACCAGATACAAATCCTTCTTCATGTGTATTTACTGATTCTACTAATACATCTTGAATTGTTCCTTGGTGTTTTGCATTTTCCACTGTAGAAGTCTCATGAACGGTTTCAAGTAAACGATTAAATCTTTCATGAACAACATCCTCTGGTACTTGATTTTCCATAGTCGCTGCAGGAGTACCTGTACGTTTGGAGTAAATAAAGTTAAAGCTTGCTTCATAGCCAACTTTTCTTACAACGTCTAATGTATCTTCAAAGTTTTCTTCTGTTTCACCAGGGAAACCTACGATAATATCCGTTGTTAAGCCAACATCTGGAATTGCTGCTTTTACACGACTTACAAGATCTAAGTAAGATTCTTTCGTATAGTGGCGATTCATCTTTCTTAAGATTTCTGAGCTACCCGATTGAACTGGCAAATGCACATGTTTGCAGATTTTCTTAGAATCTTTCATAACTTCAATAACATCATCAGAGAAATCTTTAGGGTGAGGAGTCATGAAACGAATACGTTTTAATCCTTCAATCTTTTCTACTTCTTTTAATAACTCTGCAAATGTAGTCTTTTCTTCAAGGCCATTTTTACCATAAGAGTTTACATTTTGACCGAGAAGCATGATTTCAACAACACCATCTGCTACTAAACCTTCAATTTCGCGAACGATATCCTTAATTTCACGGCTTCTTTCACGTCCTCTTACATAAGGAACGATGCAGTACGTACAGAAGTTGTTGCATCCGTACATAATGTTAACGCCTGCTTTGTATTTGAATTTACGTTCACTTGGAAGATCTTCCACGATTTCTTTCGCTTCTTTCCAAATATCAACAATCATGCTGTTAGAATCAAGACGAGCTTGAATTAATTCTGCTAATTTGAAGATATTATGTGTACCAAAAATGATATCTACATATTTGTAGTTTTTCTGAATTTTTGTTACTACTGCTTCTTCCTGCATCATACATCCACATAAAGCAATCATCATGTGTGGATTTTTACGTTTTAATTTATTTAAATGTCCAAGATTACCATATACTTTTAAATTTGCATTTTCGCGTACTGTACATGTGTTGTAAAGTACAAAATCTGCATCTTCATTTTCAACCATTTTATAGCCGATTTTTTCTAATGTACCAGCAATCTTTTCTGAGTCACGTGCATTCATTTGACAGCCTAATGTGACAATTTTCGCAGTAAGTGTGCTTTTTCCTAATTCTTTTGCCTTTTTAGCTAAAGTCTCTCTACACTTTGCTATATACCAATATTGTCTAAATGGCTCTTCTAATTTTGGATTTTGGGATAAATCTATATTATTAATTGCTTCTTCAATAGAATCATTAGTGTATTTATTAGTTTCCATACATTTTACTCCTTGACTTTTTTACAATAATATAATACTACTAGACATTATTGGATTAGTCAATAATTTAGTTACTTTTGAACCGCTTTTTTTCTTCTTCTGTCGGTTTAACCATAAATATGCCTATTTCCTGGCAATACATGTGTTTTTAACCTTCCGACTCTTGTCTAGTGTGTATATTATTAATCTCTAGACAATCTTTAACGTTATTTTACCTAATTAACCTCCTCTAAAATTTTATTTTTTAGCTATTGTTTTTACTATATCTATGATTGTTGTATCGCTAAATTAACGTATCATAATTTGTCCAATATTAACCAGAATTCTCATTAGATCTATTACTATAATATTCGCAGATATTTATTCTAATGTTTCTTTTAGGAACATTTTCTGATATAATAAAATCGAAAACAACAAAATACGGAGGCGATTATGTCAAACATTTTGCTTATTGGTAATGGTTTTGATCTAGCACATAAATTACCGACCAAATACACTGATTTTTTGAATTTTATGCAATTAATTAAATATATACAACCACAAATAGATACCCACAACATCAGTCTAAACGAAATCAATTGCTATAATCTTGATCCAAGAATTATTAGTTTAATCAAACAAAAACTATTATCATCTGAAAGAACTCCTATAAATGATGAATTAATAGAGTATTCAATTAACAATATATGGTTAGACTATTTTGTGCAATGTGATATGCATGGCTTAGAAAACTGGATTGATTTTGAATCAGAGATATCAAATGTTATTCAATCGCTTGATAAAGATTTAGGAGAAAAAAACGTTTACTCAAGTATAGAACAGCTATCAACACCATTCTTATCCACTTTCATTTTATCAAATGCAACCAATACCTCTTATACATATAAGCAGCTAATAGATACTCTCTTAAACGATCTAAATAAATTAATACGTTGCTTCGAAATTTATTTAGCCGATTATATTGATAATATTCAATGCATCAATCCTCTTCCATTAATTAGTTCACTTAACATTGATTGTATTTTAAGTTTTAATTACACTCAGACCTACTTAAAACTATACTCAAAAAATCCAACCTTTTATTATATTCATGGAAGAGCTGATACTAACAATTCACTTGAGACTAATAATATGGTATTAGGGATTGATGAATATCTCAAAAATGATGAAAAAAAAACAAAAATAGAATTTATTGAATTCAAGAAATTCTATCAACGTATACTCAAACAAACTGGCTCAGACTTTGTAGAGCTAATCGACAACATTAGGGCTAATCGTATAAATTATGATTTCGATGCGGATCCAATTGAATATGAGGATTTCATTTATACATCAACATCTAAATCTGATATTTTATACACTTTATATATATTCGGTCATTCATTAGATAAAACCGATAGCGATATTTTGCATGCCATAATTTGTAATCCAAATGTATGTACAGTTATTTTTTATAAAGATCTCGATCAAAAAAGGAAACAAATCGCTAATCTTGTTAATGTTTTAGGGCCTGATGAACTTATTAATAAAACTGGTGGACTATACAAACGAATAACTTTTGTTGACCAAAATAATTATTCTCCTTCAATAATTTCACAATAAAAAAACTATGATAAAACAGTGCGATTAAAAATCTACACAACATTAAATGTTTATTATTTAATAAATATATTTTCAAGTAACAGAAACTATATAGAATGTTATTTATGACATACTTTCATAGACAAAAATTGAATACTTAATATAGAGCCTGAACTGCCTTATCATCTCGTTCACTCTAAATAACATGATTATAAGAATAATATGTAACCAAATGGAAAATAAAACGTATCAGCATCAACATTGGATGTGAAACATTTTTACAATTCATTATAATAAATTAGGGATATATTTTTGAATGTGTCAAAGATTATGCCACAGATTGAAGATTGGCAGAATTGCTCGCTGAAAGAAGTTTATCCGGTACGTTACATAGGCGCTATTCATTATTCAGTATGAGACAATTGCATTATTCGTAAGCTTGTAGCTTACGTTATTTTAGACATTAACTGCGACGAAAAAAGAGGAGGACGCTTACCATTCATTTGGATTGGTAAAAATGAGAGAGCTAATTACTGGCTCTCTATGCTAAATGGATTTAAAACTAAGGTGTAAAAGATATTTTAATCATCTGTACTGATGGGCTTTCCTGAATTAAAAAAGCTATTTCTACGGCTTTTCCAAAGACTAAATAGCAGCATTGCATTGTTCATAAGATACGTAAACTTTTGAATATGTGGCTGGTAAAGATCCTAAACCTTTGCTACTAATCTTAGGACGATATATCAAGCAGCGACTGAAGAAAGAACACTTAGTGCCCTAAAAAAAGTCACTGAAAAGTGGACAAAACAATATCTTAATTGTATAAAAAGCTGGAAGCAAAACTGGGATGCCATTTCTTCAATCTTCATGTTCTCAGCAGCTATTAGAAAGGTCATATATACTACAAATGCCTCGAAATCCTCAACTCAACATATCGCAAACTTAACAGACAACGAAGTGTTTTTCCAAGTAATATGGATCGGTTACAATAAACTAGACAGTTTTTTTAAGGTCATGTAGAATTACATCATAAATAAAGGAGATTTAACATCATGACTGAAAAGAGACCACGCCGAACATATACCGATGAATTCAAAGAACAAGTTGTTCAATTATATCTAAATGGAAAGAGAAAATGTGATATTATTCGTGAATACGACATTGCCTCTTCTCTACTTGATAAATGGATTAAACAATCTCAGACTACTGGTTCTTTCAAGGAAAAGAACAATCGTTCTGATCTTGAAAATGAGCTAATTGAATTACGTAAACGTAACAAGCAATTAGAGATGGAAAATGATATTTTAAAGCAAGCGGCGCTGATACTAGGACGAAAGTAAATGTAATAAAGGCAAATATTCATAAATACTCTGTATCAGCAATGTGCGACGTCCTAAAGCTTCCAAGAGCAACCTATTATTACGAAGCAAAAGCGAAAACAGACGAAAGTTTATTAACTGCAACTATTAAAGAAATTTTTCGCCAGAGCCATAATAATTATGGAACCCGTAAAATCAAGAAGGAATTGAAGAAACAAGAGCTAACGGTTTCACGCCGACGAATTGGGCGAATAATGAAACAGGAAGGTCTGGTATCAACCTATACAATCGCTCAGTTCAAGCCACATAAGGCAAAATGTAACGAAGATAAGATTGCTAATATCGTGGATAGAAAATTTAACGAACAACCACAACATAACGTAGTAGTAAGTGATTTAACATATGTACGAGTAGGAAACAGCTGGAACTATATATGTCTTCTTATTGACCTCTTTAACAGGGAAATCATTGGATACAGTGCTGGAAGAAACAAGGATGCAAAGCTTGTAATGCAGGCTTTTTCAAGAGTAGAGACAAGCTTACAGAATATCAATATTTTTCATACAGATCGAGGCAATGAATTCAAAAACAAGCTGATTGACGACACACTTGAGGCTTTCGAAATCAAGCGTTCACTCAGTATGAAGGGGTGTCCGTATGATAATGCAGTTGCAGAAGCAACATATAAAATCATAAAAACTGAGTTCGTAAAAAACAGAACATTTTCTTCACTGGAGGATTTGAAACTGGAACTCTCCGATTACGTTAACTGGTTCAACAACCATAGAATCCATTCATCCTTGGGCTACCTAACACCAAGAGAATTTAAAGAAAATACCCTTAAAAAAGTTGTTTAAAAAAGTGTTGACTATCCACCTTTCTAATTATTAAAATTTTTATTACTCTTATATAGCTTTCAGACTCTAAATGCCAAACACAATCATTCCCTGAGTTCTAACTTTTATGTACATTTATCTTTAGTTTATCATACATTTCCCTATTTTCAATAAAAATGCATTCTTAAATTAATTTACCCTTTCACAAAATATCTAAAAAATTCTCGCATAAAAAAAGCCACCAAACAAACTTGGTGACTTTATACATATATATATGTTCTCTTTTTACAAATTTTATATCGTCCCCTTTTTCCATCGTGCTCCTTCATCTAAAAGGCTGGATATTTCATCTGTATTTATTATAAACTTGTATTTTTCTCACTATATATGATATTAACTCTTGATATTTTATCACAAGAGCTAATACATAATAAACGCATACTGATCATAATAAGCATTAATATATTTCTTTTGGTTAAATGAAATACTCTTAAACTCTTTAATTAATAAATCTTTTTCAATTCCTTCTTCTAAATCACAAATAACTTTTGCTAAACTTCCCGTATAAGAAATTTTATAATCATCATTATATGGATATTTCTCATAATTTTTTTTTATATGATTGAGAATATCACGTTTTAAATCTATTGGAATTTGAAAATGTAATAGTAACGCATATTCACATTGCAAAATAGCTAAATATGCATCTTTTTTATACATTACTGTATATTCTGATTTTTCAATCCAGTCATCTATCGTCATACACCACATGTGTGCTTCTTCTACTATCCCTTCGTCTGTTACATCAACGCTTAAATTTTCAATTAAATTACATACAAAATTCACAATAAAACTACTTCTATTTGAAGCTTCAATTTTTTGCATCAATTCAAACATTTTTTTGAATTGCATAAAATTAAACATAATAGTCGGAAAAATCATTACATATTTATCCAAAGCCATAAAATACTCTTCAATATTATCATCATAAAAATAATCATAATCAAAACTTTTAAAATACGTAGACATAATGTATCGGATGGTTAGGATATCAAGACTCAAAATGTCTTCAACTAAAATTCTAGAATACATCTCCAAAGTTGTCTTTAGAATAAACCGTTTCCTACTCGCTAC
This sequence comes from bacterium, assembly GCA_030535455.1. Lineage (GTDB taxonomy): Bacteria > Bacillota > Clostridia > Lachnospirales > Lachnospiraceae > KM106-2. The sequence continues at coordinate 77,517 of JAUNJY010000005.1, forward strand.
AAATTCACATAAACTACAGATGTATGTCATCTTAATTTTAACATCTTTTGTTCCTAGTAAACAATTCCACAAACAACTTATATACTGTAATTCGATTTCACCATCATTTTCATTCGATATTACAATACATTTTATTTCATCAATTAATTTAAATTTATCAGGTACACTAACAAAGATACAATAGTTAGTAATTGCATTAGCTATATAAAAACTAGTATCGATATTACTAATCGTTTTTAATATACGAATGATATCATTATTCATACTGTAATTGTGATCAAATTTCGTCATATTAACTAAGGCCATACAATAGTACTCAGATATAGTTTCATCCTTAATAGCATTATAAATAAGTCCTAATTTTTCTAATGCTATTTTCCTAGTCTCATTATTTTGCGTCGAATATGTAATATTCAATAGCATTTGTGCATAATTAACGGATTTCTTTAAATCTGATTTAATAATTACTTCAACTTCTTCAGGGCTTAATAAATATTTAAAACTTAGCATTATATTTTCTGGATAGTCATAAAATATTCTTTCAATGAACCCATGATATCTAATATTATTAATATTCCAAGCTAATTGAGCTAATGTATGTAATCCTTTTACATCACCATTATCCAATTTTGTTTTTTCTAAATGTTTTAGTACAAAAAGCTCTCCTAATATATCTGGCTTTACTGGATATACATATAACTCTTCTTGATCATGTACAATATTAATAGAGTTTAATAGCTCTTTTATTGATTTTCCATTTTCCTGAACAAATTCACGTATAATTGAATACTGTTTAGGAAGATTTTCAACAATATCTTCTATACTTATTCCGTTAATTATTGTTGATAGACATAAAATTTCCTCAAAAGCTGTACAAACCTTATGATTAGAATTAACAATTTGTAGTATTCTTGAATGTTCATTTTTATTCCACCATTCGTTTATACTTTCTAAATCATTAAAACTTACTTTTCCATTTGCTGCAAAAGCCTCTGTTATTAAAAGAATAGTACTAAGTCTTTCCATATCATTGTCAATTTTTTTTGATATACTAAATATCTTTCTTAATTGTTTTCTGTTTACTTCTTTATTAGATAACTTGAGATAATACTCTTTGACAATATTAGACATTTGTGTATTATCTAATTCGCCTAGCTCTATCATTTTATTCCAAGCCAATTGCTTCAATTCTGTTTTTGCACTACTTAAGAGACCGTCCATCCACGCAGAATTTTTTGAATTTTCTCTCTCTATTAATATAAAACGAACCTTTTTAGATGAAGCACCTATTAATTGTTTTATACTTTTCATCAACTTCCCAACCTGCATGCTAAATGCCACAAAATAGTCAAGTATTATAACACTATTAATTGATACATCATAATTGGTTGTTGAAATCAAATCAGTAGCACTGTATTCATCCCATTTTAAGTAGCTAAATCTCCAATCAGAATTGTCTAAGTTATTCTTAACAAATTCATACACCAGGCGACTTTTTCCTATTCCTCCAACACCTGTCACTGCCAGCCATCTTATCTGTTCCTCTGCTAAACAAAAATCAGACAACTCTTTCATTTCAGCTTCGCGCCCTAAAAATTTTATCTCTGATGACTTATAGTAATGCGCACTATATTTAACTGTGTTAATTTCATCCCTTATTTGATTACTAAGTTTAGTTAGGTAATCATCAAATGTTTCTTGTGCATTAATGTGTATTTCACCATCTAAGGCTTGAACTACAATTTTAGAATTATCATTTAATTGAGGTTTATCAATTATAACTAAATTCTTTTCTTTCATCTACTATCTCCCAGTATTAGTATTATTCTGATTTATACCTATGTTAACAATAGCATAATCTTTAACTTCAAGACCTGATATAACTTGTATATTAGTATTACAGCTTTCATTTTTTATTCTGTCTTTTATCCACTCTTTAATTTGTTCAGTAAACTCTGTTTTATTTTGTTCTGTTATTAAAGCACCTGGTAAGCCAGTACTAATACCAGCCGCATAACTAATAGGATCATTTTCGTTCAAACATGGTTGCGATGCTAGTATTTCAAGTGCCTTCATTGCATTTTCTTTTGTCTTAAAATAGTTTTTAAATTTTAGAGTAAAACTATCAACTACATTAGGTATATTTTTTATTGCATCCCACGTCAATCCACTGAGTGCTGTTTCTCCTATAAATGCTCCAATCGCTGTTAGTATAGACATATCTCTTCCTCCAAATATGATTTTTATAGTAGTGTAATCATTTCTATTATACAGGTGAAATAATTTATGTAAATAGAATTATGTATAATTCAACATAATGATAATTTTTCTTTATACCTCTACACTACAAAAATAATTTAATACATGTTTTTTATATACTCCACCTCATTTGATTTTAAATTAAAAAAGAGTATCTTATTAGCATCTTTTATACTTTTATCTTCTTTTATTACTCCCAATATTTTCTCACATAGGACAGTTTCATCTAAATCACAATCAGAACTAGCTATTGGTATAACTTTATAATTTAGTTTAATTTCTTTTTTATCTTTGATTTCTTCGACACTGTAGTACACCAAATAAAATTTATCATCAATACTGTATAGTGTAACAAAACTATCAGTAGTCATTTTATTTGCTTCATCTAGCTGCTGATAAATGTAATAGTAATAAAATGCTTTGTTTAAAAAGTTTTCTAACTCCTTCATACCTATTTTATTCTTTGATGAAGAGAAACGATATAATTTTTTTTCCATTTCCGCATCTATTTCTATTTTCTCTAATATGTATTCTAATAAATTTCTTCCATATAATATTGATTCTCGTATAAAAAATTTTAATGTTCTTGGACTATTTGCAATATTTCTTATATTAACCAAAAATGCCTCTAATAAAATAACTTCAATTCTTCTTTGATTTGCAATTTCCAATTTAGATTTAAGTATTTCTATTAATTCATTAATTTTATGCTGTGAAATACACTCATCAAGATAGCCTCTTTTATCTTTATCAAATAAAAGGTGCCAAGCCAATTGATATTGAGCATTACGTATGAATTGATGAGTACCTTTAAGTAAAGTTTTATTAATTAAATACTTATTTAAAATATCTTCGAAACATTCACAATCATCATAGGTACCTCTGTTAAATATGTTAATTAATTTCCTTAAAAGCATTGGTGCATCGCTTGTAAACTGATTTAATCTTGCCATCCAATCATATTCTGATTTCATATCACTATCTGTAATGTCAAAATATATACTTAATTGACTTTCAATATATATAATAAGAAAATTTTGTTCCTCCGATGGATGTTCTCTTTTAATCGTCTCTATTTCTTTTTTTAATCTGCCTATTTCATGTTGCTGTGAAACATACTGCATAATAATTTTTGAAATATGCTCCCCAATGTTTCTTGAATTATAAACTATATCTATAATAAATACATCAAATAGAAGATTAGTTTCATCATCTACTTTCTCCTTTTTACCTAATAGTTTTGTAATAATCTGTAAATTTGAATAATATTCTGTTAATGATTTTGTATAACATTGAATAGTCATTAAGTCTTTTGTAGCTATACTCTCAAGATACCTGTTTCCACCTACTCTAATTAGTTCGTTTATTTGACCATCATATTCTATTTTTTTGTCATCATTTATCTTTATTCTCATCTGAATAAACTTGTCAAGTTCGTTATCATTATTACAGTCTTGTTTTCTTAAAACTATGCTTAAAAATCCATTTATAGTAAAAACCTCTTTAAGTGTTTCTAAAATTGCTTTTTCTTTATCCTTATCTCTGTCAGTATCATCTATTAATAATATTATTTTCTGTCTTCCACTGTTCTCTAATAACTTTTCAATCTTATTTTGAAATTCTTTTCTAGATTCATAAACATTCCTAAACCAATTCTCAGGTTGTATCCTTAATGATATTATGTGGGCAACAATCTTACTTTCTTCACCTAAAGTTCCGAGTATAACACTCAAATAATCATCTAATCTATTAACCCGAAATACATCTACATTATAAATAAAAAATAGACTTTGTAAATATTTTTTTATATATAGAATAATATCCTCAGTAGTTTTAAATAGCAATGTATCGATTTTTAAAACAAAATATCTTTTACTTCCTTCTTTTCTTTTTAATAATTCCTGCTCTAACGAAACCATAACACTAGTTTTACCTTTTCCCCACTCACCTTCAAATGACATTGTAAATGGTGCATTTGTATTCTGATTATCTATAACCCTTTGTACTTTGTCTAATTCCTGTTGTAGATGCTTTGATAATAATACTTTACTTGACACAGGCTCATCGGAATAAAGATCATATTCTGTAAATTCTGTTTTTTCATCTATAGGTTTTGAAATAACATCCATCGTTTTTAACATTCTGCCTGCAATTAAAACAAATACAACACAGCCTGCGGAAAAAACAAAATATAATAATTCCTTTTCTTGAATTATAAAATAACCAAACTGTAAAACAACTATAAAGTTTATGTATGTTTGTAAATCTCTTACTACAAATCTAATATTTTTACACTTTAAGACTATGTACAATGATAATGCCCCGAGAATACACTCTACCAAAAAAATAGTAATATACCATCCACAAGACAATGTCTTCTGCTTCATTATATCGTCGGGGAATAATTTAACTAACCACGTAAAAACTACATAAAGTATTACGCAAAGCATACTGTACATAATACTTAATTTTATAACAACCTTTAATCTTGCCTTTAAATCCTTACTAAGCTCCCTAAAATTTTTCATTTTCCTTCATACCTTTCCAAATAAAAGTTCTCCCTATACGTACAAGTATATACCAATATATATTTTATCATTTACATTATTAACTTCCAAACATTAATACGGCTTGTTTAAAAATATAAAAAAGACTATCTAACAATATAGTAGATAGTCTTTTTTGTGTTTAAATGCAATTCATTGTATGTATTTTCCACTTAATGGGAATAAACTCTTTAGCAACCAAAAGTTCGAATGCATGCTGTTAAAGGACGACCTAGTTCATTGCTTACTTGATTAAATCTTTCTTTCAGATCTTCCATGAACTGCAATTGTCTTGCAGCTTCTGAAGCACTTTCTTTATACTCTGTTCTGCTCATAAAAAGTTCCTTTCCCTTTTATCTGTAAGTATTATATCGGTAATCGAAAAAAAGTGCAAGATAAATTGTTTTAAATGTATATTTTTTTTAGTTTTTGTGCATATTATTGTAAATTTCGGGAAATTACAGACCTGCTAGGTTCGTCTTGGCCAGTCTGGATTACAATATTGATATTCTGGTGGTGTTCCTGTGCAATAATTAACCGTGGTAAACATGCCTCCTACCGGTGGTGCCCCATTATTGGTCACATGGTGTGGCATATGGCAGTGCATTGGCCAGATGCCTGGATTATCTGCAAGAAATTCAATATCCCAGGTTTCACCTGAAGCAACCAATATGGTATTCTTACAAATCTGAGCACTTTCCTTAATTGGAAATCCATCGGCAGCCACCACACTGAACTGATGTCCATGCAAATGGATTGGATGGTGATGCATTTGAATATTGCCGAAGCGTACATGTACAGTATCGCCGCAGTTTGTCAGAAGTGGCAATGTCTTTGGATAACAAGTTCCATTGATTGTAAAGAAATTAAAGAATGGACGGACAAAATTCAGTGGGTATAATCCCGGACATAGCTGCCCCCATTTCAACTCTTTTATTGCCCATTCCTGCAAGATACATAAGTAATCTCTGTAATGCTCCCTGTTCTGGTTTGCTGGGTCTTCCACAATCAGCCCGCCAAACAGCCCCGCATTATCTTGTGTCATTACATCCACGTGAGAATGATATAAATAGGTTCCCGGTGGGTTCGCTATTGTAAACGTATAATCCACATAACAGCCTGGCTTTATAAATGGACTTGGCTCGATTGGTGGTACTCCATCCATATCGTTTGGAACTTCCAGCCCATGCCAATGTACGCTTGTTTCTACCGGCAGATGATTCACCACTCGAAAGATGACGTCATCTCCAGGAAAGACATGGATCGTTGGTCCTGGTGTAGAGCCATTATATCCCCATGCCCGAATAAAGATGCCATCCACAAGCTCCCAATTAATCTCCTCTGCCACCAATACAAATAACTTTTTCCCATTTTCATATGTAAACTCGCAATCCTTAATACCTGGGGTAATAACCATATCATTTCCCCCTGCTAATCATTTATAATCAGTATATTTAATTTTTGCAAATTGGTGCAGCCTCTTATACATTAAATAATTTCAACTAAATGTATCTGCTTTAAAATACACTGCTTCTCGATCTGGAAACAATTTGTCATCTATGGTCTGAATTCCATTACTTAGCGAGAAGACACTTTGCCGCGCCGAACACGATCACGAAGTGATAAACTCCTTCACCGTAAGTGCGCATCTTGGCTTTCCTATCAATAAAAAAAGAAAGCAACCTCTAATGCCTTTGCATCATCAATTGCTTCCTATCCCTATCAATCTGAAAAGCTGCCAATCCACCTATTCTACCAGATAAAAGGGTACATATAAGATCTCGCCATACGTCATCCGCTGATACTTTAGCGCCAGTGGAAACTTTGCAGGCTCTGGCACAGTTTCAATGGTTAATGCCGGCTTATGAAATACCTCTGAATAGTAATGGACAGTATTTCCACCACTGTCATTGCCTTCAATCTCATCTTCTGGCTTAACAAGCTCATAACCGGTAGCTTTCTCTAATCTCATTGCAATCCTTAAAGAATTCTCATTATACTCCCTTGGCATTTGTTTTCTATAATAGAAAATCTGCTTTCCCCGAGAATGAAAATCAAGGTATATCTCAGACTCTACCTCTTCAAACAAACGAATTAATGTCTTTGTTTCTAATTCGCTTCCTGGTACGTCTCCTTCAAACTTTTCCTTGAAATTAAGGGAAGGAAAATTACGATTAATATCAATTCCATTTACATTGCCTTTCCATTCCCCGTAAGGAAGATTCAAGGATTTTGCCTTAAGACGCAACTCTTCATTATGTATGATATTGTATCCCCGTAAGGCAATCATATAGCCATCGGGATTTAGTAATGGTACCACATATAAGGAATACTCCTCAAAAAATTCTAACACATCAACTCCTGTCTTTGTTTTAATCGCTAGACGTTCCACCTCGTCTGTGCATGCCAGCGCATAATACTCAATCATTGCCATAAGTACTACCGGATTGATGGACTCTCGTCCATGAACACCACCAGTCATAATGATACCCTTTTTTCCTCGTCCAATCCTAAGCATAAGAATGCTTCGGTTAGACACCGTATTTCCAATAAACTTTGTCGTGATCAGATCCGGATATGCTATTTTCAACATGGAAGAATCATTTATTAGATCATTGTAGTAATAAAAACGATTGAGAGCAATAAACTTCATATAAATAGGTCCTTTCTGCTTTACTGTCATTATATTATTATATGAATTCATCGCTCTCATGATACTAATTTATTCAGTTATTAGGGATTTGGTATCCACACGCTTGATCTTTCCTGCCACTAGATAGGCAAAAACAAAGAAACAGATACAAATCGTTATGGTTGGCAACAGAAAGCTTGCCAGCGTATAAACTGTCTCGTAATTAGCAACTCCAAGGTTTTTAAACAAAGCCCCCATCAGCATGTTATTCAGGCCTATATTCAATATGATACCTACCACACTGCCAATCATTGCAATAAACAAGAAGCGAAATGCAAACTGCAGGCGCAAAGCCTTGCTTGTAAAACCAACTGCCTTATAAATTCCAATATCCGTCTGTTCCCTGTAAAATGCCTTGCCACAAAGAAGGATAACCACCACTAAGGCAAAGACTACTGCCACCACATAAATGGTGTTATTCAAGATATGGACCGTACTGATCAGAGTCTCTCCTGTATTGTTGTTGTCAGCATTATAATCTGTAACGGTGAGCATATCTTGATACTCTTCATTAAGCATCTTTACAACGTCTTTTGATTTGGTCTTATCCTGCAGCGTAAACTCCTCACTATCATAGACCATGTCAGGATCAATTCGCTTTCTAGCTTCCGTAGAAAACACAAAGCATTTTCCTAAATCCGTGGTATCCTGGTAAAAGCCAGAGATTACATAGTCTGCTGTCTTTTCTTTGTAACCAATGGTTACCGTATCACCAATTGCAAGTTCCATTTCGTCGGCAACAATCTTTGTAATTAGCACTTCATTTTCATACTTAGGCAGTCGCCCCTTAATTACACTCTTTATCACATTCAGGTTGCTACTGCTGGAACCATGATACTCCTCTCCATTTAACGTAAAGTAACTAGACCGTACACAGAAGGCTTGCTTTATCGGAACAATCTTTTCAACCTTCTGTTCTACTTCCTCCATTGTCTTCTCTAACTGATTTTTATCGACTTTATCATATTTCACATTAACATCTGTAAATACACCGCCAAAAGAGCGTTCAATCAGCTCAGAGTCCATACTGGTGTTTAAGGCTGTTATTGAAACAAGGAAGAATACTAACAGGCTGATGATTATGATGCCACTGATATACTGCTTTTTATTTGATGTAATCTGTCGAAATGCAATTCTAAGGTTTAACAGTTTACCAGAGACACTTGCTTCCATTCTGCTGTGAAAATAGACTTCTTCCTTTCCACCTTGGATAGCACGCATTGGCGAAATTTTTGCTATCTTTTTGGTCTTCCAAAAGATAAATACTGCACTAAACATAAGCAAGACAACTAATAAGGCAAGCACGCCGCCCCAGTCAATCACAGACTTGCTTAACAGGCCTGTTGCAATTACAAAGACTTGATTTAGATAATAAATTGCAATCTTGCTTAAGGAAATACCTAGTATACAGCCAATGACTTCAGCCATAATATATTCCATGATAAATACTAAACGTAACGATAGTTTAGTAACTCCTAGTGCCTTAAGAACACCTAAGTTGGTGTACTCCATATCAATACTACCTGTTATGGAGTGTCCCATCACGATCAATACTACAACAGATAATAAGGCTAAAAAGGCATACATTATCCCGCTTAGTATGTTATTAAACATCAGGGTAAAACTTTGGCATTGGTCCTTGCTAAGGCTTACAATCCCATAATCTACAATTGCTGACTGAGAGTTTATTAACTTCTTAAACTCAGAATTTGAAAGCTTGCATTCATTTGTCTTAAAAACACCTAACATAATTCCTTTGGAAATATTATTTTTATCCTTTAACTCAGGATTGATTTCTTTGTAGAGTCGGTTAAAATCCGCCTCATTCATTAAGGCTAACTTTAATCCAATTGTCTGTGCTCCCATATAAGGTTCTTCAAAAAATCCCTTAACAGTAAAATTCTCTTTGTTATCGCCATTTTGCAAGGAAACGGTATCTCCCACGTTGCAGGAGTACGAATAATACATGCTCACTGGTAAATACACTTCCCCTTTTTCAAGAGATTGTGGCGTCTTCTCGAAAGAAAGCAACGTATCGGAAAAAATATTATAGTTATATTGTTCAGGATGGTAGGCTGTAAAGCAGGTAGTGTCTTCACCTTTCTTTGTACCAACTTGCAAATGCGACAGAATAATGCTGTTCTCCTCTACCTTTGCTACCTCACTGATTTTTCTTGCTTTATTGACCCGTTCTTCAGATACCGAGTTCCATTCAGTAATGATTAACAAATCACCCATTTGAATTTGCTCGGTTGCTTCGTTGCTACGTTTTTCTATATTACTGTTTAGGCTGATGATCGTACTAAATGAAAGTGCAATCACAAAAGTGAGTATAATAATGCTAATAAAGCTTCCCTTCTTAGAACGAAGGCTGGCACGCACTAAGCGAATAAGATACATAATTGCCACCCCCTACCATTCCATCGAAGAAAGCCAGGCATTTAGCTGGGTCTCTCTCTTCTTCCGATCCTCTTCCTCATAAGGGGGAAGGGAAAGTTCACCACAGATGCTTCCGTCGGATAAATATAATATTCGGTTTCCATGAATAGCTGCCTTCATATCATGGGTTACCATGACGATCGTCTGTCCCTGACGGTTGATATTGGTCAGCAAGTTCATGACATCATTGCTGTTCTTTCTATTCAATGCACCGGTAGGCTCATCTGCAAATATGATTTTAGGCTCATTGATCAATGCCCTTGCAATAGCAGCTCGTTGCTGTTCTCCACCTGACACCTGGCTTGGCATCCTCTTCACCTGTTCTGTTAGATTTACCTGTTCAAGGAGCTCATTTGCCCTTGTATTTACTTGACTGACCTTCCTTGTCTTGCTGACGTAACCTGGAACGGAAACATTTTCAAATAAGGTCAGATTGCTTACCAAATGCATCTGTTGAAAGATAAATCCAAATTCTGTGCGTCGTAAGGACGCCATCTCACTCTCTTTTAATTTGGAAATTTCACTGTCTCCAAAATAAACTTCCCCGCTGGTGATTCTGTCCATTCCTGATATACTATAAAGCAATGTTGATTTCCCTGCCCCTGAAGGCCCCATAATCACGGTAAAATCTTCTTTATATAACTCTAAACTCACACCATTTAATACGTGGTTTTGCACTCCGTTATTAGCAAAACTCTTACATACATCTACTACTTTTACAATTGTCTCTCTCATAAAAAACATCCTCTCCTTTTCTTCATGCCTTTATTTTAGCAAGTAAGTTATTAAGAAATCTTTAAGAGATCACAATTGGAAGTGTTAATTTTACTAATAATCCAGGCGTTTCATTTTTCAACATTACCGTTCCATCCATCTGTTCCATTATGTATTTTACAATAAATAGGCCCAAGCCTGCTCCCTCCTTGGTTCCCACATTTTCTCCACGATAAAACTTATCAAAGATAAACGGAAGGTCTTTGTCTAAAATACCATTTCCAAAATCTCTGATTGTAATGACCAGGTCCTCTCCCTTTTTCACTGCCTTTAGTTCAATTGTTCCTTTCGCATACTTTCTTGCATTGCCAATTATGTTTTCCATTACCTGTTCTAGACGCTTCCCATCCACCTTCACCAAAGCGTCCGGTAAAGGCCCAAGAAGTCTTAAATCATTGAAATTTCCTTGTAGTGCGGCCAGGATTTCTTGAAATACCGTGGCAAAGTCCATAGTCTCACATGTTATCTGCAGCTTATCCAAATCGGAAATAGAATGTAAAAATAAATCATTGGTAAGCTTAGTTACTTCATCACATTTTTTTATTATAATCGCTGTATACTTATGACGCTTCTCAATGCTTTTATTTAACCCCGCATCTAAGCCTTCAGCATAGGCACGGATGGATGCAATGGGAGTCTTAATATCATGGGACAAGGTAGCTATGACCGTCTTATTATTTTCGATTGCCTGCTTCTCACAAGACCTTGCCTTAATGATTTCTCGCCTCATATGGTCAAATGCCCATGTAAATGCACCAAAATAATTGCCCCGTTCATAGTCTAGGGGTTTTGTAAAATCACCACTAGCTATCTCTGATGCAAACTCCTTAAGCTTTTCAAAAGGTCTGAGGATTTCTATATAGATAAACAAAAGTCCAAGTATAATCAGAATTACAAATCCTACATACATTATGGTAAGGTACTTTGTATCTGTCTGCTTCTCCTCCTTCTGTTTCTCCAGCTGGTCTTTAAATTCCTTTTGCTTTTCCTCATATCTTACTTGTCCTTCTGTAGAGGTGTCCTTAGATAGCCAGATCAACTCATTGACCTCTAGATACTGCAGATCAAGATAGTCCTGATCGTTAAGCTGTTTGTTCTTTTCAAGGCAGAAGCAATAAAATATGCTTAGCAGCAAAATCATGGCGAGTCCAATTCCTGTCAGACGTTTCTTCATTTGTCGGCCTCCCCGCTTAACATATAGCCAACTCCCCAGACAGTCTTAAGGTAGATTGGCTTTGCAGGAACATCCTCCAGCTTTTCTCTAAGCCAGCGCATATGTACCGCCACTGTAGATAGTTCTACTTCGCTAAATGCTCCCCACACTTCCTGAAGCAGTGTTTCCTTTTTAATTGCCTGCTCCTTATGTTTTACCAAATAAGCTAAAAGGTCAAATTCCTTTAATGAGAGGGAAATTACTTCTCCATTTTTCTTTACTTCACGCTTTGAAATATTGACTTCCACCTTGCCAAACTTATACTGCTCATCCTGTCCTAAAAAACCATACGTTCGACGCATCAATGCATTTACTCTGGATAACAGTTCTTTTAAGGAATATGGCTTAGGAAGATAATCATCTCCTCCCAAGTCATATCCAGTTATTCTATCATTTTCACTGGTTCTTGCACTGGCAAAGATAATTGGAACCGTTGACAATTTCCGTAATGTCTTACATATTTCAAATCCTGACTCAACAGGCAAGTTAATATCCAATAAGATTAGGGCATATGTATGATCCCGTAACAATTCATATGCGTGTTCTCCATCTGCGGCCAATGTAACCTGATATCCGTACTCGCTTAGCATGTCACATGTGATCTCAGCCAAGTCAACATCATCATCGACAATCAGTATCGTTTTCTTCATCCTTTGTCTCCTCTTTCACTAACACCGTAATTTCCTTTACCAGATGTTCTATTACTTGATTTACTTCCTGGGTAAACATTATCTGGAACAGTTTCTCAAAATCTTCTTCAAAGTGCTCCGGCAGTTTCTTGCATGTTTCTTTTGCAATGGAAACTAAACGCTTCTCACCTGGGTGGAACGTCTCATTTATGGCAAATAACAGGTCAAAATAAGTGGCAAGAAATTCTGTTGTACGATGGTTCACACTCACATAGTCACCTCTTCCATATGCCTTCTTAATCTGTGCATCAAAGGATGGTAAAACGCCATGAAGCAGATTTAGATGATTATGAAGGATTGCCTGTTTTAACTTCTTTGGATAAGGCACATCAAACCGTTTCTTTAAATTGGTCAGCATATTATTTCGCTCATGGATGATTTGGCAAGTCATCAGATTATGCCAGAAACAAGTAGTATAACTATTGCGAAAATGCCCTTGCTCAACCACGTCTGCAACCTCTCTTGTAAAATCAGCGATATTTCGATATACCAAATCAAAATCAATGCCATTATTTAATGTCCCGTTATCTTCTAACTCCCAGTAATGGTTTCCAATCTCCAGATGGCTGCATTGTGGCTCTAAGATTTTTCTTCTGATATGTTCCGGAAGCTCTGTATTTAAGTAAATATAGACATCATAATCAGATGTTGCATCAAACCGTTTTGTTGCCCTTGAGCCACCAATTGCAATTGCATCTACCTGTGGATATGTACTTAACTTTTGTAGGATTTCATTCATCTCATTCATGATACTCCTCCTATATTTAACGGTCATTCTTTTCTCATTATACCATAAAATCTAAAGTACGCCTCTTGGCTTTCTGTTTCTGAACAAAGTGTTTTGCTTGCAAAACACACCGCGCCGAACGCGATCACGAAGTGATAAACTCCTTCCGCGTAAGTGTGCATCTTTGCTTTCTGTTTTTTAGAAAGCCTTTTTTACTCTATAGGGAAGAACTCGGAGAGAACTTTTCTATAGAGTAAAAGAACGCATGTAGTAATGTTTCTTACCACATGCGTTCTGTATTCTATAGACTATTCTCTGATCTGTCCATTTCCAAAAATAATGTATTTTGTAGTTGTAAGGGCTAATAGCCCCATTGGACCTCTGGCATGGAGTTTTTGCGTACTAATGCCGATTTCTGCACCAAATCCAAACTCAAATCCATCCGTAAATCTTGTGGAAGCATTCACGTAAACGGCCGCTGCATCGATTTCATTTAAGAACTTCTGGGATGCTGCATAATCTTTTGTAATGATTGCTTCACTATGCTTTGTATTATGCTCGTTGATAAATGCAATTGCTTCTTCAATGGAATCTACCACTTTGACTGACATGATCAAATCTAAAAATTCCGTATAGAAGTCTTCATCCGTTGCTTTTTCAAATTCTTTCACAATTGCACAAGCTCTTTCATCACCACGGTATTCCACCTGTTTGTCAAGCAGACGGCTATATAACATTGGCAGGAATTCCTCTGCCACTTTGCTATGAACAACCAAGGATTCCATGGCATTACATACTCCGGTACGCTGTGTCTTTGCATTTTCAATAATATCAAGTGCCATTGTAAAGTCTGCGTACTGATCGACATAGACGTGACAATTTCCAGTTCCAGTCTCAATTACAGGAATTGTTGCGTTTTCTACGACTGCCTTGATTAAGCCTGCTCCGCCTCTTGGAATTAAGACGTCCACGTAATCATTCATTTTCATAAACTGATTAACCACAGCACGGTCTGTTTTATTGATTAACTGGATTGCATCTTCTGGAAGGCCAACACTTGTAAGGGCTTCTTTTATGACAGAAACGATTTCCATGTTGGAGGAAAGGGCATCAGAACCACCTTTAAGGATGACAGCATTACTTGTTTTAAAGCATAAGCCAAAAGCATCTGCCGTTACGTTAGGTCTGGATTCAAAAATAATGCCCACAACACCAAGTGGAACACGTTTGGTACCAATCTGAAGGCCATTTGGTCGAACCGTCATCCCCGTCACTTCTCCGATTGGATCTGGTAATGCCATCACCTGAAGCAATCCTTCGCTCATGCCTTCAATACGGGCATCTGTTAATCGTAAACGGTCCACAAGGGAAGCTTTTACGCCTTTTTGCTCTGCGTTCTTAACATCTACTTCATTGGCTTTCAGAATACGATCCTTGTTTGCCACAAGTGCCTGGGCAACTGCCTTTAAGCCATCGTTCTTTTGTTGTTGGCTTAGCACATTCATCTTTGTTGAGGCCGCTTTCGCCTTCTTTCCTAACTCTACTAAATATTCCATACTTTCACCCTTTCTCCCTTCCTATGTAGGTCACTAACAGTTACCATTTCTATTGGCGTTATAATGCCATCCACAGGGATATCAAATTCTTCCGGTTCAAACTGGTCAAACAGCTGAAATTCATAGCCAAGAGCACATTTATAGAAGGATGCTGACTGATATTTTTTTAAATAGCGATCATAAAATCCACCACCATATCCAATGCGATTCCCGGCATGGTCAAATGCAAGTCCCGGCATTAACATAAGGGGACTTATCTCCTTTGTTGGATCTGCCCAATCGTTATTTATTGGTTCTAATATATGCTGATACCCTTCTTTTAGCTCCTCTAGGGAAGAAATATAGATAAATTCTATCTCCTTGCCTTGCACTTTTGGAACTGCAACCCGTTTTCCATCTGCAATTGCCCTCTTTATAATCTCTTTTGTGTCCACTTCCTGATTATAAGAAACAAACGTATATAGCGCCGTTGCATTTTTATAATAACTACAAGTAAAGAGATTATCTCTAATCTCTTTACTTGCCTTGCTAATATCAAATTGTGTCAGCTCTCGCTTCTTGCTTCTTATGAAATGACGTATTTCCTGTTTGGCCATAGCTTTCACCTGACTTTTATTTTATATTAATTAGTTTAATTCTTTCTTCTTTGCCTGTCTGTTCTTTTCGCCAACTTCTTTTACTTCTGTAACAGAACCATCTGGATTGATTACAGAGATATTATCTAGTTGCGCACGTAAGTTTCCGCGAACTGCAGCAATGAATTCTTGACGTAATTCTTGTTGTTCTTGCTTTTCTTCTGCAGTTAAACCTTCTGCTTTCGCTTTTTTTGCTAATTCATTAATTCTTCCAATCTTTGCTTCGTCCATTGTAAATCCTTTCTTTTCTATCTAACCTAACGATCTTAGACCCTTAGGCCAAATATGATGTCAATAATGCGTATTATATTATTTATACTGGTTTGTCTTTATATAGTCAAGTAGTTTAAAATCTTTTTGTGCGTTTGACTTAAAGATTGTACCTACCTTGGCTCCATCCATAATGTCTGCGATGATTTCTACATTTTCTCCATTGGCAATTACCATGTCTGCTCCTGAATTGGTTGCGATCTTAGCTGCAGTCAGCTTGGTTGCCATTCCCCCAGTTCCAACGCTGGAACCAGCACCTTTGCCCATATCCATCAGTTTCTCATCTAACTGTTCAACTACACTGATAAATTCGGCATCCGGATTTTTTCTAGGATCATCGGTATAAAGTCCATCAATATCTGATAATAAGATTAATAAATCTGCATCAATCAATGCTGCAACCAATGCACTCAATGTATCATTATCACCAAAGTTATCGTATTCCAACTCATCAGTGGAAACGGTATCATTCTCATTTACAATAGGAATGACTCCAAGTCCTAATAACTCATGAAATGTATTTTGCGCATTTTTACGACTGATATCATTAATCATAGTGTATTTTGTCATTAAGATCTGTGCACACATTTGGTTATACTCTGCAAATAACTTTTGATACAGCATCATAAGTTTTGCCTGGCCCACTGCGGCACATGCCTGACGAACTTTTGTCTCAATTGGCTTTTCTTTTAAATTCAATGCTTTTCTTCCTACTGCAATGGCACCGGAAGATACTAGAACGACCTCTTTCCCTTGATTTTGTAAATCAGTTAACAAGCGAACTAAGCGTTCTAATGTTCGAAGATTAGCAGTTCCTGTCTCACTATGAGTGATTGTGGAAGAACCAATCTTAATTACTACTCTCTTCTTATCTTTTAGTAATTCTCTATAATTCATACTTATCCTCCATACCCTTCCCCGGAAGGTTTTAACTCCTGAAATGGAATGATTAAATAAATGGTTTGAAGTTTTTCGCGATTGCTTCGTATACTTTGATACCATCAATTGCAGCGCTTGTAATACCGCCTGCATATCCGGCACCTTCTCCACATGGGAATAGTCCTTTTACAGTACTTTCACGGTTCTCATCATCACGATTGATTCTAACTGGAGAACTGGTTCTTGTTTCTACACCTACTAAAAGTGCATCCGGATTACCAAAACCTGCAATCTTTTGATCAAAGTACTTGATACCTTCCATCATTGACTCAGCAACATAATCTGGTAAACATTCACGGATATTTCCCATAGTGTATTGACCTTTGATATTTGGCGTTACTGTTCCAAATCCGGCAGAAACCTTGTTATTACAGAAGTCTTCAAATCTCTGTACCGGAACTAAGCCGTTTCCTGCTTTATATGCTGCAGCTTCCCATTTTCTCTGGAAGTTCATGCCTGCAAGTGGAGACTCATCATCAAAATCTTCTGCCGTTACCTGAACGATAATTGCAGAATCCGCATTTTTCTCACCACGGTCATAGTTACTCATACCATTTACAACTAAAAGTCCTTCTTCTGAAGAAGAATTTACGACAAACCCACCTGGACACATACAGAAGGAATACACACCTCTGTCATTTTCTGCATGATACGTAAGTTTGTAATCTGCTGCTGGAAGCTTATCTGCTGCACTTCCGTACTGGCTTTGATTAATGATGCTTTGTGGATGTTCAATACGTGCACCAATTGCAAAGTTTTTCTTTTCCATTGGAATTTTGTTCTTATATAACATTTCAAATGTATCTCTTGCGCTGTGACCAATTGCTAATACTACAAGTTCTGTTTCAATTATCTCAGAACCATTGACTTCTACGCCGACTACCTTGCCATTTTCAATCTTAAGGTCTGTCACTTTGTTGTGGAAGCGAACTTCTCCGCCAAAATCAATGATTTCCTGTCTCATTCCTTTTACAACGTCACGTAAACGGTCAGTACCAATATGTGGCTTGTTGTTGTAAAGGATGTCTTCTGGAGCACCGTGTTCTACAAATGTTTCGTAGATAAAACGGTTACGGCCAAGTTCATCTTTTACTACCGTATTTAACTTACCGTCAGAGAAGGTACCTGCTCCGCCTTCACCGAATTGAACATTGCTTTCTGGATTAAGCTTGTTTGTTTCCCAGAAGCTATTTACATCTTCCACACGAGTATCCACGTCTGCACCGCGTTCTAAAAGAATTGGATTGTAGCCATTTAAAGAGAGCATATAAGCTGCAAATAATCCTGCAGGACCACTTCCTACAACTACCGGACGGTTTGTTAAGGTTTCGCTTCCTACTGGACGGAAGTTGTATTTCTTACGTTTTGCTGCTGCAATGTTATTATTCTTAGCTACACGTTTTAAGAACTTATCTTCATTATCAATTGACACATCTACTTGGTAGATGTATTTGATTTCTGGTTTTTTACGTGCATCGATGGAACGTTTCATAATCTCCATTTTGTGGATCTTTGATTTTTCCATACGAAGTGTCTTTGCTGTTGCTTCTAAAACGACCTGGTATTCATCTTTTCCGATGATACGGTCGATGTCTATTTTAATTTGTGAAATTCTAATCATGTTAGTCCCTTCTATTGCATATCAATTCTATGCGTGCATGCCTGCAACGTAACCTGAACTCCAAGCCCATTGTAAATTATAGCCTCCACAAGTACCGTCTATGTCGACTAGTTCACCTGCGAAATACAGACCTTTTACAAGTTTCGATTCCATTGTCTTTGGCTCAATTTCTTTTGTATCCACTCCACCTGCACATACCTGCGCCTTATCGAAGGAGTTGGCTGAGTCGATGGTTACGACAAATTTCTTAATCTTGCTAGCAAGTGCATTCAGCTCTTTATTGGTTACATCCGCTACCTGTTTCTTTGGATCTAGGCCAGCTTCTTTTATAAGCATTGCACATAATTTGCTATTTAATAACCCGATTAAGAATTCTTCCAGTCTTTTCTTGCCTCGAAGACTCTTTCTTTCATATAAGAAGCTGGTTACTTCTTTATAAGATAAGCCTGGTAAATAATCAATCTCTACTTCGACCTTTTTCTTATCGTGTAATCCACGAGTAGCGTATCGACTGATTTGGAATACTGGGATTCCTGAAATTCCGTAATCTGTAAGCTGTAATTCCCCAGACTCCACGGCAGCCTTCTTACCATCAACTAAAAGAGTGAGCGTGACATCGGTACGAACACCTGCAACCATCTTAAAGCATTTCATATTGGATCGAAGTGCTGTGAGCGCTGGCACGATTGGCGTAATATGATGTCCAAATGCCTTGCTTAATTCATAGCCACTTCCGTCAGATCCAAGATTTTCACTTGCTTTTCCTCCTGTGGCCAAGATCACGCTAGATGCCTGGTAGGATTTCTTATTGGATGTCACCACAAATCCTTGTTTTTGTTTCTTAATGGACGCTACGTGCTCTTCACAAATAACTTCTACGTTTAATCGCTCGATTTCCATACGAAGCACATCCAAGATTGTCTGTGCCTGGCCGGAATTGGGATATAAATATCCATTTCTATCTTTTGGGTAGACCCCTAATTCTTCAAAAAAACGAATCGTATCATTTACTGTAAACTGCTCTAACACAGGAAGCACAAATGCCGGCGAATCACCACGAAATACAGTATCATCATAATACGTATTTGTATAATTACATTTGCCATTGCCTGTCGCCAATATCTTTTTTGCAATTTTGTCTTTATGCTCTAGTATTAAGACTTTTTGTCTTCTTTTCGCCGCTGTAATTGCAGCAACAAGTCCAGAAGCACCGCCACCGACAACGATAATATCGTAATTCAACTGTTGTTCCTCCTATGATATTTTTGTATTCAAAACAATAGTTATATAATATCTAGTTTGACTGAAGTTGTCAAATAATATCCGACTTTATTGGCATTCTTTAGAAATTAGTCGAGAAAAGTCAGAAATGCTCATGTTTTCAGTCTCTTTTTCATCACGTTTACGAATAGATATCGTGTTACTCTCCTGTTCTTTTTCCCCAATAATTATCATGTATGGAACCTTTTCCATTTGTGCCTGGCGTATTTTATATCCTAACTTCTCGTTTCTCTCATCCAGTTCCACACGGATCCCCTGCTCCTCTAACTGGCTTACGACCTCACTGGCATAGCCCATAAAATGTTCTGAAACAGGAAGTACCTTTGCCTGCACTGGTGAAAGCCAAGTTGGGAACTTGCCAGCATAATGTTCAATTAAGATACCAATAAAACGTTCAATGGAACCGTAAACTACACGATGGATCATGATTGGCTGATGCTTTTTACCATCTTCTCCGATATATTCAGCCTCAAATCTCTGTGGCAATTGGAAATCCAGCTGGATCGTGCCACACTGCCATGTTCTTCCGATGGAGTCATTTAAATGGAAGTCAATCTTTGGACCATAGAAGGCACCATCGCCTTCATTAATTACATAAGGCATCTCCATCTCATCCAATGCTTCTTTTAATCCGTTGGTTGCAACTTCCCAGTCCTCGTCGCTGCCAATGCTGTTATCCGGTCTTGTTGATAATTCCACATGATACGTAAATCCAAATTTCTTATATACTTCATCAATCAAGCGAACGACACCTTTGATTTCGCTGGTAATCTGGTCTTTTGTCATAAAGATATGAGCATCATCCTGAGTGAAGCATCTGACACGCATCAGGCCATGCAACTGACCAGATTTCTCATGACGATGAACCAATCCCAGTTCTCCCATTCGAAGTGGCAGATCACGGTAAGAATGAGGCTGCATCTTATAAACTAGCATCCCACCAGGACAATTCATTGGCTTTATAGCAAAATCCGTATCATCAATTACTGTGGTGTACATATTTTCACGATAATGATCCCAGTGTCCGCTAGTCTCCCAGAGTTCTCGATTTAACATCATTGGAGTGGAAATCTCCACATACCTCTCTCTTGTATGAAGCTTTCTCCAGTAATCAATTAGCAAGTTTTTAAGCACCATGCCCTTTGGCAGAAAGAATGGGAAGCCTGGCCCCTCTTCCATCAATGCAAACAATCCTAATTCTTTTCCTAGCTTTCTGTGATCTCTTAGCTTTGCTTCTTCCACTTGTTTTAAATATGTCTCAAGCTGGCTTGCCTTTGGAAAACAGGTTCCGTAAATCCTAGTCAGCATCTTATTCTTCTCATCGCCTCTAAAATAGGCACCTGCAACACTTGTCAACTTAAATGCCTTAATGATATTGGTGTTGGTTACATGAGGACCTGCACAGAACTCCACATATTCTCCCTGCTGGAAAAAGCTTAGCACATCACTTTCCTCATGATCTTCGATTAGCTGGATCTTGTAAGACTCATCCTTCTCTTCCATTAACTTAAGTGCCTCGCTGCGGCTTAAATTATATTGTTTTAGTGGCAAGCCTTCTTTCACAATCTTATGCATTTCTGCTTCTACTGCTGCTAAATGATCCGTTGTAAATGGGAAGTCAAAATCAAAATCATAATAGAAACCATTTTCAATGGCTGGTCCAATGGCACACTTTGTTCCAGGGTAAAGACGTTTTACAGCCTGTGCTAAAATATGGGCTGTCGTATGACGAAATGCTTTCTTGCCTTCCTCGTCCTCAAATTTAAATTGTTTTACTGCTCCATCCTTCTCAATTACTTTCATAATATTTCTCCTTTCCATTAAAAAGTGTTTTGCTTGCAAAACACGACCCACCGAACGCGATCACGAAGTGATAAACTCCTTCCGCGTAAGTGCGCATCTTGACTTTCTGGTTTTTAGAAAGCCTTTTTTATTGATAGGAGGCTTCTTGAAGAGAAGTTTCCTACCAATTAAAAAACACCCTTAAAAAACGACTAGTTTGTCATCTTTTAAGGGTGCACTAAAACCTTGCACGGTTCCACCTTTATATTTCACTTATTTGTATCATTAAACACGCCTCTAACGCAGGCTTACGAAAGAACTTACTTACATATACATGTGTTCTGCTCTCCGGCTCAGGAATGGTCTTCATCTGTTTTCCTCTTAAAAGGATTTCACTAAACTCCTTTCTCTCTGAAAGACTTAAGCAGACTACTCTTTCCGTCATAGCTTTTTTCATATTTAACTACATTTTATACCTATTCCATATTTTGTCAAGGCGTATTTTCCCTAACTCTCACATTTCCCTAAGAACTCCTTGTAGGCATAAAATTTCAAGTTGGAACCTTTGTCCTCAAAGTGCTTTGTCAGATAGGAACTATACTCCTTCATTGATACCTTCTCTTGGTTAAGACCGGCAACATATTCTTTCGAGTCCCCCATTATATTTTTTGAACAATAAGCCTTCTCCTCTAAAGAATTCTCTGTAACCATATAGTTTTGAAACTCTCCACCCTCAATCATTCCATTGGAATAATTTCCAAAATACAGTTCCTTCTTCTTAGGATTAACAAATACAAGAGACGTTCCATCCTTCGGCTTAGGAAAACTCTGTTCATACTCACTATCTGGCAGATAACCAGTATATTCGCTGGTATACACCGGATAGTCTCCATATATGCTTCCTAAGTACTTAACTTGATCATTGTAATAAGTAAATATAACGTACGTAGAAAGTTCATATTTCTCAGGTTGGCAAGCGAAAAGCAACTCGTCCACATGATCATCATTCACATCACTAAGACAGAAATAACACTCTTCTTCCATATCTCTATAATACTGAAACCTACTGCCATCATATGCCGCATACGTTCCAAGTCCACCAAAAAGAATGACTGCAATCACAATGGCTATAATTACAATAACTTTTGTATTCATAACTTTTTTCACAAAACACATCGTTAAAAGTTATGTATGCTAACTCCGCTAGTAATTACATTTTCTAAGAAATTCTTTATAGGAATAAAACTCTATATTCTCACCCATATTGCTAAAATTCTTTGCCAGATAAGATTTATACTCTTGTCTTGAAACATCCTTACCATTCATCCCACAATAATACATCTCACCATCATGCCTGCACTGAGCAACTTCCTCCATTGAGTCTTTAGAAATCTTATATGCTTCAAAAAAGCTCCCAGATTCTCCAAAACTTAAATAACATGCATTATAAAGCTTACTATCTTTTTCATTAAAATATATTAATGATTTACCAAGCTTTGGTTTTCCAAACTCCTTTTCAAACTCTATATGCATATCCTCTTCTTCTTTCAACTCACTCTCTGTAAAAGACGTGCTGTCTCCATACAAATTTCTTAAAGCCTTGACTTCCCCGTCTTTATACGTAAGAACTGTTATTTCTGATGCATAGTCCTCTATAGCTGGTGCTGTGACAACAAGTTCATCCACTCCATCCTTATTCATATCACGCATATAAAATCGACATTCTACACTTTCATCACTCCAGTGTGTAAATACTCCATTATTGTTTTTCTTAAAATGTTCTCCACCATAAATCTTATTTATGGTCTTACAGTCCTCGTCCGTATACATCTTAACATATGCCTGGTGAGCCAAGTCATTGGTTGTATGTTTTGGCGTCTGTGTTGGCTTTGATGTTGGTTTTGGAGTCGATTTTTGTGTCGGCTTTAATGTTGGTTTTTGCGTTTCCTTTGGTTTCATTTGGAGCGTAGGCTCTGGCGTTGACTGCATAGTAGGTGTAACGGTTGGACTAACCGTTGGAGTTGGAGTTAGCGTTTCCAATGGTTCATTATCAAACTGTCTTGTTTCATTTTTCATCTCATCATATACTTCAAATAAATCTTTTAAACTTGCATCTCCTGTATGCTTATAGCCTTCCCAAAGTATATCCACCGCTTTGTCAATCTGCTCATCTTCTTTATATGCTCTGGCAAGCTTCTTATATGCCTCTACATTCTTGTCATCCAGTTCAATTGCCTTTTCAAACGCAAGGATTGCCTGCTTATAATTTAGTTCATCCAGATATCTATCCCCTAAGGATAGTTGTTTTTCCACATCTGCTTTGGTCTTTGCATTTCCTACTACAACTGTTGCCAGTCCACCAAAACAGATTACTGCAACTATAATTGCAATGACCAATGCAAGTTTTGCAGAACCTAATTTTTTCAACGTTTCCGTCCCCTTTCATTAAATATACAGCCGTTCTATACCTTTAACAGCGTAATGGATTCTAGTACTTATCAAAAAACTCATTATATGGACAGAACTTAATATTTTCCCCTAACTTATTAAAATACTTGTTTTTATACTCCATATATTTTTCTTCTCCAACGTCATCCATGTCAATTCCGATGCCATAAAAATCGGTAGTATTACGTTCCACAAACTCACCCTGTACCTGCATACATTCATACTTTGCCTTAATGGTTGTTTCTGTCACTTCGCTTCTTTCAAAATAAGGAAATCCTCCTGATTTTTCTAAATAATAGCAACTGAATAACGCGTTTATGTCTCCATTGAAAAACAGCATGGAATCCCCTTTGTTTGGTTTATTAAATGGTTCCACATACTTATACCAGTCATTCTCTGTATCTTGAAAGATTGGTTTATCGGTTCTCACTTCACCCATTAATGTTATCCTGCCTTTTCGATAGGTAAATACCATAACCATAGTCATATAATTTCTAGGCTCTGTATATGCACAAAACAGTTCATCCACTCCATCCTTTGTTATATCAAGCATACTCATATTCAACGTGCATTCTTCATTATGTACATACAGGCAATCATTTTTCATTGCAAACTCCGTATCGTATTCGTTAATTTTCTTATATTCCCTGTTTATAATCTCACAGTTTAGATCCTTCATCATCTTCTTAAAAGCAGCATGTGCTAGTTCATTTTCACTCTTCTGTGGAGCTTTAGTTGGCGTGGCAGTTGCTTTAGGCACCTTCGTCTTCTGCGGTTCGTTCGTTTTTTCTGCAACGTCTCCATCCTGTTTAGTAAGTGCCTCATATACCTCAAGCAAATCTTTTAGGCTTTTCTCTTTGGTATTGTTATAACCTTTTAGAAGCGTGTCAATAGCCTTTCCAAGCTGACCATCCTCCTTATATGCCTTTGCCAACTTCCTATATGCCTCCGCATTCTCGTCATCAGTCTCAATGACCTTTTCAAATGCAAGAATTGCCTGCTTATAATCTAACTTATCTAGATATCTATCCCCTAAAGATAGCTGCTTTTCCACGTCTGCTTTTGCCTTTGCATTCCCCACTACAATGGATGCTAGCCCTCCAAATGCAATTATTGCTATGATTATGGCAATCACAAGAAGTACCTTTAAGTTCATAACTTTTTTCATACTACCACTCCCCTACTCTCTTCGCTAATACTTCTTTAGAAACTCTTCATAGTAATAAAACTTAATATTCTCTCCTAAATCATTAAAATACTTGTCTTTGTATGCTTCATACTCTTGTTTGCTTACGTCGTCTTGATTTGGATGTATCTTATAAAAATAAGGTGTAGAGGGATCATAAGTTCCATAATAACATTCATACTTTTCTTCTAACTTATTCCCATTCACCTGAAGTCCTTCCAAAATCGGATATCCTGCCGTATCTATTGCATAATAGCAAGAAAACAGCATATTTAATTTAGAATGGTAATATAACATCGACTCACCAATCTTTGGTTTTGTAAATGGAGCAACGAACACCATATTCTCATTTACCCATTCATTTTTTCCTGTCCAGATTAGATCCATGCTTCTAACTTCATCCAAATACTTAATTTCATTCTCTTGATAAGTAAAGATTGCAAAGCACATCATTAAGTCAAATCCCAATGGAACGAATAATTCGTCAATGCCATCACCGGTAATATCACATAACCCCAATTTTAAATCACAGTTTAAATCTTCATTCTGTAAGCTATTGTTGGCTATACGATACTTTCCTGAATAGCTGCCATCATTTAGCTTGTTAAATTCCTTACAAGTTGTATCACTCATCATCTTTTTATATGCTTTATGGGCTAGATCATTGGGGCCTTCTTTTGATGTTGGCTTGATTGTTGGCTTAGCAGTTGGTTCCAAAGTATTCTGCACCGCCTCCTGTTCTTCATCCTGACTTGCTATCTCTTGGTAGACCCTGACCATGTCTTTCAGACTTTCCTCTCCAGTTACTTTATATCCTTTCTCAAGTGTGTTAATTGCATTTTCAATCTGGTCATCTTCCTTATATGCCTTTGCTAATTTTCTGTATGTCTCCACATTCTTATCATCAATATTAATTGCCTTTTCATAAGCTAATATTGCTTGTTTATAGTCTAATTTCTCCAGAAACTTGTCTCCTAAGGATAACTGTTTGGATACCTCCCCTTTTGTTTTTGCATTCCCTACTACAATGGTTGCCAGACCTCCAAAGATAATCACCGCTATCACTATTGCAATAATAAGAAGTGTCTTTGTGTTAAAGACTTTTTTCAAACTTTCTCTCCCTCCCCATAATTTCTATATTAAAAAAAGTACCCGGAAAGGCATCGCATTCTGCATTACCTTCCCGGGTACTTTTTTAAACCATTTTTTCTATTTTGTTTTTTACTATCTTCTAACCCAAGTCTCTTTTTCTCCTTTGCCATTCATCACACTGATTTGTGCATCATTATCAAAGGTAAGTTTAAAATACTGATTAACAATCTCCTGATTTCCTGCAAGGCAAAGAATGAGCATTTTCCCAGTTGAATCCGTGGCAAAGGAATAGTTCCCCACATCGGCCATGTCTTTTCCGGCAAAGGAATATCCACCTACTAAATCAAAGGTATAGGTATCTTTTGACTTTTTATTTTCCCATGTGCCAAATAACTTTGTCCTATAGGTGGCAAAGTTATCTTCGCCAGCCGCAGGAAATGCAGTTGGAGTGACTGATGCAGTTACCGGTGCAGTCGAAGGTAACGGCGCCTTTGTTGTAGTCACTGCAGCCGTACTGTCTAATGTATCTAAAGAATGATCATTTGACAAACAGCCAGTCAGCACACATGTCTGTACAACTATTACTAAGGTAACCGCCCATGTTTTCTTCTTCATATTCTCAGATCCTTTGTATGTATTGTAGCTACAACTGCTAACAATAGTAACAAACACCCTTTTGACTGTCAAGTTTTAGCAATCAGCCGATTCCTCCATAGAAAATCCCCAGCACATAGACTACTGCGGTAAGGCCAACAAACACATATTTCGTCAAAGGTTCAAACCATTTGCCCAGTTCCTTATCAATTCCCATCTGAACATGTTTTCTTGCAAATCCATCTCCACAAACCCAGAAGAACATAATCGCAGAAAGAAGTGCTCCCAGAGGAATGATATAGATAGACACCACATCCATCCAGTTGCTTACCGTATCTCCATTTTCAATCATGACACCGACTACAACTGCAATAACTGCAATAATACAAACAGAAACTGTCCTGGAAAGCTTGAATTTAGTCTGGATTGCTTCTACCGGAGCCTCAAACAGATTAATCAAAGAGGTAATTGCTGCAAATAACACAGCAGTAAAGAATAAGACCATAAACACACTACCCATTGGCATTAAGGAAAATACCTTAGGCATGGTAATAAACATTAACGCCGGTCCTGCTGCCGGATCCAGTCCAAATGCAAACACTGATGGAATAATTACAAATGCTGCAAGCATGGCTGCAATCGTATCAAAGATAGCCACATTTCTTGCACAAATAATAACATTTTCTGATTTTTTCAAATAACTTCCGTAAACAAGGGTGCCAGAACCTGCTAATGATAAGGAAAAGAAAGCCTGTCCAAGGGCATATACCCAAGTCTTTATACTCAGTAACTTGCTAAAATCAGGCTTTAGTAAGTACTCATAACCGCTAGATGCATTATTTAAAAATCCAACTCTGACGGCAAGTACTAAAAATAATAAGAAGAATAAAGGCATAACCACCTTATTGATCTTTTCAATCCCATTTGTAATCCCTAGAATCATCAATGTAAATACTACGGCAAGTCCAATCATATGCCATGGAAGACTTCCAAAGTCTCCACAGATACTTCCAAAATAGGATGCTGCCTCACTGCGAGACACCTCTCCTGTTATGGAGCCTACCAGGAATTTAATGATCCATCCTACTACAACCGAATATCCAATCGCCAATGCCAAGGAACCGAGTGTTGGTATCATGCCAATTGCTTCTCCAACCTTGCTGCCACGTCGTAGGGTCGCCTTTTTAAATGCACCGATAGGCCCGGCATTCATTGCCCTTCCAAATGCCATTTCCCCGCTGACACCAGCCACGCCAATCAAGATGATAAATAATAAGTAAGGAATTAAGAAGGCTGCTCCGCCATATTGTCCGACACGATATGGAAAGAGCCAGATATTTCCCATGCCGACTGCAGAGCCGACACATGCAAGCACAAAGCCTAGTTTACTGCTAAATGTTTCTCTTTCTTTTGTTTTCATATGCTGTCATTTGTAGCTTCCGCATACTGATTGAAACTACCGTTCCTTTCTTTTTTTCATAAGTATTTATTAAGAAATTAGAATACAAATAATGTCTTAAATTGTTGTATCTTATACTAACAAACCACATTACCACTGTCAAGCATTAAAGCGTTTCTCATTTGTCATACTTACTTATAAAATCAGTATAAGAATCAAACTTTACAACCTCACCTAACTGGGTAAAATACGTCTCACGATACTTTATATAGTCTTCTTCACTAACAATTTCTTGTGTATCTTCTCCAATCTGGTATAGCACGCCATCCGTAGAAGAACCTTCCGTGATATCATCATAAACCAAATACCTTTTGGTGAGCTTATTATTCTCATACTCTGCTGCATAAAACTCCTCCTGTTTGTGTTTATCTGTCATATCATAGAAGCTGACAGAATAAAGGCTCTTCATCTCACGATTATGCCATAAAATAGGTGTACCCTCACCCACCTGGTCAAACGGTTTTACAAAGAAATGGTCTGGCTCGGGATAAGCCGAAAAAGCATCGACATAGTTCACCTTGTCATCCTTGTAGTTATAAACACAGATTAAGGATTGGGACTGATACACATTTTCCACCTGTAAGATAAATTCATCTAATCCATCTCCATCAATATCTAGTAACTGCATATTTAGCTTATGCTGGTCATTAAAGTCATCTACGATCACATCATTTTTAATCGTAATATATGGAAGTCCTACATCCATCTCTATCTTACTCTTAAGCTCCGGATAAGAATGGGAACGTACCATCTTAAGATATGCCTTCTTAGCCAATGCATTTTTCTTTTGAACAGGTGACTCTGTATCCGCCTTGTCTTCCTCTGACAAAGCAGCTATCTGCTCTATTTGATGGTAAATGCGCTCGTCTTTTGTCCTATCATATCCTTTTTTTAACCACTCAATTGCCTGCCCAGCCTTTCCGGCTCCTAAATATGCCTCTGCAAGTTTCAGATAAGTATCCGCATCTTTCTCATTTACTTTGGCTGCCTTCTCAAATGCAAGGATGGCCTGCTCATAGTTCTTCTCCTTAAGATACCGTTCTCCTGAGGAAATCTGCTTGTCAAAATCAGCCTTTCTTCTTGCATTCCCTATCACTACTCCTCCTAGGATAAATACAACGATAAGCATGACAATCAGTACTAAAATCAGAACTCTCTTTTTATTCAACATCCTTTTCAATGTCCATATGCTCCTTTATTCTACCATTGAGGCCATCTATCTCAATGGACTTTTCAACTGCTCACTCCATTCTGCTCAATTGATGCCTGATACGTACCTCTGCCAACTGTCACTAAATCTCCATTTTTTAATTCCATTTTAGAAGTAACCTGTACTCCATTTACAATTGTATGGTTTGATGAATGAAGGTCCTCTATATAAAACGTTCCCAGTTCCTCTGTCAGTTTGAAATGCTTCTTTGAGACGCTTCTGTCATCAGGAATTACAAGTCCCGCTACATTAGGGTCTCTTCCAACGACCAGCTCTTTTGTAAACTTCATGACATAACATCTTTGTGTCTGTTTATCAGTCAGCTTTAACATATAACTGACCGGAACATTATTCTGAAGCAAGGTTGTCTGGTCTGTTTGTGAAGCTTCTGGCGCTTTTGGAATAAATACTGTCTTTTGTCCTTCTGGCCGTGGATACTGTTGCATTGGCTGCTGCATTGGCTGTTGTACTGGTTGTTGTATCGGCTTCTGCTGGTATCCTGGATTGTAAGATTGCTGATATCCCTGGTTAAACCCTTGATTGTAATTTGGTGAAGGCATCTGTGGTGGCATTTGGAGTGGCATTTGATACTGTGGTGCCTCCTGATGCATGCTCTTCTTTGTCGTATTTTGTTTTCTCATTTTCACTAGAATGATGATTATCGTAAGCACGGCAGCTGCACCAATCACGCTGCATAAAATAATAAATATACTCTCGTTTTCCATTTTTCCACCTCCTGTATCCATCTTGGTACGAATGTCCTTCGTTACCGTTCGTGTCCCATCAGCCAAGGAAATCTCAAGCTTAAGGTTTTTAATGCTTCCATCGGAGTCTGAATGACTCAATGGAAAGGTAACCGCTTCAAACCGACTTATTTTTTGAACTGCATTTACAATTGGTTTTATATCCGTCTTGCTTGTAAATGTAAAATAATCTGTCTTTACTTCCCTTGAGATTGCAAATAATTCTTTAAGTGCATCTGCATTAGTATCATTCTGGCATCCTAGGATCAGAATAGGATAACTATGTTCATCTAGATAATCTAATAATTCCTGCTGTGTCACACCGTCCTTGTTTCCATCCTGTCCATCGTTAAATAACAAGATTCGACGGAAACATTTGTCTGAAGATTCTGTAAATTCTTTTATCAAATCATAAATAATCTGATTGGTGTATGTATTCTGCTTTTTATATTCAATGGCATCATAAGCCTTCATAACCTCATAACGATCTGTAGAATAATCACAAAGATATGACACTGTTTTTCCATAGGACGCAACTGAAAAGCTTTCATTTTTCATCTTCTTGTTTTTCACTTTAACTGTCTTTACCACATCTATTGCTGCCACATGGATGCCTTCTACAGCTGTCTGGTATGCCACAAACTGCATTCCGAAAATCAGCTTAGTAGTCGTAATCACAATTACATCCCGTTCTCTAAGCTCCCTTCTCCTTTGGACCATAATCCCATTTACACTGATTCCATTTGTGCTGTCTAAGTCGTAAATTACATATCTTCCATTCTCAAATACAATTTTAGCATGGTGTTTGGACACACTGACATGACTAAGCACAATATCACAATCTGCTGCACGCCCAATGGTCAGACAGTTTCGACCTTGCATTAAAACCTGCTTCCATTCATAAGGACTGGATTCACACTCTACAAATAAAGACACGCCCTCTGCCAGGGCGCTATTCACGTCATCAATACGATAAACTGCACCACTTGCTATCAGACTCTCTTTACATGGATACTGTCCAATATAAATGCCATTCGTACTGTTTGCATCTACGATCCACCAGCCATCTTGTCTGTGTATAAAGCAGCCATGTTTTGCTGAAACCAGACCAGAGGAAATTACGATGTCATTGCTTGCTTCCCTTCCAAACCAAACCGTATCTTTCTTAAAGTCATCCAGTCGATATTTCCTTGGCATCTGGTTGCCGACTACAATCGTAATACTCCATTGCTCCATGGTCCGCATTCAATCACTCCATATTTTCGATTCGTTTGATCAGCTTTTTCCTACGATGTGGAAACCGGCATATTTTCACTATCGTCCAAATTCCAAAGACAGCAATAGAGAGCCATCCCGCAATAAACATGCACTCTCCTTTTGTCATATGCAAGTAATCGATGGTCTTAAACTTAAGGAACCATTCATAGACGATATCAAATAACTCATTCATTTATCCAACCTCCATTGATCAGCTTGTTATGCATGGATCTCAGCGTATCCATCTCAGGATCACTCCTATCCTTTTCAACGCCCTGATACATCTCTACTGCCTTTTTATAGTACTCTTCAAATGTTTCATAATTTCGATCGATATTTGCAAGTTCTGCCTGCTGGTCCGCTTCAAGCAAGGCAAGCCGTTTATAAATGACATAATCCTCGCCGTATTGTTTTTTTAATTCCATCACTGCATCATTTGCCGCAGCAAACTCACCTAGCTGCTGATTTAATACTGATAGATTATAATAGGTCTCATAAGTCTTCCATCCAAATGTAATCATGTCATTATAGACCTCTACTGCTTTTCTAGTGTATGACGTATCATTATAGTAGGCTCCTGAGCGCGCATATGCCTGGGCAAGCTTTTCACAAATTGCCGAAGTCTTATCTATAGGCAGCTTGTCCTTTGCCTCCTTTAATATGGACACATCCTTATCAAGTACCAGCTCTTGTGAGCCACCAATGGTCTGGACATTCTTATTCCATGCATCTTCATATAAATCACTCAACTTCAAATACGCCCGCATTTTTATGTAATCATCTGTCGTTAGTGATATACAGTCCTGTAATGCCTTTTCTCCTGTCTCATACTGACTCTCAGCCAAGGCAATCTCACCTTGCACCAGGCATACTTGATTATTGATCAGTCCATATTTAATAGCTGTTTCTAAGATCTTAGCTGCTTTCTTTTTCTGTCCCATTCTGGTAAGTGCAATCGCATAGTCTCGATAATACTCCGGATTTTCTTTATGATAAGCCACGGCCTCTTTAAAAAATGGTATGGACTGCTCATATTGTTCCTGCTCAAAGTAGCAGTTTGCAATTATAAAATTATAGTTTCCGCTTAATTCATGATCTGTCATATCCACATCCGCCGGAACTGTTGTCTGAAACTTAACAGCCTCCTTATACTTTCCTGCCTGATATAGTCCAAGGATTTTATAGTAATATGGCGCCAGCCGCTTGGAGTACAGCTTCGTTGCATCATCAAAATCAGACTGGCTGACCTCATTTCCCTCTTCGGATGTATTCTTAAGACACTGCACACTTGCCTCGTATTCCTCCTCTCTTTCCTTTTCCATGGTTCTTGTCCCAATGGTCACTAAGACACAGCCAATGGCTAAAAGAGCCGCCAATGAGCACAGGCCTATTCGAGTCCTCATAATAAAATGCTTATATCTCCGATCCACTTTTGCAACATTTTTAAGCGCTTCCAGCATCTCCTTAGCAGAAGCAAAGCGCTGGTTTGGATCGTTTTGCATAGCCTTATCCACTATATAAACCAGCCCGTCACTGATTGGCAGTCCATAAGCCTCTAAAGGAATACGATTTTGATTTACAGCACTCTCCGGCTTTCTTCCTGTTAGTAAATGATAGATGGTTGCCCCCATGCTGTACACATCTGATCTGCTGTCAATTAAGGAATAGGCAATCTGCACGGTCTTTTGTTTCGCTGCCTGTTTTTTCAGCTCATCATCCGGACTGTACACATCCCGTGGCAACTCTTCCAACATCTCCGTAGCGTCTCTATTTCCTTCCAAATCCAAGATATTTCCTAATATCTCGGTTTTTCCCTGTTCAACCTGAAGTTCTTTGCTAATGAGCATCTCTGTATCATGAGATATAGGCTTTGATCCCTGCTGCTGCATATTATTTTCAATTGGAGCCACTAGCTGATTATCCACATATACAATCTGATACTGCTCGATTGGAGAATATCCATCCGTATACCCTACTGCATAAACCTTGTTTCCTGTCTGAACGCCAGAAATATTAAAGTCAATCAAGCAAATATCGCCATTTGGCATAAGCATAAGGTTGTCTGGCTTGATATCTCCATGAATGATTGGTGGCTGCTGTGCATGCAGATAAGCAACCGCATCTGCCAGCTGTCTTGCCCACTTTAATACATCCTTTGGATAAAAGCGGACTCCTTCCGAAAGCAGCTGTTCAAAAGATTTCCCTGGAATATAGTCCATTACGGTATATACCTCTCCGTCAATCACCAGGTAATCTAGTACCTGTGGAAGATACGAGTGCCTCAGACTCTTTAAAATATCCGCCTCTGCACGCACATTCATATACGCCTGTACATTGCTGTGTATTTTCTTAATGACAACTTCTTTTTGTAACCGCTTATGATAGGCCTTATATACTTGTCCTGCTCCTCCTGACCCAATCAAACCTAATACGGTATAGGTATCAGAGATTTGTTCAAACAATAATGTCTCCTCCTTTTAACTCTATTAAGAACAAAAAAAGCATATCCCATAGATTTTTCTATCGTAATATGCTCTACACTTATAAAACGCCGTATTTTTGCTATATAATAATTTTATTCATCTTACGCCACAATATTCCCAACATTAGTATTTTTCCCCTGTTAAAGCATAGCGAAAAGCCCCAAGGAAGTATTCGGTTCCTTGGGGCTTTTCAAACTTTTAGGATTTTTAAGCAATTAAGTTGCTTATGGCTAGCTTGAGTAGCTTTCTAACGTGCTATACAGCTGCTCAAGATTATCAATATAGACTCCTTGGTTCACCTCTTGTTTTTGGTTAGGAAGGAGGTTGTTATAGCTAATTTCAGTTTTGTCAACGATTGTCTTCTTATCATTGGAATATACCACTACATATCCATCTTTTACAGAAATATAGTATTTGTAATGGGTTTTATTATCATAGACTTTTCGTATGGTTACAGATTGATCAGAGAAAGAGACTAGGGTTACATATAACAGCCCTTTCTTTGTTTCCTCATCTGATAAAGACTTTGTGTAATCTGTCAGCTTTTGCTCTAACTCAGCTCGATTTAGCCCGATATACTCCTCTGGAAGCGTTACCACATTATCAGAATATACGGCATCCGCCATATCATAACTTTCTTCAATATATTTTGTATCTTTTGAAATGCGGACTGAGGAATGACCATCTACACTAACAGCATCCTCGTTTTTTGAGGAGATGGCCTTAACATTCGTTGAGTCATTAACGTTATTTTTATTTACAGTGCTTTTAAAGCTCATATAATATGCTGCAGAAAAAACAACGACAAGAGAAAAGAATGCACAACAACACCAATATACACGATTTTTCATATTACCACTCCTTTGTATGGAGTATGCCCCTATAAAAACCATTTTATACAGGCATAAGAAAAATTGTTCGATGTTATATGCATTCTTTCCTACTATTTCTTATTAAATTCACTATCAAATGGATTATTCAAAAGAAACCTGGTCTGTCTTATCATCAGGGAATAAAGCAATATACGTCTTGCCTGTGTTCACTGTAAGCTGTTCGCCACTTTCATCACAATAAGACATCGTCTTATCCTTTTCATTCTTCTTCCATGTGATCTTAACTGCTTTGCCATCTGAAACATAATAACCAGTTCCAGAAGCATCGCTAAGTTCCATATCTTGTCGTCCCACACTGTCCATCGTAGATTCTTTTACAAACTGGATCAGCAGGTTCTTAAACGTAAGCTGTTCTCCCGTAGAAGCATCTACATGTGGCTCACCAAACTGACTTCTAGCATAAAGTTTTGTCTTGGCATCATAAGTAAATTCAGGCGCATAACTCTTAGAAAACTGAATATTTACTTTTTCTGCATTGATCGAAGACTCAGGTGCCGTATCTTCGTCATAGAATTTATAATGAGGATTTAAATTATCACGATACTCGGTGCGATACTCTAATTTCTCAGCCCCCTTAACAATACCATCATAACTTGCAAATGCATTATGTGGGGACTTGATGTTATTGTCACGATAAAATACAGTGGTTCCGATACTGGCAAGCCCACTTAAATTATCCACGCCAAGTTCTTCTAATTTGGCCTCCGTATATTTTGATTGTCCATAATGACAAATAATTGCATCATATTCATCTGCTAAACTAACATAATAGTGTCTAGCGCTTCTGACAGATCCAATCCGATCAGCATCAAAATCTTCAAAGATGCCCATCATTCTTGTAATTCCACCTTCCACTAAACATTCATAAAGAATACTTGCCTGAGAAATCCCGCTTTGTGGACTTGCTGCTTTAATATTGCTTAGCATGATTGCATAAGGTCTGGCATTCGCCTTATCTGCCGCAATCCATTCATTAGTTAACTTACTTCGTTCCATTCCATCATGGGTAGTATCCGGTGCTTCCGTAGGAGCAACCGTAGCAACTGGAGTTTCCGTAACCTTGGTTAACACTTTGTCCTTTTCGTCATCCTTATTGGAACACCCGGCAAATGACACTGTAAGGATTGTCAATAAAGCAATCGCAAAAATCTTTCTCATAGTTTATATCCTTTCATAAATATAATTTTATTCTCGGACTATTGCTATATTTTGAAGAATTTCTTCTTGCTTTTTCTCCATTACTTCTCTTTCATCATCTTCCATATGGTCATAACCAAATAAATGCAACATACTATGTGCTACTAAAAATCCTAGTTCGCGTTCCTCACTATGACCATAGCTAGCAGCCTGCTCTTTCACTTTGTCAACAGAAATCATAATGTCTCCAAGTAAAAGCTCTCCGGTTTCAGGGTTAAAACAATCATCGCACTCTTCAAGTACGCTAAAATCACCCGGTGCCTCATACTCCACCATCGGAAAAGATAATACATCAGTTGGACGGTCAATCTCTCTAAACTCCTTGTTAACTTCATGAATACGTTCATTGTCCGTAATCACCACTTCAACTTCTGATTCGTACGGACATTCCTCGTAGTCCATTGCCTCATTGATTACGTTAGTAATAATCGCCTCGTAATCAAATCCTAATTTTTCTTCAGCCTCGTATTCAATGTGAATTGTCATCTGTCTTCTTACCTCTACTTGTCTAATTTTTTCGTTTTCCCTGCTGTCTTTTTATGCTTATACGCATCTTGCTTATGTTCAAATGCATCATAAGCTTTTACTATTTTTTGTACCAATGGATGTCTTACAACGTCTTGATTTGTAAGATAGCTAAATCCAATGTCATCCACTTTTGATAACACTCTTACTGCTTGTTCCAAACCAGACTGTGTCCCACGTGGCAAATCCTTTTGTGATAAGTCCCCTGTAATAATGACTTTGGAACCAAATCCAATACGTGTCAAGAACATCTTCATCTGAGCTGGTGTCGTATTCTGAGCTTCATCTAAAATAATAAAGGCATTATCTAACGTACGTCCTCTCATATAAGCAAGTGGCGCAACTTCAATCAAACCTTTTTCTGTATTTTTTGCAAAACTGTCAGGTCCCATAATCTGATATAGTGCATCGTAAAGCGGTCTTAAATAAGGATCTACTTTGCTTTGTAAATCTCCAGGTAAAAAACCTAGTTTTTCCCCTGCCTCTATTGCAGGTCTTGTCAGTATAATCTTGTTAACTTCATCTTTTTTAAATGCGGTAATCGCCATGGCCATGGCAAGATATGTCTTACCAGTACCTGCTGGCCCTATGCCAAACACGATCATCTTCTTGCGGATCTGATCTACATAGTCCTTTTGTCCTAATGTCTTAGGTTTGATTGGCTTTCCCGAAATTGTATGACAGATTAAATCGGAATCAATCTCAACGATTGCTTCCTCGTTATGTTCCATACATAAAGATAATGCGTAATTAACATTCTGCTCCGTTATTTCATTACCCCTGTTAGATAATTTAAGGAGCTGGACAAAAACACTCTTAGCCTTTGTCACATTATCACCATTTCCAATTACTTTAATACCACCATCCCTGGTAATAATCGTTACATGTAAGGTACGTTCGATAATTTTGCTATACGCATCTAAATTTCCAAATACATTCTTTTGGTGTTCGCTTGGTATATCTATAATCGTTTCTACAATACTCATTTGAATTATTTATCCTCCATGGTCGAAGTTTTAGTAATATCTTATACTTTTTATATTATCATGAAATATTAGGTAATTCAAGGGTTTCAAAAGTTATCCCTTGAAGAAGGATAGGTTTAATACGTCTTCTGTAATAAAGACTTCCTTCTGTCTTACTTCTATCTCATACAAGTCTTTTATAGAAGCATTGGTTGCCTGTAATAACCGATCTACTTCTGCCGTCCTAATCCTTGGAAAGCGGATTTTCGTCATTGCAGACGTCTCATAAATAAGACCGGCCAGACCGGCCATATGGACTAACTCATCTTTGGTATAGAACCTAACATGTTCATCCTTCTTTAACTGCATATACTTGTCTACAAAACGGTCCCCATCCTGTGCATTCGGTGTTGGATCAGCAAGAAGCAGCTGACCGCCAGGCTTCAGGATACGATATATCTCATGAAACATGTCCTGCATTCCAATAATATGATGCAGGCAATATCTTGTTACAACTGCATCAAAGCTATTATTTTCAAAGGGAATATTTATTCCATCATAGCTAACAAATTCAATGTTTTCAATCTTTTCCTTCTTGGCAAGTTCCTCATTGCGCCTTAATGCATCTTTTACAATGTCTAATCCGGTTACAAAGCAATCCTTATGCTGCTTAGCAATGGGAAATGCAAGATAGCCCGTACCAGTTCCCAGATCTAGTACACTGGATACTCCAAAAATATGTAAACTATCTATTAACATCTTTCTATGGTTCTCATCTTGTGTCTGTCGATCATATAAAATGCCCTCTGCAAAACTTTTTTCAAACTCTTTCCTTGTATCTTCCACACTCTTTCTTATCACTATGATTCCTCCAGTACATAAAAAGCATCCTGACTTTCCACTCTTGAAAGCCTGCAAAGTCTCTCTTGTTATTGTGACATTCGCCAATGTCATATTCATATGACTTCGACTCGTTGTTCACACAGATTAAAAAAACTTATACCTCTCCGTATAAATACAGACTAAGATATAAGTTTAATTATAACGTGATATCCAATTAATATCAACCATTTATTTCCATATTAATTCTCATTCTCTGTAGGCTCTTTCGTAGGCTCCATATAAGCTTCCTCCTCTGTCACCTTCCTTGTATCATGTACTGGTTCTGAAACAATCAGTTTCCCCTCAGCCACACACTTTCTATCCTCCGTCAGTGTCGTCACAACCTGGTTTTCAAGAATGACCACATCCTGTTCCGTCAAACGCTTAATATACAGGTTTAAATCGTTTGTAGCCTTATCTATTGCCTCTTCCTCTGAATATGTCTTATTTACTAGTTCATACTCTTTATTTTCAATGCTGCTTACGCTAAAAGGCAAATAAAAATTAGTATTTAGCTTCAATGTTGTTTCATCTACAATCTTATCACACTTCTCATACTTATTATAATCCTTAAGCGGATTGCATATATAAAACTGTCTGCCAAACATGCTAAAACTATAATACTTCATAGAGTTATCAGTATATATCTTATCCACATAGTCCAGATCAAATCCACTCTTATACTTATAATATGTCTTAACCGTAATATCTGCATCTGCAACTACTGCTTGCTTTTGAATGACCGTCTGGTCATCTCCATGCAACTCAATCACTCCCGACACTAAAATATCGCCTTTTTTGACAACTTGGCCTTCTTTCACCATCGGCGTACCTTTTCTTGTAACTATCTTTTCAACAATACAGTCCTTATCCGCTACAATATGACAAGGATCCGTCTGCTTTTCGTATGGCTTAGGCATATTGGTCTCCGTTAGTTCCAACAACAGCCTGGTGCCACGGATTTCAGCAGAAACCCATCCAATGTCCGGATACTTCTTACGAATTGTCTCTTCAATTTCCTGACAATTCAACGTTCCTTTCTTTACGCCTGCATAGACGCCCTTACTGTCTAAAAACTTTACAATAGCCTCCTCTGTATGGCTATACTGTCCACTCACCTGGATATCCCATATAAACAGGCTCATGTAATACACGATGGACACGGCTAAAACTATACCCACAAAAAATATTTTTCTTTTTCGATATCTATGTATATAAAATGGTAAGCCAAAACGTTTTCTGACGTATGGCATGGTCTTTGTCTTTCTTACGATTGGTCGCAATTTATAGTAGTCACGTAACATGATCTGAAACTGATACCCTTCATCTACTTTCTTTAAATCCCATATCAGAATCTGATGATTACTGCATAGATTTAGAAAACGTTCAGGAGAGTACCCTTTTATGATACAAAGCAAATATCCTCTTAACCAGGTAATTATCCTTTTAAGCACATCCTACACCTCCAACTAGTTATATCGGATCAATTCAATGAGCCCTGAGATTCGCATTTCTTCATTTGTAAAATAGTCTATGTTCAGACGTTTTCCTTCAATACTAATTCTACAATTTTTTGTTTGTATACGAATTAAGTTCCCATTGTACTCTAGAATGCTCTTAAAGTTTTCTAGTGTAAGATGAGTTTTGCCGGTGGCCACCAAAATGGGTGCACCTGCAATGATGTCTTGAGGTATATCAAGCTTTTTTGAGATTGACTCAGTCATGGAACGCTTTTCACGTTCCTTCTCCTGCTTCTCTCTATCTTCAAATTGCTTATATATTTTCTTTCCTTGGGTCTTCTTATATTTTTTATGGGAAGACTTTAGTCCTCGACTCATATAGGTACCTCCTATGTGATACTATTTCAATATATGAAAACTCAAAAAAAGTTATACTATCATATCCGAATTACTTCTTATGATGTTTTGCATTTTTTTCATAGTTCTTGACTGAAGGCTTAAATGCAAAAAACCCCCGGTCATACGACCGAGGGAATATTAACTGCACAAAAATACTATTTAAATTTACGTTTTCTAGCAGCCTCAGATTTCTTTTTACGCTTTACGCTTGGCTTTTCATAATGTTCTCTTTTACGAATTTCTTGTTGGATACCAGCTTTAGCACAGTTTCTTTTGAATCTGCGTAGAGCGCTATCTAAAGTTTCGTTTTCTTTTACGATTACATTTGACATAGTCTCACACCTAACCTCCCTCCAGTTGTGTATTGTGCCTTACAACTGTTTGGGTATTTTTAATAGCACTATTAAGATTATAGCATAAATTTCTAATACGTCAACTACTTTTTTAATGATTTTTTCGAGTTTTTTACTATTTTTAAGATTTTCTTGTGTGTGTGTAAGTCGATCACCCTAAAATAGTAAAAAAACGGTAAAAAATTATTGTAATTGGCCTTCTAAAACTTCTGCAACTTTGTTTAATGCATCATCAATACCAGCTGGATTTTTACCACCGGCTTGAGCCATATTTGGACGACCGCCACCGCCGCCTCCAACTAATGCAGCAATACCCTTGATTAAATTACCTGCATGTGCTCCTTTTGCCATTGCAGCATCAGTAGCCATAGCAATTAAGCTTACTTTACCATCCATACCGGATGCTAAGACGATTACACCATCTCCTAGTTTATCTTTTAATTGATCTCCTAGACCACGTAAACCATTCATGTCTACGTCTGGTACTTTCGCAGCAAGTAATTTGACACCCTTAACTTCAACTACTTGGTTCATTACATCGCCAAGAGCATCTTTTGCTAATTTATTTTTAAGCTTTTCATTTTCAGCTTGTAACGCCTTAATTTCATCATGCATTGCTTCAATTCTCTTAACGATCATTGCTGGCTCTGCTTTTGCAGCTTTTGCTGCTTCGTATAACTCTTGTTCAATCTCTTTATAATATTCAAAAACACCATTACTTGTTAATGCTTCAATTCTTCTTACACCAGCTGCAACACCAGTTTCAGAAATAATCTTGAATGCAGTAATTGTATTTGTGTTTGCAACGTGAGTACCACCACAAAGTTCTGTAGAGAAGTTGCCCATTTGTACAACACGAACTGTATCGCCGTATTTTTCACCAAATAGAGCCATTGCGCCAGTTTTCTTAGCTTCGTCAATTGTCATAACCTTAGTTTCAACAGTAAGACCTTTTGCAATTTCTTCGTTAACGATTGCTTCTACTTTTGCTAACTCTTCTTTAGTTAAAGCAGAGAAATGAGTGAAGTCAAAACGAAGACGGTCTTTTGTTACATAGGAACCAGCTTGTTCAACATGTGTTCCAAGAACAAGACGAAGTGCTTTTTGTAAAAGGTGAGTCGCACTATGGTTTTTACCAGTAGCAAGACGTTGTTCTTTATCAATCGCTAATGTTACAGTATCATTTACGCAAAGCATACCTTTTGTTACTGTACCAACATGACCAATTTTACCACCTTGTAATTTGATTGTATCTGTTACAACAAATTCAGCGTTTTCAGTTGTGATAACACCTGTATCAGCAAGCTGACCACCACTTGTTGCATAGAAAGGAGTTTCTGTTACAAATACAGTACCAGTTTGTCCTTCGCTAAGTGCATCTACGATTTCAGTATCTGTAGTTAAGGCAATTACATTAGAGCTATGAGTATCTCTGTCATATCCTACGAATTCACTTGTTAAAGCTGGATCTAAGGATTGGTAGATCGTTACGTCAGCACCCATGTAGTTTGTTGTCTTACGTGCACTTCTAGCAGCTTCTCTTTGAACTTGCATTGCTTCATTGAAGCCTTTTTCGTCCACTGTGAAGCCTTTTTCTTCAAGAATTTCTCTTGTAAGATCAAGAGGGAATCCGTAAGTATCATAAAGCTTGAATGCTTCTTCTCCGGATAATTCTTTCGAGTTATTATTAACCATTTCTTGTTCAAGATCGCTTAAGATGCTAAGGCCTTGATCAATTGTCTTATTGAAGTTATCTTCTTCGATTGTAAGAACTTTAAGAATGTATTCTTTCTTAGCTTCAAGTTCTGGGTAACCATCTTTATGTTCTTCAATAACAGTCTTGCTTAATGTAGCAAGGAATTTATCAGTAACTCCAAGTAAACGACCATGACGAGCTGCACGACGAAGTAATCTTCTAAGTACATAACCTCTTCCTTCGTTTGATGGAATGATACCGTCAGAAATCATAAATGTTACGGAACGGATATGATCAGTGATAAGACGAACGGATTCATCTTTCTTAGAGTCGGCATTGTAAGTAACGCCAGCAACTTCACATACTTTGCTACGTAATGCTTTCATAGTATCGATATCAAAGATAGAGTCAACATCTTGTACTACTACTGCAAGTCTTTCAAGACCCATACCTGTATCGATATTTTTGTTTTCTAATTCTTCATAATGACCTTTGCCATCACTTTCAAATTGTGTAAATACGTTGTTCCAAACTTCCATGTAACGATCGCAATCGCAACCTACTGTACAGCCAGCTTCTCCACATCCGTATTTTTCACCGCGGTCATAGTAAATTTCTGAACAAGGACCACAAGGACCAGCGCCATGTTCCCAGAAGTTATCTTCTTTACCTAAACGGAAGATTCTGTCCTTAGCGATGCCCATTTTTTGATTCCATATATCAAATGCTTCATCATCTTCTTCATATACAGAAGGATAAAGACGACTTTCATCTAATCCGATTACTTTTGTTAAGAATTCCCAAGACCATTCGATTGCTTCTTCTTTAAAGTAGTCACCAAATGAGAAGTTTCCTAACATTTCAAAGAATGTAGCATGACGAGCTGTCTTACCTACATTTTCAATATCACCTGTACGGATACATTTTTGACATGTTGTCACTCTATTTCTAGGTGGGATCTCCTGACCTGTGAAATATGGCTTAAGAGGTGCCATACCTGCATTTATTAATAATAAACTTTTATCATTTTGTGGAACTAATGAAAAGCTGTCAAGTTTTAAATGTCCTTTGCTTTCAAAGAATTCCAAATACATTTTACGAAGTTCATTTACTCCATATACTTTCACTTTTGTTGCCTCCTGTGCAAATTATATACTATTTTCCTATTATAGTTAGAAACCTTCGCTTTGTCAATGAAGTACATAATAAGAGCATACACAACTATTATTGACACTAAATTGGAACTCTTAACCAATAATAATCAAGTATGCTCTTTTTTTAACACCCACAAAGCAGGTGCGATATGTGCGCTCAGCGGAAAGGAATATGGCCGAATACACAGCCCCGCCTCACCACAAGAGTTTTGCAAGCAAAACTCCGTTTTATTTTTTACATTGCTTTACTGTCTTTTCTCTTTCTTAATGTACTGCCTAAGAACGAACCGCCAACGATTACTCCTAGCATAATAGCAAATCTAATTGCGTATACAAGAAAATTATTAATTAAATAGATCATTGTTTTCACTCCTATCTTCTATGTGCAAGCTCCTTAATTATATCATTCCAGTCTAAATTACATTCTGCCATAAGAACCATCATATGATATAGGAAATCTGAGAT
This sequence comes from bacterium, assembly GCA_030535455.1. GTDB lineage: Bacteria > Bacillota > Clostridia > Lachnospirales > Lachnospiraceae > KM106-2. The sequence continues at coordinate 121,401 of JAUNJY010000005.1, forward strand.
TTCGTATTTTAACTCTTCTGCATCAGGATTTTTTGCTGCAATAACAATTTCAGTTGCTTCTTCGCCACATTTCTTTAGTATCTTATCGATACCTTTATCAAATAAGTAGTTCGTGTAGGAACCTTCCTTTGGATGCTGTTTGCGATCCATGATAATTCCATACACATCCTCTAACACCGTCAATGGATTCATCTCGTCATACTCTTTCTTTACTAAATCCGTAAAGAAGCAGGTTTTGTTGCCTGTATGACATGCCGGTCCTAAAGGATCAACTTTTGCTAATATTGTATCATTGTCGCAGTCGATTGTCAAAGCCTTCACGTATTGGTAATTTCCTGAAGTTTTTCCTTTGACCCATAATTCATTTCTACTGCGGCTATAGTAGGTCATCACGCCCTCTAAAACAGTCTGTTCATATGCCTCTTTATTCATATAAGCAAGCATTAATACTTCGTTCGTTTTATAATGTTGTGCGATTACTGGAATCATACCATCACTATTTAACTTAAAGTCTTCCCATTTCAATGCAGAATCAAACGTATTTACTAAGATGCCATTATTTTTCAATTGTTGTTTTACTTTTAAAATATTTTTATCTTCATAACGATTTGTTGAGACAGCTAGAACACTTGGGATGGCTAATAAGTCGCCCATATCATTTCTAGTAAGGCTGTCGCGAACAAAGACTGGGAAGTCTAACCCCTTTAATTGATCAGATAAGCGTTCTGTTAACGTAAGGTGTTTTAACAGCACACCACAAATGCCCATATCTTCCATCCAGGATTTGAACTCAGGCTCTAATGCTTCATGGAAATCCTCAATCTCTATAATGACTTTGTCCGTACCAAAACGAGTGGTTCCCTCTTTCACTTGCTGCTCATCCGGAACAATCTTTTTCTTAACTACCACTTGCTTTGCGCCTGTATACAAAGCTTTCTTTATATCTTCAAAACGTGCAACATATAGTCCGATAATAACCGGAATATCAATTGTTGCAACGACTTGTTTCACTAATTTGATAAACTGTTCATGACACTTTTCTTCTTTGCTGTAATTATAAAGAAATAGTTCATCTGCACCGTGACGTGCATAATATGTTGCCTTATTTAAAACACTTTCATCCATTTCGGCTTCCGCGTTTATAAAAGGGATAATCTTTTTATAGTCCATGTATGTATCTCCTTATTTAATTGTTTGTTATGTTATACTGCCGTTTCGCGCTTCGCTCTCCTAAAATGCTTTACGATAACATCCAAATCAACACGATGCTCATACAATAACTTTCCAAGCAATACGCCATGGGCTCCTGCTTCATATAGAAGCTCTAAGTCTTTTAAGGATGATACACCACCGGAAATGATCACATCAAGATCCGTTGTCTGCAGAAGCTGCCTTGCATAATCAATGTTAGCCCCCTGCATCATGCCTTCCCGTTCCACATCCGTATATATGATTGTCTTAATTCCTGCATCCTTCATCATTTTAGTCAATTCGTGCGCACTATAAGTGCTGGCTTTCTCCCATGCATCCATCATAACAGCATTATTCTTAATATCAATCGAAACAACTAATCGCTCCGGTCCAAATATATTAACTGCCTCTTTTATAAATGCCGGATTTTGTGCAGCCTTTGTTCCTATCACAACTCTGTCCGCCCCATAACTGAGCTTTTGATCGATATCTTTGATCGTTCTTATACCGCCGCCAACCTGTACCGGTATATTCACACTCTCAATGATTTCGGCAATATATTCATCATTTATGGAATGCCCAAACATTGCTCCATCTAAATCTATCACATGTAGATAAGTAGCTCCCTGCGCTTCTAACCCTTTTGCTACTTTTGCAGGATGACTTGAGTATACATCAGTATCAAAATACATACCCTGCCTAGTACGTACACACTTTCCACCTTTTATATCTATTACTGGATAGACTTTCATACTTTCCCTCCTAAATCTCTTTACAAGGAACCTTTTGTAGATAACACATCCACGATCCTCTCATCTTGTTTCGTTGCAATATCAAGTGCCTTTGCAAATGCCTTAAAGATTGCTTCGATAATGTGATGATTGTTGCTTCCTTCTAACATCTTTATGTGAAGATTCATGCCGGCTGAATAACTGATCGCATAAAAGAATTCTTTTACCATCTCAGTGTCCATATATCCAACACGATCTGTAGTTAATTGAACATCATATACAAAATAAGGTCTTCCTGACAAATCAATGGCACACAGTACAAGTGCCTCATCCATTGGCAATAGAAAAGAACCATATCGATTAATTCCCTTTTTATCACCAATTGCCTCTTTGATTGCCTGCCCAAGCACAATGCCAACATCCTCAATCGTATGATGGCAGTCCACATGCAAATCTCCTTTTACCAGACATTCTAAATCAAAAAAGCCATGTCTTGCAAAGCTATTTAACATATGGTCAAAAAAACCAATTCCTGTTGCAATGGAAGTATTACCTTTTCCATCTACACCCAATTTCAAGTTGATATCTGTTTCATTCGTCTTTCTATGTATCGAAGAAGTACGTTCCATTTCGACTCATCCTCTCAATCTATCACTATTATATCGAACTATGTCACAAAACTAAAGTAATAATTTATAATATTTTATAAAAATTCTGTAAATTCATGTCGAAAAAAGTTACTCCTCAAATCGTACCTTAATAGAGTTCGCATGAGCAGTTAACTGTTCATTTTCTGCAAATGCAATGATATCTTTGGAAATAGGTTCTAATGCTTCTCTTGAATAGGAAATAATGCTTGATTTCTTAATAAAGTCATCTACGCTCAATGGTGAGAAGAATTTGGCTGTTCCATTGGTAGGAAGCACATGGTTTGGACCTGCAAAATAATCACCAAGAGGCTCTGAGCTATATTCTCCAAGGAAGATTGCCCCTGCATTCTTAATCCTTGTCATAATGTCAAATGGATTTTTAGTCACAATTTCTAGGTGCTCGCTGGCAATCTCGTTGGTTACATCAATAGCTTCCTCCATACTGTCTACCAATAGGATATACCCATAGTTCTCAAGTGATTTCTCAATAATTGCTTTTCTAGAAAGTCGTTCTACAAATCCGTCCACTTCTTTACTTACTTCCTCTGCAAGCTTTTTAGAAGTAGTAACAAGAATTGCACTTGCCATTTCATCATGCTCGGCCTGACTTAATAAATCTGCTGCCACAAATCTAGGATTAGCTGTTTCGTCCGCTAGTACTAAGATTTCACTAGGTCCTGCAATTGAGTCAATGCTTACATGTCCGTAAACGGCTTTTTTAGCAAGTGCAACAAAGATATTGCCTGGTCCAACAATTTTATCAACCTTCGGAATGCTTTCCGTTCCATAAGCAAGAGCTGCAATTGCCTGCGCTCCCCCAACTTTGTAGATACGGTCTACTCCGGCTTCATTAGCTGCAACGATGGTAGATGGAAATACCTTGCCGTTTTTGTCAGGTGGCGTCGTCATAATGATTTCCTCTACTCCTGCGACCTTAGCAGGAACTACGTTCATTAATACACTGGATGGATACACAGCCTTACCACCTGGCACATATACGCCCACACGCTGTAAAGGGGTAACCTTCTGTCCAAGCATAGTTCCGTCAGGCTTTGAATCAAACCAGCTGTATTGTTTCTGCTTTTGATGAAACTCACGAATGTTCACCAATGCCTTACGGATAATGGCAACCAGCTCATCGTCTACCAGCTCATAAGCCTCCTTGATTTCCTCTTCTGTCACAACAAGGTTTTCTGTATTAATGGCTACATGATCAAATTTCTCTGTATATTCAAATACTGCCTTGTCTTTATGTACTTTAACTTCATTTAAAATATCTGTAACGGTCTGCTCAAACTGACCATAATTATTTGGGCTTCGCTTTAATAAATCCTCTAACAAGTTCTGTTTCGTCTCTTCTGTTAATTTTATTGTTCTCATTTAACTTCCTCCTTGTTGATTAATTCCTTTAACTCCTTGATCAGCGTCGTAATACGGTCATGTTCCATCTTCATGCTAACCTGATTTACCACCACTCTTGCAGATAATGGGCAAATCTCTTCTAACACCACAAGTCCATTTTCCTTTAAGGTAGAACCAGTTTCTACAATATCTACGATCACTTCTGAAAGTCCTACAATCGGAGCTAATTCAATGGAACCATTTAACTTGATAATCTCTACGGTCTGATGCTTCTTATTATAAAAATAGTCCTTTGCGATATTTGGATATTTGGTCGCAACACGGATTAATTCGCCATGATTTAACAACTCTCTTGCTTTTTCTGGTCCTGCAACGCACATACGGCATTTTCCAAGGCCAAGGTCAAGCACCTCATACATCTTTCGTCCTTCTTCTAAAATTGTATCTTTTCCAACAACACCGATATCAGCAGCACCGTATTCAACATAAGTCGGAACATCGGTTGCCTTTGCCAAGAAGAACTTTAACTTTAATTCTTCATTTACAAAGATAAGCTTTCTTGAATTTGGATCCTTGATCTCTTCACATGTGATACCGATTTGCTCTAAAATGGACATTGTTTTCTTGGCAAGGCGTCCTTTTGCCAACGCAAATGTGATATATTTCATTTTCGCACCTCTGTCTTTCTTAGTTGTTTCTGATTGCACTGTCAAGTACTTGTTCTCTAGTCACCTTTTCCTTCTGTTTCGTCAAAAGATTGATTTCATTCATTCCATCTGTTTCCGATACATAGTAGAACCGATCTGTCTGATTACGGCTTGCATATGCCAGGTAGGAATCTAACTCCTTGTCTCCATCCTTAATCATAAGCTCAACAGATTTTCCGCTGCTTCTAAGCTGATGAACAAGGTCAATTGCCGTCTTTCTCGCATTTCCGTCATAGATAACCATCCATTGACTGCTATTTGTGCTTATCTCCACGTTCTGACAAGCAAGTGCAAGCATCAGCTGATCAATCAAAATGATAAATCCCATTGCAGGAGCTTCTTTTCCAAATTGTCGTAACAGATTATCATAACGACCACCGGACACAATGACATCCCCAGTACCATATGTATAACCTTTTAAGATAATTCCCGTATAATAATTGTATTTGCTAAGCATACCCAGATCAAAGCTAATGTAGTCCTCTAATCCGTATACTCTTAATATGTTCTGTAATTGTTCCAATCGCTCAATCGCCTGAATGGAACGTGTATTATGTACTCTTGCCTTTGCGTAAGACAAATCATTTTCATTTCCAAATAAAGATGGCAGCTTTAAGATTAACTCTTCAAGGTCATTATTCAAATGCTTGCTTGCAATGATGTCCTCTACGCCAAATAAGTTCTTTGCTTCCATAAGACTCTTGAACTCCATTGCTTCTTCTTCATCAAGCCTTGCCTCTTCTAATATGCCATTCATAAAATCAGCATGCCCAATTTCAATTTGAAATTCCTTAAGTCCTGCTCTCTTTAATGCTTCAATTACCAATGCAATCATTTCTGCATCTGCATCTACCGAGTCATCATTGATAAGTTCTGCTCCAATTTGTGAAATCTCTTTTAATTTTCCTTGATATCTGCTATTATTGATAAACGTGTTACCGTTATAACACAAACGGATTGGAAGCTCTTCCTCCTTATAGTATTTTGCAGCACATCTTGCTATGGATGGAGTAAAGTCCGGTCGAAGAACTAACGTATTGCCTTCTTTGTCAAAAAACTTATACATTTCCTTACTGGCAATGGTTCCGCGTTCCTTGTTAAAGATGTCAAAATACTCAAATGTCGGCGTCTCAATATCTTTAAAGCTATATAAAGCTAACATCTCGTGAATACTTGCCTCGACTTGCAATTTCTTGGCACATTCGGAATTATAGATGTCTCTTACCCCTTCTGGAGTATGTAATAAGCCGTGTGCATCACTACGTTCTGATAATTTGTATTCTCCTAGACTCATTTTTCCCTCATTTCCGATAGTTTAGTACGTTGAAGTGTTAATTCTCTACTATGCTACCATTGTAAATTTTCTAATATTATAAAGGACAAAAATGGAAAAGTCAAGCAAATAGGCCTATGTTATGCATGGGAATACTCAGGAAATCTGACCTTCTGCTGCTCCAACTGTTTAAGCACCTCACCAATATAAAAATAATTATAATGCTTTTTAACAATCCGCTTCACCTCAAACCCCGCTGTCTCCTTTGGAACAAAGCCCAATTCCACTTTGGCTGCTTTCTCATGAAAGGCATCAATCACCCGATTTACATCTACCTTATGTAAAGAAAAAATCTGTTTCAATAACATAGTCTCTTCCTGAAATTCTGCGCCCACATAACACTCTTCCTCCGGAAGATAATAGATTTCCTCCAGTGAGTCTGTCCAAAACTTAAGAATTCCCTTGTTATCCATTGAAATTCTTTCATTATGTATGCTATTTTCTCGAATATGTAAAAATTCCTTACGTTGCATCTCACTACATCCTTTTAATGGCTGAATTAACGTATCTTTCTCAGACTTTAGGATATTTCTGTAATATACATACTCATAGCCTGGGATAAAGCCAAACTTTGGGTAAAACTCCGTAACTGAATCATTGGCATATAAATAGAAGCCATCCGCTTTCCCCTTATACTCCCTAATCACCTGCTCGATTATCTTTCTTGACAATCCCTTGCCACGATACGCCTTCTCCGTCATAATCGTCCCAATTTGAATAAATAGATACTCATTTTGATCAACGCTTACTTTCATCTTATTTGCAAAGACAGATGAAACAATGACCTGACCATCTTTATAGGAGTAGGGAATATACTCATGATCCCAGCCACCCGACTGATACCACGTTTCTATGTCTATGGAAAATGTTTTTTTCGCTAACTCACCTAACGACTTTCGTAATACTTCATTTGCTGCATAGTCTTTCACAAATTCACATGTCATATCTGTCACCCTTTCAGCTTAATACTTCTATTATATGTTTCCTAAACCGTTAGTACAAGCGTTCTTTCCACATTAATGAAGTTAGCTAACCAAACATTTGCAAATCTAACCAATTATCGCCTTATATGTTCATCATTTTATGCATATTGCTCCTATATTTTTCCATCTTAGTGTGCTAAAATATGTTAGTGTATAATTTCCACTAAAGGAGGGACTAAAATAATGGCGAAACTTTTATTAATTGACGATGACCTGGATGTCTTGAAAATTAATAAAAACTTTCTGACAAGACAAGGGTATGAAGTAATGGTTTCTAATAATGCAGTTTCTTCAATACAATCCTTAAACAAATATCATCCGGATTGTATCATCTTAGACATCATGATGCCTGAATTAGACGGTTTTAAATCCAGTCAGAAAATACGCTCTATAACCGACACACCTTTTATCTTTCTGACCGGTGTTACATCGGAAGCCGCCAGACTTAAAGGCTTTCAATTGGGCGCAGATGACTATATTACAAAGCCATATAGTCTAAAGGAGCTTTCCGCCAGGATCAACGTAGTGCTACGAAGATCCAATAAGCAGGTACAATCTGCTAGTGAAATCTCGTATCCGCCACTTCGCTTGGATTTAACGTTACATAAGGCATTTTATGATACGGAAGAAATAGCACTATCTAACCGAGAATATGAACTTCTCTATCATCTAATGACAAAACCAAATCAGACACTTACCTTTGAAAAACTTGGACAACTTATCTGGGGAAGCTATACAAGCTCCGACCGTAGAACAATTATGGTCACAGCAAGTCGCCTAAGGAAAAAACTTAGTTATTATGAAGGACTGGATGAGCTCATTACTACCGTTTGGTCAGAAGGATATCAATTTCATAAAAAGAAAGTAAAGTGAGCAAAATGATGAATTTAGAAGTAAAACAGCCTTTTATTAAACCTGAAATACAAGTACAAGAACTCACGCATGCTTTATATGAGACATCAAAAAAATTAGAGTATACTAATCAACAATTACTTCAGGTACAAAAAGAGAAAGATGAGATATTCTCCAACATCTCTCACGACTTACGTGCACCAATCACAGTAATTAATAATGCAGTTGAAAACCTATTATCCATGGACCAAATTGACAAAGACACACTATATAAAATGCTTAACGTAATAAAAAAAAGAGGTGACTTCGTTCATCACCTAGTAGAAGATGTGTTCTTTCTAACATCTATTCATACTAATAAAAACTTTTTATATAAGGAGAATATCCCAATCAGCTCATTTCTTGAAGAATACTACTATGGCATTGCCGCAGATAAAGGCTACCAGACAAGAAAGTTAGGTTATCATCTCCCCACAGACTATGAATATACCGTTTCCATGGATGTCAAACTGATGCAGCGTGTGCTCGACAACCTGTTCTCCAATGCCTTAAAATTTAGTTCCAAAGGAGATATCATATGCCTGAATGCCTATGAAGATAACCATAATACAATCACATTTCAAGTGATTGACACCGGAATTGGGATTCCACGTTCCCAAATCCCCCATGTCTTTCAGAGGACCTATATGGCTGACTCATCCCGCACTCCCAGCGAAAATGGCGGCTGCGGACTAGGATTAGCAATCAGTCAGTCCATAGTTGAAAAGCACAAAGGTCAAATAAGATGTAAGAGCGTTGAAGGAAAAGGATCCGTCTTCTCAGTGAACCTCCCGTTTATTGAAAAGAAGGTTCTGAAATAGAATTAGGAGGGTATATAAAATGAATGAAACCACAAAAATAACATTAGTTAAAAATCTAGATGTCACTGACCTATCCGGTGAAAAGGTAATGGTCGACTTCGAAACCGGCAAGTATTTTTTATTAAAGGGAGTTGCCAATGATATTTGGGAATACATCCAAAAACCAACTACGGTAAAACAAATAAAAGAGCAATTATTATGCGAATATGAAGTAGATGAGAAAACCTGCCTGAATGAAATCATTAAATTTCTAACAGAACTTAAGTCTAACGAATTTATTCAATTAAATTAATCTCATACAAAAAAAAGCCCTATACTTAATGAAGTGCGACGACTTCTTAAGTATAGGGCCTTTCTTATTTTTAATATTTATTTAAAGAGTTTTCAACATTGGTTCCAAAGAGTTTATTACTGCACTCCTTGTATCAAATTTTCTTGGACGAATGATTGTATAGATAGGTACCTTGCTACCAATCTCTAAACATGTCTGGATTATTTCTGGTCTTGCTAACCAGTCTCCTCGCAGCCTTCTTAGAAACAAATTTTCTCTGATTGCAAATAATTTATTCACTCCTACTTCCTCATCCACACTAATCCCCGCCCCATCATTCACTCCTAATATCACCATAGCTTTTACTATCATTGGCTGATTTATAAATTGTTCTCCCCTTGGAACTAAGAACTTATCCTTCTCCTCATCTATACATAATAAGCCGTTAATGTTGATTTTTTCTCGTTTCACACCATCCCTGCACAGTTTCTGATAAGGAAATGCAGGATATGCCAATACTTTGCCCTCTTCATCAACTGTCACAGCAGCAATATCATCCGCTAGCAACTTATACCCTTTGTTCAAAAAACTTGTTGTAATTGTAGATTTTCCTGCTCCGCTCTCTCCCGCTATTAAGACAGCTCCTTCATTGTTGGCGATTGCACTACAGTGTATTGTTAAAATATTTCTTTGTAATAATAACATTGAAATTGCATATCCTAGTATGTACGTCCTCGCATATTGCAAGTTTGCATTCTCCTTTAACTGATAATGTATTTCTCTTCCTTTTGAAACATAAAATATCCCCGTATCATTCTGGAACCAACTCTGGATTTTATCAATTTCGTAGTACTTCTCCTCTGCTTTCTTCAAAATCTTACTCGGAATTTCACCTTCCAAAATCACAATATCGAAATTATTATTCTCACTATTAATAATGAGTTGTGGGAATTCCAATGAAGAAGAAATATTTTGTCCATATAGATTATATTGATACATATTTCGCTCTGCCTCCTGTAAAAACGTTGTACTAATTGTTAAAATATGGTACCATATATCAATGAATTATGCAATAGGAGGGCTTAACATGTCAGCAATTTGGGGTTTAATACAGCATACTGAATGTTTAAAGGAACATAGTTCTATCTTTAAAGCTGTATACCAAAAAAAATGTATTTTAGACCGGCTTAATGAAAAAACAACAGAATGCCAAGTATTTGGCTGTGGCATTCAATTTATTACGGAAGAGTCAAAAAATGAACAGCTTCCTATTTACTCCGAAGAAAATCAAATCCTCTTCACTGCTGACTGTCTTTTAGACAATCGCTCTGAATTAATTGATGCACTTAATATTGAGGATCAAACCATTCCAGATGGTACGCTACTGTACCTAGCATACCTACATTGGGGATATGACTGTGTCAAACATTTACATGGACTTTATAGCATTGCAGTGTACGAAAAGGCTACCCATACATTATTTCTAGCAACTGATCCAACTGCAAGTCGTTGCCTTTATTACTATAATCATAAAGATGGCTGCACCTTTTCTACTCTTATTGAACCCATTTTACAAATACATACTGGTATTCAAAAAAATGAGCTCTATCTTGGGGATTATTTAATGGCGCAAGGGTTACGCCCAAATATTTCGGCAATAGAAACACCATATGAAGACATATATAAACTGGAAGCTGGTACATATGTGCTCATAACAAACGGAAACAAACAAATTCACCGTTACTGGTCTCCACAAAAGCTTCCTTTAAAACTAAAGACCGAGGCTCAATGCAAAAAGCACTTTATCTCAATTTTCAAAAAATGTGTACATAATGCACTTAGAACAAATGGTGAGGTTGGCATTGCCTTAAGCAGTGGTTTTGATTCTAGCTCTGTCGCTGCTATTGCTGCTCAAGATTTACAGCAGGCTTCAAGAAACTTATATTCCTATACCTACGTTCCTTACTATGACAAAATCAGTGACAAGCAGGCCTCTTACTTTGTTCTAAATGAAAAAGAGGCTGTAGAAAAGACAGTCGCCATGTATCCTAATATTCAACCTAGCTTTCTTAATACAGATGGAATAGATTTTTATCAAAGTATGGACAAAATCTTATCCATAATGGAAATTCCATTTAAGGCATTCATTAATTTGCCAAGTCTACTTGAGCTGTTTAAAACGGCCTCATTAGATAAGTGCAAAGTGTTTTTAACCGGTCAATATGGCAATGCCACTATTTCCTATGGAGATATAGATAATATTTTATATGATATGTATTCGAACAAACACTACCTCTCTTATCTTTCGACGCTAAATCACTACTGTAAAAATGCAAAAGAGAGTCGCAGACAATCCTTTCGAGGCTGTCAGCGCTACTTCCATTCCACAGATAAAGCACTTAAGTCGACCTGCACTATCACTAGAAATACTCCTGATAATCAGTTTCTTGATCAAGATTTTATATCAAAGTATCCTTATGAGTCACGTTATGCCAATGAAAAGCTTCCAACTACTGCTAATACAGCATTACCAAAGGATTTATACGAATACTATCTGTATTATCCCTCAGCTCTTACCTATTTAGGGGAATATGAAACCAAATTTGGTCTTGCAAATGGGATTATAATACGAGATCCCACAAGAGATCCAGATATAATTTCCTTCTGTCATAGCATACCTTATAAATTCTTTGCCTACAAAGGAATTCCACGTTGGTTAGTTCGTGAAGGATTAAAAGATTATCTTCCAAAAGAAATCATTGGACCTTATTTAAGATATGGTTTACAAAATGCTGACTGGGCCTATCGGGTAAACTTAAACTGGAACAATATTTATCCTGTGCTCAAACATAATCTTGCTGCTCCGTCACTTGAAAAATATATTAATTCTTCAAAGATAAATTCATTTTTTATCAAAAATGAAAATACTTTCGACGAAACTGTGTACGAACAAAGTATTTACCTTTTTATATTTGACATTCTTTCTCGCTTTCTAGCATAAAATTGTAACATTCCTGTTAGAATTGTTTTATTTATGTCGTATTTTTGTTATTATATGGATATTAAAAAGAAAGGAGATTTACTATGAAAGAATGGATTATGCCTGAATTGGCAGAGTTAGACTTAAGAGATACTGCTCATAATTGGACTGGTATCTATCATGATGGAGGCTACATTGGTGATGGACAGGTAAGTGGCCATTTACAATGGAATAAACCTGAAGATCCATCTAACCCTACATGCCCTAGAAGCTAATATACTTCATCGCATAAAAGTGACTTATTTTTTAATAACAGGTATCTTGTTAGCAATCATTTATCATGGTATGCTAACATTAATCAAGTAAAAAAATCGTGAGTCATTCTTATGGCTGACGATTTTTTTATACTGATTTATATTTAAACGCAAAAAAGCTGGGAGGCTATTCTATACCTCCCAGCTCATTTTCTTTTTAGCAGCCTATTTCCTTATATTGCCCCATACTCTATTTTTCTTTTTTCTCTTAAAGATACGGAATGAATTTTCTTCTCTTGAATAATCAATTCACGATCACAATAATCCAGTACAGAACGCCTATGAGTTATCAATACGCAAGTCGGTCTAGCAGGAATTGAACGAATAGAATGAAGTACAGACAATTCTGTTTTTTCATCTAATGCTGAAGTTGCCTCATCTAATATCATGACAGGTGCTCTCCTAATAATAGCCCTTGCAATCGCTATACGCTGCGACTGCCCTTCTGATAGTCCATGTCCCTTTTCTCCAAGTACTGTATTCAAACCATCTGGGAGTTCATTTACAAATTCATATGCACAAGCCATTTTTAATGCTTCTATTATTTCATCATCAGTTGCATCTTCTTTTCCTGTAAGAAGATTATCCCGAATAGTACCACTAAATAATGTATTTCCTTGTGGAACATATGATATAAACTCACGGTTTGAAGCATTTAAAGGCTCTTTATGACCATGAGCATCATAAAACTCAACTTCCCCTCGATTCATTGTTAAAAATGACATTAGGATACGGATTAATGTGGTCTTACCAATTCCAGACTCTCCAACAATTGCTACAAATTCTGATGGACGAATATGTAACTCGGTATCTTCAAGAACTGGTTCGTCCGTATATCCAAATGTAAGATGATTAACATCAACACCAATTTTCTGATCACAAATTGTTCGCTCTTCTCGCTTCTCAAGTGGTATATTCTGAAGTTCAATAATTCTTCCTGCTGAAGCCACGATGGAAACAACCTTTGGCAGTTGTTGTGCCAATTCAAGAATTGGTGCCTGCACACGATTTACTAACGTTAAAAATACAGTCATCGTACCATATGTAATGACATTTCTCGAAATCTGGAAAACACCATATGTAAATGCCCCTATATATCCAATCTGGAAGGTGCAAGACATGGCAGTAGAAACAATCACACCTAATTTACTTTTCTTATATACCCAATAGAAACGATTATCCCTAAGGCGAATTAACTTATCCATGGACTGTTCTTCATTGGTAAATGCTTTTATAATTAAAACGTTTGCAAGGCTTTCCTGAAGAAAAGAACGATACTTTGCCTCACTCTCCTGTACCTTTACCTGTAATTTTTTCAGCTTTCTTCCTAAGAATAAGCTTATTATTCCCGAAAGTGGTGCAAGCATTAATGCAAACACTGCTAAAAGCTTGGAAAAGGCAAACAACGTAAAGAACACAATGATTAGCTCTGCAAATAATTTAATAATCTGTGGTATCGTCGTAACAATACCATCTGCCACATTTCCTGCATCACTTGTCAGACGGGTCATCAAGTCACCTGTATGATACTTTGAAATCTGCATCCACTCAGATCGTATAATCTTATCATAAATCTGTTTTCGTATACCAAATGAAAACTTTTCATTCAACATAATTGACATCAAGGTCTGTACGATAGTAAATAATTGAACAAGTACTGTAATACCAACGTAAGCACATAACATAAAAGTAATATTTTTTGAAAACGTTGAAGTTGCTGAATCTATGATTTCCTTCGATACAAGAGCCATTAACACACCTAAAAGGCTTGTTCCAAGGTTTAGTACCATGATAATGCATATCTTAAACAAATAAGGTTTCGTATAATGAGCAAGCCATTTTATATAATGGGTTTGGTTCTTTCTGTCTTTCCATAATATTTTTATTCGATTCATCTTTTCACATCCTTTGTCTAGCCGATGGCCATTTCCTCTCTTTGTAACCCATTAAATGCATCCATCATTTGCTGTAACGTATCCTTATTAATTGGACGCTTTAATTCATAGATAGACACCTTTCCGGCAACTTTCAGACTAGCACGATACATATCAGCATCTTTTCCCAAATGGCTATAAACATCAAGCTTAATCAGATTATCAATTACATATTTTAATTTTTCTGCACCTGTGATTTCTTTTAAACTGACTTTTTCATATTCTCCCGGCTTAATCACAATGATCCCACCAAGCTCTGAAGGCGTCTCAAGGAAGCTTTCCACTTGATCTACCATATATTTACCTTTCTCTATATCTGGCAACTTTTCTAATTTTTCGGTATCGTATCCGAATCTCTTCACTGCATCCTCACATAATTTTCGTTGTGGAAAAGAAGGTTGTACATAAGGCATATCCTGCATAAAAGTAATTGCACATATATCATCGGTAAGGAATCCCGCTCCATGCTGAAGCAGCTCGGTAGTAAACGTGGACTTTCCTGCTCCACTGTCTCCACTGATTATGAAGCCCTTTCCCTTCCATTCTACACAACTCCCATGTATTGAAATCAATCCTCTCTGTACCCTAATAATAGCCATAGAAACACATAAAATCAACTGCTTCACATAATGTGGATCATATCCCTCAAAAAGTTCATAATGAATGGACTTTCCATCTTTCATATAAAAGACACCATTCCGTCTTTCTCTGACACATACCCAGTCATCATTTCCAAAATACCAATACCCGACAGTACTATTCTTCTCCTCTTCCGGTATCTTTAAAAGATCAGGATTTACGCCTCCTTGTATAATCTCAACATCAGCCTGATCAAAATCATTTTTTTCATTAATCCCCGTCAAGCAAAAATCTGACGCTATGTTCAATCCAAACACTCTATAACGATACATTTCAAACCTCCATAATTTATTATCTATCTATATAAACTACTTCTGCATTAAATTTCGTTATATGAAAAAAGCCATACAATACTGTATGGCCCTCTCACATTTACCCTACTTGCATGATCCACGTAATGCTACATGTTTCCAACCACATGGAGTAAGAACATCAACATATGATCCATCTGGATCAGCTGTTACATCAATACCATTAGCTGTTGCAGCAATGCTTAACTCTTCCATCATAGGCGCATTCCAAGTTTTTTTCATATTTCTGCATCTCCTTTTATATTTTATTCGTAAGTTCTTTTTCCTTACGAGTCATAGTATAAGGCTTGCAAATTCTTGGAACAAGCTTCCTAACAGATTTGTAATAACTTACTTAGCAGATCCATTACCTGGTTTATACCAAAGTCCATTGATTTGAACCCAGTCAGCGTCAAACTCTTTATTTGGTTCTAATCCATTTGCAGTATCTTTTATGCTTAATTCTTCCATATTTGGTGCTGTCCATGTTTTTTTCATACTAAAAACTCCTTTTCTTCTTGTTTTTTATTACATAGGACATTATATGACACGGAAAAACATGGAGCAATAATTCTAACAGTTTTGTTACAATTTTAATTAAACTATTGTCTTAATACATTTTATAACGCGAAAAAAGGAGGTGTCGCATTAACGATTTTTAATCGTTAGTGTGGCACCACCTTT
>JAUNJY010000096.1 GCA_030535455.1 bacterium
ATACCCTTGCTGATTATATCCCTGTTGGTTATAGCCTTGCTGGTTGTAACCTTGATTATTATAATACCCTTGATTTGGTTGATTTTGACCATTATATGATTGATTATTGTAACCATTTGGATTTGCATTCTGCTGTTCAAAATTAGTTACTGGCTCATCTTGATTAACCTCATCTTGATGAAACTGGAACTTTTCATTAGTTGTTGTATTGTTTGTTTCATTATTTGAAGATGTTGTTTCTTCTGAGGATCTGTCTGTTCTATCTGCTTTGTCAGCATCGAACATTGTATCATTCTGTTTTAACTCTTGACTCATGTATATTCCTCCTAATATACCTATAATCATATCGTATTTTTAAGTTTCGTCAAGAAAAATAAACTAAAAAGATTATAAATAATCCATAACAGAAGCCCGGTGGAGTTGAAACGCCTATCTTCTTATGCTAAAATGTGCTAGAATACAGCATAGAAATCTATACAGCAAAGGAGATGTCACTATGGCTTTAGATGGCATTGTAATTAATAATTTAGTCTCTGACTTGACAAATACTTTAGTTGGCGGACGCATTAATAAGATCGCTCAACCTGAAAAGGATGAGCTGCTTTTAACAATAAAAAACAACAGGGAACAGTACCGCTTACTTATTTCAGCAAGCGCAAGCCTCCCACTGATGTACCTGACAAATGACAATAAGCAAAGTCCAATGACAGCACCAAACTTCTGCATGCTTCTAAGAAAGCATTTAAACAGTGCAAAGATCATGAGCATTACGCAGCCAGGTTTGGAACGTATCGTCAACTTTGAAATTGAGCATTTAAATGAACTTGGCGATGTCTGCACGAAACATTTAATCGTGGAGATCATGGGTAAGCATTCTAATATTATATTCTGTGACGATCAGAAAGTAATTATTGATAGTATTAAACATATTTCGAGTTTAGTCAGCCGCGTGCGTGAAGTTCTTCCAGGAAGACCATATTTCATTCCTCATACAATGGACAAACTGGATCCTCTTACTTTGACTGCAGAACAGTTTGAAACAGTTACTCTTGCAAAGCCAATGGCTGTACAAAAGGCAATTTACAGCACCCTTACAGGATTTAGCCCTGTCATTGCTGCCGAGCTCTGCCATCGTGCTTCCATTGATGCCGACGTATCAACTGCTGCTCTTAGTGAAAACGAAAGACTTCATCTTTATACACAGCTAGCACATTTAATAGAAGACATTCATACGAAGAACTATGTTCCAAATATCGTCTATGATAAAAATACACCTGTGGAATTTGCCAGTGTTCCACTTTCTTGTTACAACGGCCTTACAGAGAAAAAATTTGATACAATTTCTCCTGTACTTGAAACTTATTATGCCGATAAGAACACCATTACTAGAATTAAGCAAAAGTCAGTAGACTTGCGTAAGATCATCACAAATGCACTGGAACGTAACCATAAAAAATATGATTTACAGTTGAAGCAGTTAAGTGATACAGAAAAGCGTGACAAGTACAGGATTTATGGTGAGATGATCAATACCTATGGATACGGTCTTGAAGAAGGCGCTAAAGAATTATGCTGCTTAAATTATTATACAAACGAGGACATTAAGATTCCATTGGATCCAACACTTACTCCTGGTGAAAATGCAAAGAAATATTTTGACCGATATAATAAGTTAAAACGTACCTTTGAAGCATTAACAACACAGACTGCAGAAACAAAAGAAGAAATCACACATTTAGATCAGATCCACACTTCCCTTAGTTTTGCACAAAACGAGGATGATCTTGTAGAGATCAAAGAAGAGTTAATGGAATTTGGTTATATGAAGCGCAGATATCTTGGTAAAAAGGCAGGTAAGAAACTTAAGATTACCAGCAAGCCGTTCCACTATATTTCTTCTGACGGATACCATATGTATGTTGGCAAAAACAACTACCAGAATGAAGAGCTAACATTTAAGTTTGCTACTGGAAATGACTGGTGGTTCCATGCCAAAGGAATTCCTGGTTCCCACGTTGTGGTAAAAAGCGAAGGCGATGAACTTCCTGACCGTACCTTCGAAGAAGCTGGACGCCTTGCGGCACACTATTCCAAGGCAAATGATGCTGAAAAAGTAGAAATCGATTATACACAGAGGAAAAATGTGAAGAAGCCAAGCGGTGGAAAACCTGGCTTTGTCGTTTACTATACAAACTACTCTCTTATGATCGAGCCAGACATTACAGGTATTACAAAAGTAGAATAACCAATCAGAAATCATTTATATAAGGGGGACGAACTAATGATTCAATCCGACTATCATGTACACTCTAATTTTTCCTCAGATTCCAAAGCGACCATGGAGTCTATGGTTGAACAAGCTATTTCCTTGGGTTTTACAAGGATTTGCTTTACTGATCATATGGATTATGATTTTCCAGGACAATACGACCTTGCTTTTGTCTTTGACCCTGAGGAGTATTTTAAGAAGTTAAAAGAACTAAAAGAACGTTATAAAGATAAGATTACGGTACTATTTGGCATTGAATGTGGTCTTCGCCCTTACTTAAGCGAGCGATATTCTATGCTGATTAATTCCTACCCTTTTGATTTTGTAATCTGTTCCACGCATATTGTGGATGACTTAGATCCTTATTATAAGGAATTTTGGGAAGACCGCACTAAAAAAGACGGTTTAAATCGTTATTTTGATGCTATGATCGATACAATCCGTGCCTTTGATGATTTCGATGTTTATGGTCACCTTGATTATATTGTCCGTTATGTGCCAAACAAGGATACCACATATGATTATGAAGATTATAAAGATAAGATTGACACCATACTTACCTTATTAATTGAAAAAGATAAAGGTATCGAAGTGAATACAGCTGGATACAAATATGGCTTGAACGCTCCAAATCCTAGTGTCCCTGTGATCAAACGTTATCTTGAATTGGGCGGTAAAATCATAAGCATTGGCTCTGACGGCCATATGCCAGAACATTTTGCCTATGACTTTGAAAAGGTACGTGAACTGCTTCTTAGCCTTGGCATTACCCAATATACTGTTTTTGAAAAGCGTAAACCTATATTGGTGGATCTGTAACAGGACACCTTTTCTACTAAAAAAGCTGCTTGCAATGAAAGGATTGCAAACAGCTTTTTTCTTTTCTATATAATTATAAGTATTACTTTTATAAATACAATGAGTAGAATGCTCCCTAGTGCAAGTCCTAACGTTAATCTGCTTAGAAACTTCACATAGCGATTTGAAATAGTGGGTAACTCTTTTTTAGTCTGTTCCTGGTTGTCTTGTTCTTCTTCACCCATATGCTTTAAGAATACTTCCTCGCAATATCTTTTTGCTTCCTCATAGTCTGCTTCATTTACATAAAGGTCTTCCCCATAGATGGATGTTCCTCGATATAGTTTCATATAGCTATTCGTATCCGTATCCTGTTTCAAGCAAAGGATGCCATTATTCTTCAAAAGATTTACAATCAAATCCGCCTCAACATGATCTTCCACAGTTAATAGCTTTTTCAGTCTGCCATTGGTCTCCGTGTGCATTACTTCAGATGTGTTTTCATCTTCCTCTGGCAATTGTTCTACTAAGTCAACATCACAGTCACTACAATGTGTAATTCCTACTCTATACTCAGACTTACAACATGGACAGTACATAGGATCCCCCCAATTTATTATATCGGTTCTATTATATCACAACTTGTCCAATAACGGTCAATAACTAAATTGTATGGGTAAGGATTTCATTTCCTTCTAAATCTTTAATTGTAAATACACCATCTTCATAGATCATGTAGCTGTTCTTATTTCCATTTTTCGGAATTGTCATAGAACCTGGATTCAAGTATGTCACACCGTTTGCTTCCTGCGCTGTCAATACATGAGTATGGCCATGAATTAATAGGGAACCTTGCTTTAATGGCGGAAGGTTTTCTAAATTATGAGTATGGCCATGTGTGATAAATGCCATCTTTCCTTCTAGGTACATAATCATATAATCCGCTAATACAGGGAACTCAAGTACCATCTGGTCAACTTCAGCTTCACAGTTTCCTCGGACACATAATAACTCTTCTTTATTTTCATTTAACATCTTGATTACTTCTTTGGGCGCATAATCTTCCGGAAGGTCATTTCTTGGCCCGTGATATAATAAATCCCCTAATAGGATTAACTGCTTGGCATTTTCTTTTTTATAGATGTCAAACATCTTTTCACAGTAAGTACTTGATCCATGTAAATCGGATGCAAACATTAATTTCATCTTTATTGTCTCCTTTTGCGTACTATTGTTAGTATTTGTCTTATTAGTAATTATATGAAACATTAGGGATAGACGCAAGGATATGTTTGCATTTACCGTTTACAGGCATCAATGATTAACGACTCCAATCCTAGCTCCCCCTTAGTATTTATTAAGGTTCCCCCTATTCATGATTTCTTTCTCTATCTCTATAATAGCAATTCTCAAAGCTATATACACCTACCTTTTCAAGTATTTTCATAGTATATCTTGTTCTTCAATTGTTTCTAAAATTGAAAATCAGTATAATAGAAGCATATAAAAACCAACAAATTTATTATTGGAACTTCAAGTATTGGTGCTACAGGAAGTTATTCTGTACTTGAAGAAATAACTATTTAGGGGGTAGAAAATGGAGAATTGTATTTTTTGTAAAATAGCAAGCGGAGAAATTCCGGGAATGAGAGTGTATGAGGACGAACATACGCTTGCAATTATGGATATTGCAAAAGATGTGGATGGGCACATACTGGTTATTCCAAAGATACATGTGAAGAATATTTTAGATTGTGATAATGAAACTCTTTGTGAGGTAATGAAAACTGTCAAAAAAGTGGGAAATCATCTTACGGATCATTGTGGCTATGATGGATTAGATCTTCTTTGTGCAAATGATGAGTCTGCCGGCCAATCTGTAAATCACTTTCATGTACATATTATTCCAAGGAAATATGGCGACGGACTCGGAGGAAATGCAGAATGGCCCAGCTTTCCTGGGGCAAAACATGATTTAGAGGAGACTTTTAAAAAGCTCAGAATAAAGAGTGACTTCTCTGCAACTTCCGACTGTCCTTGACATAAGGACCCTTCTAAAAAGGCATTTGTGTGCTACTTACTACCTCTTATAGTTATTTATATGCACACCATTCTATTTTACGAACTAAATATAGTCCATGACAGTAATTATTGATACTACTATCATTGACTTAAAAAGCATTGTAATATACTATTAGTAATGGAAATAAATTCACATAAGAAGAGGAAAAACATGAGAAAAAAGCTGTATCCCTGTTAATGTTAACTGTATTGTGTTATAGTATCACAATTAATCCAATTGTTGTAAGCGCAAATGCTAATGAGCAAACTGAATTACTACATACGTTATCTGAAGAACAAGAAAATGGCATTGTCGAGACCATTGAAACTGATGAGATAGTTGTGGCATATAGAGCCTGTAAGAAGGATTCCGAGAAAATTGAAATGGATCTTATAAAGTCAAATGCAAAGATATATTATTACATGGGAAGTACACAATTTGAGATTCTCTCTAAGGATATGACAGATAGAGGTGATTATGCTCAATTGAAATTTTCTATGAATAGGGCAGGAACACCATACGCAAAAAAATAATAGGTTCTGCTACTGTTGAGACTCAATCAAGTTCAAAAAACCTAGATGGTACAACTAAAAAATAACGAATAAAACTATAAAGAGAGAATTATATGAAAAAAATTAGAACTACTATTATTTGCTTAGTTTTCATTTTAATAGCAACGATTGTGAGTGGAAGCAATATTTTTACATTTCCCTCAATGTTAATAAGGACAACTTGGGAAATCGGTAAAATAGAATCTTATATTACTGTTCAAAGTAACGAAAGAAAAATGCATATTGCACAAGTAAACAACCAAATGGTTTCAATGGAATTTGAAAACGTATATAGAGTACTTTGGTCAGAAGATGGATATGAAATGCAATCATTAGGAGAACATGAACTAGAAATAGGACGTTCATCAAAAGATGATTCAACTATTTTATTTGGAAATTGTGATCATAAAGACGTCTATCTTATAAGAGTGGAAATGAATAATGGAGAAATGATCGAAACAGAACTAAATAAAGATGGGCTGTTTGGTATCATACTCGATGGAAAATACAAAGATATTAAATCTATTCACGCATTAGATAAAAATTATGATAGTGTCGTGCAAATAAATAAGTAGTCCGGAGGCCCTCCTCCGTTCTTTTAAAGACCCTAGGGGAACTTATCTTACTTACAGCGCCTTTGCTCTGGGATGGGCATCGGAAACCTCGTGTCCGATTGGAATCGTCTTTGGGGAATTCACTTCCAAAAAAGCGGAAAGAGCTAGGCCCGCGTTCCGCGAGCCTAGCTCTTTCATTACCTACAGCACTGAATGAAATCCCATTTCATCCAAAGGCACCGTCCTCGGTGCCGCTATAGTATAGTCCCGCCACCCACAACATAGTCGCCGTCATAAAATACGACTGCTTGTCCTGGAGTGATGGCACGTTGTGGTTCGTCAAATGTAACTTCCACAACATCATCTTCAATTTTCTTGATTGTACAAGGAGAACCGTTATGACTGTAACGAATTTTCCCTACTACTCTCATTTCACCTTCAAGATCTTCAATAGACATGAAGTTTAAGTTATTACAACGAAGCGTATTTGCAAATACATCTTCGGAATTACCAATGACTACTTCATTTGTTTCTGGACGAATTGCTACAACAAATACAGGATGTCCCATACTTAAGTTTAAGCCTTTTCTTTGTCC
>JAUNJY010000097.1 GCA_030535455.1 bacterium
CGGCCCAGAAGGTCCAACAGGAGCAACGGGTCCACAAGGTCCAGCTGTAACAACAGGGAACCTAGCAATAAATGGGGATATGGAAGAGTTCACAGGAAATATACCGACAGGATGGACAGGGCCTGGTGTAAACCAAAGTGAAAAAGTAACAAATGCACCTTATCCTTCTTTAGTTCATTCAAAAGCTTCAGCGGTTAGATTAAAAGAGACAGATCCATCAATTCCAGTTACGTTATCAAGAACAACTGAAATTGAGTTAAAAAATTGTTATTATAAATGTACCTTTAGTACGTTATGTACAGGATCCACTCCAGAATTAATGGTGAAATTGGGGTTTTTAGATGAGTCAGATACTCTTATAGGCAGCTATACAGAATATAGTATAGGAGCCGGATCACTTCCGCCATTTGATTATGGATACCGTAACTTCTTCTTTATATCGGATAATAAGGCTCCGGAAACAGCCGCTAAAGTTGAGGTAAAGTTTGAAGCTACAAATCTTGGAAATGGTCAGGATATATATATTGACGATATATTTGTATACGTGTAGTCAGCAGTAAAGAAAGATAACATGGAAAAGTATGAAAGCAGATGTTTTCATACTTTTCTTTTAATATAGAAAAAGAAATACCGATGGTTTCAAAGGATAGGAGATGGATTGGAAAATGTATATATAGAAAATTATTTCATAAAATATACTGAAGGAAAAGTGTATTAAATAAATCAAGAATGTGGAGGGGATGCATTGCATAAAAAAGTAATCGTAGTAGGAAGTGGTTTGGCAGGAAGCGTTCTGGCGCGAAAGATAGCAGAAGAAAAAGATGCAGAGGTATTTGTAATAGAGAGAAGAAACCATATAGCAGGAAATGTTTATGATGAAATAGATCACCAAGGGATTAGGATTCAACGATACGGTCCTCATACATTTCACACATCGAAAGAGAGGATTAAGGAATTTGTGACGGCCTATACAGAATTACTTCCGTACAAGCTTAAATGTCAAGTGAGCATTGAAGGAACGTTAACGACGTCGCCATTTAATTTTTGTACCATTGATCAGTTTTATGAGAAACAAGAAGCAAAGGAACTAAAGGAGATGCTATTACATAGATATCCAGAAAAACAAGCTTATATTATTGAATTGTTACAAAGCAGCAATCAAAAGATACGAGCATTTGCAGAGTTTTTATATCAAAAGGACTATAAATTATATACTGCTAAGCAGTGGGGAATGGATCCAGAAAAAATAGATCCGTCCATTTTAAAAAGGGTACCTATTATTTTGGATGAAACAGATACCTATTTTCGTGACTGTTATGAGGGGGTTCCCAAGGGAGGGTTTACACAGTTTGTTTACAATCTATTAGATCATAAGAATATTCATGTCACACTAAATAGGGATGCATTAGAGGAAATTTCATTTGATCGGAAAGAGAAACGAGTTTTATATAATGGACAGGATGATCTGGTTATCTATACAGGAGAATTGGATCAGCTATTTGAGTATAAGTATGGCACACTTCCATACCGATCTTTAGAGTTTGAATATCGTTACTATAATAAAAAAAGTTATCAGGATGCCGCCATTGTAGCATATCCCGGAGAAGAAAAGTATACAAGGATTACAGAATATACGAAGCTGCCATATCAGCAGGTAGGAGAAAAGACAGTAATATCGCTGGAATACCCGTGCGCCCATAACAGACAGCAAGACAGAGCCACGGAACCGTATTATCCCGTAATTACAAAAGAAAGCACAATGATATATAAAAAGTATTTAGATCATGCAAAACAGTATTCTAATCTTATTTTATGCGGAAGACTTGCAGAGTTTAGTTATTATAATATGGATCAAGTAATTGAACGTGCACTGGAGGTGGCGGATCGGATGGTGATATAGGTATGATAAAAGAGGGAAATATGTAATTTCCTAAATTACTATTGACATTATAAGCCAACAAGGGCACACTAAATAGTGGTTCAGATACATAAGAACATAGAAAGGAATAGAACAATGACAGACACGAAAGCATGTAAGTTTTATACTCGTCCACGTAATATCATATTAATTGCAATTCTTTGCACACTACTGTGGGGCAGTGCATTTCCGGCAATTAAGAGCGGGTATGAACTATTTCAGATAGGCACCAATGATGTTGGATCTAAAATCTTATTTGCAGGCTTTAGATTTACATTGGCAGGAATGGTTACACTTCTTGTAACATTCGCATTAAATAAACGCTTTATTTTCTTAAACAAAAGGAATTATAAAGGAATTCTATTACTTGGATTTCTTCAGACATTTATTCAGTACTACTTCTTTTATATTGCACTGGGTGGAATGACAGGCGCAAAAGGTTCCATTATTAATGCAACCAATACATTTATGATCGTAATTTTAAGCCATTTCTTTTTTAAGAGTGATCGCTTAAACGCAAGAAAGGTGATCGGATGTATCCTGGGATTTGCAGGTATCGTAATAATAAGTCTGACAGGGGAGGAGGATCTTGGCTTTTCACTTACAAAGGAAGGCTATATGTTGATTGCATCCTTCTCGTTTGCAGTAGGATCTATTATTAGCAAGTTTATTACCAAAAATGATGATCCTATGATTACCACAGGATATCAAATGACATTTGGTGGAGCATTGCTGATTATCGTAGGTTTTTTAAAAGACGGAAAGATTGGTACTATGACACCAAAGGGCATTGCATTGTTTATCTATATGGTGCTTCTATCTGCAGTTGCCTTTACATTATGGTCCATGTTATTAAAGTATAACCATGTAGGAAAGATTTCTATTTACAATTCACTCAATCCAGTGTTTGATACCATATTGTCAGGTATCATTTTAGGAGAAAATGTATTTCGAGTAAAGAATATGGTTGCACTGCTTTGTGTGGCAGGGGGAATCTATATTGTAAATAAAGTAAGAGAGATACCCAGAGTGACGCAAGCAGAGATGGCATAAAATGTCACTTTATTGACTTATAATGGAAAATATGTTATAAATAACGAGTAAAAGTAAATAATGACTAGGGGAGCTTGTGCAGCAGGCTGAGAGGAAGTACTCTAACTTCGACCCTTATACCTGATTTGGATAATGCCAACGTAGGAATGATAGTATATGCGTATCAAGCGGAGAATGCCAATAAAAAGGTATTCTCCGCTTTTTGATTCAAGGAAAATGGAAAGGAGAAAGAATTATGTTAAGACAACAGCTTGAAAGAGTAAGAGAGAATGCGCCATTAATCCATAACATTACCAACTATGTAACGGTAAATGACTGTGCCAATATTCTGCTTGCATGCGGCGGTTCACCAATTATGGCAGACTATGTGGGAGAGGTAGAGGAAATTACGGCAATCTGTGCAGGGTTAAATATCAACATGGGAACTTTAAATCCAGATACAATTTCCGCCATGGTGGCAGCAGGTAAGAAGTCCAATGAGGTAGGGCATCCGGTAGTGCTTGATCCTGTAGGGGTAGGTGCCTCTTTAGTAAGGACAAAGGCCGCCAATATTTTGTTAAATGAAATACGGTTTACGACAATCAGGGGAAATAGTTCTGAGATAAAGACACTGGCATATGGTCAAGGAACAACAAAGGGCGTTGATGCCGATCTTGCAGACCTTGTTACGGAGGAGAATATTGACGACACAATTGTATTTGCAAAGAAGTTGTCAGAACGCACTGGTGCAGTAATTGCAATTTCAGGAGCAATTGATATTGTATCAGATGCAAACAGGGCATATGTAATACGAAATGGGCATGCCATGATGGGAAGAGTGACAGGAACAGGATGTATGTTAAGTGCACTAACCACAGCATACCTGGCAGCAAATAAGTCAACACCACTAGAGGCAACGGCGGCAGCAGTATGTGCAATGGGGATATGTGGAGAGTTAGCATTTAAGCGTCTAGGTACGCTAGATGGAAATAGTACATATCGAAATTATTTAATTGATGCAATGTATCATTTGGATGGAGAGGCATTTGAGAAGGGAGCAAAGTATGAACAACGTTAAACAGGCTATGTGCCTATATGCAATCACGGATCGGACCTGGTTGAATGGGAGGTCTTTACAGGATCAAGTGGAACAGGCTTTAAAAGGGGGGGCAACATGTATTCAGCTTAGGGAGAAGGAGTTGGATGAAGATACATTTCTTACGGAAGCAAAGGTTATTCGAGATCTTTGTCAGGACTATAAGGTGCCATTTATTATAAATGATAATGTAAAGCTGGCAAGGGAAGTAGGAGCAGATGGGGTCCATGTAGGACAGAGCGACATGCCTGTAGCTGAGGTAAGAAAGAGCATTGGTCAGGGAAAGATTGTAGGCGTAAGTGCACAGACAGTGGAACAGGCAGTTCAGGCAGAAAAAGAGGGTGCAGATTATTTAGGGGTAGGAGCAGTATTTTCAACATCTACTAAGTTAGATGCCAACCATATTTCTAAAAAGGTTCTTAAAGACATTTGCCAGGCCGTACATATTCCAGTTGTAGCAATTGGAGGAATAACAAAACAGAATATGCTAGAGCTAACCGGAACACAGGTCAGTGGAGTAGCTTTAGTTTCTGCCATCTTTGCAAGTAATAATATTGAGGAAAACACGAGAGACCTTTTAGAATTGTCAAAACAGCTGATAAATAAAGGGGAAAGACAAGAATGCAGATAACAGGGGCTATTTTTGATTTGGACGGAACACTCATTGACTCAATGGGAATATGGGATGAGCTGGCTGAACAGTACTTACTGAAAAATGGTATTATGCCACAGAAGGGAGTACGTGAAGCAATTAAGACAATGAGCCTGGAAGAGTCTGTAGTGTATTTTAAGGAGCACTACAAGCTGGAAAAAGATACAGATCAGATGATTAAAGAAATTAATGGAATGATTACTGTACAGTATAAAGAGAAAATTCCTTTAAAGGATGGTGCCAAGGAATTGCTAGAAAGTCTTAAGGAAAGAAATGTGAAAATGTGTATTGCAACTGCAACGGATAAGAGGCTGGTTGTAATGGCGTTAAAGCGATTAGAAATTCTATCGTATTTTGAGGATATTGTTACCTGCAGTGAGATTGGTAAGAGCAAGGAGCATCCCGATATTTATAATGAGGCCTTAGCAAGGATTGGTACTAAGAAGCAGACAACGATTGTGTTTGAAGACGCCTACCATGCAATATGTACTGCAAAGAAAGCAGGATATGTGGTTGCAGGAGTAAAAGAGCAATCAGAGCTGGAAAATCAAGAAAGAATAGGTAAGAAAGCTGACTTCTATATTACATCATTAAAAGAGGCGGAGGGACAGGTATATGAAGAAAGTACTGGAAATTGCAGGATCAGATAGCAGTGGCGGTGCAGGAATGCAGGCAGACATTAAGACAATTACGGTACATAATATGTATGCTATGAGTGTAATCACAGCAGTAACAGCGCAGAATACACTAGGGGTCTCGGATATCATGGATGTAATTCCAGATATGATAAAGAAGCAGATGACAAGCATATTTGAAGACATACGCCCAGATGCTGTAAAGATTGGTATGGTGTTAAATGTGGAAACCATTAAAGCCATATCAGATCAGTTAATGAAATATAAGGCAGAAAATATAGTGGTGGATCCTGTCATGGTAGCAACCAGTGGGAGTAAATTGCTAAAGGAAGACGCGAAAAAAGTGTTAATGGAAAGGCTATTTCCATTAGCAACAGTAATTACGCCTAATATTCCAGAAGCAGAAGAGTTATCCGGAATTTCAATTCAGAACAAAGAAGATATGGTAAGGGCAGCAGAAAGAATTGCTACTGTATGTTCTTGTGCCATATTAATTAAAGGCGGTCATCTTGTAAATGAAGCTACGGACTTATTGTATCAGCGTGGGAAGCCGATCTGGTTCCCTTCAAAACGAATTACTAACCCCAATACTCATGGAACAGGATGTACACTATCATCTGCCATTGCATGTGAACTTGCAGCAGGAAAAAGTTTAGAGGATAGTATAAAAGAAGCAAAAGATTATCTAATGGGAGC
This sequence comes from bacterium, assembly GCA_030535455.1. Taxonomy (GTDB): domain Bacteria; phylum Bacillota; class Clostridia; order Lachnospirales; family Lachnospiraceae; genus KM106-2. The sequence goes on from JAUNJY010000097.1 coordinate 6,030, forward strand.
ATTACGAGCACAATTAGATTTAGGGAGAGGTTCCGGTCCATTAAATCATATGTATGCAAGCACAAAAGAGTAGACCAGGATTTCATCCAGTGCCGAAGGAAATGATTAGTGCTCACTCGTGCAAGTCCTTAAAAATAAGGACCTATTCGCACTAATCCGATATCCGAAAAGCGCGGTTTCCGGATATCGATTTTAATGAAAACCTATGGTTTTCAAACTTTCCTATAAGCAGTGCGCTGAAGTGACTGCTAGAGTTTAATTGTCTACAGTCTGAGCCCCTATTTATAGGGGCTTTTATACAGTTGATATAAAATGTGGATAAATTGTAGAAAAAATACAAACAATTTGTTGACAAGTGTATTCTCCTCTGATATACTAAACAAGTCGCTTGAGTGAAGCACTTAATGAAAAACAAGTTATAAAATAAATAAAAAAACTTGTTGACAAGAGTCGCAAGACATGATAAACTAGTCAAGTCGCTTCGGTAAGAACGACAAACACAGAACATTGATAACTGAACAGTGAA
>JAUNJY010000042.1 GCA_030535455.1 bacterium
CCTCATGAATGAGGGGCCAGGGGAGTTGAGAGTGTGCAAAGCACACTTTGTTCTGTCGAAGCAGATATAAACAAATAGCAATAGGAGAAGGCAGCATAATGAAAGTAGCAATATATTTAAGAAAAAGCAGAGGCGAGGTTGAGTATTTATAAAAATCTCCATTTTCTTTTACATAAAAGTTCAAGTTTTAATATCGTCATTGACATGTACCAATTCAGTGCATAATATCACTCGCCTAGCCAAACAATAATTCTATTGAAAACTAAGGAAGTGATAACATGACCAAAGAAAATAAACAACCCAATCACTTAATCAACGAGAAGTCTCCCTACCTATTACAGCATGCCTACAACCCCGTAGACTGGTATCCATGGTGTGAAGAAGCCTTTGTCAAAGCCAAATCCGAGGACAAACCAATCTTCCTAAGCATTGGATACAGCACATGCCATTGGTGTCACGTCATGGAGCGAGAATCCTTCGAGGACACTGAGGTAGCTGACTACCTTAACGCCCACTTTATTTCCATCAAGGTGGATAAGGAAGAGCGCCCGGATGTGGACACAATCTATATGAATGTCTGTCAGGCTATGAATGGACATGGCGGATGGCCGCTTACAATCTTGATGACGCCGGAGCAGAAGCCATTTTATGCGGGAACGTATTTGCCAAAGCATTCAAGAGGGCAGATGCTAGGACTTATGGAATTATTGCAGGCGATTAATAAGATGTGGCAGGAGGATAAAGAGAGAATTCAAGGAACTGGGGACAGCATTGTGGAACAGCTAAGACGGGCTTCTCAGAATACGGAGTCTGATGAAGAACCAAGCAAGCAGCTTTTTGGGACAGCGTATCTTGCCATGAAGCAAAGCTATGACTCAAAGTATGGTGGATTTGGAAGGGCACCGAAGTTTCCAACGCCACATAATTTGATGTTTCTACTTAGATATGCAGCCACATATCAGGACAAGAAAGCATTAGCCATGGTAGAAGGAACGCTAAATGGAATGTTTCAGGGCGGGATTTATGACCATATCGGAGGCGGATTTTCCAGATATTCCACTGACGATCAGTGGCTGGTGCCTCATTTTGAGAAAATGCTATATGACAATGCCTTGTTGGTGCTGGCGTATGCGGAAGCCTATCAGGTGACAAAGAATGAGCTGTATGCCTATGTCATTCAGGAAACGTTACAGTATGTAATGGCAGAGATGACGGATGAGTGTGGCGGATTTTACTGCGCCCAGGATGCAGACAGCGAAGGAGAAGAGGGAAAGTACTATGTCTTTACACCGGAAGAAATCAAGAAAGTCCTTGGTGAGGAAGATGGAACATGGTTTAATGAGACTTACCAAATTACGAAACAAGGAAATTTTGAAGGAGCAAATATTCCAAATCTTATTGGGCGTGCATTTGATCTTAATGAGATTAAGAAGAAAAAGGAGAGCCGGGAAAAGCTTTACCAGTATCGGTTAGGACGGATGAAGCTTCATAAGGACGATAAGATCCTTACTTCTTGGAACAGCCTGATGATTATGGCATTTGCAAAGGCTTATCAGGTGCTTGGAAATGAGTTTTATTTGGCAGCAGCAAAGAAGGCCTATGCATTTATCAACCAAACCATGAGGGACGAGAACAATCGATTGTACATCAGGTACCGGGAAGGACATCGGTATGGCCTGGGCAATCTGGAGGATTATGCATTTTTCAGTCTGGCACAGATTTATCTTTATGAGGCAAGTTTTGATCCTGCCTATTTATTAGGAGCAGTCAAGGATGCCAAGGAAATGATACGGCTGTTCTGGGATAAGGAAGCAGGAGGCTTCTATTTTTATGGAAATGATGCAGAGCATTTGATTATTTGTCCGAAAGAGGTTTATGATGGAGCCATTCCTTCTGGAAATTCAGCAGCAGCCTATGTGGTTGCCAAGCTTGAGAAATTCACAAGGGACGATGAATTTAGCGATATTGCAAGAAGGCAGTTTAAGTTTCTTGCAGCCGAGATTGGCAAGTATCCATCGGCTTATACTTTTGCGCTTAGTGCCATGATGATTGACTTGCTGGAAGGAAAAGAAGTTGTCTGCGTGCTAAGGGATGAGCTGGATCTGGATGAACTACAGCAGCTTTTGATGAAATATTTTATTCCCAATACGGTGGTCATTCCCATTGAGTCCCATACGGAAGATGGGCTAAAGCTTGTGGCACCTTATATTGGTGACTACAAGAGATCAGCAGAAGAGAGCCAGTTCTATGTCTGTGAAAATGGAAGCTGTCAGGCACCTTTTAGCGGAATAGAGAGATTAAAAGAATATTTTGAGAAAGACAAATTCTAGTTTAAACAAACATTTTTCAACACAAAATATAATTCATGTGGTATACTAATACTTTGAGACAAGAAAAATAAATTAGAATAGAAAAATCCATTGGATTTTAGATAGGATATAGCATGAAATTTACTGAACTTAATTTAATTGACCCTATTGTAACCGTATTAGAGGAACTTAACTATGTAGAGCCAACTCCAATTCAGGAAAATACAATTCCTCTAGCATTAGAAGGAAAAGACGTACTTGGATGTGCACAGACGGGAAGCGGTAAGACAGCAGCATTTGCATTGCCAATCTTACAAAAGCTTTCCAAAGAAAAAAGCGAAAATATTCGTGCCCTTATTATGACTCCAACAAGAGAGTTAGCAATTCAGATTTGTGACAATATTGAGTGTTACGCAAAAAATCTTGATGTGAAGACTGGTTCCATTTATGGTGGCGTATATCAGGATGAACAAGTGAAGATGCTGAAAAACGGCGTAGATGTATTAGTTGCAACTCCAGGACGTTTGTTAGACTTAATCAATCAAGGATTTATTTCATTAAGCGAAGTGGAAGTATTCGTATTAGATGAAGCCGATCAAATGCTTGATATGGGCTTTATCGTGGAAATTAAAAAAATCGTTAAGATGATGCCTAAGAGCCGTCAGACATTGATGTTTAGTGCAACAATGCCTAAGCCAATCGAACGACTTGCAGATACCATTTTAAATAATCCAGAAACGGTAATGCAGGACAAGGTGACATCAACAGTAGATACGGTAAGCCAGTCTGTTTACTTTGTAGATAAGGCAAATAAATTAACACTTCTTACTTCTTTAGTTAAGAATGAAGATGTGAAAAATGCAATCGTATTTACCAATACAAGACAGGAAGCAGAAGTAGTTTCGAAGCATTTACTTAGCTGTGCAGTACGTGCCCGTGCAATCCATGGTTTAAAAAATCAGGCTTCCAGACAAGATGCATTATTACAGTTTAAGAACGGAAAAGTAAAAGTATTAGTTGCTACTGATATTGCAGCTAGAGGACTTGATATCTCCAAGTTATCTCACGTATTTAACTACGATATTCCAGATAGTGAAGAGACTTACATCCACCGTATCGGCCGTACAGGCAGAGCAGGTGAAGAAGGTGAAGCAATCAATATTTGTGATATCGATGATATGGATAACTTCAGAGCAATCGAACGTCATATCGGCAAGAAGATTACCATGTTAAAATCTGAATGGCCAATGACAATCTTCCAAAAGACGAAAAAGGTTGTAAATAAGCCTAAAAAGCAAGAAGAAGAGCCAGCAGTGCTTGATATCAAGAAAGTAAAAGACGTATCCTTAAGCGGAAAGCCATTTACAAAGAAGAAGAGATATACCCCATATAGTGGAAAGAGCAAGGCTGAAGCTGGAAAGAGCAAAGACGGCAAAGGTTTTGGCGGCAAGAACAAAGACGGAAAAGGAAAAGACGGCAAGTCTTATAACTGGAAGTCAGCAAACGGCAAGCCTGCGTATGGCAAGAAAAAAACAAACCGTAATGAAAAATAAATAGTCAATTGATACTATAAGCCAGTGCCTAGTGGAACAATCGGAAGTTAAGATGGTTGTTCCGCCAGGTACTGGCTTTTTTCGTTATAATTTTGTAAGAAAAAAATAGGAAATATAAAGGTGTTTTTACATAAGAAACAAAGATACATTGTCTTAGAATGCTGTAAAATAGGCAATAATATAAAAGATGCAATAATTAAGGAGTTGTGAGAGTGAGGAAAATATTAAAAAGATGTATATTTGTGTTACTTATTATGATATTGGGCGGTGTCTATATTGGCGGGAAGACATTTAGCTCTAATAAAAGCACGGACAAACAGATTGAGCGTTATGCCAAGACAAATGGAATTAATATATCCGAATATCCGGAAGAGCTGATCGCTCTATATGACAGAAACCCAGAGACTAAGGAATTTGTGCTTGGATATGCGGAAAATAAAAATAAAGAACATACGATTAATTTATCAAGCTATGTGAATAGTAAGACGGTTCCATTGTTGATGCAATGGGATATGGCCTGGGGATATACGGACTATGCGGGAAGCATTATGGGGCTGTCTGGATGTGGTCCTACCTGTCTGTCCATGGTTTTGATTTATGAAACCGGCAATGTAGATATGAATCCCAAGGCAGTAGCAGAGTTTGCGACATCACAAGGTTACGCAGTAAATGGCCAGGGAACTGGATGGGCACTTTTTTCTGAAGGTGGAAAAAAACTAGGGCTGGATGTGACAGAGCTTCCACTAGATGAAAACCGTATCATTAAGAATTTGCAAGTTGGTAATCCGATCATATGTGCAATGGGGCCTGGTGACTTTACAACTACAGGACATTTTATCGTATTGACTGGTTACAGCGACGGTAAGATAAAGGTGAATGATCCAAACAGCTACCAGAACTCACAAAGATTATGGGACTACGATCAGATAGCAGGACAAATAAAAAACCTCTGGGCATTTCGTTAAAAAGATAAAACGACAAAATCATACAAAATATTACAAAACTGTATTGACATGAAATCTTACCTACTTATATACTGATAGTACCGACGTAAGTCAAACTAATCCTCATGCTGAAGGGAAAGCATGAGGAAAAAAGGATGTAAGTTAGGGAGGATACAAATGAAACAAAAAGCTAAAAACAAGACAATTCGTGTAAAATTGTCCAGACAAGTCGCTGCCATTGTTGCTATCATACTTCTGATTATAACAGTACTTGTAAGTTTTACGGTATATACCATATTGGATAAGACTAGTAAGAAACAGCTGACACTAGAATCTGATTTTTACCAATCTGAATTGGAAGGCTGGGCAGATGGCATTCTAAAAGAAGTGAACACAGTGCTATTTACCATCAAGAGTTTAGGATTGGCAGAGGACAGCGGTAAATTACTTGACTATTTAAAAACAACAATTGACCTAAATCCAGATATGCCAACAGGCATCTTTGCAGGAAATGAACAGGGAGAAATTTTAGATCCAGCAGGATGGGTACCGGACGAATCGTTTAACGTAAAAGAGCGAAGCTGGTATATCGAGGGAAAAGAAAATGTAACCATGGAATTTGGTACACCATATTATGGAGATAATCTAAAATCCAATATGGTGACAGCATCTGCAAAAGTAGATGACAATACAGTACTTGGTACGGATGTTGTGCTTGGAAGTATTGAAGAAGAAATCAATAAGCTAGAGATAACAGGTAATGGATTTGGCTTCTTGCTGGATACAGAATCTGGTTTTATCGTAGCCCATAAAGAGAAAGAGTATTCCGGAAAAAGTATAAAAGAAGTGGACAATGAGCTGATCAAGCTTGCCTTTGATAATATTAACAATACAGAGCAGATCCTGGAACTAAACGATGGACAGGATGAGTATTTTACAACTTTAAATCCAATCAAGGGAACAAACTGGGTTTTAGTTACCTGTGCTTATAAAAATGTAGTGTTAAAGTCATTAAATCTTTTATTCATTTTAGTAATCATTCTTTCTGTTGTATTTATACTTTTGACAGGAACGGCTATTTACATGAGTGTAAAGAGAATTACAGCACCATTAGCAGGCCTTACCAATGTGATAACAGAAATGACAGCTGGTAACTTTACGGTAAAACCGGAAATTAGCGGGAATGATGAAATCACAGTTATGTCTGAAGCATTGGATGGATTTATTACCAATATGAGAGGCAGCATTGCAGATTTAAGTGCAGTGTCTCAAGTATTGACGACAGAGTCAGACAGCAGTACGGAAGTTTCCTATGGAATGAATCAGGCAGCAGAAATGCAGTCAGAAGCAATGAAACAGTTAAATAGTACAGTGGAAGAGCTGGCACGTTCCATTGAAGAGATTGCAAATGATGCATCACTTCTTGCAGCTACAGTAACAGATGTAAACCAACAGGGAAATGACGCAATGCAGACAATCAAGGAAACGGTAACCGTTACAGAGCAAGGGAAAGAGGCAATTGACCAGGTTTCTTCTAAGATGCATGCTATTGATGAAACAATGCAGCAATTAGACCGTGTGGTAAAAGAGGTTGGAGAGTCTTCTAACGAGATTAATTCCATTACTACAATCATTGGCGGCATTGCAAATCAGACAAACTTACTAGCGTTAAATGCAAGTATTGAAGCAGCAAGGGCTGGAGAGGCTGGAAGAGGCTTTGCAGTTGTAGCAGAAGAAATCGGAACATTAGCTTCCTCAAGTACGGAGGCTGTAAAGAAAATTGAGACATTGATTACAAAGGTATGTACGCAGGTGCAGGAGGTTGTTGAACAGACAGCAGCGTCCGTACAGAATATCAATGAAAGCAGAATCTTAGTAGAAAATACAGCAGATACATTTATGAATATTTATGGAACTATTAATAGTACGAGCAAGAGTCTTCTTGAAGTGACAAATAAGATTGATGATCTGGACCAGGTTTCCACAAATATGGCAGCAATTACGGAAGAGCAATCGGCAGGAACACAGGAAATCCTTGCGACTTCCGAAGGGGTGTACAATCAGTCCCTTACAATTGCAAAGAGCAGTGAGTCATTAAGTGAGACAGCAAAAAAACTTCACTTAAGTGCAGAAAATATCAAAGAATACACAGAAACATTTACAATATAGTAATTAAGCTAAGAGCCGCCTGCTTTGTAGGTGGCTCTTAGTTTTATATACCAGAATGAACATGCATTATAAATTAATAGGATATGGAGAAATACATTGTAAGAAAAAATTGGAAAAGGTATAATGAAAGGGATAGAAAGTTAACTTTGGGGAGGAAAACAATGAAGTTATTTAGTAAAGAGAAGAAACAGGAAGAGGAAGAAATCCTGGAAGTACATAACGAGGCCGAAGAGCAGAAAGAACAAGAGAGTCAAAAAGAACAGGATAGTAAAGAAGAAAGACTAAAAAGAATTGCCATGCAGCGCATTATTGTAAAAGAACAATTTGAGGAACTTTCCATTGCACAGGCAATTCATGTAATTAAGTATTTAGAAGTATTTCAGAAAGCATCTCCACTTGAAAATTATGAGGACAATCATACGGTGGTTTTTCAGATAATCCTGGAAAAGATAAAAGAGGCACCCGTATTATACATATTATTTGATGAAAAGACAGGACTTCCATTTGTAGCAAACGGATTTATCGAACTTTTCTCCAATAAGGAGTTTGCCAAACAGGCAGTTGCTCACTATGCGGAGACATTTCGTAAGCTGGAAGTAAGGGAAATCCTTAAGGAAAGTACAACATGGCTGGATGGCATCAATGTATTCGCATATTTGTATTACCTTGGAATGGAGGATCTTCTAATTGACAATGGCCAGCAGGCATTGGCGTTTAAGAGACAGGAGATCTTAGAAGCACCCGACTGGAGTGGCATGGAAGAAAAGGACCGTCCAGTGATCAACGGAGAATTAAGATTTTGGATGAACGTCTATCTTGAAGAGGTTAGATGGGAAGTTACCTATGAAGGTCATGAAGAACGGGTGAGCCAGTTAGAAGAGGAAATGGTAAAACGATTAAAGACAGCAAGATATCTTGTGCCTGTAATAACCAGTGAGGAAACAGGTAAGCCTGTACAAATTGCTACCCTGCCAAATAACAAGAAGGAAATGTATCTTCCTATGTTTACCGATTGGTTTGAGTTTGACAAAGTATTTAACCAGGAACAGTGGAAGGGTATGGCATTCACATTTAAACAAGGAATTGAGTTTGGACAAAAGTGCGATGGAGTGGTGATCAACCCGCTTGGCGAAAATATCATGATGAGTAAAGAGATAATGAAAAAGAGATTTCCAGAATTTATTTCAGCCGAATAGGAGATGGTAGGATGTCTTATCAAAATATTGTGATTAATCATAAAGTCAGAGACAATGAATGCATGTGGAGTGGAGTGGAAGACATGTACTGCGAGTATAGCAAACATAACATTCCAGACTATTTTTTCTTTGCCTTGACAGGGATGGCCAATTTTTCATATGAGAGGGGACGGAATAAGGAAAAAAGATGTGTCCAATGGACTGGAAGCAATGTGAAGGATATGTATCGCATTGGTGCAGATATCATTGGATATGACTATATGGCAATTCAGGCAAATACATCAGAAGAGGCAATTGCATTTGCAAAAGACCGGATTAGAACGGGAAATCCAGTGGTACTGGGGTGTGTCGACTTATATGAAATCCCGTATTTTAAAGGACTTTACCATAGAGTACATATACCTGTGCATTATTTGATGCTGACAGGATACAATGATGCAGAAGAAAACATGTATGTATTGGATGGAGGAAAGGCTGAGATACAGTCCATATCCTACCATGCTCTGGCTCGTGCAATGAAGACAGAGGGGAATTTTCAAAAGGATGTCAATGTACTTTATCAGATCCAGTTTCGTCAGCCATTAAAATCAGTGCAACAGATCGCTATTGAAGGGTTTCAAGAAAAAGCAAAGGAAGCATTGAAGGAAAATTCTATTGGGAATGGAATTGCAGGCATGCGGCTGCTTGCAAAAGAGTTTCCTAATTGGGAAAAGGAATGCTCCAGCTGTGAGTATGAGCAGGCCTTATACCATATGGTTCGATTTGCAGGTGATGTGCCAAGTCTTCCGGGGCGTCTTGAAGGAAAAGAGGAACAGAAGATGCATTGGGCGGCAAGAAGACAGCTAGCCCAGGTACTTTCGTATTTTTCCAAAGAACTAAACCGTCCCCAGTGGCAAATGGCTTCCAATTATTTCTTGGAAAGTGGTGCTTTGATTGAAAAACTGGTGGAAAATATGACCTCCTATTTATTGAAGGAGAGAAGTGATTTATGGGAACTTCCAGAGATAATCGGGCAGATTGCAGATTTGGAAGAGAAGGCATATCAGCAGTTAGTGATAGTGAAAAGGTAAATATTTCATATAGTAAAAAAAAGATTTTGCTGTATTATAGTTAAAAAGAAAATAATTACAGAATATAGCAGAAGGTGTATAAATGCAAAGATATAAAATTGGACAGCTATCGAAAACGATGGGTGTGTCTACACACTTATTGAAGCATTATGAAAAATTTAACCTAGTTTCGCCGATAAAAGACGATTCCACTAACTATCGCTATTATGATGTCGGACAGTGCACTCGCATTATTACAAGTAAGAAATTCCGTAATATGGGATTTTCGTTAAAGGATACTGCCATGCTGGTAAATGAAATGGAAACAGAAGCAATCGATGATGCCGTGGATAACCAGATCAAAGCGCTAGAGGAACAGATTAAAGAGCTTGAACATCAAAAGTATTTGGCAATGCAGTATAAGCAAGACAGTCAAGAAACCAACCACAGGCTGGGTGAGTGGTATGTTGAAGAGGTTGAGGAATTCTATTTTATTAAGCAGACAGATAATTATGAACTTTTGCAGGAGAATACATTAGAGGAGATGGGAGAGAACCTGCTAGACGGTGTTCCAATTGCAAAGTCTATGGTTTGGATCAAAGCATCTACCTTTACACAAGAAGACTCCAAATACCATTGGGGACTTGCATTAGAGAGCAAGAAGCTTGCACATATGAAACAAAATAATTTTAATTTTAATCAAAATTATGATAATGTCTTTAAGGTTGAAAAGCAACGTGCGTTTGTAACGTTTGTTAAAGTAGAAGCACCTTATATGAGTACAGGGCGATTAATACAAGAGATTGTGAAACAATATCAAATGTTTGATTTAATGTTAACAAAGGATGTTTATGCAGAAATAATGAAACTAGAAAATGTGGAAGATAGCGAAGTTCACTACTTTCGCGTAATCATACCATTATAACCCGTGGGCGACACTCAGGTTTTGATGCGTAGGAGAAGAGTTTAATAAGAACAATGATGGAAAGGATGTTATTCTATTAGAATGACATCTTTTTTGTTACAGAAATTGTGATTAATTAACAACAATTTTTCTTGACTTGAGTGTAAGATGCAACTTTAAAATAAGTCTTGTTAAAATTAAAACGATAAATAAATAACGATTTATATCGGAGGGTTTTAGGAATGTTTAAAAGAAAACTTATGAAAAGCATTGTATGCGTAGCACTTGCTTGCACAATCATGTCATCTTTAGTAGGATGTTCTTCTGAAAAGAAAACAGAGGAGTCTAACAATACGGCATCTGTAAGTCTAAAAGCAGGTACTTACACTTCTACTCAAAAGGGTAATGGTGGGGATGTTACAGTTGAAGTAACATTATCTGAAAATAAAATTGAAAGCATTACAGTAAAAGAACATAGCGAAACACCAAACCTTGGTGATACTGCAATGGATTCTTTAATTGAAAAAATCGTAGAAAATCAAACAGTAGCAGTAGATGCTGTAACTGGTGCAACAAAATCTAGTGATGCATTAACTGAAGCAGTTAAAGACTGTATCAAACAAGCAGGTGGAGATGATACAACATTTGCATCTGAAGTTAAAAAAGATGGCGTTGATGAAGAAATGTCCACACAAGTCGTAGTCGTTGGTGGTGGTGCTTCTGGTACAGCAGCAGCTCTTCAAGCAGTAGAAGATGGCGCAAAAGTTATTTTAGTAGAAATGACTCAATCTCCAGCAGGTCAAGGTACTCAAGCTGGCGGTATGTTCGCAACTAGCTCTACTCAACAAAAAGAAACAGATCAAACTTATGATAACAAATGGGTGTATGACCAATTCGTACAAACAAGTAACTATACAGCAAATGGTGGATTATTAACAAAAGTAATCCAAAACTCTGGTAATACGGTAGACTGGTTAATCGAAAACGGATGTAAATTAACATTAGCGTTACCTGGTACAGGCGGATACCAAGAACACGTTGAAACTCATCCAGCTTCATTAATCCACGGATATACAGAAGGTGGTACTCAGGCAATCACTAACTTACATGCATCAATCGTTGAAAAAGGTGGAGAAGTATTATACTCCACAAAAGCAACTGAATTAATCATGAAAGATGGTAAAGTAGCTGGTATCAAAGCAGAAAAAGAAGATGGTGGTACTTTAACAATCAATTCTGATTCTGTAATCTTAGCAACTGGTGGTTTCGGTGGAAACGAAGAAAAAGTAGCTGAAACATTTGGTGAAGGATTTGGTCAAAGCCGTATCTCTACTAACATTGGTACAGGTATCGAAATGGCAAAATCTGCAGGTGCAGATGCTGATTACAGCGATGCAATCACAATGCACTATGGTGTAAGCCGTGGTGGTACAGGATGGGGAACTACTTTAAACTCTGCATTATTAAACCCATTCTTACACGTAGATGTTGATGGTAACCGTTTCATGAACGAAGAAGATTTCATCTTCGAACCAATCAAATCTTCTGACGTAGTTAAATCTTTACCAACAAACACTGCTTGGGAAATCTTTGATGAAACAATGATCCAAACAGTAAAAGAAAAAGGTACAATCGGCCTTAGCGAACAATACCCAGGTAAGTTAGCAACTGACCCAACAAAATTCATCGAAGTTGGTCATGAAATCGATACAGCTGCAGCAGCTGCAAAAACAAAAGTTCCAACAGACTTAACTGAAGACATTGAAAAATACATTGCAGAAGGTACAATCGTAAAAGCTGACAGTGTAGAAGAATTAGCTGAAAAATTAGGAATGTCTAATTTAACAGAAACAATCAACCGTTACAACGAATTATGTGAAAAAGGTGAAGATACTGATCACTTCAAATCTGCAGAATACCTTGATAAGTTAGAAGGTACTTTATACGCAGTAAAAATCACTCCATCTGTATTCTTAGGAACACTTGGTGGTATCGAAATCAACGCTGATTGTGAAGTATTAGATAATAACGGTAAAGCAATCGAAGGCTTATATGCAGCTGGTGCTGAAACAAATGGTGCATACGGAAACTCTTATGTATTCTTTGAAGGTGGTACTTTAGGTTACGCATACGGAACTGGTAGAATTGCTGGACAATCTGCAGCAGAAGCAGTTACAAAATAGTTTTATAGTATTTATTTGATATAGATTTTCTTTTCATATTAACTGTTATACAAGAAAAGGAGGTGTCTCACTCGGACACCTCCTTTTAGCTTGTCGACAAAGTCGCCAAACTTTGGATGAAATCAGGCTTTCATCCAGTGCCCAAGGAAACGATTAGTGTTCACTCGTGCAAGCCCTTATGAAACAGGACCTATTCACACTAATCCAAAGATTTCATTTGTCTACAGCCTGAAAAAAAGAATGCCAGTCCATATACTTATGTAATTAATACTGGAAAATATGGTATAATACACATACGGACATTCATTTACATGCTTTATTTTATTGTTAAAAGGAGGCGTTTAGGAATGCAAATTGATATATGGAGCATTATTGGTTTTGTGATTATTATTGCAGGATTTGGTTATGCCATATATGATGAGTATTTTAAAGCGTAGACAGTTTTTTTAGGAACTGGAACAATACTAAGGATATAAAGCTGAGGATAAGGATGAATGACAAAGAAGTGTTTAGATAGGCGGAAGGTACCAAAAAAGTTTCTTTCGCCTATTCTGTATAAAAAAGAAAGCGAGAGGGATTGACAGACATGAACGAAACAAACATGGGAAGTTACATAATCAGACAGGAAGAGCCTGCAGACTATAAGGAAGTAGAAAATCTGACAAGAGAAGCATTCTGGGATATTTACCGTCCAGGATGTAATGAACATTTAGTAGTACATAACCTGAGAGCATCTAAGAATTTTATTAAGGAACTAGATTTCGTCGTACTGGATGGCGAAACAATCATTGGAAATATCGTATATAGCAAATGTTATATTATAAACGAGGCGGGAGAGAGGAAAGAAGCCATTTCTTTTGGTCCAATCAGCGTACTTCCTGAATATCAGAAAAAGGGGATCGGCAGCCTTATGATTAACCATACCACCAAGCTTGCAAAAGAGCTGGGCTATAAGGCAGTCTTCATTACAGGAAACGATAAATATTATTCTCGCTTTGGATTTTGTCCAGCAAGCAAGTATGATGTACATATGGAAGGCATTCCAAAAGAGAACGTGGCATCCTTCTTTATGGCATTGGAATTAGACGAAGGGGCACTAGCCGATTACTCTGGACTTATCCAGTTTGATCCGGCATTTGAGCCAGGCATAGAAGAGCTAGAACAGTTTGAAACACAGTTTCCTCCAAAGGTGAAACGAGAAAAAAGAAAGAGTGATTTATAAGGAAAAGAAGTCCCTTGAGGCGGTGCTGCTTCAAGGGACTTAGAAGGAGCAAAAGAACGCATCCTAAAACATTTGGAAGAAGATACAAACAAAAAAATCTCATTGTTTCAACATATTCATTTTCAGAAGCGACTGGCATTTGCTATTGCTTGCCTGCTGATGGTATGTATCGCGCTTCCGGTGCCGCAGGTCCGTGCAAGTATTATGCATCTAGGAACATTTTTCTATGAGTCGGTTTCGGAGTTATTTGGGGGTGGAGCATTGCCAGAATTAGACCAATACAGCAGTAAAGTCTTGATGACGGCAGAGGATCAGGGGATTACGATCCAGCTAAATGAAGTGGTTGTGGATAATACCAATTTGGTTGCTACTTATACCGTGCAGTATGAGGAAGAAGTGGGAGACGATGGAATTGCTTTGATGGGATTTACAACGATCAATGGAAAATCCGCAAAAGAAGATCATACTATGCAGGGAAAGAAAATAGCAGAGCATCAATATCAAGGTTATATTCAAAGCAGCGTAGGGGAAATCTACACAGGAGGAAAATCAGAGTGTGAGATCTGTTTTACTACCATGTGGGTAAATAAAAAAGAAATTGCAGGGAATTGGGAGTTTACGTTTACCCTGGATGACAATCATCTAATTCAGAATACAAAAAATGCTGCTATTAATACCACGCTACAGCTAAGAGATGGAAAACAAGCAAAGGTAAAAGACGTAAAGAGTAACGAGAAGGGAACCTATATTACGACAGTAATGCCAAACCTAGACGGAACCCAGTATTATTTTATTGCAGGAAAGGATCAAAAGGGGAATATGGTGTATTTCGTACCGTTTATGGACGAAGGAAGCGTAGAACCAGACAGTGAGGACAATATCGCAGTTACATTTACAATGTTTGACCAGGAAAATAAGACAAGGACAACAGTAAGTGAGGATTGCACAGAATTAGAATTGGCATTTTATACATTACCGGAAGGAACGACAGAGCTTGAAAAATTAACAAAGACCAATATTACATCGGAAGTATTTAATGTATCATTGAAATAATTAGGAAACGTCTGTAGGATGGAGAAGTCCATTTTGCAGGCGTTTTGTTCATTTATTGGAAGAGGAAGTGATCGCAAAAGTTCTTTTACAAAAGCAGTAATGGGAAAATTAATTTAATTTTGGATACTAAAGCATTGACAATATATGGTAATAAATGTATGATAAATAAAAATGACACAATGTCATTAATAAAGAGGGGGATAACAATGCCAAAGGTTACGGAAGAATATACAGAGGAAAAGAAAAATCAGATTATGGATGTTGCAGCGGATTTGATAAAGGAAATTCCCCTTTATAAGATCACAATGCGCGATGTAATAAAAAGGATAGGATACAGCCAGGGAATGGTATATCGCTACTATAAAGGTGTCGATGAAATATTTCTGGACCTTATAAATCGAGAGATTAAAGAGATTGATGTACAAAGCAAGGTAGACCAGTGTTTACAAGAACAGATGTCGGAAAATGAGATAATTCGAAAACTGTTTTTATTACTAGGAGATTACATATTAGCGGTGCAGAAAAAAATAGGCGGTAAATGCTATTATGAGATACTAGTCACATATGCATTTGATGAAACGAAACAAAAGGAACTGCTGCCTCGATTATTAATTAAGCAAAATCTAATGTATATCCAGTCACATATAATTCAATATATTTTGAAAAAGGAAGAGGAAGGTGTGTTTACACTGGATACCCCAATTGAGCAGCTGGCAGTCTATGTAGGGGATACTATTGATGGCATCAGCAATCATGCAGCACTAATGGGAAATGGCAATATCGACAGTATTAGAGAGGAAATCATGCAATTATACCGCATGGTAGGGGAATATGTGATTACAAAACTCACTAGTAAAGGGAAGGGGAAGATCGAGGATGTGGGATGAGAGAGAACAAAAACCAGTGTTGGAGTACCTAGTCTGGACTTTTTTGATCAGTTGGTGTTGTGAAGGGATTATTTTAGCGATGGAACACACCAATGTGTTACCTGAAGCAGCTCAGAAAGCAATCGTCATGATCATAATAGGATTTGGAGCAGGGCTGGCACCGGCATATGCAACCTTTATCTTGTTGAAAAGGCATGACAAGATAAAAGAAATTAAGGAGTTTTGGGGACGCATGAGAAAATGCACCAACTGGAGCATAACGTTATTGACGCTTGCCGGAGTGATGGCCTACCAGCTGTTAAAATGCTGTTTGACAGAGGAAGGGCTGGGAAATCCATGGTACTGTTTTATTCTGTTTCTTCCGGTTATGTTTTTTGGAGGCGGGTTAGAGGAGGTTGGCTGGAGAGGATTTCTGCAGCCAGCCTTAGAGGAAAGAATGCCATTTGTAGTGGCAACCTTGCTTCAAGGAGCAATCTGGAGCATCTGGCACTTGCCATTATGGCTTATAAGAAATGCAAATCAATCCCAGTTTCAGTTCCTTTCCTTTTGGCTGTACTGTACGGCATTCAGCTTTTCTCTGGCACTGGTTTATAAGCTGAGCAAAAGCGTCATAGCAGTAGTCGTGCTCCATGCATGGGGAAATGTGGTATTAGGTGGCATGTTTACCATTCATTCGCTGACAGAAGTTCCTGGGACAAAGACACTTATTTTATATGCAATAGAAATCGTAGTTTCAACTCTCATCGTTACTATCTGGGACAGAAGGCAAGTACAGGATGGAAAAAAAGAAGAGGAAAAGATCTTGATCGTCAACACTCTTAAAGATAGCAATCGGAAAAACATAGTAGAGATGTTTCCAAATGCAGAAGTAGTTAATACCAATACCTATCAGATCCATTCCTGCATCGGTTGTAACAGCTGTTGGATTAAGACACCTGGTAAATGTGCTATAAAGGATGATTATGAAGCGTTGTTCAAGAAAATCGTACTGGCGGATAAAATTGTATTTTTAGCAGAAGAAAGACTGGGAATGGTTTCGTACCAAATGAAAAACATCATAGATCGAATGATTGCAGTGGATGTGCCATATACGTGTATCAAGAATGGACAGACAAGACATTGCAGCAGGTATAAAAAATGCTGGAAGCTTATGTTAGTAATGCCTCAAAGCAGCAATAGGGCACATATAAATGACTGGATGGAGCGGGTAGCGATTAACTTTCATTCAAAGTCATTAGGGACATATCAAATAACAGAAAGGGAGAAAATCAACCATGCGTTATACGATTGTTAGCTGTTCTCCGCAAAATAAGTCCAGAAGCAGCAGCTCATGCATTGCCGGATGGCTTAAAGAGGAATTAGATGAGTCGGAGATTTATTACATAAATGATAAGAAAGAATGGGGAAAATGTGCAGAGGCAATTACAAAAAGCAGCAATATCATTTTTGTTGTTCCATTATATGTAGAAGGGATACCAGGAATTATGCTGGAGTTTCTAGAGACATTAAGCCCACAAAGAAAGACAGCCGCAACCATGTCATTTATAATCCAGGGCGGCTTTGATGAGGCAAGCCAATTACGAACGGCAGAACGATATTTAAAAATGCTTCCATCCTTTTTTCATTGTCAGTATGGCGGAACCTTGCTAAAGGGCGGAATGTTCGGCATGGCAACAATGAGAGGCGACAAGTTTAAGGCTCAGATGAAGAAGTGTTACATAGAAGCCGCCAAGGCATATAAGAAGAATAATTGTTTTGACGAAGCAACGACAAAAGCATTTGCAGGTGCAGAATATTACTCGTCATCAATGATCATACTATCAAAAGCATTGTTACCAATTAATCGTATCATATGGTATGTCATGGGCAAAAAAATGGGAGCAACCACATCGCTTAAGAGCAAGCCGTATCGATACAGCTAAGTTTAAAACCAGTGAAAAACTCCTTGACTTAGAGTTAACTGTAAGTCTTATAATTTACCTAGTTCATAAATTAAAGCTAATCAGGTAAAGGAGAGTAATCATGGGAAAAGGTTATATTGCAAAATTAAGTGAAAACGTAAATAGAATGTCTGTAACATATCAAAACCGCTATGGGCATACAATTGCAGGTGATTTATATACACCAAAGGATTTAGACAGCACAAAAACATATCCAGCATTAGTAGTAGGAGCGCCATATGGTGGTGTAAAGGAACAAGGTCCATGTGTCTATGGAAATGAGCTTGCACAAAGAGGATTTGTGGTGTTAACATTTGACGAAAGTTTTATGGGAGAATCTTCAGGGGAACCTAGAAATGTATCTTCCGCAGATATCTTCTCAGAGAACTTCAGTGCAGCAGTGGACTTCCTTGGATTACAGGAAATCGTTGACCGTGAAAAAATCGGTACAATTGGAATTTGTGGTTCTGGCGGCTTCTCTCTTTCAGCAGCACAGGTAGATACTAGAATTAAGGCATGTGCTACTGCCAGTATGTATGATATGAGCGCAGCAGTCCGTATGGGATTAAATGAAGAACAAATCCAGGCATTAAAAGAACAGTTGTCTGCACAAAGATGGGTAGATGCCGAAAATGGATATCCAGAGTATATTCCATATTTCCCAGAGACACCATTAGATGCAGTGCCAGAGGGCTTAGAAGAGCCTACAGCAGAATGGTTCCGTTTCTATGCAATAAAAAGAGGACATCATATCAATGCAAGAGGCGGCTTTACGACAACAAGCACCATGTCTTTATTAAACTACAGCCTGCTTGACCACATTGATGAGATTTCACCAAGACCAATCTTGTTTATCATCGGTGATCGTGCTCATTCCAAGTTCTTTAGTGAAAATGCCTATGCTGCAGCCAAAGAACCAAAAGAAATATATGTGGTAGAGGATGCCGAACATATTGACTTATACGACAGAGCAGACAGAATTCCATTTGATAAGCTGGAAGAATTCTTTAAACAAAATTTAAAATAAAGTGAATAGCATGGCCCTAATAAAATGACAGTTTTATTAGGGTCATTTTTTGTAAAGGAATATTGTGAAACGTGAAGAGATTGGTTAGTAAATCATATCTTGAGTTCAAAATAAAAGCAAAGAACCCCAAAGTATAAAGAAACCTTTAGAAATATATTGTCTGGAACTTTAGTTTCTATTGCTATCCTTAATGTATGAAAAATAAGTCAGGGAGGCAATAGCATGAGCTTTTTTATAGAATATTTGAAAAATCCATCTAAGATTGGAGCTATAGCACCTAGCAGCAGATATTGACCAGGTAGCGTTTGAGCTGAAAAATCTGCCACCGACATTCGTACTTACCATGAAAAATTACAAGGCATATAGTCTTGTATGTGACAGGAAAGTAATGGTATAATCAAAATTAGACTTTTATAAAAACGATAAACAGACAACACAGATTATATGCACATTATAAAATGTAGCAGGAACGGAGGATATCATGAAGGATATCATATTTCTGATTGTGTTGTTTGGTGCCAATGTTATACAGGCAATTACGGGGTTTGCGGGGACCGTCCTTGCAATGCCACCGTCCATGTATCTGCTTGGAATGGACAATGCCAAGGTCGTATTAAATGCCATGGCGTGGATTTCAGGCTTACTGATTGCATCCTCTGGATTTCAAAAGATCCGTTGGAAAGAATTAATGAAAATGGTTGTATTTATGTTATTTGGAATGGCAGCTGGAATTGCAATCTGCTCGGTTGTGTCTTCAAATTCACTTTTATTAACCATTTATGGTGTCATTATTATCCTAGTGGCTCTGAAAAATATTTTTGTAAAGAAAACCCATGAGCTTCCGGCCTGGATTTTGATCCTTATATTGCTGCTTGCAGGAATTGTCCACGGCATGTTTGTTTCCGGAGGAGCGCTGCTTGTGATCTATGCAGTTCAGGTTTTAAAAGATAAGGAAGAATTTCGTGCCACTGTGGCACCAGTCTGGGTGGTGCTGAATACATTTCTTATGGTGTCACAATACAGACAAGGCTTATATACCGCTCAGAATATTCGATTAATCCTGGTCAGCATACTGCCATTGTTGGTGGCGACATGGCTGGGGACGAAAATTGCAAAAAAAGTACCTCAGAAAGTATTTCTGTACATCACCTATGTGTTATTACTGATTTCAGGGTGTACACTGGTACTTTAAGAAAGAAGGTTGAGAAATGGGAGTAATGCTAAAAAAGCTGGTGCAACAGGTTTCTCATATGGAAATGAAGCTGGTAGCAGGAGAGAAGGGGCTGACAAACGAGGTCAACTGGATGCATATGGTGGACTCGGAAGCAGTGTCCGAATTCCTGGTAGGAGGCGAACTTGTATTTACAACAGGTGTAGGATTAAATGAAAGACTTTCCCTTTTTCAGCTTGTACAAAAGATTTATAAATGTGGTGCAAGTGGAATTGTAATCAATATTGGCCCCTATATCAGTGAAATCAGTGAGGATATTATTGCATTTGCAAATCAACATGGTTTTCCGGTGTTTGAAGTGCCGTGGAAGGTACATATGGCTGAAATAATGCGCATTTATAGCTTTGCCATTACAAAGGAAGAGCAGAATGAACTGGAATTATCAGCAGCAGTCAGCAATGCATTTCGATGTCCTGCCCAAGAGGAACTTTATGTATCGACGCTGATGCAGAAGGGATTTCTTGTTGATTGGAAATATGACATAGGTGTAGTGAAAATAAATAAGGCAGGGAAGCCCATTGCAGACTATGAACTGGGACCAATCAGTTCAAGGCTTAACAGTCATCTTCAGTTTCAGTATAGTGGAGTCATCTGCTGTGCGTTAGAAGGTCGGATTGCGCTTATTCTTGCCAATTATTCAAAAGAGAAACGAAATGAAATGCTAAAAGAGGTCTTTTCGTATCTAAGGTCCACATTAAAACCAGGGGAAGAGGTGCTTATGTGTGCAGGAAGCAGTGTCAGCAGACTGAATGCCATTCATATCAGCTATAAGCAGGCAGAGAAGATGACAGCGCTGATTGCAAATTATGAGCTGCCGGGAGAAATTGTGTCAGAAGGAGCTGCCGGAGAGAAGCATAAGCTTCTTTTCTTCGAAGACATGGGCATGATGCGTCTGATCATTACCATTACGGATAGAAGCGCCCTGCAGGAATATGTGGATGATACCGTGGCTCCTCTTTATGAGTATGACCGGGTGCATCAGGGGGATATAGTCAAGACTATGCAAAGTTATCTGAAGCACAATGGAAGTGTGAAAGAGGTTGCAGAAGAAATGATCGTACATAGAAATACTGTGAATTACAAGATTAAGAAAGTAGAAGAGATACTAGGAAAAGATATGTCAGAGTATGAGGCAAGGTTTCAGATCAGTCTCGGATTTATGGCATTGCAGATATTAAAAAATGTGCTGTAGCACAAATAAGTTTAGGCTTGATACCATTGTTTTGAAAATGCAGATGGAATACTATAGGCATTAGAAAGACGAAGGCGTCTGAAAACATTACAACGAAAGTTGCCGTGTTTTCAGACGCCTTTTTAATTTATAGGAAACAAATCCTTATAAATTAAAAAATGCCCTGAAAGACAGGGTGTATATTGCGCACTCACCTGAAAGGAAGAGGTCGCTTGCACGATCAGGTTTGGCGCAGCAAAGTCTGTTTATCGTTTAAAAGTAAAAGAAAAAAATAGAAGCAAATACAAGGAGGAAATATTATGGGATTATCAGGAAGAGAAGTTGCACAAATGCACAAGGATTATGTAATGCAGTCATGGTCAAAATCAGGTGTTGATGCATTACCAATTGAAAAAGCAAAAGGAATTTATTTTTGGGATTATGATGGAAAGAAATATGCAGATATGGCATCCTTATTGGTTTGTTCTAATTTAGGACATGAGCTTCCAGAAATCGTAGATGCAATAAAAGAGCAGGCAGACAAAATGTGCTTTATGGCACCTGCTTATGCTTCTGAACCAAAGAGCACATTGGCAAAGATGCTTGTAGAAGCAGCAGGCGCTGATACTTATAAACGAGTATTCTTTACAAATGGTGGTGCAGAATCCAATGAAAATGCAATTAAGATGGCTCGTATGGTAACAGGAAGAACAAAGATCTTCTCTTGCTACAGAAGTTACCATGGTGCAACATTGGCAGCATCCAATGCATCCGGTGACTGGAGAAGATTTGCAGCAGAAATCGGTGGTGCCAATGGATTTGTGAAGTTTATGAATCCTCAGATGTATCGAGATGGATTTACATATGGCGTTGATGATGAAGCAGTTACCAAGAAAGCACTTGCAGACCTTGATCTTCAGCTTAGATATGAAGGTACCAACAATGTAGCAGCAATCCTTATGGAATCCATTGTTGGAGCAAATGGTGTAATCCTTCCTCCAAAAGGATATATGGAAGGGGTAAGAGCTCTTTGTGATAAATACGGCATTTTGATGATTTGTGATGAAGTAATGGCAGGTTTCTTTAGAACTGGTAAATGGTTTGCTTGGCAGAACTTTGATTTCAAACCAGATATGATCACTTTTGCAAAAGGTGTTACTTGCGGATATGTTCAGCTTGGTGGTGTCATTGTAAGCAAACAAGTGGCAGAATATTTTGAAGAAAATGTATTACAATGTGGTCTTACTTATTCAGGACATACACTTGCATGTGCAGCTGGTATTGCAGCAATGAATTATTACAAAGATCATGATATTGAAGCACATGTGGCAGAAATGCATGATATTGTGGCACCATTCCTTGATAGCATGGTAGAAAAACATAAATGCATTGGTGAAGCAAGAAGCATCGGCTTATTTAGTGCACTTGAAGTTGTAAAAAATAAAGAGACAAGAGAACCAATGCAGGAATATGGCGTACCTGGACCTGTAATGCCTTGGATCTTTGCAGAACTAAAGAAGAGAGGCTTTGCAACATTTGGACGTGAAAACTTCATTGAAATCTGTCCACCATTGATCATTACCAAGGAAGAATTAGAAGAGTACCTTCCAATTCTGGATGAAGTACTCACTATGGTAGATGAAAAATTCTGTGACTAATACAGGGAAAGGAGCATTCTATGAATTGGGACTATTTACAGCCAGTCAAAATACATTTTGGCAAAGGCAAGGTTAACGATATTAAAACGATTGCAGCAGATCTAGGCTGCAAAAATGGACTTCTTGTAGCCGACCCATTTTTCTTCAAAAGCGGGCTGGTACAAGAAATCATTAAAAGTGCAGACGGTGCCATTGTTGCTTCCTTTGGAGAATTATCTCCAAACCCTGATGTAACAGAAGTAGATGCCTGTGCAGAAGTAATCCGCAAAAATCAGATTGGTTTTGTTGTGGCACTTGGCGGTGGAAGCTCTATGGATTGTGCCAAGGCAGCAGCCAGTATTGCATTAACAGGGGACTCCATCAGAAAGTATCATGGAACAGGAGTTGCAATGCCACTTGCCCATCTTCCATTGATTGCTGTTCCAACGACGGCAGGAACAGGAAGTGAAGTAACTTGTGTATCGGTGTTATCCGATCATGCCAATGGAAAGAAATCGCCAATCGTATCCGATGGATTTTATCCAAGCGTTGCATTGATTGATCCAGAACTTACCTATACCATGCCACCTAAGATTACGGCAGGAACAGGGATTGATGTATTATGCCATGCAATTGAAGGGTTCTGGAGCAAGGGACATCAGCCAATTTGTGATGCCTGTGCCCTTCATGCATCTGAACTTGTATTTCAGTATTTATATCGGGCATATGAAAATCCAACCGATGAGGAAGCGAGAGAGAAAATGTGTGAAGCTTCCGTAATTGCAGGATTGGCATTTACCCTTCCAAAGACAACGGCATCCCATGCATGCTCATTCCCACTTACCAACCTTCTTCATATTCCGCACGGTGAAGCTTGTGGCTTGACATTGGATTATTTTATGAGGATCAATTGCAAGGGCGAAGAAGGTGCACGTATTGAAGAGTTTGCAAAGAAACTTGGATTTGCAGATGCTAACGCCATGGCAGATGAAATTTATTCTTTGAAGGAAAAGATGGGATTAAGAACTGATCTAAAGGATCTAGAATTAAGTGAAGCTCAAATTGGGGATCTGGTTAGAATCAGCAGACATCCAAATCTTTATAACAATCCAGTTGATATTACAGATGAACAGCTGGATGAAATGTATCACAGTATGGCTTAAAACAACAGTTTGGCAAAGGGGTCCGGGCGTATGCGCTGGGACCTTTTTCCCATAGAATCCGCACACTGAGAAACAGGCAGAACGTAAAAGAGAGTCGAAGTTTTATTTGATGCGGGCCAAGTAAAGGAGGACGAAATAATGAAATTAGTTACTGCAATCGTAAGACCAGAAAAGATTATAGACGTTACAAAGGCATTAGAAGAAGAAGGATATTTTGCATTTTCAAAATGGGCAGTCGCAGGACGTGGCAAAGAAAAGGGAATTATGGTTGGTGATGTCCTCTATCAGGAAATGGCAAAGAATATGTTATACATTGTCGTTAAGGACAATGAAAAGGATGAGGTTGTTGACATTATTATAAATAGTGCCAAGAGTGGTGAATTTGGACATTACGGAGATGGAAAGATCTTTGTTTCAGATATATGTGAGGCTTACACGATTAGTGAAGAATCAAGAGAAGAGGAATAAGGAGGTAGGCTATGGGTGAGAAAGAAAAACGTACAAAATTAGCAAAATCCATGGGGCCTGGAGCAATCTGGGCGGTGGCAGTTGGATCAATCATTGGCTGGGGATGTTTTATACAGGGAGCAACCTGGACGGAGCGAGCAGGCGGTCCGCTTCCTTTATTTCTAGGATTTTTAGTAGGCGGCCTTCTTATGATCGTCGTGGGAAACAGCTATTCCTATATGATTGCAAAGTTTCCGGTAGCCGGAGGCGAATTTGCATATGCATATAAAGGATTTGGAAGGGGAGCTTCCTATGTTTGTGGCTGGATGCTTTCGCTAGGATATTTATCGATTGTAGCATTAAACGCTACGGCACTTCCGGTACTTGCAACATTTTTGTTTCCTGGCGTATTTACCAGAGGATTTATGTATACCATTGCCGGATACGATGTGTATGCCGGCGAAGTAGCATTGTCAGTCTTCTTTATCGTATTATTTGGCATTATGAACTATCGTGGAACCAAGTCCGTGGGAAATATGCAGCTTTTCATGGTTCTTATTATGTGTGCAGCAGTTGTGGTATCCATCGCAGGAACCGTGGTAACAGGCAATTTTCATGCCTCTAATCTTACTCCTGCTTACGGACAGGGAAAATCATTTGGCGGTGGATTTATATCAATCCTGGCGCTGGCACCATTTTTATTTGTTGGCTTTGACTGTATTCCACAGGCCGCAGAGGAATATGATTTTCCACCACAAAAATCAAAGTTTCTTATTATATCAGCATTAATCGTGGGAGCACTTATTTATGGAGCGATGGCCCTTGTAACAGATACGGTTGTTCCATGGCAGACAGTCACCTCCCTTACAGACAGTACCGGCGCCCTTGTAAAATGGCATACCGGCGCAGTGCTTGAAATGGCAATGGGCAAGATTGGTGTTGGGTTTGTGGCACTTGCAGTATGTATGGGTATTTTTACAGGTATGAATGGGTTCTTTATGACCTCAAGCCGTCTTGTATTTGGCATGGCCAGAGCAAAAATGCTTCCTTCCGTATTTGGTAAGATCCATAGTAAATACAATACGCCACATACTTGCATTATCTTTACAATGATCGTTTGCTGCATCTGTCCATTCTTTGGACGTGAAGTAATCAGCTGGGTAGTGGATATGTGTTCCGTTGGTACGGCATTTGGCTATTTCTTTACCTGTGCAGGAGCATTTATTCTGCTTAAGAAATATGACGATAAAAATGATGCCAATCGAATTCATCCGGTAGTAGCCCTTGCAGGCTGTGCAATCTCGGTTGCAATCCTTTTACTCCTTATTGTTCCTGGATCTCCTGCATTTATGGCACCACAGTCCTTTGCAGCACTGATTGTATGGGTACTAATGGGTGGAACGTTTTACTTCTGCTCAAAGAAAAACTTTGCCAAGATTTCAAAACGTGAGATGGATTATCTGATCCTTGGAAATGTTCAGGTGGTTCGCCATGTAAGAGCGGGCATGGAAAAAGGAGCTGTGATCAAAGCTACCGTAGTAAATCCTGAAAGAAAAGAAAGTGCGGTATAAGAAAGAAAAGGTATATATAAAAAGTCGTTTTTTGCTTGCGTAGATTGACACATTATGTAAAATAGATAATAATAGTGGTATTACGAATACAGATAAAACCATGGTTTTTAAACGTATGGAGGGCAGAAAGCGAGGATAAAGTTCATGGAAAGTGAATTAAGAAACGAAGAGCATAGGGAAAAGCCACGAGTTAGAAAAAGTATAAAAAGGTTAAAATCATATATGATCAGTGCTGTGATCGGCTGTCTGATTGGTGTCTTTTTCTGTGTAGCAAAGCCATTTTCAAAGGGATGGGGAATTGGCACAATTATTGCAAATGCAGACACCGTAGTTACCGATAAGGATACTTTGCTTACAATCAGCACAGTAGAAGAAATCTTAAGGCCGGCCAGTGATCTGATTTCCATGAGATATTGTTATACGGATGCAGACATGAATGAAAACTTCAAATCATTTTTAGGAAACCGAGTACCATTTACTACAGATAAAGTAGTGTTCACATATGATGGTGTTATAAGTGTTGGCATTGATTTGGCTTCGGTAAAATATGAGATTGATCATGAGAGTAAAGCAATCAACATTGAGTTGCCAGAAGTAAAGATCATAGCAAACGAAATTGATGCCTCTTCATTTAAATATGCATATAAGTCAGACTCCATATTTAATTCAACAGATATGTCGGATTATACAAGTCTTATTGATGCATTAAAGCAAAAGAAGGCTGAAGATGTCAAAAATAATACAGAGTTCATGCAGTCAGCAGAAACAAATACGAAAACAGTAGTAAAAAGTTTCTTAACGGAAGCAGAAGCAACAAAAGAATATACGGTAAACTTCAAAGGATAAGGGAGAGCAAAGAATGTCACCAAGATTATTATTTACACTTACATTACTTATGGGAATTGGCTTTTTATATGTAGGGAAAAAGCTTAAAGAAAAAATAAAACTAGTATTCTTGTTAATGGGGATCGGCTTTGTTTTATTCGGGGGATTTGGAGTCTTCACCTCATTGCTATAATAAAAGCGATAAAAAACCACGTCGTAAATGCGGCGTGGTTTTTTTGTTTCATCCAAAGGAAGACAACGCCTAGGAACGCATATATATTATTTAGCTGTAAAGACAGTAGAGACAATCTGGATAAATGCTGTAATGGCAGGGGAAATCCACATACTTTTATGGAAAAACAGCTGGCCATGCATATGTAGATCAAAATCAGTAATAGAAAGGGTACGTAAGGTATTACGTTCTAATTCTGACGCTACCGTATATTGTGGCAACACCGATAATCCTAAGTCGGCCTCAAGGAATTTCTTAATCAGCTCGGTGCTTCCAATTTCAAGAAAGACATTTGGTGTATACCCTTTTGCGGCCAGTGCATTTGAAAATGCAATTCGGTAGCTGCAGTCTTTTTCAGTTAAAATAAAGGGCATATAGGCAATGTCCTTAAGTTGAAGGGACTCTTTTGTTAGAAGAGGACTGTCAGGGGAACAAACTACGATAATCGGGCTTTCATAGGTAAATGCCAGTGTCCACTCAAGTGGATGGAGCAAATGGTCAAATGTCCAAAGGATGTCAATCTGTCCGCTATTTAGCATGGTTTGAAGCTCAGGAAAGGTGCCAATCTTTATCACAGTAGTCACATCGGGATAGAGTGTATGATATTGACTGACAATCAAGGGAAGATGGGCAGTACAGATAGACTCAAGTATGCCGATACGCAACGTGCCTTTGGGGGTGCCATCGGAAGACAAATCGGCAAGGGCATTATTTGCTTCGGCAATGATACGGGAAGCATATTTTGCAAAACGAAGTCCCTCGTGATTGACCGAGGTCTTATGACCCATACGGTCGAACAGCAAAACTCCCAATTCTGCTTCCAGCTGCTTAATCTGCATCGTAACGGTAGATTGTGAATATCCCAGTGCATCTGCTGCCTTTGTAAAACTACCTGTTTCTAAAATCTTTTGAAATGTAATTAGAGTTCGAATTTCCATGGGTTCACCTCATATCAAAAATATTGAATATAGTAATCAAAAACTTCAATTTTACTAATGAATAATAAAATGGTACGATAATCTTAAGAAAAAAACAATGGGGGAAATCACATGAAAACAGTGAACGTATCATTTCTAGGATTAGGGGTTATCGGATTACAGCTTTTAAAATATATTGTGAGAGAAAAAGAGCACGTAAAAGAAGAGCTTGGAATAGAGATACATATCAATAAAGTCTTTGTCAAAAACTTAAATAAGGACAGAGGCGAAGAGGTAAATAAAGAGTGGCTGACAGACCAGCCCTATGAGGCAATGAAAGATGCTGATCTTGTATTTGAGTGTGTTGGCGGAAATGGATATGAGAGCACAAGAGATTATGTGCTGTGGGCATTAAATCATAAAAAGCCGGTAATCATGTCCAGTAAAAAATGCCTTGCCATATACGGAGCTGAGATAAGAGAGGCAGCAGAGAAGGCGGGTACAGCTTTAAAATATGATGCCACAGTAGGTGGTGGAATCCCAATCAGTACAGTGTTAGAACATATGGGGAAATGCGAGCAGATTGAAGCAATCTATGGAATAAGCAATGCAACATCCAATTTCATTTTGACACAGATGGAAGAAAAGCAGTTATCTTATGAGGAAGCACTTGCCCTGGCAAAGAAAATTGGGATTGCTGAAAATGATCCAAAAGAGGACGTAGATGGATGGGACAGCGTATATAAGACAGTCATTCTTGCAGGATTTGGGATGAATACATGGATCAACCCGAAAGACATTGCCCCAGTCTCCATTGAAAATTTCAATATGGATGGGAAGCAAAAGGTAAAGCCGATCTTTTCTGTTATGTATGAGAAAGAGAAGCAGACGGCACATGCAGAAGTAAAGCCGAAAAGTGTGGAGACAGGCAGCATGTTATCCTGTGTAAATGGAACGGATAATCTATTTATCATTCGAGGCAGTGAGAGTGGGGAACGAGCATTTTTTGGCGCAGGAGCAGGGGCGCGTCCGACTGCATCCGCAATGTATGACGACATGATGAAGATACTAAACGTATAATAAAACTGATAATTAATATTATATTTTTCAAATATTTGAGTAGACTATTAGAAAATGAAGAATAGAGTAAAAAACTCTAAATGGAATGGGTGAACAAAATGTATTCAATTACAAATTTAAATAGTCTTACTTATAATAACCATAAAAGATACAGCATTAATGAAATGAATGGAGCAGACCAGGAAAAAAGGAACTACTCCTATCAGAATATGAATGGATATTCAGATAACAAAGACGTGGTGTTGCATCTTCTTAAATTAAATATTTGTTCTTAATAAAAAAGGTCACGACGTTAAGCTGTGGCCTTTTTCTTTTGTTTGAAAATTCGTATGTAATATTTGAGGAAGTTATCATCAAGTATCTTGGCAGGAAACTTTTCTGCTTAGAGTATCCTGGTAATCCATTGGATTATACATAAAATCCTGTTACAATGTAATCACAAAAAAGAAAGAGGTGTGACTAAAGGATAGGTAACTATCATAGGAACATGCTTATATAGCTATAAAATTAGGAGTAGGAGATACCAAGTATGGGATTTTTGAATTTGAGTAAAAATATAGTTCGCCTTCGGAAAGAAAAGGAGATTACTCAGGAAGCACTGGCAGAGTTTACTGGAGTAACCAAAGCGTCTGTCTCGAAGTGGGAAACTGGTACCACAACACCAGATATTCAGATTTTACCGGTGCTAGCCGCTTTTTTTAATGTTACGGTAGATGAGCTGATTGGCTATGAGTCTCAGCTGACGAAAACACAGATCAGCTATTACTATCACAAACTGGCAAAGAGTTTTGGAGAACAACCATTTGATAATGTGTGGGAAGAAAGTATGGGCTTAGTGAAAAAATATTACGGATGTTACCCATTTTTATTGCAGATGGCCATATTGTGGCTAAATCATAGTATATTAGCGAAGTCTCAGGAGCAGAAGATGGAGGTCTTGAAACAGGCTGAATCAATTTGTAACCGGATCATTGAAAATGCAGAGGACTCCGCATTATGTGAAAATACACGTTCCGTTCGTGCGTTGATCTGGCTGCAGCAGAACAGAGCAGACCTTGTCATAGAGTATATGGAAAAGGATGTGATGGACGTCAATCGGATTGGAGATCAGAGTACACTCCTTCCACTGGCATACCTTACAGTTGGCAAGGTTACTATGGCAGAGAAGAGCAGCCAGATAGGTCTTTATCGAAACTTAATGGAGTTACTAAATAATAGTATTTATTTGTTAATGAGTGCTCAGGAAGAAGAGTATTGTAATAACGTCATTCATAGGACCGATCAGGTCTTAGAAGCCTTTCAGGTAGAACAGCTACATCCCAATATTGCTGCCGTATATCAATATCAAGTTGCATTGAAACTTTGCGGTATAGCAGCTTCAAAAAGTGCAGATTTAGAGAAGGCAGATTTAGAGTATTATGAAAAAGAGATTTATAGCCGCATAGAAAAGTATGCGCAGGCCATTGCTCAGCTTTATCAGGATGGAATAAAGCTACATGGGGATGATTTCTTTTATTTATTAACAGACTGGTTTTCTGATTTAGAACTTGGAACCAAGGCAATTCGAGATGGCAAAGTAATTCTGAGCGATGTAATCAATAGCTTAAAACATCCGGCATTTACAATGTTACAGGATAAAAAGAGGATGGAGCGAGTAATAAGACAATTAGAAGCGATAGTATCTTAAAAGGGAAGGTAGAGATCATAATATGAAATATGAAAAGAAACAGTTTACGAAATACATAGTTTTTTCATTTGTATTTGCATGGATATTACAAATTATTGCTTCAGTTTTTGCAATAAACGGGAATGTGGTGGCTTTTAAGCTGATCCTTGCAGTTGTTATGTTTATACCCCTATTGGCAGTTATATGTGCAAGAATTCCATTGAAAGGATTAGGCTGGAAACCTAGGGTAAAAGGAAAGGTAAAATATATAATATTAGGCATTTTGATTCCGGCAGCACTTACTGTAACCGGTGCACTTTTATTCTTTCTAGTATTTCCAAAGTCCTTTGATATGACAGGAGAGATGCTTCGCCTTCAAGCAGGAGAGGAAGCACTAAAGATCATGGAAGCACAGGGAATTACGGTTCCGATGTACTTAATCATTGCTACGGTACAATGTCTAACCATTGCTCCATTTATCAATATGTTTACTGCCATTGGTGAAGAGGCAGGATGGAGAGGCGTAATGTACCCAATGTTAAAGGATAAATTTGGTGTAACCAAAGGACGTATCCTTGGTGGTGTAAGCTGGGGTATATGGCATTGGCCAATTATCGCATTGGCAGGCTATGAATATAATGTATCTATTTTCGACAATCCAATCAAGTCGGTACTTGGTATGCTATTATTCTGTGTGTTTGCAACCTGTATGGGAATATTCATAGACGAATTGTATGAAAAGACAAACATCATTTGGGTACCAGCCTTGGCACATGGAGCAATTAATGCTATGGCAACGATTCCGATTTACATGTTAAAAGAGTCCTATGCAGATAAGATGATGATTGGACCTGCCACGATTGGAATTCTTAGTGGCATTCCATTAATTATTTTGGCAATTTGGATTTGTAGGAAAACAAGCTTGAAAAAATAGGTGTTAGGATGGAAATCTTAGAAAATGTGCGACATATAAAATTAGAAGTTGTCGGTTTAAGGGCGGACTGTGAAACAATGAGGTTTAAATGGATTTTAATGGTCAGAAATGCTATACTGAAGTCACGCAAATATGAATATTTGAGGAGGAAAAGGAAATTATGAAGATGTGGCTGAAGATAGTTATTGGTGCAGTGATAGTATTGTTAATTGCAATTGTTGTAATTAACAGTTTTCCAGGTATTGAAGAATGGCTACATGAATTAACCGGATGGAGTTAATAAAAGAATTTTGCTTAGAATTTGAAAAGGTAACATCATACAATATAGTCTCAAATAAAAAAAATGGAGGAATGAAAAATGGGAATTAATTCAGTAGATGCAGAGGATGATCAATTTGCTTATCGATATGACACACAATTATTGATTGATAAAAGAGATAAGGATTTAGATGAAGATGAGATTGCAAAATATATTACAGACACTTTTGAAGGAAATAGTTTAATTGCTGCAGGAGATGAAGAGTTAGTTAAAATTCATTTTCATACAAATGAGCCTTGGAAAGTGCTTGAGTATTGTAGTTCAGTTGGTGAAATATATGACATTGTAATTGAAGATATGATAAGGCAATCGAATAACCTTCAAGGTTAGTGAAATTATATGAATAAAGATACGGTTTCCATTAGGAAACTATGTGAGAAAAATAATACTTACGCACTTTAAGGTGGCTATACCACTTTAAAGTGCGTACTTTTTTTATGTTTCAACCAAAGTTACAATAGCAACATCAACAAGATGATCATCAAAACAATATTAATAATTAATCAGAGAGGTAATAAATATGGAAAAAGCACTTGAATTGATAGGATGTTTTGCTTCAGGAGATAGCAAATTAGCGTCCAGCTTATTAAAAGAGAATTATATTCAGCATAATCTTGCTTATGGAACAGGAAGAGATGCATTTGTTGGTTCTGTTGAGTATCTTGCATCTGCAGGAGTAAAAACAACTGTGAATAATATCAGAGCATATGAGGATGGCGATTATGTATTTTTACAGACGGTATACAATTTTGCAGGAGCAGGTGAACAGGTAGCATTCGATATCTTTAGGTTCGAAGATGGCCTGATTGCAGAACATTGGGACAATCTTGCTAGTATTGCAGAGGCAAACCCATCCGGCCATACACAGATTGATGGAACAACAGAAATCACAGATTTAGAAAAGACAGAAGAAAATAGAGTACTTGTTAAAAACTTTTTATATGATGTAATGCAAGGTAACAACTTAAATAAAATGCCTGAGTACTTTGATGGAGATGCTTATATTCAGCATAACAGTGCAATCGCAGATGGCGTTTCAGGTCTTACAGAAGCACTTGCAGCCCTGGCTGATGCCGGAATAGAAATGATTTATGATGAGACGCATATGGTGCTTGCACAGGGCAATTATGTATTAGCAGTCAGCGAAGGAACATATGCAGGAGCAGCTACTTCTTACTATGATTTATGGAGAGTAGAAAATGGTAAGATTGCAGAACATTGGGATGTAATGGAAACTATTACTCCAAAAGATACCTGGAAAAACCGCAACGGAAAATTCTAATATATTTTAGATACCAATGCATTTTAAGGAGAGGTGCAATTGCAAAAAGGTTACGTACAATCAGCAAAATATCATGAATTCCAAAATAAAAAGCCAGAGAAAATGGTTATAAAAGTAAACGCTGCTAACAAAAGCAGCTTTCAGACGGTAGACAAATGAAATCTTGCATTCACTCCAATGCACTGCCTAGAGGAAAGTTTGAAAACCCTAGGTTTTCATTGGAATCGATATCCGGAAACCGCGCTTTTCGGATATCGGATTAGTGCGAATAGGTCCTGTTTTAGAAGGACTTGCACGAGTGAGCACTAATCATTTCCCTCGGCACTGGATGAAATCCTGATTTCATCCAAAGCTTGTCGACTTTGTCGACAAGCTGAAAGCTGCTAACATAAGCAGCTTTTACTTTTATAGTTATTGAAATTTGTTCTTGTAATTGGTTCCCCAGAGAACCATAGAATCAAGAATTGGTTTTAAGCTATAACCTGTTTCTGTCAACGTGTATTCCACTTTAGGTGGAACCTCAGGATAGACTTTTCGGTCTACAAGTCCAGCCGCTTCCATATCACGAAGATGGCTAGTAAGTACTTTTTGTGTAATTCCGGTTACAGAGCGTTTTAATTCATTAAATCTCTTTGTTCCAGTTAAAAGATCTCTAATAATTAAGACTTTCCACTTATCTCCGATTAGTTTAAGCGTCATCTCTACCGGACAATCAGGAATATTTTTTTTGGCTTCCATGGAAACACCTCCAAAGTATATTATGTGTTATATATCCAAATTGATACTACGTATATATTATATACCGTAGAAACAAGAACTACAATAGTTTTATAGTATCAATTTAATACCAGGTATCTATAAGGAAGCAAAGACTATGCAAATAAGAGATTACTTTGATCTGTCAACAAATCCGATCACCAGAGGAACTTCTGAATTCGGAAGAAAGAAGAGGTAGTAGTGAGATTTAGAAAGATTCAATTGGGAGGAAAAAGAATGATGACTTTTAATAATTTTTTATCAGGTATTCCCGCAAGAGATTATATTTTTCAGAAAACACCATATGAAGAACAGATCAAACAGGCAGTAGAATTAATCCAAAATGCAGACAGTGTTCTGATTGGAGCTGGAGCGGGTGCATCCACGGCAGCTGGTCTTAATTATGGAGGAAAAAGATTTCGTGATAATTTCAAAGAATTTATAGAGCGTTATGGAGTGCAGGATATGTACAGCGCAGGATTTTATCCGTTCCAAACAGAGGAAGAACGATGGGGCTATTGGTCAAAGCACGCCTATGTAAATCGTATTGAACCGAATGGACTTCCATTGTACTGTAATTTATTTGAAATGATGAAAGACAAAGGGTATTTTGTGCTTACAACGAATGTTGATCACCAGTTTCAAAAAGCAGGGTTTGCAGAAGAACGGATTTTTGCAACACAGGGGGACTATGGCCTAATCCAGTGTATGAATGGATGTCATCCAAAGACCTATGATGCAGAAAAATTGTTTACCAAGATGAATCAGGTAAGATACGAATGCAGGATTCCTTCTGAGATGGTGCCAAAGTGTCCGGTATGTGGTGGGAAAATGGCAATGAATCTTCGCTGTGATCAGTATTTTGTGGAGGATGAGAACTGGCATAAAGCAGATGAACGATTTGGAGAATTTCTACCGGAACATGTAGATGAAAAGTTAGTTCTGCTAGAGCTAGGAGTTGGATTTAATACTCCTACAATTATTCGCTTTCCATTTGAACATCTGATTCGACAGCATAAAAATATCTCATTAATTCGACTAAATTTAGACGAAGCAGTGATTCCTGAAAGCTTGGAAAAACAGGCAATTGGAATTAATGCAGATATGAAGGAAACAATAGATGACCTATGTAAGGAATTGGGGGTGCCATATGAGTCATAACAGTGAACAAGCAAAAAGATTGGACTATTTACTAGCAGCTTTTAAAGAAGATTCGATTCAGTATAGTAATCTGGAATGTGGAAATACAAGTGAAGAAAAAAGAATGGCAGTTCGTTCTCTTATGAACATTCGTATGCCAAAGGCTATAGATGAGAGGATCTTAAATATACAGGATGAGTTCTTACAAGAAGAAGCGAAAGAGAAAGGAATCATTTCAGTAAATAAAATTCCAACCGTGAAAGAAGAATATGGGAGTAAGAAAAAGTATGCGGATCAACTTTCCATCTGGCAGGGAGACATTACAAGACTTTCAGCAGATGCTATTGTAAATGCTGCTAATTCACAGATGCTTGGCTGCTTTGTTCCATGTCATAAGTGTATAGACAATGCCATACATAGTGCAGCTGGTGTAGAGCTGCGTGAGGCTTGCAATCAGTACATGGTTCAGAAACGAAAAGTTACTCCGATGTATGAAGAACCTACAGGAAAAGCAATGGTGACACTTGGTTTTAATCTTCCTGCAAAATATGTCATCCACACAGTTGGTCCCATTGTTCAGTGGAGAGTTACAGACAGACTCAGACAGGATTTAAAAAACTGTTATATATCATGTTTGACAGCAGCAATGGAAAAAGGAATAAGGAGTATTGCATTTTGCTGTATTTCAACAGGTGAATTCCGTTTTCCAAATGAAGATGCCGCAGAAATTGCAGTAGAAACAGTAAAAGAATTTCTTGGAAAGCACGAAGAAGCATTTGATCGAGTGATTTTTAATGTATTTAAGGATGTGGACAAACAAATTTACGAGTCATTATTATCATAATTACTATGGTATCAAAAAATGAAGTATTAATGGTTCTCCCTGCTTGTTTTATTAAGTGTGTAGATAAGTATTGACTTAAGTACGAAAACATACTATGATACTGGTACGATTTCGTACTAGTAGGTCAATATGAATATTTCAAATAAATTACAAAAAATTAACTGCATTTTCAAGGAGACTGCAGGCCTTTATCACAAGCTGAATGTGGAGCTTGGTTTATCAGACAGCATTTCGGATATCTTGTATACACTTTATGCCAATGGAGGTAAGTATCCGCTCATGGAGCTTCGTGAAGAATTGAGTATGCCTAAACAAACGATCAATTCCGCACTGAGAGGCCTGGAAAGGGACGGTATTTTGTTCCTAGAGCTTTACAGAGGACGAAACAAAAGGGCTATCCTCACAGAAAAAGGTTGGGAGTATTGTAAAGACACTGTTGCTCATATTTTTGAGATGGAAGAGGTTGTGTTTGCAGAATTTTCCGCTTCTGAACTGGAAGCATTTGTGACGTTACACAAGAAATATAATGCTACAATCAGCAAATATCTCGAGGAAGGAGAAAAACATTGAAAGATATTCCTAATTTCGACCAATTCGTAAAAGTAGAGGAAATAAACAAAGG
>JAUNJY010000043.1 GCA_030535455.1 bacterium
TTATTTTTGGGTAAAAAGTAAAAAGTAACGTGTCCACTACATGGGGTCCATTATACTTGTTTTTTTCATCTTTTGGGCAATATCAATATGTTTTTCCGCTATATGCCCACGATTCCTGAATTTCTTGGGCATTTTATGAGAGAAACTTCCCTTCATGCCCAAACCAGTCTCTTTTTTCCTGATTTACTGTGTTTTTAATGCTTCCTTTGGGCATTTGCTTCTATTTTTTTCGTATATGCCCATTCGTTCACAACTTGCTTCAGCCGGCGGATGCAGACACTTTTTTAAGCTCATATCATCATCCCAAAACTCCGGATGAGGGATACGGACAACATCCTCGTCTTGTCGCTTCCCTTTATGGATCAGCACCGAAAGCTTCTTTTGCAAATCTCTCTGCCACGCCGGACAAACTGAAAAAGGACAAACCGGAAAAAAGGACCGCCACGAACAACTTGTCCGTAACAATCCTTTTCATTCTACCATTATTTTTGATAACCGCAAAGCTCTTTTGCAATTGTTTTATAAGATGCGTCAATGGTGATCTTATGGTCTCCTGCAATGATCTTTGTCAGATAGTCATTTTCTTGTAAGAATTTATGAAATTCCTTTTCATCGTCGACCAGGCCGGCTTTTACCAATTCACGAACGACTTCCGTTGCTGGCTGCCCTTCTTTAATGGTAAACAGCTTTTTTCCATCTTCCACCGTCATAGCAGGTACACCTGTCTTAGCAGGTGTTTCCGTCTTAGTAGGTGCTTCTGTCTGACCAGGAGATTTTGTCTTAACAGGTGCCTTGGTTGGCTCTGCCGTAGCGCTTTCTGCTTCCTGCTTTTCTGCAACAGCACTTGCTTCTGGCGTAGCTGTTGCATCAAGAATTGCATCAAGCTTCATATCGACACCTTCTACCATGCCGATTTCTTTTGCCTTCTCGATAAATTCTTCTCTTGTCATCTCTTTGGTCACTGTATTTGTAGTATCGCCTTTCGTGTCCTTGTTATTGCCGGAAATACCAACTACCGCGGTTACAAACACAATGCCAAATCCTAATCCTCTTAAGAAATAGGCTAATTTTGTATTCTTCTTCACTAGTTGCCTCCTGTATAGACGTTTACTACTAACTGCACTTCGCCTTGGCCTAAGTCAAGCTCTTTGGAAATCTCACGAACAGATTTTCCACTGCGGTACAGGCTTAAGATTTGCTCATGACGTTCATTTCGCTGATCTTCTTGCTTGTCATCAGGGGCTACTTTTGTTTCATGTAATACCTTTGCCTGAGAATGTTCTAGACCGACTGACAGATTTTCCACAAGGTCATCCGTCTTTGATTGGTCAAGTGTATTTACCATTTCATCTTCAATCTGATCAAGCTTTGCTTTCATCTGCTCTGGATTAACGCCATTTTGCATGGAAATCAGCTCTTTCAGCTCTTTTTCTTTATCTGTTAACATGCTGTAAAGAAATACGACTTCGCTATGGTTCTTATCGATGCGGTCAATGACCATATCCCCATATTCATTTACTGCCATAATCTTTTCATTGGACAGCTTGCATAGGCTTGCATCTGTTGCAGCGTACACTTCCTCTGCCATCGTCTCTAGCCTTTGTTTTGCGTCTTTTTCTACTTGTTTACGTGCTTCATAGTCTTCCACGGTTTCTAACTTCTTAACCGTTTCCTCCGAAGAAGCGCCTTTTTCTGAAATATAATAGCTTGCAGCGATAATAACTAGTCCCACTACAATTAAAGTAATTTCTAAAGCTCCCATTATAACTCCTTAAATGCGGAAATCGAACGATTGACCCAGTTTTTTTGAAACATCGTCAGGATCAACAGTCTCTTCCTTTTTCTTGTCTCGTTTCTTTGATTGATAACCACTGCCATTTCCCTCTTTTTTCTGGTCATAGCGGTAGTCACTCTGCTGTCCCTTTTGGGTTTCCACCGTCTGCTTCTGATTCTGCTTTACCTTGTTTCCAAAGTTGGCAGCATATTCTTCCTCTGTCATCTCATCAAGCTGCAATCGCTTTACGTTCTGAATTGAGGTAGTCAGACTTTTTGGTGCCATTGCCAACTGTTCCACCGGCTTAATAATAGACAATTCGTTCACTTCCTTTATCTATAATGGCTTGGAGCAAACGTCCTCCCCATCTTTTACAAACGCACAATAATGTGTTTCATTTTTGATGATTAATATTGCATTGGAAATCACGATCTTTACCCTTGGATATACCTTATCCTGGACAATGACTTTTCCTCGGTTGGATTTCAGGATATATTCCCCTAATTCCTCTCGTCGTTCCTTCTTCTCTGGAACAATTGCCTCTAATTCCTTTACCCTTGCACCAATCTGACGAACCGTCTGTACTTGGGATGGATTAAGTTTTAGACCTGTTGCAAGCTTTTGTCGGTACGTGGAAAGGATCTGCGTAAGCTGTGTAAACTCTTGCTGTTCTTTCTTCACCTCAGCATCTAATGTGCGATATTCGGTAACTACGGACGGATCTAACCCTACTTCGATCAAGGTAAATGCACTCATTGGAGAGCCTGCCACCTTGAATGTTACTGACTCTGCCGCATGGACTTCGCCACCTATGATTAGGCCACGCTTTCCTTCTACTTTGACATATCCTCCTGCACTTACTTTGCTGTGCATGATGGTTTCTGTGAGAAGATGTAATCCTGCCTCTACGGTTGCGTTTTCAATAAACTTTGCAGTCACATTTAGCTGGGACTTGATATAGGCTTTGTTCATACCTTGAATTCCGCCCATAATGATGATTGGTCCATCGGCTTCTAGGCGACTTCCTTCTACCACGCCTTCAACGATGATCTGTCCGGTTGCCTTTAAGGAGTAACCACTACTTACATTTCCTTTGACATGGATATCTCCGTCATATTCGATATTTCCTGTAGATGCATTGACATCGCCTAGGACTTCATAAATGTTTGATACAAACACTTTGTCATCTACTAAGTAGACATGGCCGGAGACATTTGTATACATGGACATACCGTCTTCTGACAGACTAAGGTTACGTCCTACTTTTAATTTTGGTGTCTTGATCTTTGCCGGAGCGATTGGCTTTCCTGTCACTGTCATGCCGGCTTTTCCAGGTACGGCAGGCACAAGGCAGGCCACTTTCTCTCCTTCTTTCACATGTACGATATTGTCTAACTGACGATAATCTACGGTCCCATCCTCATTTATTCTTGGCTGGGCGTTTGGATTGGTATCAAAACAATATTGTACGGCTCCGTTTCGTCCTTGGACCGGGTCTGCCCCGGCTGCAAGAACAAAATCTTTGTTATACTCTCTATTATTTACCCATTTTTCAATGAGATTGCTATCTATTCCAAATTGTACTCTTTTTCCTTTCAGAGTATCCATAATGTCTTCTTTTGTTAACGAAGAACCTTGGTTAGAAGGTGCATAAAATCTTCCTA
Source organism: bacterium (assembly GCA_030535455.1). Classification (GTDB taxonomy): domain Bacteria; phylum Bacillota; class Clostridia; order Lachnospirales; family Lachnospiraceae; genus KM106-2. The sequence continues at coordinate 3,439 of JAUNJY010000043.1, forward strand.
CTGCCTCAAATTCTGTGCTGTCAATACTAACCGATAGTAGTTCATCTACTGGTCGTATTTTATTATTTGTCAATTTAATTATTCCAGTGTCTTTGCGTGCCTTTAATTCATTCAATAACTGTGTTACGTCATAATCTTCAAAATGAATAAGTGCAAAATACGCGGTTACCGCATCCAAAGTAAGAGGCTTCCCTCCGTCTTTCGCTGGATATAGTTTTAAATACGTACCGTCTGATTGTATTTGCAGCGCAAAATAAGCATTTTTTGAAATCATGCAACCATCCCCCATTGTTTTCTCTTAAGTGATTTCTATCTCTTAAAATATACTTAATAACTCAATGTTACTTCCTAATCTTGATTTCATCTTCTGTAATGATTTTGTGTGCAATTGTGATACTCTGGATTCTGATACCTCGAGTATATAACTAATCTCTTTTAATGTCATTTCTTCATAATAATAAAGCACAATTACTTTTCTTTCATTTTCGGTAAGGGTCTCTAATGCTTGTTCTAGCATTCCTTTAAGCTCTTGCTTCTCCACTACCTTTTCTGGCTGATCGAAATGTGAACTTGCCTTGTTGTCCATTCTGACTTCAATTCCTTGTTCTAGGTATTCGTCAAGAGAGATCAGGTTCATTCCCATCGTCTGATTTTTCCAGACTTCTAATTCATTCATGCTGATTTCCAGCTCATTTGCAAGCAGCTCGCTGCTCACATTCTTACCATGTTCACATTCTAGTTTGTGACATGCCTGTTCTAATTTCTTTTGCTTCTGTCTGAGAGTCCTTGGAATCCAATCCAGTCTTCTGATCTGATCTAAGATTGCACCCCTGATTCTTAGACTCGCATATGTTTCAAATTTGACTCCCTTTTGATAATCAAATTTATCGATGGCATCTATTAAGCCAAATGTACCATAGCCAATCAGGTCGTCGTATTCTACGGTATAACCCAAATACATACTTAACCTTCCGGCAACAATTTTTACTAAACTCGCGTACTCAATTATGATTTGCTCTCTAAGTGCCGCTGATTTCTGTTTCGAATAATCGAGCCATAACTTGCTCTTTTCCTCTTCGCTCATAGTAACCTCCAATTGTGTTATAAACCTTAAAAACTAACACTACTATGATTCCTCGGTATCATTTTCATGTTCTGGATTCTCATTAGTATCTGTCTCAGAGTCGTCCTTCTCACTAACCACTGTCTTTTCATTCAATGTATAAACGATTACTTTTCTAGCTATAAGTCCCAGAATAAGAAAGATAATAAGAACGACCAGTACAATCGTCAGACTCTTTATTATACTAATCTTTTTCACTAAGCAAATTATACTAGCGACTAAACCAGCAATTAACGTTACGACTGCTGGTAAATATCTTCCTTGCATATATTCTCCTTTAAACAATATCTTTGATTAAATTCTTTTAATCTCTTTCCCTACAGATTTCACCAGAAGTTCCCCTGTTTCTGGATAGAATTCAATTGTTCGACCATAATTGGCCCCTGTGTCTTCTGCTATGATCGGGATATGCAACTCTTTTAGCTGCAACTTGGTTGCCTCTACATTCTTTTCTCCTACGCGAAGCAAATCACTTGCATTATGGAACCCAAACATTTGTGCACCACCGGCAATCTTTGCAGTAATTCGAGAACGTGATGCCCCTAAGTGTATCATTTTCTCTAATAATTCCGTAATTCCGGTATCTGCAAATTTTGCTTTATTCTCATTATGTATGATCTTAGTACTGTCGGGTAACATTACATGAACCATACCTGCGAGTTTTCTCGCAGGATCATAAAGTACAATCCCTACACAGGACCCTAATCCTAATGTAGTTATTGCTTCCGGTGCGGTACAAATGTTCATATCTGCCATTCCTACTCTCACCATATAAAATTCTCTCCTCTACATTCCTAATGAGGATAAGATTTTAGAGTATGAGTTTTCTGTCGGAATTAAAATAAAGTATCCATTTGCTTCCGTTTCATCTTCACATATCTTAGACTGTATTAGTAACGCCTTATCACCTAATTTTCCAAACTCGATTGCCGGCACGCTTAAGATTGCGCCTGCCATGTCGATTGTCATATATGGTATCGACTGATTTATACTTAATTTTGTAAGTGTCGATAGTGAGGACAAATATGCTCCTGATAAAATATTACCAATTTCCCGAAGAACTGACAAGTCCATTTCATCAAAATCTGAAAAATCGTCTAAATTCTTACCCATTAAAATATTTACAAAGAAATGTGCTGTCGACTGTTCCAACACAAACATCATCATTCCTTCTACGTCATCTGATAATGTGATCAAGATGCCGACGATGATATTTTCTGGTCCGCCAACGATATCGGAAAGATTTCCGATATCCATCAGCTGAACACTAGGAGTCTGCATGTCAATTCTTCCGCCAACTAACTGGGAAAGCGCTGTCGTTGCATTACCTGCACCAATATTACCAATCTCTTTTAACACGTCGAACTGCATATCATTCATTTGGCTAAAATTATGTTTGCTCAATTGGTCCCCTCCTAAATTGCTTCCTTATCTACAACAATACTTTGAATATTTAAAATAGAAATTAAGCTATCTTTGTATTTTCCAATGCCACTTAAATATTTGTAGTTTTCATTGGATGGTGTATACGTAACTTTATCGATTTGTTCATCCTCTAACGTTACTACTTCTTTTACTTCATCTACTACTACGCCAATTACTTCTTTGCCTTCTGGCTTTAAGATAATGACTCTTGTAGCATTTGTATATTCTTCCGCATCTAAGCCGAATTTTAATCGTAAGCTCATTACAGGCACGATGTCGCCTCGTAAGTTGATTACGCCTTTAAAATAATTCTGAACCTTTGGCACTCTTGTGATACGTTGCATTCTAACGATGTTGTCTACGTATTGAATATCGATACCAAATTGTTCGTTCCCTAATTTAACAACGATATATTGTTTTGCGTCTGCGCTTTGAGTAATTGTGTTCTCCATATTCGTCGCCCCCTATACTAATGTATTTGCATCTAAGATCAGTGCAACTTCACCATCACCAAGGATTGTTGCTCCACCGATTAGCTTGCTTGTTTCCATATATTTGCCGATTGGCTTGATAACGATTTCTTGTTGACCAATCAAGCTGTCAACTACTAAACCAGCATAGCGATCGCCTTTTGATACGATTACTACAGTATATGAGGATGCTTTTTCCTCTAATGGAGTTACGTCAAGAGTTTCTTCTAATCGAATGATTGGAAGAACGTTTCCTCTTAAGTTAATTACTTCTTGACCATTTACTGTCTTGATTTCTTCAAATGGTACGTCTTCGATTGTCTGGATGCTTCCTAATGGAATTGCATATTTTTCAAGTCCGACTTCAACCATAAGTGCTTGGATGATTGCTAGTGTAAGTGGTAAGCGGATGAAGAATGTACTTCCTTCGCCACGTTTTGTCTTACATTCGATATCACCGCCAAGGGATTCAATCTTAGTCTTAACAACGTCAAGGCCAACACCACGTCCAGATACATCACTGATCTTGTCAGCTGTTGAGAAACTTGGCATGAATAAAAGATCAATAAAGTCTTTTTCAGTCATTGTTTCTGCTTGTTCTTCTGTAATGGAACCTTTTTCAATTGCTTTTCTTCTTACTTTATCTACATCGATACCGGCACCGTCATCACCTACTTCGATTACTACGTTGTTACCATCTTGATAAGCGTTTAAGTAGATAGAGCCAACTTCTGGTTTGCCAGCTTTTGCTCTTTCTTCTGGGCTTTCAAGTCCATGGTCTGCAGAGTTACGAAGTAAATGCATTAATGGATCGCCGATTTCATCGATTACTGTACGGTCAAGTTCTGTTTCTTCACCTGTCATGGATAATTCCATTGGCTTGTTTAATTTCTTAGATAAGTCACGGATCATACGTGGGAAACGGTTTACAACGCTTTCGATCGGTACCATTCTAACTTTCATTACAGACTCATGTAAGCTTGTAGTTACTCGTTCAAGGTATTCAATTTGTTCGTTGAAACTTCCTTGTGTCTTATCGTTACGGTCATTGCTGTTAATGGATACGAGTCCATTTTTTGCAATGATAAGCTCACTTACTAAGTTCATAAGGACATCAAGTTTTTCAATATCAACACGTACGGAACGGTTTACTACTGGTTTGCTTGCTTGTGTCTTTTGTTCTTTCTTAGTAGTCTTTGCTTTTTTCTCTTCTTGTTTTTCTTGTTCTTGCTCATGTTTTTCTTCAACATGAACTACTACAGGCTTTTCGATCATTTCAATGACTACGTCCTGAATTTCTGATACGTTTAATACTTTTTCTCTTACTTCTTCTAATGAAAGCTTTGTAATAAAGAATAAGCTGAAATCGAAGTCGAATTTTTCATCTTCGATATCTTGAACGCCAGGCTGTGATTTAATGATCGTGCCGGATTCTTCAAGTGCTTTGAATACTAAAAATGCTCTTGCTGATTTTAAGATACATGTATCTTGAACGAATACGGTCATTCCAAACACGTTGTCTCCCTCGTTGTATGCTTCAACGACAGCATGTTGTTCGTATTCTTCTAACTTTAATTCTTTAAACTTTGCACTATTTTCAGTAATGATCTGCACTTCTGTTGCAGCTGCTTCACTTTTTGCTGTTTCTGCTTCTTTTACGGCTCCACCACCGTTTAAGAATTCATTTAATGCCGCAATAATATCATCGTTATCTTCTGTTCCTTCATCCGCAGCGGATTGAATATTTGCAAGATAAGACTCTAATGCATCTAAACCTCTGAATAAAACATCGACTAACTCGTCAGTCGCTTTCATCTTTCCATTACGGATTTCTGAAAATACGTTTTCCATATCATGAGTCAAGCGTTGCATTCTCTTGTATCCCATTGTTCCTGCCATACCTTTTAAAGAGTGGGCAGCACGGAAAATCTCGTTAATCGTTGCTTCGTTTTCTGGTTCCTTTTCCAGAATTAAAATCTGTTCGTTTAAATTCTGTAAATGTTCTTTTGTCTCATCAATAAAAATATCCAAATACTGGTTCATATCCATATTAATGCACCTCCACATTCTTAGTAATAACTTCAGCCATTTTATGTAATGGTGCAATTTTATCTGCTAGTCCTGCTTCATAAATCGCTTTTGGCATTCCATAAACTGTTGATGTCTCTTTGTCTTGAGTTATTATATAAAGATTTTTATGCTCAGATAAAATCTTAATACCTTCTAAACTATCATCGCCCATCCCTGTGAGCACGGCTATTGTCACCGTCTTATAGTCCGTCTGGACTAATGATTTGAATAGTTCGTCCGCACATGGACGTAAGCCATTCTTGGCGGGCTTGTCATTTAGTTTGATTATATGCTTACCAAGAGGTGCTTTTTTGATTAGCATTTGAAAACCGCCTTTGGCCAGATATGCGTATCCCTTTTGCAAAACCATGTTTTCATCTGCTTCAACGACGCTTACCTCACTTAAGGAGTTAAGTCGTTCTGATAAGGATTTTGTAAAACCTGCTGGCATATGCTGAACAATAAGAATTGGACAGTCGATGTCTTTTGGTATTAAAGGAATAATTTTTTGTAATGCTTTTGGTCCCCCCGTGGAACAAGCAATTACAACCAGGTTATCTTTCATTTACATCAATCCTTTTTCTCGTCTCAGTTGCTTTCGTTCTTCTTCAAAAACATATTTAATGATTTCTTCTCTCTGTATGATATCAATCTTAGAAAACTTTACCCTTACCTCAAATAATGAATCTCTGTTTTCTATCGGAATAGATGATATGACGGTTGAGAGTAGCTCTTCTGTATGCGTATGGCGTTCTGTACTCAAACGTACTTTTAATTCAACCACATCTCCCGCTTCCAGCTGTTCTTGGCAGTGAAACTTTGCGCCCCCTCCGCTAATGTCGGTCAGGATTGCTTTCTTCCACTTAATTTCTTCTTCATCAAATGAAAATTCGTCCTCGCTATATAAGCGGTATCTTACTTCCATTCTCTTAAAAAGCCTGTAATACTGTCTGCGCTGCTCTTTTGTCAGTTCTTCAAGGAGTTTGATGACTCCTATTCTTACATTGTCTTCCGAATAACTCTCTGTCACTTGTCCAGTGCAGTTATATAAACCTCGCTTCGTATATATGCATAGCTTATATACATCCCCTACGGTTAATGGTACTTCATTTAAATGCTCCAAAGGTATTCCTATATGAAGTTCATCTTCTCCCTTGAAGTCTAAGACTTTGCTGACGTATTCCTTCTCTTGTTCCTTGCTATAGTTCCCCTGTTGTATGATGGTCAGCTTGTCTCCAAGCGTTATTGTCTTTTCAAACATAAACTTACCCCCAATACAAATTTAATTAGCGTTTTCTATTTAAAAAGCCTGAAAACAGTTTCCTGATTCCTCCACGTGGCTCGTCTTCCTGTTGGCTTTCGGCACCTTCGTGGATCTTGCTAGCTAATTGCTTGATTGAAATAGCCGCCGGTGAATTGGGATATGCCAAGGTAATTGGCTTTTGCGCCATAACTGCCTTTGTAATGTTCATATCCTGTACTACAGAACCAGCTAACTGTAAATCTACTCGCAGGAATTTGGCTGCCACCACATTCAGTTTGGAATGCAGTACCCTTCCATCTTGTATATCAAAGACGCGGTTTGCAACCAGGTCAATCCTCGTTGGCACTTCCGACGCTTCAAATGTCCTGCTTACAGATTTTAAAACTGCATACGCATCCGTAATAGACGTTGGTTCAGGAGTTGCAACAAGTAATACCTTGTCACTTGCTCCGATAAACTGCATCAGTCCGTCAGATATTCCTGCTCCTGTATCTATAATAATATAATCGGCTAATTCGTCTAATTCATATAACCTTTCAGAAATATTTTTGATCTGATAGGCATCCAGATTAATAAGCTCTTCAATTCCTGATCCTCCGGAGATAAATCCAATCCCCTCAGGTCCAGGTGTAATCACTTCTTTTATGCTCTTGCCATGAAACATTAGGTCAGCTAAGCTATACTGTGGTCTGATCCCCAACATGACTTCCACGTTGGCTAGGCCAAAGTCTGCATCAAGTACAATAACACGATTCCCTAGCTTACTCAGACTGATTGCTAAGTTGATAGAGATATTAGATTTGCCTACCCCGCCTTTTCCGCTGGTTACCGTAATAACCTTGGCTGACTTGGTGGCTGGCTGATTAGTTGCTAATTCATGTTGTCTAATAATGTTACGTAAGTTTGTCGCTTGATCCACTACTCGTTACCCCCTAATAGCTGTTTCGCAATTTTCTGAGCGTTGATCTTACCAATATCGTCTGGAACATTCTGTCCCCATGTCGTGTAGGATAATGGTGCCTGGGTAAGCATTCTGATATTCAAGATGTTTCCCCATGCAAGCGTTTCATCTAACTTGGTAAAGATCAGGTTAAATCCTGCAATTCTTTTATAAGTCTCATAAATCTGTAATAAGTCTTTATATTTTGTAGTGGCACTTAAGACTAAATAGATTTCCCTTAAATCTTCGCTTGTTATATCAAGCATTTCTTTAATGTCAGCCACTTGATCTTGATTTTTGTGGGAGCGTCCTGCCGTATCCACTAAGACAAGGTCATAATCCTTGAATTCATCCTTAAGGCTTAACAGCTCCTCGTTGGAGTACACAACCTTTAATGGGATGCTTAGGATGTTCGCATAGGTTCTTAGCTGGTCTACTGCGGCAATACGGTACGTATCTAATGTAACTAACGCTACTTTTGCCTTATTTTGAAGCTTCATGCTTGAGGCAATCTTTGCGATCGTTGTCGTCTTGCCAACTCCTGTTGGTCCAATGAAAAATACAAATTTAGTTTCATTTTCTTCTAAGGCAATGGATTTTGGCTGTCCTAGCTTTAACACGATTTTCTGATAAATATGGGACAATACATTGTCTACGGAAGTATCTTTTTCAATGCGGTTTTCAATTTCACGGATAATATTCTCCGCGTTCTCTTTTGTCACATCGTTTTCGATCAATTGATCGTAGATTAATTTGACACATGGAATGTCAAACACATCTTTTTTTGTTTCTACTTCTTTTGCTAATTTTTCATTTTGTTCCATCTGAGTTACAAGCAGAGATTGAAGCTTGTCTAACTTTTCTTCAATTGCACTTGTTTCATCTTTGGAACTGGTAGTTTCTCCTGCAGTCAGGTCTTTCAGGATATCTCCACGCTTACTTGCCTCTTCATATCTTGGATTAAATCCAGTTGTAAAGGCAGGCCTTACTACAGGTTTCTCTTTTTGTGTATCATCAAGTGCTGCTGTTACCTCAACACTTGATTTTTTGAAGAAACGATATACTCCTTTTGGATTAATCGTCTTAATATTCATAATGATTGCGTCTTTTCCAAGCTCTTGTTTGACAAGAAGCATTGCTTCTGTCTCTGTAGCTGCTTCGAACTTTTTCATGATCATTACATTGTCACCATCCCTACTGATTGTAATTCAACGGAAGAGTCTATTTCATTGTAGGATAATACAACCAAGTCACTGAAATAATCTAACGTTAGTTTTTTAAAGTACATGCGGACAATCGGTGAAGTTATGACAATCGGAGTTCTTCCTAGGTCTTCTAACTTCTTAGTCTCTTGTTTTAATGATTTTAAGATTGCTTGAACTTTATCTGGCTCTAATGTCAAATAAGAACCTTGTTCCGTCTGCTTAACAGATGCCATGATATCTTTTTCCACTTCTGGATCAAGCGTAACAACACTATTTCCGGTTGCTTCTGGGAAGAAGGTATTGGTAATGGCTCTCTTTAAGCTTTGTCTTACATACTCAGTGAGTACATCGGTATCTCTTGTCGTTGGTGCATAATCTGCCAACGTTTCAAAAATAGTGATTAAATCGCGGATGGAAACTCCTTCACGCAATAAATTCTGAAGTACTTTCTGTATCTCACCAACATTAAGAAGTTTAGGCACAAGTTCTGAAATAAGTGTCTGGTTGGCTTCTGTAACATTGTTGATCAGGTTTTGTACGTCTTGACGGCTTAATAAGTCGCAAAGATTTCTTCGTATGATTTCCATCAGATGCGTTGCAATGATGGAAGGTGGATCTACTACGGTATAGCCAAGAGACTCTGCTCGTTCTCTCTGACTTTCTGTAATCCAGATTGCAGGTAAATGGAAGGATGGTTCAAAGGTAGGAATACCTGTAATTTCATCTTCCACATATCCTGGGTTCATTGCCATATAGTGATCAAACAGGATTTCTCCTTCACTGACTGGAACCCCTTTGATCTTAATCATATACTGATTAGGATTCAACTGAATGTTATCCCTAAGACGTACCATTGGCACGACCGTTCCAAGTTCTAAGGCAACCTGACGACGGATCATTACGATACGGTCAAGTAAGTCCCCACCTTGATTTACATCAGCAAGCGGAATGATACCATAACCAAATTCTAATTCGATTGGATCCACTTGTAATAGGGAAACAACATTCTCAGGTCTACGAATTTCGTCCGCACTTGCTTCATCTTCGGCAACTTCTTCCTCAATATCAGCAATTTCTTTTGCTTGCGACATAGTAAACCCTTTATATGCTATAATACCACCAATTCCCATAAATAGCCATAAAGGCAATGGAGTAAATAGTCCTAAGAAGGACATTGCTCCAGCAACCATGAATAACACTTTTGGTTCTGAGAATAGCTGGGTAAACAGAATATCTCCGATATCTGCTTCTTTTCCTATTTTTGTAACGATAATACCTGTTGATAATGATATTAATAAGGATGGAATCTGACTCACCAGACCATCACCAATCGTAAGGATGACATATTTGTCTAGGGCGGCACTCATATCCATTCCCTGACGCATCATCCCCATAGCAAGACCTCCGGCCAAGTTGATCAAGGTAATGATAAGGCCTGCAATCGCATCCCCTTTTACGTACTTAGTAGCACCATCCATAGCTCCAAAGAAGCTGGATTCTTGTTGCAGTTTTTCCCTGCGTTCTTTTGCTTGCGTATCCGTAATTGCGCCGGTATTTAAATCGGCATCGATTGCCATCTGCTTACCTGGCATTGCATCCAGTGTAAAACGTGCGGTTACTTCGGATACACGTTCCGAACCTTTATTGATTACGATAAACTGAACCAATATTAACACGAAAAAGATGATTGCACCGATAATGATATCGTTACCACCAACGAAACTACCGAATGTGGTTACGACATTACCAGGCTCACCTTTTGATAAGATCAATCTTGTGGACGAAACGTTAAGTCCAATACGAAATACAGTTGTAAATAATAATAACGTTGGAAATGATGCTAAATCCAAGACTTCTTTTGAAAATAATGCATTGAATAAAATGATCATTGCAATGGACATGTTAAGTGCTAGCAACACGTCTAATAACAAAGAAGGAATCGGTACAATTAAAAATATAATTGCTGCAATTATATATATACCAACGATCAAATCTGATTTCTTCATCTCCAATTCCTCCCTCTAGTTTCCCTATAGTTGTCATAAACAGTTTTCCCTAACTGTTTTTTATCTTATAAACGTATGCCAGTACCTCTGCCACCATCTGATATAATTCTTCTGGAATTTCTTCTCCCAGTTCTACGTTGAAATACATCATACGAGCAAGAGGTTTATTTTCGACAATCTCAATATGATTTTCTCTTGCCACCTCTCGAATTCTGGCTGCAAGATGATCCGCACCTTTGGCAATGACAATAGGCGCCTTATTGGATAATTTGTCGTATTGAAGTGCAACAGCAAGATGGGTAGGATTGGTAATTACTACGTCCGCCTCCGGAAGTTTCTTCATCATACGTTGCTGAGAAGCTTCACGCATCTTCTGTTTAATACGCCCCTTGATTTGAGGATCACCCTCCATGTTTTTATATTCATCTCTGACTTCCTGTTTTGACATTCGTAAGTCTTTCTTAAACTTAAATCGTTGATAAAACAGATCCGCGAAGCCTAGAAGTAAATATATTACGCTAACTTTCAGTCCCAGATTGATTACAATGTTACCAATTAGCATGACTGCTTCGATTAAAGATATAGTATATAGTTCCTTTAAGAAGCCTACATCTCCTGCCAACTCGTTATAAACAAGGTAAAAAATAAGGACAATCTTGACGATTGCTTTCACAAGTTCCATTAGCTTATCTTTGGAGAACATCTTCTTAAAACCACTGATTGGATTAAACTTAGAAAATTTAGGCTGTAACGGCTTTGTGGAAACTTTCCACTTCACCTGTACTACATTTACTATAAATGCAGTAACCAAGGACGCTAGCATTAATGGAAGGCCAATCACGAGGATTGACATAAGTACTTCTTTCACCAGCGTATGTGCTCTCCCATAATCCATAGGTTCGCTAGCGTAGCCTTCCAAGTGCCCCAAATATCTGTGAAATACGTCTAAGAACTTATTTCCCAAATACCCGACTAACACTTTTAAGGAAAGAAATAATACACTTAGGGACACACCGGTCGTTAACTCCTGACTCTTGGCAACCTGGCCCTCATCACGGGCATCGGTTAACTTTTTCGTCGTTGGTTCTTCCGTCTTGTCACCTGAATCACTTCCTGCAAAGAACTGCAGATTGTATGATAAATAATATAACGTTTTCTTTTCCATTCTTTTTCCTACTATGAACCTGCTAGGCTTTTTATAATCAATTCCAACATCTCTTTCATTTCTTCAAAGATGAAATTGCCGATTGTCGGAAGAGTTGACACGATTACTAACAAAACCAAAAGCCCCACAATGATTTTTAATTGAAAACCAATTACAAACATGTTCATTTGCGGCGCTACTTTTGCTAAGATTGCAAGTACTGTATTTACAATCAATATGGATGCGAAAATTGGAAGGATAATACGAAATCCTATGATAAACATATCTCCCAAAAATCTCACCAAAATATTATACATATTAAAACTAAACTTTGCTTCCCCTAGTGGGATTAAAGTAAATGTTGAAATAATTGCTCTTAATAAATAATAGTGCATATTCGTCACTAAAAGGACCAATAATACAAAATATGATAGCAAATTACTTGTTACCGTAACCTGCTGTCCATTTACCGGGTCAAACATATTCGCCATAGAATAGCCGATCTCTTGATCTAACAACTGACCCGCAAAACTTATTATCCTAGTACAGATACTGGCAACGTATCCGACTAATAAACCTACTAAAAATTCTTTTATAACTAATCCTGCAAATCCATAAACGGTAGTATACGATAACGGTTCATACGCAATAAGTGGACCAACTATCATAGTTAGAAATACGGAAAGTGCTGCTTTTACCGTAGTTGGTATACTGCTGATGCTAAAGATCGGAGCAGTGAAGATAAAAGCTGATATTCTGATTAGGATTAGCAGATAGAACTCTACATTTTCTATTGTAACTCCCATATATTCTCCTATTTCTAAGTACCAATACGTTAATGGATGTACATATCTAAATTCGTCATTAAATCAATAAAAAATTCCGCTACATTATTCATAATCCAATGCCCGCATAAAATAATCACAAGAAAGATTGCAATCAGTTTAGGAACAAATGTTAATGTCTGCTCTTGAATTGAAGTTACCGTCTGAAAAATACTGATAATTAGACCTACGACTAATGATACAATTAACAGTGGTGCGGAAGATTTAATAATAATCCAGACTGCCTTATAGGCAATTTCCATAACAGTAGTATCTGTCATAATAAACTCTCCTTACCAAATTAATAAAAGGTTTGAACGACTTGTCCAATAATCAGGTTCCATCCATCTGCTAAGATAAATAGTAATAACTTGAATGGCATGGAAATCGTAGTTGGCGGTAACATCATCATACCCATCGACATCAGTGTCGAAGCAACGACCATGTCAATGATGATAAATGGGATATAGATTAAGAAACCAATAATAAATGCAGTTCTTAACTCACTAATGATAAATGCAGGGATCAGCGTAGTTGTAGGAATATCCTCTACGTTTTCGATACTTTCTGCATCCACATCTGCAATATTTAAGAACAGTTTAATATCTTTTCGATTGGTCTGCTCAAACATAAAGCTTCTAAGCGGCTCTATCCCTTTTTCAAATGCCTGTTCCTGATTGATCGTGCCTTCTTGTAAAGGCTTCAGGGCATCGGTATTGATCTTGGTAAACGTCGGAGCCATGATAAAAAATGTTAAGAATAGTGCCAAGCCAACAATAATCTGGTTTGGTGGTGTCGTATTGGTTCCAAGTGCCGTCCTTGTGAAATGAAGGACGATTATGATTCTGGTGAAACTAGTCACCATGATCAGGATCGATGGTGCCAAACTAATTACTGTCAATACTAACAAAATCTGAAGAGTACTTGATAAACTAGCACTACCAGCGTTAGAAGTAATATTTAAATTAAAATCATTATTCGTTTCACTACTGTTTGCATTGCCTGTGGCAGTTGTCTGATTACTAGACGTTGCACTAACTGTCGTACTGGAGAATGCTCCAATGCTGCAGATCAAGACAAGTGTAAACAGGACGATCTTTAGTGTTTTTTTGCTAGATAATGTTATTGCTTTCATCAATTGTCTTACTCTTCCTTCTTGTCCTTATACATTTTAAGTAACTCCTTGAAATCCTTATGAGGCGTCTCTGCCTGAGTAAAATCAAGACTTTCTTCATTTAACTCAGACAAAAACTCAATGTGGTCCTTAGTAACTCCAAGAGACATGGTTTTATCCCCCATCTTTACAATGTACAAATACTTTGTCTGATTGAGGCGAAATACCTCTAAAACCTTTATGTTCTTATTCTTTTGTAAATTAAGGCCCGCTTTCGAAACGAACTTCGTACTATAATAACAAGCCACTACGATTACTACGAATACTAAGGCTAATACGAGGGCGTCTCTGAAGCCATTTAACTGTGATGTCGATAAAATTACTAAGTTTGCCACTTCTTTAGATGCCTCCTGATTTAGCCGACTGCTTTTTTAACTGCTTCTAATACGCGATCTGCTTGGAAAGGTTTAACGATGAAATCTTTCGCTCCAGATTGGATAGATTCGATAACCATTGCCTGTTGTCCCATTGCAGAACACATAATGATTACTGCATTTGGATCAGCAGCTTTAATTTTCTTAAGTGCTTGAATACCATCTAATTCTGGCATTGTGATATCCATTAATACTAAATCTGGTTTTGTTTCGTTATATTTATCAATTGCTTTAAGACCGTTTTCAGCCTCTCCTACTACGTTGTATCCGTTTTTTGTTAAGATGTCCTTAATCATCATTCTCATAAATGCTGCATCATCGACAACAAGAATATTTTTTGACATATTATAATCTCCTATCTACTTTAAAATTTCTGTAACTCTAATACCAAAGCTTTCTTCTATAACTACAACCTCGCCCTTCGCAACGCGTTTCCCATTTACTAAAACGTCGATCGGCTCCCCTGCAAGTTTGTTGAGTTCAATAATAGTTCCTGGTGCAAAATCCAAAATTTCTTTAATGGATTTGTTTGTTCGTCCAAGTTCAACCGTTACTTCAAGTGGTACATCCATAATTAAATCGATGTTTTCTTGCTGTCCCATTGGATTGATCCCTGCACTGAATGGCTGGAATTGTGCTGGTGCAACATTAACTTCCGGTGCCATTTGCTGCGGCATTTGTTGCTGCATGTTCATCATAGGAGCTCCCATCATTGGGTTACCCATCATTTGTTGATCCATCATTGGCTGTTGATTCATTGTGTTCATCTCTGGCACTGGTGTTGGTTCAGGCTGTTGTTCCTGTACCGGTGCAGTCGATGCACCAATTTCATTGTGTGTGAATTTACGATATAAATCTTGTGCAAAATCAGTTGAGTAGATTTGCATAATTTCACTATCCACAAGGTTTTCTATTTCCATTTTGAAGGCTACTCTTACAAATGGCTCTTCAAACATTGGGAACATACTATCTAAATCATCATCAAGCGTAACTTTCTGAGCTGTTGGCGGACTGATGTCTACCGTTCTTTCGATCATGCTTGAAAGGGATGTGGATGCACTTCCCATCATCTGATTCATTGCTTCAGAAATTGCACTTAAGTGAAGCTCTGTAAGCTCACCTTCGACGTTTGTTCCATCTCCGCCCATCATAAGGTCGGCAATGATCATTACGTCTCTTTCTCTTAAAATTAAGATGTTATTACCATCAAGTCCCTCAATATAAGAGATTTGAATGTATACACATGGTTTATCAAATTTATCTTTGATTCCCTTCCATGTTGTTTGCTCCACTGTTGGAGTCGTAATCAGTACTTTACGGTTTACCAACTGCGATAACGTAGTTGCCGAAGTACCTAAACTTATATTAGAAATTTCGCCAATTGCATCTTTTTCTTCTGTTGTTAACGAATCAACAAATTCTTGATCGTCTGATGTAGTATTTTCCCCTGCTTCTGCAGCTTCCACCGCTTCCGCATCTACATCATCAGAAGATATGCTATTTAACAGTGCGTTAATTTCTTCTTGAGATAACATACCATCCATTTTTTTGCTATTCCTCCTCGATAATTGATGTTACCCTAACGGCATAGCTGTCATTAGATGAGCCAGGCAGCGCAGTAAACTTCTTGACATTGCCCACATACACTTCTAATTCGTCATCGATCTTTGAATTCAATCGAATGATATCACCCTTTTGTATGTTAACAAAATCTGTTACTGAGATCGTACTCTTTCCTAAAATAGCCCGTATAGGTATTCTTGCTCTTGAAATTGCCGTTTCAATCACATCGTGATACGCTTGTTTATCATGAACACGAACATTGGAATACCAGAACTTCGTATTAAGCTTGTCAATGATGTCTTCCACACATGAATATGGAATACAGACATTCATAAGGCCTTCTACTGTTCCGATTTTAATATTCATCGTAATAATCGAAGTCATTTCATTTGGTGATATGATCTGAGCGAACTGAGAGTTTGTCTCGATTCGTTCCAGTCTTGGTTCTAGTGGTAACACACTTTGCCATGGCTCTTTTAATAAATTTGTACAAACATTCATAATTCGTTCAAGAATACTTAATTCGATTTCTGAGAAATCTCTAGTCTTCTCAAGAGGCTGGCCATTTCCTCCTAACATTCTGTCGACAATCGTATACCCGATATTCTCAGCCAGTTCTATAATGATATTACCTTCTAATGGCGCAAAGTTAACAATCCCTAAGATTACTGGATTGGCAAGCGCATTGGAGAATTCTGAATACGTAACCGCTTCGGAGTTCATAACTTCGATCGATACGTTCTTTCTCAAATAAGCCGGTAAATTCGTAGATAATAATCTGGCATAATGATCGAAAATGATCACTAGAGTACGCAAATGTTCTTTTGAGAACTTGGAAGGTCTTCTGAAGTCATAGTTCTTTACTTGCTTGTCTTCCGTGGTTTTCATCTCATCAGCGTCAATCTCACCACTACTCAATGCTGCAAGCAGGTTATCAATCTCGCTTTGGGATAAGACATCTCCCATTCATGTCACCCCCCAGGTGCCTTATTTTGTTTTTTCCCTATAATTCGCGTTATATCCCTATAATACCACAAGATTCGTATAAAATAAAGTGATAATCTATTGATAACGTAAATTAGAGAATGTTACATCTACAAAACAATCTGCTTTGGAGAATAGCTGGCTCACGCCTTCCATAACCTTAAGTTTGATCTCGTCTTGTTTGGATGAAACTTCGTCTATTGTGTACTCGCCGAATACACTTGTAATTACATCATTGATGTTCGTTTCATAAGATGCGATATTGTTGTTTACATCGTTAAAGGACTCTGCCTTGTTGTTCAATGTAAATGCAATTGAGTCAACTGCTACATAGTGCATCTTCCCATCAGTTCCCGTCTTAAGCATACTGTTTAAGTTTCCTGTCATCGTATAAACAGTCTTATCTGCAATTGTTAATTCTCCTGCTCCGGCTTGTTGTAAATTGCCAAGATCTAGATCAACTGCATTTGCAACTTTTGTCACTAGTGTGTTGACCTTATTTAAGGAAGGTACCATCGCAAATAAAATAATGGACGATAACACTACGTTCAATCCTAGTAAAGCGATAATAATAATTGAAGTAATATTCTTTTTCATGTACTTTCTCCTATCCTTCGTTGCTTAATTCATTATAAATTTTGAATTCAACACGTCTGTTCTTTGCTCTTCCCTCAGGAGTCGAATTATCTGAAACCGGCTCATATTCACCTCGTCCGGATGGCTCGATATTCTTCCCTTTCAGGTTGCATTCCTGCATTACATATTCTGCTACTGCATTGGCACGTGCTGTTGACAACTGGAAGTTACTCTCATATGTTGAGGTATCAGACATTGGCACATTGTCCGTATGTCCTTGGATCTTAATTAATTGTTTATCATATATTTTAAGTATTTGTCCTACCTTATTTAAAACTGAATAGGAGTCACTCTTAATCGATGCCTTTCCGGAGTCAAATAATACTGCTCCATACATAGAGATCTTTACATACTGATAGTTATCATCGATCCCTACTGAGACATATTGATCAATCTTGTTCTTTTCGATTAAACCACTAATCTTCTCATACATTTCTTCTGTCTCTTTTTTCTGCTCTTGCATCAAAATGTCTTTTGCACTGTCAACAGAGGAGTTTTCCGTCTTGTCATTGGTTTCTTCGGAATTGCCTTCATCATTTAATTCGTCACCAATGTTTTCAAGCTGGCTTACGCCATTGGAAATAAGCTCCCCGTCATTAATGCCAACAGAGCCACTATCGAAGATGCTGAAATTGTTGGTAATGGAGTTTACAACCTGCTCCCATTTTTCAGCATCTACAGTAGACATGGAGAATAGTAAAACGAAGAAACAGAGCAATAAGTTCATTAAATCACTAAACGTGGCCATCCACGCCGGTGTACCCTTAGGAGCGTCTTGTTCCTTTTTTCTTGCCATTCTACTCACCATCCTCCGTTGTTAGTAAATCACGTTGACTTGGAATTAAGAAAGATTTTAATTTTTCTTCAATTACACGTGGGTTTTCCCCTGCTTGAATAGATAATAATCCTTCTACGGAAACTTCTTTCATCATGATTTCTAATTCAGAGTTTGCTTTTAATTTTGTTGCCACAGGAGTTGCAATCCAGTTGGCCATTAACGAACCATAGAATGTCGTGATTAAGGCTGTTGCCATACTTGGTCCGATTGTAGCTGGATCATCCAGCTTCTTTAACATGTTTACAAGTCCGATTAGGGTACCGATCATACCCCATGCAGGACCCATTGCTGCAAAGTTATCCCAGAAGGCAATCTTCTTTTTATGACGACCTTCGATACAAGTTAACTCTGTCTCTAAGATATTTCTTACTAGTTCTGGATCCGTACCATCTACTATTAATAGAAGGCCTTTCTTTAAAAATGGATCTTCCAGAGAACCAGCTGCTTCCTCAAGTGCAAGAAGCCCTTCTTTTCTTGCAACGTTTGATAGTGCAATAATCTCTTTAATCGTTGCCGGAATATCAATTGATGGTGTTTTCATAATAAGCGTAATGCTCTTTAAACTTTGAAGGAAGTCAGGAATTGACCCACTCATTGTTAGCAGCGCTGTAAATGTACCACCAAACGTAATTACCATAGACATCGGATCAATAAAGTTTCCGAGTGCCGCAACCCCTTGGTCACCTGAAGCGATACCAAGGATTATTAATGCAAACCCTACCACGATCCCTAAAATAGAAGCTAAATCCACATTTTTCACCTACCCCTATGTTTTATCATTCCTGTGCATTACACAGTACTATCGTTTTAAGTTGATTAACTCTTCCAGTAATGAATCTGAAGTCGTGATGATTCTTGAGTTTGCCTGGAACCCTCTTTGTGTCGTAATCATTTCTGTAAATTCTGCAGAAAGATCTACGTTAGACATTTCAAGAGCACCACTAGTCAAGCTTCCGCCTCCAGTTGTTGCATCTTTACCAATTCCATCAAATGTACCCGAGTTTAATGTTTCAGCAAATAAGTTATCTCCTACTGCTTCAAGACCTGCCGCATTGGAGAATGAAGTTACTGCAATCTGTCCAAGTAAAACAGTACTTCCGTTATCGTAAGAACCGTAGATTTTACCGGAACCATCGATAGAAAGACCTGTCATTTCCCCACTTGTCTTACCTGCATTCTTACCTTCTGAATCACCAGCAGATGCTGAAATTGAAGATGTTCCTCCATTTGCAAACATTGTCATCTTAGAGAAATCAATTCCCATAGTGTCAAAGTTGTTTGCTGCGGAAGTCACCTGTAAGTCGACGGAACCTGTAACCCCATCAATTGATTCAAACTTACCTGTAGATGAATTAAATACTAAGCTGATTGGATTTGATTCAAGTACAACTTGGCCTGTAGCATCATCCCACGTACCTATGATATCTGTTTGTGTACCAAAGCTCATGCTTACAGTTGATGGTCCAGTTTGTTCACCTGCATCATTGTATACTGCAAAGATAGATCTACCGTTTACATCAAGGATATCTGTAACGGATACATTATATTGGTTTGTATTATCTTCACTTTGTTCAAATTTCAATTTGGTAGTGTATTTGTTACCCATCTTGTCATAGAAAGAATATTGTGTCACTCTTCCTGTACCCGCAATTGTCTTATCATTCATATCGATGTTACCGCTAAGAGTTGCAGCTGTTGTTGATTCTGGTGCAGCTGTTACTTTGTCTGGAGACATGATTTGAAGTTTGGAAACAGAGTCAACTGCAATCTGCGTTGGATCCGATGGATCTGTTTGCCATCCCATTACGTAGTTACCGGAATAGTTTACTAAGTAACCAGAGGAATCTACTGTAAAAGCACCTGCTTTTGTGAAGTAGTTTGTTCCACCGTTGTTTACGATAAAGAAGTTATCACCATTGATTACTAAGTCAAGAGCATCATCTGTTGTCTGAGTACCACCTGCTGTAGAAACAGATTTTGTAATGGAACTGACAGATACACCAAGACCAATCTGCATTGCATTAGTACCAGCTTGTCCTGTTACCGCATTGGCACCAGAAGCTGCTTGAGTTGTTTGATATAATGTGTCAGCAAATCTTACTGAACTCGATTTGTAACCTACTGTATTAACGTTTGCGATGTTGTTACCGATAACATCCATCTTTGTCTGGTGTGCTTTTAACCCTGAAACACCAGAATATAATGATCTCATCATAATTTATGTCCCTAACCTTTCCATTTTACATGTTAACCTTCTCAATCATTCGAAGGTTTACGGCTTCCTTTGTAAGGTCCAGCCGAATATTACATTATGACCGCGCCATCTATGTTGGTAAATACTTGTTCCGACTCATCGTCAACTGCTGTAATCACTGTATTATTCTTGCAGCTCACAATGAAGGACAGTCCGTCTACCACCACCAAGGATTCATTGATCCCCTTCGATTTTGCCTTGTTAGTTCCCTCTTCTAACTTTTCTAACTGTTCCTTTGTAAGGTCAATATTTCTGCTTGCAAGTCGCTCATTGGCATGCTTCGAGAATTTGAGACCGGAACTGTCTGTCAAAATCTTAGTATTCTCTAGAATACTTTTGAATGAGGCCCTGTCTAACTGGTCGTTTTGCTTCTCTAGTTGATTAGTGTTCTTCCTTAATTGCTCCCTCATCAATTCAATGGAGTTAAATTTATTCGAAGAAATATTCATACTATCTGCCTTCCTTTGCTTAAGCAATCTGCACATCCATGTAATGAAAACTTTTTCTCCCTAACGGGATTGTATCTTAGATTGTCTCTTCTGCGCCTTCTGTGGAAGCATCTTCAGTGGAAGTCTCTTCATCAGAAGTATCCTCGGTAGCCACAGGCTCACCTTTGATTGTTAATGTAACCTTGTTGTTTACAACTGTGTTCAATGCATCGTTAAAGCTGAAGATAATGTCATACGTACCTTCTTCTAAATCTTTAAATGCATCTGCCTTGATTGTTAATTTATCACCACTTAAAGATAAGTACTGAGTGTCGATCGCCTGGTTATTAACGATTACCGCTAATGCCGTTGCTACACTAGTCTTACCTAGATCGATAGTAACCGTAACATCACTTGCATTATCATGGTCATAAGTGACTTCTGACTTTTCAACATCCGGTGTACCAAGGGATAAGATAAATCCATCATCATAAACTTCTAAGACATTGTCTAAGGAATATTTATTTCCATTTACAACTACATAAGCATTTCCACCTGACATGGTTACATAATCAACAGTACCTGTCACATAGGACGTAGTTCCTGTAGAGTCTGTCGTAGATAGGGCAACTGTCTTACCTACTAAAGAATATGCCTGTGTCTGTGAATACGAAGTATTTAAGTTTTGTAACTCTTCTAATTGTGAGAAGGTTGCAAGCTGCGAAATATACTCTGTATCACTGGATGGGTTTAGTGGATCCTGGTATTTCATCTGCGTTACAAGTAATTGTAAAAATGCATCCTTACCAAGACTACTGCCTCCTGCAGTTGTTGTGCTGTTTGCCGTATTGGATGCTTCTGTCTTATTGACAGAACCATTAACAACGTTATCTATCACACTAGCCATTTTGTTTCTCCTTTTTTGTAACGCTAAGCAGTGTACTCAATGGTACCTGTAAGACTTCCGACTACGCTTGACTGTTCCTCTTCTGCTTCTGTAAAGGTGTCTTCCATATACTCTTCTAGTCTTAACTTCTTCTTAGCCCCTTCATTTGACTGTTCGTTTTGTTTCCCCTCATGCTCCGCATATTCAGAGGAATAGTTACCAATCGCAACTTCTACCTTTTGGACCTTAAGGCCTTGTTCTTCAAAACTTTGTTTTAACTGTTGAAGAGAAGACTCTAATGCCTCTTTTGCAATTTGATTTTCTACATTCATTCGGGCAGTCAATACCCCATCCTTTTCAGCCACTACGACTTGAACCTTACCGAGTGCTTCCGGGTTAAGTACCAACTCGACACTGGTATTGGCAGGATTAATCGTTAACTTGATCTGGTCAACCAGACTGGTAACGATTTGTTTAAATTCAGGAATTACCCCATTACCTGTATCAAAACTATTTAAATTTACCTTGTCAGCAAAATAATCTACAAAGTTTGTGGAATGGAACTCGCCATCTCCCCTATTCCCCTTTGAGCTGTCGCCTGTCTCTTCTTTTGCTTCTTTATGAATTTCCACATGAACGTCAGTTTCACCAGAAGACGTATTCTCCTTGGCTACCCCTTCTCCCTCATTCGTAGTTTCCTGCTCATTAAGTACTTCGTCAAATGAACCAGTGCCCTCTTCTAATGATGGAAGCTTAAGAATTTCGGTCTGCAGACTGCTTACAACATCCTCTAAGATGTCTGAGCAATTCACTAATGCATTTGATAACTGTTCATTTAATAATGCCTCCGATATATCTTCAGCACCAAAACTCTCTAAAACAAACTGCTGTAACATCTGGGGATCAAATAGCTGACTTACACCAATTCCCATTTGAGCTAATAACTCTTCCAGCTCTTGGTCTGTCAGTCCTAATTCCTCTTTCAGCTTATCTGTAAGCTCGGACGCATAGGTGTCTAACACACTTCCGCCTTCTATACTATCTTGCTTGCTAACAGCATTACCAACGTCCTGTAAAGACGACTGCTGTTTCTTCCTGTCAAAACTATTGGTACTATCCAAAGAACTTGAAGATGAAGCCATCTTTAAAGAAGAAAAATCATTTGCTAAAAGGCTCTTTGCTGATGCCCCGTTATAATTCTGATTTGAATTTAAGGACTGTCCCGCCTTATTCATAACGGATGAAAATAACGCACCACTTCCTGAGTTCTTAAGATCACTTCCCTTAACAAAACCAGTCTGTTCCACTGTTGACTTGGAAATAGAACCAAGTTCCACATTGCCTGTTTTCATTGTTTCACCTCCCTACTGTTTCAAGATATCTATGTCCAATTCGACGCCTCTATTTAGAAGCGTCAAATAATGACATCTTTTTCGTAACTTTTGCACAGTAGTCAGCGCTCATCTCATCCATGATCAATGCCGCTTTCGCTGTAGACATGTTTCTTAAAATATCTGACACTAAGTCAAGATCGGCAGTCATAACCTCAAGCGCGCTTGCTGCGGCTTTTGGATCCATCTTTGCATAACGCTGTGCCTGCTCTTTTACTAATTCGCTTGCTTGTGCCTGTTCAATTACCTGACGGTAAATTTCGGCCGCATTATCAGGACTGATTCCTTCATAATATGCTTGATATTCTGTAATATCAGGAGCCTTTTCATTAAATACTACATTGGTATCGAATTCGAGAACCCTTTCGTTAAATGCATCTTGCTCGTTTTCAAATACCTTCAGGCGTTCTACTTCCGCCTGTAAATCGCTTAAGGATGAACTATCCTTTGCGTTTGTTTCCTCTAAAGTCTTAACCTTTGCTTCTAATTGCTGGATATAAGCAACTGCTTCAGATATATTGTCAAATTTGTATCCATTTTCTAATGCCAGCAGTTCATCTGATCTATCTGGAAGAATTTGATTTACGACAGGAATATTTTTTAGATAAGGGTATAAAACATTACTTCCTACACCGCCAATATCAAGTTTGATAAAGCCCGCTAGTAATGCCATTAAAATCAAGAAAATAATGATTCCAATGATTACGGATAGCACTTTACTCCCTTTGCTTTCGTCTTCCATGCTATCGTCAAACTCGAACTCTTCGTCTACATTCTTTGCCATTCTTACACTCCCTTACCACTTTTGTTATATTTAAAGCTCACGAGTTCATCATTTTCCTTGTTTTCCACTTCGATTAATTCCCGCTTAAACAATTCAAATGCATTTTCTTTTAACTTCTCCTGAGTCTTTCTCTCTATCATCGCTTCCTGCATTTTTGCTTTGGCAAGATCTACCCTACGCTGTGCATTTGTAACAGCTTTCTTTTGTTCTTCAATCTTATACTCTAATGTCTTAATCGCATGACTACATTGCATGATGTCAACGATGATCAAACGATTAGATACCTGGCCTTTCAGCTTATTTTCATACTCTGACTTTTTATGAAAGATTGCTTCAAGTTTGACCATCTCTTCATCTAACTGTGCCTGAACAACAGCATAATCATTTTTGGCCTGGTCTTCCATCTTAAGCTTTAACTCTAGTATATTTTGCATGCTATAAAAAAACTTTGCCATAGAACAACTCTACACCCTTCTTATTTAAGATATTGCTTCTCGTAACATAGCAACTTCATCATCAAAGTTAAATTTCGTATCTACATCCTGACAAAGGAATGCATTGATTGCGTCAATTTTTGCAATTGATTCGTCAATATTTTTATTTGAGCCTGGCTTATAAGCACCAATATTGATAATGTCTTCCGCATCACGATACGTTGCAAGAAGGTTTTTCAACTGACCAGCCTCTTTCTTATGGTCTTTTGTCGCAATTGCAGACATAACACGAGAAATACTCTGTAGTACATCAATTGCAGGATAATGATTTTTTGTTGCAAGCTTTCTTGACAACATAATATGACCATCCAAAATACCTCTGGCCGTATCGGTAATAGGTTCATTAAAATCATCACCATCTACTAAAACGGTATAGAGGCCAGTAATAGAGCCTTTGTCTGAATTCCCTGCACGTTCTAATAATCTTGGCATTTCTGAGTACACACTAGGTGGATACCCTCTAGAAATCGGTGGTTCGCCCGTTGCAAGCCCGATCTCACGCTGTGCCATAGAAAATCGTGTAAGGGAGTCCATCATCAATAAGACATCTTTTCCCTGATCTCTAAAATATTCCGCAATGCTTGTTGCAGTCTTTGCTGCTTTATTACGTATCAATGCCGGCTTATCACTGGTTGCAACAACTACAACGCTTCGTTTCATGCCTTCTTCACCAAGGTCACGTTCAATAAATTCTCGAACTTCCCTTCCACGTTCGCCAATTAAGGCAATGACATTGATATCTGCTTTTGTATTTCTGGCAAACATACCCATCAAAGTACTTTTACCAACACCAGAACCCGCAAAGATTCCGATACGCTGTCCCTTACCTACTGTAATTAACCCATCTACAGCTTTTACGCCAAGCGGAAGAACTTCATCTATAATCTTCCTGCTTAATGGATCAGGCGGTTCCGCCTCTACAGAATATGTAGTGTCCGATCGTATAATTTCGTTATTTAACGGGTTCCCTAAACCGTCTAAAGTTTTTCCTAGCAGGTCTTCACCTACAAAAACTTTCAAAGGCTCATTTGTTGTCTCAACAGTGCTTCCTACCCCAATTCCTTCAACATTGTCATAAGGCATTAATAGGATACGGTTATCACGAAAGCCAACGACTTCCGCCATAATGGAATGTGTCTTATCTTGAGATACAATTAGACACAAATCCCTTAAATTAGCGTTTGGGCCAATTGATTCTATTGTAAGTCCAACAACTTTTACAACTTTCCCTAGCTGTTTGACATATGATTTTTCGCACAAATTCAAATATTTGTCCATGTCCACCTTAATCAAAAAATGCCCTCCCTTGCTGTCTTTCTGCTCTTTTTGATAGCGACTTTTTATATCTTAGGAATTGAAGAGCAATCCCTAGGACATGAAAAATCGACATACATAAGGGCTTTTTGTAAATATAGCCCTTAAATGTACATCGACATATAACTACTAACTATAAGACTGTTCTCATTCATTTGTAAATATGCCACTATATGCTAGCCAACATTTTCAAGTCAGTGATTAGATTTTTCAATTGTACATCTAAACTACAATCAATAAATGTTCCATCTGTTTCGATCACGCATTGATTTTTATCAAATTCGCGATCCTCTATAAACTGAATGTCGAAGTCATCCGGAAGTCCCTCATAAATCAATGCTTCATTGGATACTACGAATTCATAATCTTCTTTTGAAACCTTAACGACAAAAACTTTGCTCTTTTTAACATTTGCAATTGCACCGTGGATTAAATGTGCAATTACCTCTTTGTGTTCACTTACAATGACACCTGTAAGATGCTCTAATAGGTTGGATACAACTTCTGCAAACTGTGGTTCCAAAGTGGACGCCTGCTTTTCAAACTCCCTTTGATTTTCTTCCATCTGCAGTTGCAGTTTCTGCTCCATAGCTTTTCTCTCATTTTGCCCAAGCTCAACGCCTTCCATATATCCAAGACGCTTCCCTTCTTCACTTGCAAGCTGTTTGATACGCTCCGCTTCTGCCTCCGCATCTTCAATGATGCGGGCAGCGGCCTCTTTTGCTTCTTCTATAAGGTCATTAGCTTTGTTAGTAAGCAATTCCTCTTCTTCTGCAACTAATTTCTGCATATTAAGAATATCCATGCCTTCTGTAAAACCATCTTCGACACATTCCACGGGATCTGCATCTATTGTTTCATCTACAGCAACTTTCATAACACTTCCAGAAAGCAACTTAAAACTATTATCGGAATCTATAATCTTTTTATGATCGTCAACGTATATATAACGAGACTTTATTAGATTAGACAACGATCTCGTCACCTCCGCCTCTGGAAATAATGATTTCAGCTGAGTCTTCTAACTTACGTATAACATTAACAATTTTCTGTTGCGCTTCTTCTACATCTTTTAGACGAACAGGACCCATGAAGTCCATGTCTTCCTTGATCATCGTAGCAAGACGTTTGGATAAGTTATTGAAAATAACGCTTTGAACTTCTTCATTTGCACCCTTAAGAGCAACTGCAAGTTCATTATTATCCACTTCTCGAAGTACACGCTGGATAGACTTGTCATCAAGAGAAAGAATATCTTCGAATACGAACATTTTGCGACGGATTTCGTCTGCAAGTTCTGGCTCTTCGATTTCCAAAGTTTCCATAATGTGTTTTTCAGTACTACGGTCAACCGTATTTAAGATATCTACGATAGAATCTACACCGCCAACAATTGTGTAATCCTGATTTACAAGAGAAGCTAACTTACGTTCTAATACTTTTTCAACTTCCTTGATTACATCCGGACTTGTGCGATCCATCTGTGCGATACGTCTAGCAACATCGGCCTGCTTATCCGGAGATAAGGAACCGATGATTGCACTTGCCTGTGCACTTGGTAAATAAGAAAGGATCAGAGCAATTGTCTGAGGATGTTCATCCTGGATAAAGTTAAGTAACTGTGAAGCATCTGTCTTACGGATAAATTCAAATGGTCTAACCTGTAAGGATGCAGTTAACTTGCCAATAACATCTCTTGCCTTATCTTCGCCAAGTGCTTTCTCAAGTAATTCTTTTGCATAGCCAATACCGCCTTCTGCAATGTATTGCTGTGCAAGACATACTTCATAGAATTCATTTAACACGTCATCTTTCACTTGCGGTGAAACACTTCTTGTGTTAGCGATTTCCAGAGTAAGCTGTTCTATTTCATCTTCTTTTAAATGCTTAAATACTTCAGCTGATCTTTCAGGCCCAAGTGTAATTAAAAGAACCGCTGCTTTTTGCACGCCTGTCATGTCCGAGTTGATATTCATATTAATTACCCCCAATCCTCATTTAGCCAGTTTCTAAGTAATTGAGCTACTGCATCCGGATTTTCATCCACGAATTTCTCGATCATCTTACGAGTTTCGGATTTTTCACCATACTCGATATCTTCAAGATCTTGATTTTCCTTCGTTGTAGCAAGTAAGTCTTCTACTGACAATTCTGGTTCCTGTTCTACAACTTCTACCGGTCTTGCAACCCTGAATACTACAAATCCAAGTAAGCCTACAATAAGAATGATAAGACCAATCATGATGATTGTATCAAAATTACTTTCTGTTTCTTGTTTATCTTGGAAGATTGGCTGTTCCCAAGCTGTTACGGAAAGGTTGCTTGTTGAAATACCCGTTGCCATCTGCACTTGAGTATAAACATCTGCAGGAACTTCTAATTGAGTCTTTCTGTCGTTTTCTTCAACAAACTCGTCCCAGCTAGTTCCATTTAATTGTCCGTTGCTTTCCATTTTCTCTTGATCATATACTTTATAAGTAGTAAGTACTAATGCCATACTAGACTGATCAGGAAGGACAGCTCCCACCTCGTATTCTGTAGAGGTATCTTTTTTATTTGGAAGGTAATTATTTGTTTCGGATGTGCTAGAGTTTTCACTAGCTTCTGACTCTTCTACATCATATTGTGTATCATCGTCATTGGCGTCAGTTCCAGGAGTACCGCCTGATGTTGCAGCCGAGCCAATTGTTTCTGTTTTTGAATTGCTAGACAACATCCCTTGATCTTGTCCTTCAGCTGCTGAATACTCAGTATAAAGTTCGCTCACCTTATCCATATTGTATTTAATGTTTGCTGAACCAATTTCTACATCTTTGTAATCGCCATATTTTAATAACATTTGTGTTACATTGCTAACGATTGTGTTTGTATATTTTTCTTTGTACTCAAGTGCGGAACTGATTTGTCCACCAAGAGTATCTCCTTCGGAACCATTGAAAATGATTTTACTGTTGTTATCAATAATTGTGATCCTGCTTGTATCTGTTCCTACGATATTAGCTAGGAATGATGCAAGGCTTGCCGCATTATCTGCAGACATGGATGCATTTTTATTAAATTCAAGCATTACGCTTACTGTTGCCTTATTGGCTTCTGATAAAATGGTATAATCATCTACCGGCTGGTTAATGAATACAGTTGCATCTGCAATTCCATCCATTTTTAAGATCTTAGATCTTACTTCTGTCTGAAGTGCAAGTGTCTTCTTTGTATTCTTTTCACTCTCGCTCGTACTCATATCATTTGTAAATGCTTGTTCATATGTCATGCCTTCGCTAGTCAGATCACTGCTTCCAACTGCAATTACTGCATCTTCATAATTTTCACTAAGTACATTGATTGTCTTATTGTCTGCAGCCAGATTGCAATCGATTCCTTGGTCTTTTAATAATTCCATTACTGAACTGGCTGTTTTAGTATCCTCACAAGTAAGTAATGTCTCATATGACTTTCTTGTCAAAACAAAAGCTAATATTATAATCGAAATCAATATGACACCAAGAACACTTAAAACAATTCCCTTTTGTCTTGTCGTATATTTGTCCCAAAATTCTTTGACTTTAGCAAATATCCCTTTTATTCTTTCTTGCATTATTTCGCTCCTTAAAACGTACTAGAATTGTAAACTCATAATTTCTTTGTAGGCTTCTAGCACTGTTTTTCTTAGTGCAACTGTATAATTTAATGAAATATTTGCTTTCTGTTGAGCTATCTGTAAATCATGCGTACTATCAGATAAACCCAGTGCAAAGTTTATTTCCTCTTCTTCTGCCTTATTTGACAAATCATTTGTTTCATTAATTTGATCCATGGCTGCATTAAAAATACTCTCAAACGCACTTGTACGATCTGTGGTTGATGAGTCATTGCCAATTGAACCAACGGAAGTGTTTGTCCCATAAGCACTTAAATCAAGTACATTTTGCAAACTTGATACGTTCATCCCTATTCCTCCAGTTGTCTTTCTTATAGGTCCCTATTATTTTCCTACCTCAAGGCCCTTTAAAGCCATTGATTTGGTAGCGTTAAAAGCGGTAACATTCGCTTCATAAGAACGGGATGCATCGATCATATTCGTCATCTCCGTCACTGTATCTACATTTGGATATGTAACATATCCCTCATCATCCGCATCCGGATTAGATGGATCATACACCTTTTTCATTTCAGTAGAAGTATCGTTTGCAATCATGCTAACTTTTACTCCTGCCCCCACATTGTTACTTAACGCATTATTTAATGCTGTAGAAAATCCTGTTGTAGTCTTTTCTTGGAATACTACGGTCTTACGAACATACGGTGTCCCATCGCTTGTTCTAGTAGAATTCACATTTGCAATATTTTGCGAAATAACATCTGTCCTTAACCTTTGTGCCGTCATCCCTGTGGCACTAATATTTAATGAAGAAAAAACCGACATAAATCCTCACCTTTCTATTTCACGCTATTTAATACTGTTGTAATTCTTTGAAACTCTTGTGTTATTGAATCAAGAACCGCATTATACTTAATCTGGTTCTCTGCATAGTTTGCTTCTTCAACATCAATATCTACGTTATTGCCGTCTGTACGGTAACTGTAGCTTGATTGGTCCGTATACACAGTTGGTGTTATCGAATCCAAGTTCATGTTATTCACAGCCTGATCAAGCACCGTGTTCGATTTAAGCGCAGTTGATAACTGACTTTCAAAGCTCACATCTTGTCTTTTATAGTTCGGCGTACTAACGTTTGCAATATTATTCGCTAAAAGACTATTACGAGTCCAACAAGCATCTGCCGCTTTGTCTAAAACATTCACATAATTAAATGCACTTGAATTTATCATAAATTACACACCCTTTCTACTATAATTTTATAATATTCTCTGTAATTATACAAGCAATTTTTCGATAATAACCGATTATTCTACAAATTTCCCCATATTTCTCTGTGTTATATTGTCAATATTCGGTATTTTGCATGTCAATTCGACTAAATCTTGCATATCTCACCATTTTCTTTACTTATTTTTACCATTAATATAAAAAAAAGCCTATAGGACATAAGTCCTATAGGCTAGCCGATTTTATACTTTTTCTGTTTTACTAATTCTTAAGCTTCTTTAATTCATCAAATACGACATCATTTAGCACTTTGATATAAGTACCCTTCATACCTGATGATCTAGATTCTATTACTCCTGCACTTTCAAATTTACGAAGAGCATTTACAATAACCGATCTTGTAATTCCCACACGATCTGCTATCTTGCTGGCAACCAAAATCCCTTCACTGCCTTCTAACTCATCAAATATATGAGTGATTGCTTCTAATTCAGAAAATGATAATGTGCTAATTGCTGATTTTACAATCTGAATCTTACGATTCTCTTCCGCATTTTCTTCATTTACTGACCTCATCATTTCAAGTCCAACTACAGTAGTGCCGTATTCACTCAATATAATGTCGTCAATTATGTATTGCGAATCGCACTTGTATAAAAATAATGTTCCTAATCGTTCTCCTGCAATGTCAATAGGCGTAATTATAGCCTGGTACTTATTTACATCCTGTGTTTCAAACCCTAATGTCATAAGATTAACATTTTCCTTTGTTGACAATACGTTTAAAAGACGTTCATTCAGCATACTGTCGATATAACCGCCAACGTTGTCCTTAATCAGTTCATGAATTTCGTCGATATCATCCCTATTTTTGACACCTAACACTTTACCTTTTTTGCTTATAACAAGAATATTAGACTCTAGTATGTCACTTAATATTTCACATATATCATTAAATACAACTTTATGCGAATTATTGTTATGTAGCAACTTATTAATTTTTCTTGTTTTGTCTAGTAATTGTACACTCATTACAATCCTCCCGCACTGCAAGAT
>JAUNJY010000044.1 GCA_030535455.1 bacterium
TCTTCTTGTGACTGGGATCGTCAAAGATTCACATTAGATGAAGGATGTAACAAAGCAGTTGAAGAAGTATTCGTAAAATTATACGAAAAAGGACTTATTTACAAAGGTTCTAGAATTATCAACTGGTGTCCAGTTTGTAAGACTTCCATCTCTGATGCAGAAGTTGAACATGAAGAACATGCAGGTCATTTCTGGCATATGAAATACCCAATCGTTGGGGAAGAAGGACGTTTCGTTCAAATCGCAACAACTCGTCCAGAAACATTACTTGGCGATACTGCAGTAGCAGTTAACCCAGAAGATGAAAGATATGCTGACATCGTTGGTAAAACTGTAATGGTACCATTTGTAAACAGAGAGATTCCAGTAATCGCTGACTCTTATGTAGACAAAGACTTTGGTACAGGTGTTGTTAAGATCACTCCAGCACATGACCCTAACGATTTCGAAGTTGGTAAACGTCATAACTTACCTGAAATCAACGTAATGAACGATGATGCTAC
Organism: bacterium; assembly: GCA_030535455.1. Taxonomy (GTDB): domain Bacteria; phylum Bacillota; class Clostridia; order Lachnospirales; family Lachnospiraceae; genus KM106-2. The sequence goes on from JAUNJY010000044.1 coordinate 504, forward strand.
AATTAACGCTCTTGGCGGTAAATTCGAAGGAATGGATCGTTACGAAGCTAGAAAACAAATGGTAGCTGAACTTGACGAAATGGGCTTACTTGTTAAAGTGGAAGATCACTCTCACAACGTAGGTACTCATGATAGATGTAAAACTGTTGTAGAACCATTAATCAAACCACAATGGTTTGTAAAAATGGACGATTTAATCAAACCAGCTGTTAAAGCAGTTGAAGAAGGCGAAATCGAATTAATTCCAGAAAGAATGAAGAAAACATACTTCAACTGGACTGACAATATCCGTGACTGGTGTATTTCCAGACAGTTATGGTGGGGACATAGAATCCCAGCTTACTACTGCGATAAATGTGGTGAAGTTGTAGTTTCTAAAGAACAACCAGACGTATGTCCAAAATGCGGTCACAACCACTTAACTCAAGACGAAGATACTCTTGATACTTGGTTCTCTTCAGCATTATGGCCATTCTCTACACTTGGCTGGCCAGAAAATACAAAAGAATTAGATTACTTCTATCCAACAGACGTTTTAGTTACTGGATACGACATTATCTTCTTCTGGGTAATCCGTATGATCTTCTCTGGTTACGAACAAATGGGCGAAAGACCATTTAAGACAGTATTATTCCACGGCTTAGTACGTGACAGCCAAGGACGTAAGATGAGTAAATCCCTTGGAAATGGTATCGATCCACTTGAAATCATTTCTGAATACGGTGCAGATGCTCTTCGTTTAACATTAATCACAGGTAATGCACCTGGTAACGATATGCGTTTCTACATGGAAAGAGTTGAAGCTAGCCGTAACTTTGCAAACAAAGTATGGAATGCTTCCCGTTTCATCATGATGAACATGGAAAAAGCTGAAATTCCAGAAACAATTGACTTATCTGAATTAACATTAGCTGATAAATGGATCCTTTCTAAGAAAAATTCATTAGTTAAAGAAGTTACTGAAAATATGGAAAAATACGATCTTGGTATTGCTGTACAAAAAGTATACGACTTTATCTGGGAAGAATTCTGTGACTGGTATATCGAAATGGTGAAACCTCGTCTTTACAATGACGAAGATAAGACTCAAATGGCAGCATTATGGACATTAAAGACAGTATTAATCGATGCATTAAAACTTCTTCACCCATACATGCCATTCGTAACAGAAGAAATCTTCTGTACATTACAAAATAAAGAAGAATCCATCATGGTTTCTGAATGGCCAGAATACAAAGAAGAATTTAACTTTGCTACTGACGAAGAAGCAGTTGAATTAATCAAAGCTGCAGTTAAGAGTATCCGTAACGTGCGTGCAGAAATGAACGTTCCACCAAGTAAGAAAGCAACAGTAATCGTTGTTTCTGAAGCGGAAGCAGTTCGTGATACTTTCAACACAAGTAAAGTATTCTTCGCGACACTTGGTTATGCAAGTGAAGTAATCGTTCAATCTGATAAGACTGGAATCAGCCAGGATGCTGTATCTACAGTAATTCCAAATGCAACTGTTTACATGCCATTTGCGGAATTAGTAGATATCGAAAAAGAAATCGAACGTTTACAAAAAGAAAAAGCAAAACTTGAAGGCGAATTAAAACGTGTTAACGGTATGTTAAACAACGAACGTTTTATGAGCAAAGCTCCAGAAGCTAAAGTTGCTGAAGAACGTGCAAAACTTGAAAATTATTCGAAAATGATGGCGCAAGTTGAAGAAAGATTGACACAACTCGCTTAATCTGTCGATAATTGCGACATTTAATTGTTGAAAATAAAAAGTACCATATTATAATAGACATAGGACAAATTGTATCTATTCATATAATATGGTGCTTTTTTGATTCGCCTATGTAGCTGGGACGCAGCTGCATGGTAGAATTAAAAAATGCTTTCCTGAAACACGGAAAGCGAGATGCACACTTAGGGGAAAGGAAGATGTCGCAAAAGGTATGCGACATTCCCATTTAGCGCAAAAGTTTTATCGCCCTAAAGTGTTTTGGGGACATAAAGTGTTTGTGTCGAAAACTTTATCTTTATAGTTTACTGAATTTAATTTCGGTAATGGCTGAAAAAGACTTACAAAAGAGCATTTTGTCCCTAATTAATTACATAATATCTTCGTATATTATGACAAATCTTAACGAATTCTTATGAATTATTAAAGATTGTGAATTTGTGTTGATTTTTTGATGTTTTCTTTTTAATATAGTATAGGTTTCAAATAACAATACGAACAATAAATGAACTTAATATACAGTATATGAATATAGAGTAGTAACAGGCAATGACATAGGACGGAGGATTTAACATGATTAATTTTGAGGAAGAATTACAACGATTTCAACCAAGTTTAGAAGTAGAGCAGGCAGAAGACGCTATTTATAATGACGATTTAACAGATGCAACGGATATTATTAAGGAGATTTTAAAAGCGTCAAAGAACGAAACTCGTACGAAATAGATAGATTTTAGAAAAACGAAAATGAGACAGGTGAAAATATGATGAAGTGTCCGAATTGCGGAAGCGTATTGTCTTTAAAAAATAACCGTTGTGATAGATGTGGGGAAGACGTTAGAATGTACAAACGAGTTGTGAAGGCTTCGAATGCATGCTATAACCAAGGGTTGATGAAGGCAAAAGTTAGAGACCTTTCTGGAGCAGTAATTGCTTTAAGAAAGAGTTTGGAATTAGATAAAAATAATACGAATGCAAGAAATTTATTAGGTCTTGTATATTATGAGATGGGCGAGACAGTAAAAGCCCTTAGGGAATGGGTGTTAAGCAAACATCTTCAGGAAGCCGACAATGATGCAGATGAATATATCAGCATGGTACAGTCCAATCCTACCAAATTAGAAAATACAAATCAGGCAATTAAGAAATATAACCAGGCATTATTAAGCGCAAAGCAAGGAAATCCGGATCTTTCCATTATTCAGCTGAAAAAGGTTGTTGCACTTAATCCGAAGTTTATCCGTGCATACCAGTTATTAGCGTTGTTATATATGCAGGCAGGTGAAAAAGACAAGGCATCCAAGCAATTGTTAAAAGCTCATGCGATTGACGTGAATAATACAACGACCATTCGTTATATGAACGAGTTGGGAGTTAGTGCAGGAAAGACAATCATTAAAGAAGTAAAAGAAGAACATAAAGCATTAAATGATGGAAAAAACGGTGAGTTCAACGTATTTGCCGGAATGAATGATTTTAAAGAAGATAAGCCAAGCATATGGCCATATTTAAACTTAGTAATCGGTTTAGTAGTGGGCGTACTGGTTTATGCAATTTTAATAGGACCAAGTGTATCCAATACAAAAGTGAAAGAATTAAATGCTAGCAATAAGACGCTTCATGAAAAGAATGCATCTCTTGAATCACAGCTTAATTTAGCAACCACTGACCGTGATAATTACAAGGCACAAGTTGAAAAGTTAACTGGTAAAGTTCAGGAGGAAAATGCAACAGGAACAGCTACACCAGATCCTAATGCAACTACGGATCCTAATGCAACAGCAGATCCAAATGCAGCAGTAACGGGTGACCAGGCAGTAGACTTGTTATTAAAGAGTGCTGATTTTGTAATTAACAATGATGATGTAAGCGCTGCAGAGACTCTTGCAACAGTAAATGAAGATGCATTTACAACAGATGCATCCAAGGCATTGTATAAGACAATCAAGGATGAGTCCTTTGATGGTGCTGCTGAAAAGCTATATCAACAGGGTTATACATTATACGACAAAGAGACGAAAAAGTCTAAGTCAAGTGATAGAAACTTTGATGAGGCAATTGCTAAGTTAACAGCTGCATGTGCTTTAAAAGATGACTATGAAAATGCTCAATATTTCTTAGCAAGAGCATATATGGAAAGTGGAGAAAATGACAAAGCTAGACCTATCCTAGAAAAATTAGTAGAAGATCATCCTAATACGAAACGTGGTATCCAAGCAAAGAGCAAGCTACAACAGCTTCCAGATACAGATTCTAGTGAGGGATCTCCATCACCATCTCCATCGGCTACACCAGCTGCTTAAAAAACGACACAGATTAGACAGTTTTAATCGACTAGATAAATTGTAATATAAAACACTTATGGAAAGTTATTATAACGAACAGATTTTGTTATAGAGCTTACCATAGGTGTTTTTTTAGTTAATACACATTTTGCACGTGTATTGACTAAAAACAGCTCCGCTAAGGAGACACACAAAAAATAATCAGTAAAGAGGGTTGAACCATGAAAACAGAAACGATTAAACAGAAATTTGATCCAGACGATAAGTCAAGAGAATTTGCAGAGTATGAAGTAGTTGGACACTGTTTAGTAATACGCTTACATCGTGAGTTAGACCATCATTGTGCGATTTATGTTAAGGAACGAAGTGATTACCTGATTAATAAACGACATATAAAAAATATTATTTTTGACTTTAAATATGCACATTTTATGGACAGCTCAGGAATTGGGGTAATCATGGGAAGATATAAAAGCGTTATTTTTACGGGCGGGAAGGTGGCTGTATCAAATGTAGATGCAGCGGTGGATCGTATTTTCGAATTGTCTGGACTTTATAAGATTATAGGCAAATATGAGAAGACAGAGGATGCAATCAGGGAGCTAAAAGACACTGCATATTAGAGTTTATTATCATGTATAGGAGGGTAAGCATGGATAATACCAACGAAATGTATTTAGAATTTGACAGTGATTCAAAGAATGAGAGTTTTGCGCGTACTGTTATCGCAGCATTTGTATCGCAGTTAGATCCAACAATGGAGGAGATTGCGGATATAAAGACAGCAGTTTCGGAGGCTGTTACTAATTGCATTATTCATGGATATAATAATCAGGCTGGTAAAATAGAGATGAGCTGTGCAATCAAGGATAATGAGATTGCAATTACTGTTAAGGATAGCGGGGTAGGTATTGAGAATATAGAACAGGCAATGGAGCCTTTATACACATCGAGACCTGAACTGGAGCGCTCTGGGATGGGATTTGCTTTTATGGAGGCCTTTATGGATAAGCTGGAAGTGGTATCTGACAAAGGGGTGGGTACTACAGTAAAAATGAAAAAAGCAATTAAACATTAAGAGTATGTACTCGGTTCTAGGAGGTGAATATGGATACTCTAGAGTTGATTGAACGTTCCAAACAAGGAGATAAAGAAGCAAGAGACCAAGTTGTGAATATGAATATCGGATTAGTATGGAGTATTGTAAGAAGGTTTGCAGGCCGTGGTCACGAACTGGAAGATCTGTTCCAGATTGGAAGCATAGGGCTCATTAAGGCAATTGACAAGTTTGATACAAGCTTTGAAGTGAAGTTTTCTACTTATGCTGTTCCAATGATCACAGGAGAAATCAAACGGTTTTTAAGAGATGATGGGATGATCAAGGTAAGCCGTTCCTTAAAGGAAATTGCAGGCAAGGTACGGATTACGAAAGAGATTTTAGGAAATCGTTTTGACCGTGAGCCAACCATTGATGAGATTAGTGAGGAATTAGGAATTCCAACTGAGGACATTATCATGGCGCTTGAATCAAACAGCGAAGTGGAAAGCTTATATAAGACCATCTACCAGGGGGATGGCAACGCTATATATTTAATTGATAAATTAGAACAGACAAGAGATGAAAATGAGAATATTATAGACCATATTGCGCTTCGAGAAATTATAGATACCCTGAGTGATAAGGAAAAGAATTTAATCGAGTTAAGATATTTTAGGGATAAGACACAGACGGATATAGCGAAAGAACTGGGCATCAGCCAGGTACAGGTGTCCAGACTGGAAAAGAAAATCTTAAAAGTAATGAAAGAACGTCTGACATAATTAGAAATAATAGGTATAAAAGTAATGATAATCTCCAATACTAATATATGACATTCAGTAAAGCATTTACCGTAACCGGTAGGTGCTTTCGTTATTAAGGAGGTTATTATAAATGACAAAGAAGCTGATGATTGCCTTGGTTGCAGGTGTTACCGTACTAATAGCAATCGCAATTTACATTGTGTTCTTAATGCCATCGGAACAGGTTTACGATGGGGTATTGATTGAACACTCAATAAAACAGGAAGCTACGTATAGCCGAGCTGCATAAATTGCAGAGTAAGGATGTGCAAATGAAAGCAAGGATACTTTATATAAAGATTGATCAGAATATTGAAGTCTATAATACCAGGGTCTATATGGAGGATATTGCAAAGTTGTATAGCCCTGATGCCAAGCTGGTCCACGATTTAAATCATCAATTGGTAAAGGTGATTAAGACGAATAAGGATGTGAAATACTGTTTTTCTATTATGAAGGTCATAGAGATGATTGGAAAGCTATATCCAGATGTGGAAGTAGTGAATATGGGAGAAACAGAGTTTATATTATCCTATAACATACCTAAGAAGCCTAGTAAGATTTGGGAAGTACTTAAGACAATTTTCGTTGGTTTAGTCGTGTTTTTTGGCGGCGCATTATCTATTATGACATTTAATGCAGATGCATCCATTCAGGATATTTTTGATAAAATGTATGAGCTGGTAACAGGAACTGCAAAGTCCGGATGGTCTGTGGTAGAAGTAGGCTACTCAATTGGCATAGCTGCAGGAATAATTATATTCTTTAATCATTTTTCAAAATTTAAGATCACGACGGACCCTACGCCAATCCAGATCGAAATGAGAAAATATGAAAATGACGTAAATAGTGCGTTAATACAGAATGCAAGCAGGGAGGGAAAGATCATTGACTCTAATTGAGCGAGTAATCCTCCTGTTTATGGGATTTGCCGGCGGGGTTGGCGTAGCAGCCGGAATTTATGCATTTATCACCATGCTGCAGATTGTCCAGCGGCTGTCTTCTAGGACGGGAACAGCCAATCAGATTAATTTTTATGAAGACTGCGTCATGGTTGGCGGAATTTTAGGTAATCTTATTTCTATATTTGAATGGCAGATACACTTTAGTATTGTGTTTTTGGCCATTTATGGCCTGTTCTCGGGCATTTTTGTGGGCTGCCTGGCAATTGCCTTGGCAGAAGTAATCGATGTGTTTCCTGCCGTTTCTAGGCGTATCTCATTAAAGCTGGGCATACCTTTCTTAGTAGTAGCAATTGCACTTGGCAAGGGTATCGGAACTTTTTATCAGTTAGTAATCAATCGAGCATAAAAATCGTAAGCATTTTAGACTAAAAAAATGCTTACGATTTTTTTGTTTAAAATTGCAGAAAAGATAGATACTAATGTTAGCTAGTAGCTTAGATAATTAATGGAAAGGATTAAATGATGAGTAAAAATAACCAAACCAATAATAAGGGTCCTGACATTGGGGAAGTTATCAATGAGAAGGATCAGAAACTTAGAGATCAGAAGTATAACGAGTATGTAAAGAACGTTACACCAACTCACAATTGCTTCTTAAACTGTTTAAAAGCATTCTTAGTAGGAGGTATTATATGTACGATTGGTCAAGCTTTTTTGAATTTATATATGAGTTTTGGTTTAGAACAGGAAACGGCCGCAGCGTGTAATTCTATTACACTGATTGCAATCAGTATTATTTTGACTGGACTGAACATTTATCCAACGCTTGCTAAGTTTGGTGGAGCAGGTACCGTTGTTCCAATTACCGGATTTGCCAATGGTGTAGTTGCACCGGCAATGGAGTATAAGACAGAAGGTCAGGTATTTGGTATTGGATGTAAGTTGTTTATCATTGCGGGTCCGGTTATTTTATATGGTATCTTTAGTTCTTGGGTACTTGGATGGATTTATTATATTTTAAAGCTACTGAAGGTAGTATAGGAGGGTGAATGAAATGTCAAAATCAAGCAAGATGCATGGAAAACAAACCTTATTGTTTGAAAACCCTCCATATGTTCTAGGCTATGCAGCTATTGCCGGAAAGAAAGAAGGAGAAGGACCACTAGGCAGCTATTTCGATCTGGTAAATGATGATCCGTTTTTCGGAATGAAGACATGGGAAGAGGCAGAGAGTACAATGCAGACTTTAGCCTGCCAGTATGCTTTGAAGAAGGCTGGGCTAGAAAGCAAGGATATCCGTTATTTATTTGGCGGTGACCTGTTAGGACAATTAATAGCCACTTCCTTTGGTGTCATTTCCTTGGAAATCCCTATGTTTGGTATCTATGGAGCATGTTCTACCATGGGAGAGGGAATTAGCCTGGCAGCTATGACAATTGATGGTGGATTTGCGGAGAAGACAATGGCAGTCACTTCAAGTCATTTTGCCAGTGCAGAGAAGCAATTCAGGTTCCCTCTTGCTTATGGTAATCAGAGACCATATTCAGCAACATGGACGGTAACCGGAAGCGGTGCCATGGTTCTTGGAAAGACGAAGACGGAGAATGCCATTGATGTTGTGGTAAAAGGAATTACAACAGGAAAGGTAACGGATTACGGTATCAAGGATTCCATGAATATGGGCGCATGCATGGCACCTGCAGCGGCAGATGTCATTTATGCCAACCTGACAGAACTGAAACGTACACCGGATTACTATGATAAGATCATCACTGGTGATTTAGGAACCGTAGGACGAGATATCACAATCGATATTCTGAGCAAGAAAGGATACGATATCAGCAAGCAGTACATGGATTGTGGTATTGAAGTCTTTGACCCAACAGAGCAAGATACTCATGCAGGCGGCAGTGGATGCGGCTGTTCCGGTATCACATTAAATGGCTATATCATCGAGATGTTGCGTAGAAAGACATGGAATAAAGTCTTATTTATTCCGACAGGAGCGTTACTTTCTCCAACAAGCTTTAATGAAGGTCAGACTGTTCCGGGTGTTGCACATGGTGTAATATTTGAGACAGTATAGAGCCAAGGTAAGAGAGGGATTTTTATGGATTATATAAAGGCATTTGTAGTAGGAGGCCTGATTTGCGTTCTAGTACAGATTGTAATGGATAATACCAAATTAATGCCAGGAAGGATTATGGTCGGATTGGTTTGCCTTGGTGCCTTACTTGGAGCACTTGGACTGTATGAGCCATTTGCAAAATGGGCTGGTGCAGGAGCAACCGTTCCGTTAAGTGGATTTGGTAATAATTTATTTAAAGGAGTAAAGGAAGCAGTAGATAAGGAAGGATGGATTGGAATCTTTAAGGGCGGATTTACTGCATCGGCAGTTGGCTTGTCCTCAGCAATCGTATTTGGTTATATTGCATCCTGGTTCTTTAAAGATAAGATGAAGAAATAGTGGGCTGTCGCCTTTAATGTAGGATGAGAATATTTTAATGAAAAAAATTAAGTTAGACTGTGAGCGACAGCTGCTATGTCAGGTAGATAAGACTACCTGATCCAAAGACTGATTTATGAAGAGACAATAAAAGAAAAAAGAGAGGTAGTCGTACTTGTAATTGGTACGGCTATCTCTCTTTTTTTATCAGCTTATTCAGTTGTCTGTTGTTCATCCGGAACAGTATTTTCTGGTTCTGATGTGGCAGCAGGTGTAGTTGTTGGAGCTACATCAGGAATAACAGGAGTAGGCGTTGGAGTCTGATCCTTTAACGGTTCCTTATTAATACCATTTCCTGAGTGGATTGTACAGTAGGTAGAAACTAGGTTGGATGGTACGATGTAAGGTGTATCATCTGTCTTTCCAGTCTCATCCTTGTCTAAATAAACGACTTTCTTTGTATGTGGACACTTGTCAGAAGCAAGCTGCCCGCTTTCTGTACAGATTGTATATTCTACATGTTTGTCACAATAATCAGTTGGAGCTGTTCCACTTGCAAAATACTCTGTTTTTACAGTAGAACCACCGAGCGCCTTATCACAGACGCCGTCAACAGCAAGCTTTCCTGACTTCGTACAAATTTTAGCACTGACAATGGAGGCTGACTTTTCAAAATCCTTAGTTGCAAGATTTTTGTGAACCTTTTCCATGATCTTACGCCATAATACTTTATGATAGCTTGTATTGGACTGGCTTTCATTTAAGTCATAACCGCTCCAGATAGAAGCTGTGTAGTATGGAGTATATCCAGAGAACCAAAGATCAGTATTGTTTGAAGTAGTACCGGTTTTACCAGCAACAGGCATATTAACACTTTGAAGTGCAGCTAAAGTACCTGTACCGCCAGTCTTAACAACATCCTCCATGGCATTAGTAAGTAACCATGCTGTGGATTCTTTCATTACCTGTTTAGACTCTGTATTATTTTCTAAAATTACTTTTCCAGAACTGTCAGTAACCTTAGTATAGAAGATTGGCGTATTGTAAACGCCACCGTTTGCAATGGCAGCATAAGCAGCCGTTAATTCTAAGTTTGTAACACCATCAGTGACACCACCTAATCCCAAGGAAAGGTTGATATCAGAACGAACTTGCTGTGTTTCAGTTCCGTTGGAGTTGGTAGATGTATCTACTCTTTGAGATACTAACGTTGTAAATCCTAATGATTGTAATGTATCAAAACCAACTTGTGGAGTTACTTTTTCTAATGTCTTTACTGTAACAACGTTCATGGAACGCTTGATTGCTTCGCGAAGTGTAGTAAGGCCGGCATAATCATTTGCACCTGACCAGTTGCTTACTTTTTTAGATGTTCCAGGATAGTAGTATTCGGAGTCATCAATTACAGTGGCAAGCGTCATACCTGCTGTATCTAATGCAGGAAGATAAGTGGAAAGGATTTTGAATGTAGAACCAGGCTGTCTTACTGTATCTGTTGCACGATTTAACGTACGGTTACCAGTCTTATCCCCACGGCCACCTACGATTGCTTTTACTTGACCGGTATGCTGGTCTATTAATGTGAAGGAAATCTGAGGCTGGATCTTCCAGTTTGTTGTTTCGCCGGCAACAGTATCTCCGTTTGCAACTTTGGCCTTCTTAAATTCCTTGATATATTTATCTGCATCTTTTTTAGTCTTATAGTATAAGGAGAAGTTCTTATTTCCCTGTTCTGCGAAATAGTTTTTCATACTGCCTTCAGAATAGTTTGTACTAGTTCCGTCAGCATGTTCTACCGTAAGACGATATTCTAACTGCCAAATGGAATTGGTAGGGTAATTGGACTCATCTTCTAATACTGAATCACAGATGTCTTGTAAGCTTTCATCTTGAGTCGTATAGATACGTAAGCCGCCTCGATAGATTAACTGGCTGGCCTGCGTTGGTGTATATCCGCATTTTTCCACCAAATCATCAGATACTTGAGAAATCACTTCATCTACAAAATAACTATTGTATCCATATACATTGGACACTTCTTCATTAGCAGTTGCAATACGTTTGTAAACATCATCCGTATCAGCAATGGCTGTGTTGTATTCTTCCTGAGTGATGTAGCCAAGACGGAGCATGCTGTTTAATACTTCAAGTCGTCTCGCCTTATTCTTGTCTGGATTGACAATTGGGTTTAAGTTGGCAGGACTTTGAGTAATTCCTGCAATGACTGCTGCTTCAGAAAGCGTTAAGTCGGAAACTTTCTTGTTGAAATAACGATTAGATGCTGCTTGTACACCTAATGTATTTGCTCCAAGGTTGATTGTATTTAAGTAATATTCAAGGATTTGTTCTTTGTTCATTCGATTTTCTAACTGAATTGCCAGATACTGTTCTTGAATTTTACGTTGTAAGCTTACGATAAAGGTTGATTCGTTACCACCTTCAAATACTTGGTTTTTCAATAACTGTTGGGTAAGGGTACTTGCACCTTGGCTAAAGTCGCCTTGTGACAAGCCGGTTACCGCAGCACGGAAAATACCGCGTACATCGATACCGTTATGGTCATAGAAACGTTCGTCTTCAATTGCGATAAATGCTTCTTGTACATCTTTCGGAACGTGATCGATCGTAACATATTCACGATTTGCATTTTGACCAACTAATTTCTGTATCATCTTATTATCTGTATTATACACATAAGTAGCATATCCATCGGGCTGTACGTTAATATTGTTGATATCAGGAGCATTATCGATCAGTCCGGATACAATACCGTATAGTGCGGATGAACCGACTAAAATACAAAGTACGATTGCTACAAGAAAAAGTCTATATATAATGATGTTAGTCTTTTTGGCAAGCTTTGTTGATGAAGATTGAATTTTGCGTTGCTTTTCAATGGTTCCTCTCTTGCTAAAGTTCATAGTTACCTCCTATCATGTAAAAACGTAGATGCATTAAAATGCATCTACCTATGTATTATATCAAATATTATGCTTTAAATAAAGAAATATAGTAAATAAATATATTTTAAACACTAATTATAGGTAGAGTATTGCCAGAATAAAGATAAATAATCATGTCGATAATAGTCGAAAACAGGGTAAAAAGGGTGAAGAAAAATTGTTGAGAATTCGACAATAAAAGCTTATACTATAAAGGTAGTTAGATCATGTCTATTATTGTTGTTGGGGGATAATAATAATAGAAAAATTACAATTTATGAGGAACATTAGGAGGCAATAATGAGGGAACAAAAGTTAATAACAACAAAAGTGGCAGGTAACGATGATAACAAGAAGCTTATGTTAGAATATTACTTGACCGAAAAGAAAAGTGAAGAAACAGAAGAGGTGATTTATGGGATTTCAGTTACAAAACAGAGCGATGAAGGAATTGAAAGTGATGTAGTTGATAATATTTCCTATAAAAAAGAAAAAGTTTTAGACTTATTACATATTCTTAGCGAAAATACAGTAACACCAATTTGTCTGGCAGAAGTGCTAGATGATTTGATTACTGAAAGAATGTATAGCTAAAGATTGAAAAGTTTGATATAATAATCCTTAATGATATTTTCCTGGAGGTTATTTATGATCGAACAATATAAAGAAATCTATGAAGGTGGCACTGATGAGATCGTGGAGAAGAAGTCCAGGTTTATTGCCACCGTTTTTCCAGTGAAAGCAGAGGAAGAGGCTGTCAAGCTAATTGAAGAGACGAAGAAGAAAAATTGGGATGCAAGACATAATTGCTTTGCTTATGTGATTGGACCAAGACATGAACTTCAGCGTTTTAGCGATGATGGAGAGCCTTCAGGAACTGCAGGAAAACCTATTCTAGACGTATTATTAGGTGAAGATGTTCATAATGCATTAATTATTGTAACAAGATATTTTGGCGGTACATTGCTTGGAACCGGTGGCTTGGTAAGAGCTTATCAGGGAGCTTCCAAGGCAGGCTTATTAAGCAGCGAAATCATTACGAAAAAGTGTGGATACAAAATCTTAGTTAAGACAGATTACAATAATGTCGGCAAGATCCAATATATTTTTGGACAAATGGAAATCGATGTAATAGACAGCGCTTATACCGATGAAGTTCAGTTTACAATTGCAGTGGAGCTTTCAGTAAGTGCTTCCCTTGAGAAGAAGATACAAGAAGCAACAAGTGCAACGGCTAGCTATGAAAAGCTAGACGATATTTATTATGCAAAAACAAACGGACAAGTATTACTCTTTGACGAGTAAGGAATACAGATATAGTATAAGACAGAGAGGATGACCCAGTATGGCAGTACCAAAGGATCCTGTAATGCTACTAAGTTTTCTTAATCTTAAATTACGTGATTTTTACAGTAGTTTAGATGAGCTTTGCAAAGACTTAGGATTGGAAGAGCAAGAGATTATAACAAAATTGAAAACAATTGATTACGAGTACGATCAGACACGAAATCAGTTTGTATAGATGGTCCTTTTATAAGGATACAGAAAGACGCCAGAAAAATGCGGTAGATGCATTTTCCAGGCGTCTTTTTTAGGTGATAGAAAAGAGGTAAAGTGAGTAAGAAGGAGGGGCAGTATGAAAATCAGACATAGAAGGATAGGGATTGTTTGGGTACTGATTATGTCCTTATGGATGACAGGGTGTTCAAGAAGCAATGCACCCGACAATGCTCATGATATTTTAAGCATGGCCTATTCTAATATGAGCTCATTGTCAAGTTATAGCGCGGTTACAACTTTTCACTTATCGATGGAATACACAGAAACTACGAAACAGATCCACATTGTTTCGAACATTACGGGAGTAAATGAGCCGATGGAGATTATGATGGAACATAAGCTGGATGGAGAGACGGATTTTACCTATGATTATATATACGAAAAGGAGGACGAAGAATATCGGACAAGTTACGCAATGGGCAAGTGGAGCAAGCCGGAAAAAATAAGCAAGGAACTGGTGGAAAGCCTTAATTCCCCAGTATTGTTTGGAGTATATTTTATTGATATCAACTCCTTTGAAATTGTGAAGAAAGACAAAGAGAGTATAGTATTAGAAGGAAAGATAGGGAAAGAGCATCTAGACAGTGCATTAAAGGAGTCAGGGGCATTAAGACAGTTCTCCTTAACCTCCCTTACAAAGGAAGTAATGGAAGCATTGCCGGAGATTAAGGTGCGAGCCTGGATCAATCAAGAGACAGTTACCATCTCAAAGGTGGAGCTGGACATGAAGGAGACTCTGCAGGCACTTATACCTGCCCTTATTGGAAGGAACAGTGTTGCAAGTGCCAAGGTTGCAGAGTGCACTATGGTTCTTGATCAGATCAAGCAAAATGAAGTGACTCCAGTAAATATACCAGGTGAAATTAAGAAGTCACTGCAAGAGGCCATTGCCTAAAGACAACAGCTTCGGCCAGTATTATAGGAATGATCTTTCAAATCATCTAACAAATCTTTTCTGTACTGTTCCTTTCTGGCCTGATCACCTGATGTAATTGAAAGAGAATGATAATAGCAGGAAAGCAGCTTTAGTCGTTCGAGGACAGTTGAAAGTGCTTTTTGGTAGAGAGCGATAAAACTGTCATTGGACTGTGAGAAAGGATCCCAAGGATTTTTCCATAGTGAGTTTTTCTTGTTTAAGTAATCTGTTCCATCCTTTACTTGATCGATAGTAAAGAGGCTTGTAAGAAAATGTGCCCTTACAGTGCATGTTTCCAGCAATTCAATTGGTTTACGTTTAGGGCCACCGTGGTCTGTTAGAAAGGCAACCTTCCATGACATGGAGGATAAGGCCTTTTTCATAAAGGATGGCGTTGAATAGGCAGAAGGGTTGTCTGGAAAATAGGTGGCTGTAATCGTATCTGAGAGACATTTTCCAAGCAATACAGCTTCTTTTTTAGTAAGCTTTATAAATCGAGCAGCATTATAATCGCTGGGAACGCGATGTTTTAAATGTCTAAGCATAAGACTGTCCAGGTTTGACTCGTATTGACAGTGTGTGGCAAGATACCCAAGACCACCGGAACTGTGGATATCATAGTGAGTCTGCCAGTAGATAAAGGGATGGGTCGCGCAGTCCAGTGTATAGTGGCAAATCAGTCCGGCCAAATAGGATGTGAAGATTTCTTTCCTCTCCTTTATGTTTGATTTTTCTAAAAAGTCCAGGCAGCAGCGAAAATATTCATCTGTCTTAGTATGATGCATGAGTGAGCCTAGCTTGCGTTTTGGGTTTAAGTTGCAACTTAAGTCATAAAAAAATAAGTCTGGTCCCTGCGCTCCAATGTTAAATGCATGAGGGTAGGTTAGGATGACATCCAACATATCTGAGGGGAGGGGAAGATCCTTTAATTTATGGACGGCTTGACGGCCAAATAATAAGTGAGTTAAGTAACCAGGCATAATACACCTCCTAATAAATTTAATAGTATAATTATACACCTTATGTGGCAAAGATAGACATACAAGGCAGGTTGTAACCAAGTAAATTGTCTGTTACAATAGAGACAAATAAATGAGCGAGGCAAAATAAATGGATTTATTTGATTATATGAGAGAAAATACAATGAAAAAAGAGTCCCCGTTAGCATCTAGACTTCGCCCAACCACATTGGAGGAGGTCGTGGGACAGGAACATATCATAGGGAAGGACAAGCTGCTGTATCGAGCAATCAAGGCAGATAAGTTAAGTTCCCTTATTTTTTATGGACCACCAGGCACCGGAAAGACGACGCTTGCTAAAGTAATTGCCCACACCACAAGCGCTGAGTTTACACAGATCAATGCCACCAGTGCAGGGAAAAAGGACATGGAAGATGTGGTAAATCAGGCAAAACAGACAGCTGGAGCTTATGGCAAGAAGACCATTCTGTTTGTAGATGAGATCCATCGCTTTAATAAGAGCCAGCAGGATTATCTGCTTCCTTTTGTAGAAGACGGAACAATCATCTTGATTGGTGCAACTACGGAAAATCCATATTTTGAAGTAAACAGCGCCTTGATTTCCAGATCCATTATCTTTCAGTTAAAGCCACTTAGCATGGATGACATTAAGAAATTATTGATGCGTGCCATTACAGATAAGGAAAAGGGATTAGGGATTTATAAGGCCACGATTACCGAAGAAGCACTTGATTTCTTGGCAGACATAAGTAATGGAGATGCAAGAAATGCACTAAATGCCATTGAGCTTGGAGTATTAACGACTCCTCCTAGTGACGAAGATGGCTTGATCCATATTACTATTGATGTTGCTTCAGAGTGTATCCAAAGACGTAATATTAGATATGATAAGACCGGCGACAATCACTACGATACGATTTCTGCATTTATCAAGAGTATGCGTGGATCAGATCCGGATGCGGCAGTGTATTACCTTGCAAGAATGCTGTATGCCGGCGAGAGTGTAACATTTATCGCAAGAAGGATAATGATCTGTGCATCGGAAGATGTGTCTAATGCTGACCCGAATGCTCTTGTGGTTGCAACTAATGCAGCCTTGGCTGTGGAACGAATTGGTATGCCGGAAGCAAGGATTATCTTAGCTCAGGCAGCCACTTATGTAGCAACAGCACCAAAGTCTAATTCCGCCTACGTAGCGATAAATAAGGCGATGGAAGCTGTAAAAAATCAAAAGACGGGAGCAATCCCAGCTTATCTAAAGGATGGCCACTATAAAGGTGCTGCCAAATTAGGACATGGTATTGGCTATAAGTATGCCCATGACTATAAAAATAACTATGTAAAGCAGCAGTATTTACCGGATGAGTTTAAGGATGAGACGTTTTATGAAGCATCTCAAAATGGCTATGAGAAGCAGATCAATGCTTATATGGACTTTATCCGTAAGGATCCGGAGGAATAAGAAAAATAGGATATTAGCAATAGAAACGTCAGGGTTATGTACCTTGACGTTTTTTTTAAAATTATACTGTAAATACGCTAGTAGATATGTTATATTAGAGTTTCAATTGATACGAGGGGGAGAAAATGAAATGCAACATTTTAGAATTACATATGAAAAACGTGTAAGACAGACTATGATGGTATTTATAATTCTGCTAGGATTAGCCCTAGGATTTATTATGGTACCAGGAAAACAAGTAGCAGCAGCTGCATTTGCTGGAGGAGATGGAAGCAAAGGAAATCCATACCGGGTTACAACGGCCTCTCAACTAAATGAAATCAGAAATTATTCAGGCAAATACTTTGTATTAATGAATGATATTGACTTATCCACGGACAGAAAGACAAAAGAATGGAAGCCAATTCCATTATTTTCAGGAACGATTGATGGAAATGGCCATACAATTAAGAAGCTAAAAGTCAATCAGCCGGGAAGCAGTTCAGGTTTTATATCCGCAGGAACAAACATTACGGTTAAGAATATAAAGTTTGTAGAGGTAAATATTTCAGGAAGAGATGCAGGGGCAGTAATAGGATTTCTGGATTCTTCGTATACGTCACAAATAACGACAACAATCAGCAACTGTGAGGTATCAGGTAAGATTCAGGGCGAACAACAGAGTGGTGGCATTATTGGCAAGGCTTATGGGGGGGCGCACATAAAGGAATGTGTAGTTACTGCTGAATTAAAAGGAGAAAATGCAGGTGGAATAGCAGGACAATTAAGCCACGGTACAATTACAAAGAGTAAGTACATGGGGAATATCACATTATCTAAAGACATGTACAGCATTGGAGCTGGAATTGCAGCGATCCTAGGAGAACGTGATAAAAATTCAGTAATTGATGGCTGTGAAGTTGATGCCAAGATTGATATGCAGGATTCCAAAGAGTCCATTGCAGCGGGAATTGTCGGTGATATTTCTAATGGCACGATTAGAAACTGCAAGGTAAAAGGCGAAATTATATCCCAAACGATTGCAGGGGGGATTTTAGGAAGAGCCTCAAAATCAACGTCTAAGGTTTTAATAGAAAATTGTGAAAATAGTGCACAAGTAACCAGTGTTAATACCAGTATAGGATTTGCAGGCGGTATTGTAGGCGATCTTTATTATGATAATACGATTAGCAGCTGCAATAACTACGGTACCGTTACAGGGATGGGAAAGTACGCATATGTTGGAGGAATTACAGGTCGAGTTGATACCAAGTGTACGATTAAAGGAAGTAATAATTATGGCAAGGTTATTTGCGAGACAGACAGCACGGTTGTAGGCGGAATCGTTGGTCATTGCAGGTCATTTGAAAAAAATTCTTTATTAAATAATCAACTTATAAACTGCGTTTCTTTTGGGGAAATCGAAGCAAAAGAGGGGGGGAGCATAGGAGGCAGTATTGGTAAATATGCCAATATTTCTGCTTGCTATTATGTACAGAACAAACCCTCTGTTGTTTTAGGAATTGGCCAAGGAATGGAGCGTATTGGTAAAATAGCAAATCCGGTGGTTAAGCTTGGTACATTGCAAGCGGTTCAATCACAGTATGCAAAAGATGTTACAATTACATTAGTTTCATCCCAATATCCAAGCGATGTAGAGGTGAAAGACAATAAATTGTACGGCGCCAGCCTTGGAAAATCCGCAATTACCTATAAGGTTACGATACAGAATGGCAAAGAGCAGTTGTCTTACACAATGAAACAGTATGTAGAAGTAACCAGAGATGGGCTGTTTTCAGGTGGAGAAGGTACAAAGAGCAATCCATACCTTATAAAGACAGCAAATGAGTTACAACAGATTGGAAACTACCCAGGTGCTTGTTATAAACTTGTAAATGACATTGATCTTTCTTCGATCGAGAGCTTTCGTCCAATTGGAAGTTTTGAAAAACCATTTACCGGTTCCTTTGATGGAAATGGATATGTAATCAAGGGACTAACTGTAACTAGAGACAATACGTTTGCTGGACTCTTTGGCATGGCAGTCAATGCAACAGTAAAAGATATTTATTTAGAAGATGTCTATATTACCACAGGACAATATGCAGGTGCAGTGGTAGCTTATGCATATCAGACTGAGATTGCAGATTGTATTGTAAATGGTGAAATTGCAGCAACATCAGTTGAGAATAACTATTCAGGACTTATTGTTGGATATATGGATCAAGGAAGCCTTAAGAACAGCTGTGGCGTTGGTGACGTTAAAGCAGCATATGCAGGTGTATTTGCAGGCTATATTAATACTACTGCAGTGAACTGTTACTGGTACACGCCGTATGGAACAAAGGCGGTAGCACAAGGTACAAGTCAGATGGTTAATGCAGTCAAAAAGATTGATTTGGGGCTTGATACGCTTAAAGTAGGAGAAGTCGTTGGAGTAAATGTAAAAGCGAAAGCAGTACAACCAACAACTAACTTTGCATTATATGGTACGCCGGTAAACTACGCATATTTGGGTACAAGCAATGCTAATGTTGTAAAAATCAGTAATAAGGAATTACTTCCGGTAGCAGCAGGTACAGCAAATGTAAAGGTAACGGTTACTTTTAAAAACGGAAAGAGTGTTCCTATTGACTATAAAGTCATAGTAAAGAAATCCATTGAGAAGACAAGTATATCAGGCGTTAGATCTCAAGTATATAACAATAGAAATCTTACTCCTGGCATTACAGTTATGGATGGAAAAACAAAACTGACAAGCAAGGATTATACAGTAGCGTATACAAATAATAGAAATCCTGGTACAGCAGTTATTACCATTACAGGAAAAGGTAATTATGTAGGAACAAAGAAAGTAGCATTTACAATTACCATTCCAAAGGGATCAGAAGTTAAGAGTAGCAATAAGGCGAATCAGGTCAAATTGACATGGAAAAAAGTAAATGCTGTGGATGGATATGAAATCTATTTTTATTCCACAAAGAAAAGTGTAACAGTAAAGACAAACTCTTATATACATGGGAAGCTAAAAGCTGGAACGACTTATAAATATAAGGTAAGAGCATTTAAGGTTGTAAATGGTAAGAGGGTGTATGGCTCCTATTCAAATGTGATTACTGTAATAACAAAGCCAGCCGTACCGACCGTAAAATTACAGTCAAGTTCCAAAGCAATTAAGATTAGCTGGAACAAAGTTTCCAGTGGAACAGGCTATGAAATCTACATGGCAAGTAGCAAAGCTGGAAAGTATAGCAAAGTCCAAGAAGTGAAAAAGAATAAGATAACTTCTTACACAAAGAAAAAATTAACAAAGAATAAGACCTATTACTTTAAAGTCCGCTCCTATAAAATGGTATCTGGAAAGAAGTTATATAGTGAGTATTCTGTAGTAAAAGGAATAAGAGTAAAATAAAAAGGAAGGGATAAAAGCTGGCTTTTATCCCTTCCTTTTTGTAGTTAATAAGCTGTTTGACTACGCTTATTCTTCGTCGTCTTGTTGATTTTTTCTTGCAAAATATTTATAGATTAAAAGATAACCATATAAAATTAGTGGTACAACTAACGAGCAGAACAGACTTGCTTTAAACAAGCCGTGTGCAAAGGTAGAGTGCATTAGGGCAGCAATAAATGTTGTGATATAGCTGCCGACTAAAAATATAATTCCTACGATGGCTACAATTTTCTTTGATTTTTCCATAGCGTTTCCTTTCTGATTACGAAATGCATGTATTGAAATGTTCTAACTTAAGCTTATTATACTTCATTTGTCGAAATAAGCAAGCACATCCAGCTATAGCCAGAGGCTATAACCGGATAAAACTATAGAGTATTAACACTATTATTATAGGAGTGCTATGATATAGGCAGAAGTTAAGAACAGAACAAATTCACAAAGAAAGAGGGAATGATTTATGAGTAAATTCAAGGAAAGAGAATTAAGATTTGAAACAAAACAACTTCACGTAGGGCAAGAGGAAGCAGACCAGGCAACAGGAGCAAGAGCAGTTCCAATTTACCAGACATCTTCCTATGTATTTAATAATAGCGAACATGCAGCAGCAAGATTTGACCTAACAGATGCAGGTAACATCTACGGCAGATTAACAAATCCTACCCAGGACATATTTGAACAGAGAATAGCAGCTCTTGAAGGCGGCGTTGCAGCTCTAGCAGTTGCATCAGGTGCAGCAGCAATTACATATACATTTGAAAATTTAGCTCACGCAGGAGACCATATCGTGGCATCCAAAACTATTTATGGAGGATCCTATAATCTTCTTGCTCATACACTTCCACAGTATGGAATTACAGCAACATTCGTAGATGCCAATAACTTAGAAGAAGTAAGGGATGCGATTAAAGAAAATACAAAGGCAGTGTTTATCGAAACTTTAGGAAATCCAAATTCTAACGTTGTGGATATTGAAGCTCTTGCAGAAATTGCCCATGAAAATAAAATTCCGCTTGTAATTGACAACACATTTGGAACTCCATATTTAATTCGACCAATCCAATATGGTGCGGATATCGTAGTCCATTCGGCAACTAAATTTATCGGTGGACATGGAACGACCATCGGCGGTGTGATTGTAGACAGTGGCAAGTTCGACTGGGAGGGGTCCGGTAAATTTCCTTCATTAACTGAGCCAAACCCAAGTTATCATGGTATCAGCTTCACTAAGGCAGCAGGACCAGCAGCATTTGTAACGAAAATTCGTGCAATCTTACTGCGTGATACGGGCGCAACCCTTTCTCCATTCCATGCATTTTTCTTCCTGCAAGGACTTGAAACATTATCGTTACGAGTAGAAAGACATGTGGAAAATGCGCTTAAGGTAGTAAGTTACTTGGCAAACCATGAACAAGTGGAGAAGGTAAATCATCCATCTTTGCCAGATGCACCAACCCATGATCTGTATACGAAATATTTCCCAAATGGCGGAGGGTCTATCTTTACATTTAAAATCAAAGGCGGAGCAGAAGAAGCAAAGAAATTTATCGATCACTTACAAGTGTTCTCCTTGCTTGCCAATGTTGCAGATGTAAAATCACTGGTAATCCATCCAGCGTCAACGACACATTCCCAGTTAAATGAAGAAGAACTTATAGAGCAGGGAATTAAGCAGAATACCATTCGTTTATCTATTGGAACAGAGCATATTGATGATATATTGTTTGATTTGGAAGAAGCATTTAATGTAATTAAATAATAGCTGTTTTACAATCCAGCCAGATGCCAGAGCCAAAAAGCTCTGGCGTTTTGTTCTTTACACGAACAAAGAGCCAAAGTCATGTGAACATGACCTTTGTGACTGTAGCGATAAGTAGAGAAACTTGTAAAGCGTGCTTCTTCTGGTTATAAGAAAACCTCTCAGTGAAGAAGATTACTATTGTGTAATTTAAGCCTTTCATCCATATAATAAGCATAAAGCTGAAAGGAGGAGCTATGAATTACTTTAAACGACTGAAAAGGTATTTATGGATTTTAGTAGCGCTAACATTACTATTAGCATCCTGTGGAAAGGCTACTGAAAATACCTCACAAAGATATGATACAACAATTAACTTTATCTCATTTTCTGATTTCCATGGGGCGGTAGATAATGCAACAAGCAGTAAAAATCCTGGCATGGATAAGTTTGTTGCGGCCATAAAAGATTATACCTCAAAGGACTCCAAAGAAGAGGGCTATGTAGTTGTGTCTGGTGGCGATAATTATCAGGGAACCGCCATGTCTAACCTAAGTCATGGAAAGGTCATCAATGAGATGTTTAGAGAAATCGGATTAACCTATTCCGCCATTGGAAACCATGAATATGACTGGGGGACTGGTTACTTTGAAACATGGGAGAAAGACGGTGATTTTGAATTTCTGGCTGCCAATATTGTAGATAAGAAGACGGGAGCTCCGGTTAAATATGCCCAGCCTTATGGAATAGTAGAAAAGAATGGACGAAAGATCGGCGTAATTGGTATTTCAACCCCTGAGACTTCCATTACTACGTTATTGGAAAATGTAAAGGACATCGAGTTTACCGATCCAATAGAGGCAGTCAATAAATATGCCAAACTGTTAAGAGAAGAGGACGACGTGGATGCAGTCGTTGTACTATCTCATTTGGGAAGTGAATCAGACGATGACGGAGCAGTCACAGGAGGTGAAGTTGTCACACTTGCAAATAAAATTGAGGGAGTTGACGCCATCTTTTGTGGCCATACTCACAATGCAGTTCAAGGAGTAATCAATGGAGTACAGATTGTAGGTACAACAAATAACGGCAGGGAACTGGGGCAGGTATCCTTAGCATTTAAAGGTGATGACCTTACGGTAACCGGCAAGTTAGACAACTTGACCAGCCGATTAGACGACATTTCCAGTGATGCATCTACGAAGACGATTTATGAGACTTATGAAGTAGAACTGAGTCCGATGCTAAATCAGGTAATTACTACGTTGCCGGAAGAGTTAGGACATGATCGAAATGCAGGACAGACAGATCTTGGACAGTATTCATGTAAACTTTTAACTGAGATTACAGGCTGTCAGATTGGATTATTTAATGCAGGAGGACTACGGACTTCCCTTGAGGCTGGAGACGTTACGGTAGGAGACATGTATACCATCTTCCCATTTGATAATACGATTGTGACAATGGAACTATTAGGTGCGGATTTAAAATCCAACTTAGAATATGGATTAAATCCTGAGAATGAAGTGGGCACTCTGCAGTACTATGGAATAAATGTAACTGTGGACAAGTCAAAAGAGGTTGGCAACCGTATTGTATCAATTACTCTTCTAGATGGAACAAAGGTGGAGATGGATAAATATTATACCGTGGCAACCAATAACTTTTTAGCAACCAATGGAGATGGATTTGATTTTAGCAATGCCAAAGAGGTGTTAGATGAAGGCGTTGTCTTAAGAGATGCCATGATAGATGCCATTGGAAAAGCAGACCAGATTGAATTTAAGAGAGAGACAAACTATACAGAAAAATAAAAAGAGAAGCAAGGATGTTCTATCCTTGCTTCAACTTGTCAACAAAGTGAAAAGATTTATTATAGACATGGGAATAACCGTGGTAAACTTATTGCTTAAAAGGATTGTAAACAATGGTGCATTATGGAATAATTAATAGTAATAAGGAGGAGAAGGCATGATATTATTTGGGTACATAATTTTTGCGATTGTCAGGGGATGTATATGGGGCATTGCAACTAATGCGGTAATTGCCAATAAGAAGTACGATGAAAACTGGTTTTGGTGGGGATTTTTCTTTGGCATAATCGCGTTAATCGTGGCAGCAACGAAACCACAGAATGTCAATACATATGCTTCTCAATACTATGGTATTGGGACTACCAGAGAGGAAATCAGACAAAGAGACATAATCAATAATGATGGATGGAAATGTAAACGATGTGGTACTGTAAATCCAAACTATACAGGAAGCTGTGGATGTGGAATGACGAAACAGGAGAATGAACGTTATGGACAGGAAGTCTCCAGACAGGAAACCTCAGTAGAAGTAAACACGAAAACACTGGACAAGTTCGAGCAAGTAAAGAAGTACAAGGAGTTACTTGATAGCGGAATTCTTACCCAAGAGGAATTTGACATTAAGAAAAAGGAGCTGCTGTCTTTATAAAAATAAGGATTGAGACCGGTAACTTTGCGGGTTTCAATCCTTTTCTTTTTTAACTCCATTTGTCACAGAGAATCTGAATGTCCTCTCGTTTCCTTGTACTTAATGTGGCCTTGATTATAGCATATCCACCCTGATCTAGACTGCTGATAAATACCATACTGGATATGTTGAGAGTAAAGTTCTTAAAGTGATAAAGAATGATTTAGAGCTGGAACTTATATGATTTACACAGTATTGGGCAAGCAAAAAGAAAAAATATGTAAAAATTACACATAAGAAAAATCTGGTGGTTGGTAAAAAAATATAAAATTACTGTTGACTTACATGGATAATGTGGTATTATTTAATTAGTTAAATAAATACAAACTTTATTGGATTGTGACTGGTAATGCAGGCGAGACCAACTAATAGAACTGGAATCTATTATGTTGGCTTTTTTTTATTCTTTGGAGGTAGCAGAGTGTACAAAATAACAAAGATTATAAATAATAATGTTGTATGTTCTGTAGATACAGAAGGTAATGAAATCATATTGCGAGGGTTAGGCATCGGATTTAAGAAGAGGGTACATGACAGAGTTGAGAATGAGAAAGTAGAGAAAATCTATCGAATAGATAATCCTACGACATCGAATAAATTACAGCAGCTTTTAAGTGAAATTCCTATCGAATATGTTACAGTCTGTACGGAGATCATCGAGTACGCAAAAGATTCATTACATAAAAAACTGAATGACAACATATTTATAACCCTGACCGACCACATTAGTTTTGCAATCGAAAGAAAGAGTGCAAAATTAGAATATCGTAATGTATTACTGACCGAGATAAAGACATTTTATCCAGCAGAATATGCAGTCGGGCTGGGAGCTCTTCATATCATTAAAGAGCGTTTAGGAGTGGAGTTATCCTATGATGAGGCCGGTTTTATTGCACTACATATTGTAAATGCTGAATTAGATACGAATATGAGCAATACGGTAAAGATTACAGAATTAATTCAACAAATCAGAGAGATTACCAAAGAGTATTATGGAAAAGAGATGGAGGAGTCATCCTTAAACAATGATCGTTTTATCACTCACCTCAAATTCTTTGGGCAGCGATTATTTAATAATAAAGTATCCAAAGATGAGGATGCGGAGTTTCAAAAAATTGTGAAAAACAGATATTTGCATGACTATGGTTGTGCAGAAAGAATTCGAACCTATATAAAAGAAAAGTATGACAAAACAATTACAGAGGAAGAGATGATGTTTCTCACCATTCATCTTAGAAGACTACAGATGACTTCAATTGAAGAGAGTTAATGGATTGTGACTGTTCGGCAGGCAAGACCAAGGTATTTGGATATAGTGAAACTATATTCAGTTGCTTTGGTCTTTTTTTAATTGATAGGAAACTTCTCTTCGAGAAGCCTCCTATCAATTAAAAAGGCTTTCTAAAAACCAGAAAGCCAGATTTTGCACCGTAAAGTGTGCATCTCTTTACAGGGATTAATGTGTCAAGGACACTTTATGATATAAAAAATAAGGAGGAAGAGAAAATGAAGGACAAATTTTTTAGTGTTATGCAGCGTGTAGGCAGATCATTTATGCTGCCAATCGCAATTTTGCCAGTAGCAGGTTTATTCTTAGGCTTTGGTGGATCCTTTACAAATGAAACAATGTTAGAGGCATATGGTTTGTTAAATGCAATGGGGCCAGGAACCATCCCCTATGCAATCTTCTCAGTAATGAATGCAGCAGGTAATATCGTATTTGCCAACCTGCCGATTATCTTTGCAATGGGCGTGGCAATCGGAATGGCAAAGAAAGAAAAAGAAGTTGCAGCACTTGCAGCAGCAATCGCATTTTTCATTATGCATGCTTCTATTAGCGGAATGATTGATATTAATGGCGGAACCGAAAAATTACTGCAAGGTGCCACTGCCAATGTACTAGGTATCACCTCCCTTCAAATGGGTGTGTTTGGTGGTATCATTGTTGGACTTGGAGTAGCAGCATTACATAATAAGTTTTATAAGATTGAGCTTCCACAAGTACTTTCCTTCTTTGGAGGTACAAGATTTGTTCCAATCGTCAGTGCTGTTGTATATTTGATCGTTGGTATTGCAATGTATTTTGTATGGCCTCCAATTCAAAGCGGAATTTATAAGGTTGGCGATATCGTATTACAATCAGGATATGCAGGAACATGGGTATATGGCGTTATGGAAAGAGCCTTGATCCCATTTGGATTACATCATGTATTCTATCTTCCATTCTGGCAGACAGCAGTAGGCGGTACAGCTACCGTAGGTGGACAGGTAATTGAAGGGGCTCAAAATATCTTCTTTGCTGAACTTAGTGCATCCAATATCCAGCATTTTAGCGTTGGAGCAACAAGATTTATGTCTGGTAAATTCCCACTTATGATCTTTGGATTACCAGGAGCAGCACTTGCAATGTATCGTTGTGCAAAACCAGAGAAAAAGAAAATTGTCGGTGGACTTTTATTATCCGCAGCATTAACTTCCATGATAACAGGTATTACAGAACCACTAGAATTCACATTCTTATTTGTTGCACCAGTGCTTTACGTAATTCACTGTGTATTTGCAGGCCTTGCTTATATGCTGATGCACATATTAGGGGTTGGTGTCGGAATGACATTCTCCGGCGGGTTTATCGATTTATTCTTATTTGGTATCTTACAGGGAAATGCAAAGACAAGCTGGATCAACATCGTATTGGTGGGTATCGTTTACTTCATCGTATACTATTTCTTATTTAAATTCTTAATTACTAAGTTTAACTTCAAGACACCAGGCCGTGAGGACGAGGATGAAGAGACGAAGCTTTATACAAGGGCTGATGTAAATGCAAGAAAAGATGCTGAAAAGAGTGGAAAATCAGTGACATTACAAACATCCGAAAAGGATGCTGTATCTGCAATGATTATGAATGGACTTGGGGGAAAGAAAAATATCAGCGATCTGGATTGTTGTGCGACCAGACTCCGTACTACAGTATTTGATCCATCCTTAGTAGATGAAAAAGTATTAAAGGCAAGCGGTGCAGCAGGAGTAATCAAAAAAGGAAAAGGCATTCAGGTTATTTATGGACCAAAGGTTACGGTAATCAAATCTAACCTAGAGGACTTTTTAGACAGTCCAGAAAGCGATAGGGTAGAAGAAATCAGAGAAGTACCGACAGTATCTGAAAATCAGGAAGACGAGGTAAGAAAACCAGAAACTAATAAAAATCTTGCAACCGTGTATGCACCAATGGAAGGCAAGGCGGTAAAATTAGAAGACGTCAATGACGGCGTGTTTTCTGAAGGAATGTTAGGAAATGGTATGGCAATCGAACCTAGTACTGGGGTGGTAACAGCACCATTTGACGGGGAAGTTACCATGGTATTTGATACAAAGCATGCAATTGGACTAAAGTCAGAGGAAGGCGTGGAACTATTAATTCATATTGGAATTGATACGGTTCAGCTGAATGGAAAACATTATGAGATCAGAGTGAAGAATAATCAGAAAGTTAGAAAAGGCGAGCTTATTGCAAATGTAGACCTAGAGGGAATTAAGCAAGAGGGGTATCGTACGATCACTCCGATTATCGTAACCAATACAGATGACTATGAAGAAATCAATATAGTCAAAGTTGGCAGTGTGAAAGCAGGAGAAGAAGTCCTTAACATAAAATAATATTAAAAAAGAAAGTAGAGGTAGAAAATTATGAGAACATTTAGTTATGAAATTACAGATCAAACAGGAATCCATGCAAGACCAGCAGGCTTATTAGTGAAAGAAGCAAAAAACTATGCTTCTAAGATTACATTATGCGTAAACCAAAAGAGTGCAGAGGCAACCAAATTGCTGGCACTTATGTCACTTGGTGCAAAACATGGCAGCCTTGTAGTTGTTCAAATCGAAGGTCCGGATGAAGACGATGCAGCAGTGAAGATGGAGCAGTTCTTTAAAGATAATTTGTAAGAAGAGTGAGGAAAAATGATGGAGAGATATGTTGGAAAGTCTATTTTTAATGGGATCGCCATTGGCAAGTTATATTTTTATGCAAAAGAGGAACAGCAGGTAAGACGCAGTAAGACAAAGGATGTAAAGACAGAGTTAGAACGTTATGAGGCAGCGAAGCAGCAGGCAATCGCAGAATTGACAACCCTTTATGAAAAGGCAGTCAAAGAAGTAGGGGAAGTCAATGCAGAGATTTTTAATGTACACATTATGATGTTAGAAGATGACGATTACAATGACTCAATCCATAATATCATCGAGAAGCAGGAATTAAATGCAGAGTTTGCAGTGGCAACTACGGCAGACAACTTCTATGAGATGTTTTCCACCATGGAAGACGAATATTTTAAAGCAAGGGCATTTGATATCAAAGATATCAGCGAGAGAGTAATCAAGATTTTGGGCGGAGCCAGTACGGGCAGTGATATTGGCTCAGACCCAGTCATAGTGGCTGCAACAGAACTTGCTCCAAGTGAAACCGTGCAAATGGATAAGGAGAAACTAATAGCATTTGTCACAGAAATTGGTTCTTCGAATTCTCATACGGCAATCTTGGCAAGAACCATGAATATACCAGCATTGATCGGCATACAGGTTCAAGAATCCTGGAACGGAAAAATGGCAATCGTGGATGGAAATAATGGCGTGCTATATATTGAACCAGAAGAAGCGGTATTACAAGATTTCCAAAGGAAAAAGGAAGCCGAAGAGAAAAATAGAGAGTTACTGCTTCAGCTAAAGGGTAAGGAAAACGTAACATTAAGCGGGCAGACAATTAAGCTGTATGCCAATATTGGAAATACTTCCGATTTGGCATCGGTAATGAAAAATGATGCGGGTGGCATTGGCTTATTACGTAGCGAGTTTCTTTATTTGGAAACAGACCATCTGCCAACAGAAGAAGAGCAATTCCAGGTATATAAACAGGTTGCAGAGACCATGGCAGGAAAAAAGGTAATTATCAGAACCCTTGATATTGGCGCAGATAAGCAGGTAGAGTACCTGAATCTTGGAAAAGAGGATAATCCTGCAATGGGCTATCGTGCAATCCGTATCTGTCTTACTCAGGTAGATATTTTTAAGACCCAGTTAAAAGCAATTTTACGTGCCAGTGCATATGGAAACATTGCGATTATGTATCCAATGATCATTTCAGTTGAAGAGGTACATAAGATTAAACGAATTGTAGAGGAAGTAAAAGCGGAACTATCAGAACTTGGGATTGCTTATGGCCAGGTAGAACAGGGAATTATGATTGAGACACCGGCAGCAGCAGTAATCAGCGATCTGTTAGCAAAGGAAGTGGATTTCTTTAGTATCGGTACTAATGACCTGACTCAGTACACCTTGGCAATTGACCGTCAAAACTCAAAGCTTGACTCTATCAATAATCCTCATCATGAAGCAGTATTACGTCTGATCGAGTTAGTAGTAAAGAATGCCCATAAGGAAGGTATCTGGGCAGGCATATGTGGAGAGCTTGGTGCAGACACTACATTGACGAAGAGGTTTTTAGAAATGGGAGTAGATGAACTATCCGTATCTCCATCTCGGATCTTACCGGTTAGAAAAGTAATTCGAGAAACGAAATAATTTAGTGAGTAGAAAAAGAGAAGATTATAAAGTCTTCTCTTAGCTTGTCAACAAAGTCGCCAAGCTTTGGATGAAATCGGGCTTTCATCCAGTGCCGGAGGAAATGATTAGTGCTCATTCGCGCAAGTCCTTATAAAGCAGGACCTATTCGCACTAAATCGATATCCGAAAAGCGTGGTTTCCGGATATCGATTTCAATGAAAACCCAGGTTTTCAAACTTTCCTCTAAGCAGTGCGTTGGAGTGAATATAAGATTTCATTTGTCTACAGTCTGAGAGAAGATTATAAAGTCTTCTCTTTTTTTTATGCCTATTACAAAATATTCTAAAAAACGACAAAAAATATGGTATAATTAAAACTATAGGGAACTTAGCAATAAGCCTGTACATAAGTAAAAGGGGGAGTAGAAGAGTGAAAGAGGATTTTATTGAGGAAAATGATTTGCGTATGAGTAAGGATAGAACCATTTTATATGGTTATAGCGGTGAGGGGGGAACAAGGCTTGATGTGCCGGCTAGCATCGTAGAGATTGCCCCACGGGCATTTGAGGGAATTAGCTCTCTGCAAGAGGTAAGTCTTAACGAAGGGCTGCAATGCATAGGAGACTACGCATTTGCCTGCACCTCCATTGCAAAAGTAAGGCTTCCAAGTACAGTGAAGGAATTAGGGGTTTGTTGTTTTACAGTTGATGATCTCTTTATTGATTATTTTGAACCTTGCCATTATGCTAAGATGGAAGTAGACAAAGACAGTAATCATCTTCGATCTGATGGCCAGTGCATCTACAAAAGAAGGGAAGATAATACAGAGGAGCTGTTATTATGCTACAATTCTCAAATTGCAACTTATGAGGTTTCAGACAATACAGTTTGTATTCGTAAATATGCATTTTTAGGCTGTTCCAAATTAAAGGACATAAAGCTTGGGACAGGGGTGAAATGGATAGAAGAGAATGTATTTCGGGATTGCGGTTTAGAACGCCTTTATATCCCAGCAAATGTTCAAGAACTTTCCAATGTACCATTCCTGACATACTGGACAAAGAGTGGTGAACGTTATCGCATTTCGCTTCATATTGATCCGGAAAATCCCTATTATTTTAATGTGGGCTGGGTAATTTACAAAAGAGAAAACGATGGTGATACTTTGCTTTCTTGCAGCTCCAATGAAACAATCATTACAGTACAGGATGGAACGACGACCATAGGAGAACAGGCTTTTGCTGAATGCAGCGAACTGGAAAAAGTACTATTGCCAAATACAGTTAAGACCATAAAAAGAGGTGCATTTCGATTATGTGAATCGTTAAATACCATTATAGCTTTGGATGACCCACGTAGTGATTGGCAAGGTCTTGCTTTGCCGTCCTCTATTGAAACAGTCGAGGAATATGCGTTTAGCGGATGCAATATGAAAGATGTGTAGTAAAATAAAATATAGATAAATAAATAACGCATGATGCATATTCATCGGAAAAGAGCATGCCGCTGTTGCGACCGAGTTCGGTGAGGGCAAAGTATAAGTATGTTAAGACTACCTTAAAAAAGGAAAAGAAATTTTCAGCTTGTCGACAAAGTCGACAAGCTTTGGATGAAATCAGGATTTCATCCAGTGTCGAGTGAGCACTAATCCGAGATTCGAAAAGCGCGGTTTCCGGATCTCGCTTCCAATGAAAACCTACAGTTTTCGAACTTTACGCTATGCAGTGCGCAGGAGTGAATGTAAGATTTTATTTGTCTACAGTCTGAAAATTTTGATCTTTATTTAGTCTTTCAGAGAGCTTGCTTTTTTACATAATTCTTTACATATGAAATCTAAATTGTTAGTATTATTGGTAATGCCTTGTATAAAAGTATTATATGATACTTTGTTATGCCAATAATATAGCTAAGGAGAAAATAACATGAGAGAAGATCAATATACATTTAGTATAGAAACGGAGATTGATTACATAGAAAATTGCAGCAGGATATGTAATGTGGGATATTTTGAGGAAAATGAGTTTGTAAAGTTTTATGGCAGCTTATTACGGTTATTTGGCAAACCACAGTATTCTTCAGAGGATTTTGAAGCTAGTTTTGATTATATTATTAAGGCGAAGAGCACACAGGGAGAAGAACTATTGCTTTCTGCGTATTCCGGTCCAACAGGTCCAGCAATTGGAGGAACTTCAGGTATAGAAGAAACACATGCTGCGGTAGTTGAACTAATATCCTTAATCAAGAATACGGCTCCAGAGAATTATGATTATACGGGGTATTATTTGGAGGCTGGTATAAGAATAAACTGTGGTATTAAAGATGGAAAAGTTTATTATCAGGAAGAGGAGATAAGCCAAGAGGAACAAGAGAGAATGCTTGAGGAATTATAAATGAATTATAAAAAGAAACGTAAGTTGAAAATATTTGTGGTATGTGCGTTGACAATTGGCAAAGGAATTAAGTAATTGAAGAGTATAGCAACAATGAGCATAGGAATAAAATATGATTATGAGAAGATGAGAGAAGTAGAATTACATTCTGAAGAAAAAATAGAATATGAAAGCTTAATGAACAGGTTAAAACCATTTCATGATTGGGGTGGAATGTATAAAATACCTCAAGAAAATTTACTTATAAAAGAGGTAACAGAACTGGCTGAAAGATATGATAAACTTTCATTCAGTGTGTACTTTGAAGCAAAATTTACTAAGAAGGAAATGGAACAAGCAGTTGCCTATATGCCCTACTTCCATAGAATGTGCTTTGAATATGATGATACAGGTGATTTTACAGAAACAATATGTAAAGAGTGTGATTGCCAAAAACAAATTTATGACTTAGAGATAATGAATCAAGGTTCTATAAAAAAGAGTAAGGTGGACTATGCGACATATAAGCATGAAGGAGAAGATTATAGCATTATATCAATCCCTATGTATGAATATTTAAGTAGCAATGGTATTGAACAGTGTTATTTTAGACCTATATATGCACGTAGAGATAAGAAGAATCCTTTGGCATATCAGATATATTCGGAAAATGTATTACCGGAAGCTGCTGTTATAAGTAAAGAAAATAGATATGAAATGTGTTCGAGTTGTCATAATATTGAGGCAAAACCACAGAATACACTACAATATGAGCCTTATTATATGATTGAAGAAATGATTGAACAAATGAAGCCAGTGAATATAACAAAAGAATATTATGGAAGAGATCAACTGCTTGTTGTATCAAAAGAAGTTTATCATATGATTAAGGAGAAGGATCTAAGAGCAAACTTTATACCTATATTTAAAAAGATATAGTTTTTACGAGAATATGTAAAAAGATTATTTCGTTATACTAGCTTTTACATATCAATATAGTTCATGAGAAAAGACAAGAATTTATATTCTTGTCT
>JAUNJY010000045.1:0-12723 GCA_030535455.1 bacterium
AACATTCAAGACCATGACGTTTTGCAACCTTTTTCATAATTTCCATTACTAATTGATTGTGGTCTGTTGCAATGTTTGCAGTAGAGAAGATTGGTGCCATCTCATGCTGAGCTGGAGCAACTTCGTTATGTTGTGTCTTAGCAAGAATACCAAGCTTCCAACATTCTTCATTTAATTCTTTCATGAAAGAAGCAATTCTTTCTTTGATCGTACCAAAGTAATGGTCATCTAATTCCTGACCTTTTGGAGGCATTGCACCAAATAAAGTACGGCCGGTGAAGATTAAATCGTCTCTTTGTAAGTATTTGTTACGATCTACTAAGAAATATTCTTGTTCTGGACCAACAGAGCATTCTACTTTTGTTACATCGTCATGTCCGAATAATCTAACGATACGAACTGCTTGTTTGCTGATTGCTTCCATAGAACGAAGTAATGGAGTCTTTTTATCAAGAGCCTCGCCTGTATAAGAACAGAATGCTGTTGGAATGCAAAGTGTTACGCCTGCAGCATCTTCCTTTAAGAATGCTGGTGAAGTACAATCCCAAGCAGTATATCCTCTTGCTTCAAATGTAGCTCTTAACCCGCCAGATGGGAATGAAGAAGCATCTGGTTCACCTTTTACTAATTCTTTACCGGAGAATTCCATGATTACCTTGCCATCACCAACTGGTTTGATGAAAGAGTCATGTTTTTCAGCTGTTACACCAGTCATAGGTTGGAACCAATGAGTATAGTGAGTTGCCCCTTTTTCTAATGCCCATTCTTTCATAGCATGTGCTACTACATTGGCAACTTCTTTGTCTAACTCTGTTCCCTCTTTAATTGTTGCTTTTAAAGCCGCATATGTTTTTTTAGGGAGACGCTCTTGCATTACTGCATCATCAAAAACGTCAACTGCGAATAAACTATCAATTACACTCTTTGCCATACTTATATCCTTCCTTCCATCTCATTATCATATTTATAAATACAGGATTTATAGCTCCCATATTGGATCAAAGCGGAACTACCGCTCTACCTAACCTATCTGCTCTTTTTATGTATATAGGAGGGGGATATGAACTTTAATGCAATTTCCTATAACATAAAAAAGTGTTTTGCTTGCAAAACATTCCGCGCCGAACGCAATCATGAAGTGATAAACTCCTTCCGCGTAAGTGCGCATCTTGGCTTTCTGGTTTTTAGAAAGCCTTTTTTACTTGATAGGAGGCTTCTCGAAGAGAAGTTTCCTATCAAGTAAAAAAAGAGGGTGGTCTCGTAGAAACGAGAACACCCTTGTTCTTTACAATTTATTAAAATATTGCTTACAAGTAAAATAACACTTTTAAATGAAAATTTAAAGTTCATTTTCCTTATTTTTTTAACTTTTTTCTTGTCTTTTTTATTATAGTACTAAAAATAACCTTTTTACATATCCAAGTATAATAAACTGGGTGTTTGCTATTTATTTATACCTTACTATTTATACTTAATATAATTAATAATGTCAACCAGAATGTGGTATTCGGCAAATGCAAGCCTTAAGAATATAAACCGCCTCTAAACCACCACTAATAAAGGAATTTATCTCACCCCTAATCGCTTTTTACACAGTTCGTCAAATTATTCCCTTCCTTTCTTAAGTGAAAACCATGTTTCGCTTAAGATAATTAACCATCACAAAATCTATCATAAACAGCATTACTTTTCCCATTAAAAGGGTCCGGGGAATTCGTCCCCGGTCCTTCCTCCCTAGGCACACTTATCTCCCTTGCAGCGCCCCGCTAAGGGGAAGGTATGGAAACCATCGGTGTCCTTTCCAATCATTTTTCGGGGATTTACTCCCCGAAAAATGGAAAGAGACAGTAGCACGCAACGTGTGATACTGTCTCGCAGACTGTAGACAAATGAAATTTTACATTTACTCCAGCGCATTGATTAGAGGAAAGTTTGAAAACCGTAGGTTTTCATTAAAATCAATATCCGGAAACCGCGCTTTTCGGATATTGGATTAGTGCGAATAGGTCCTGTTTTAGAAGGACTTGCACGAGTGAGCACTAATCGTTTCCTTCGGCACTGGATGAAAGCCTGATTTCATCCAAAGCTTGGCGACTTTGTCGACAAGCTGAGAGACAGTAGCACGCAACGCGTGATACTGTCTCTTTCATTACCTTCAGTACCGGATGAAATCCCATTTCATCCGAAGGCACCGTCCTCGGTGCCGCTATTTTACTATACGTACATCAAGCTGATTAAATGGAATACTAATTCCAGCCTGATCAAGTGCCTTCTTAATCGATTCCTGTAACTCCCATTTTAAAGGCCAATAGCTGTCTGTTTCTGTCCATACACGTAATGAAATATTAATTGCACTGTCTCCAAACTCATATAAAAATACATCGATTGGTTCGTCTTGCAATACTAATTCATTATTTTTACAAATGTTCACTAAAACAGCTCTTACATGGTCAATATCTGCATCATAAGAAACCGGGATCATGATATCCAAACGTCTCATCTCTTCATTTGTAGAGTTTGTAAGCTGCATATTGGATAAATCGCCATTTGGTAATACGATTGATTGATTATCTACCGTAATCATATGAGTATAGAAGATATCAATCTTAGTTACTCGACCTTCATTTCCTGCCGCAATAATAAAATCACCAACAACAAATGGCTTTGTAAATAAGATCAATAAGCCGCCTGCGAAATTCGCTAATGTTCCCTTTAAGGCAAGACCAACTGCTAACCCTGCAGATCCTAAAATCGCAACAATAGACGTTGTATCAATACCCAGGATATTAGCAATAATCATAGCAAGAATAACATAGGATAAGGTCTTTACCATAGTGCAAATAAAGCCGGTTGCCCCTTCATCCATCGTAGAACGTTCTAGTCCACGTCTTGTTAATTTAACTGTCCACTTAATAAGTTTTCTTCCAACAAAATACACAACAATGGAAAGCAGTATTACTAACACTGTATACATTGCATATTTATCAATCCAGAGTTTTGCTGAATCTACCATCCTATTAACCCCTTGTTGAAATAGTGAAATACTCTGTTCCATCTTCTCTTTTTGGTCCAAGCTTTCTGTCAAGATGGGAAGTAACGTACTCTCATATAACATTAATTTATACCTCGATCTATCTTTTTTTCATTTTAAGTTACTCCACTTATTTTATAATATATCTTTTAATCTGTCTATTCTCGTTGTTTATTTCCAAAATAGGATACTGTTTCCTTTCCGATATTCGAAGAGAAGCTTCCTACTCAAAAAAAAGGAAATCCATCACTAACTAGTATGGATTTCCTCCTTGAAACTTATTATTTCCTTGCACTTGTCAAATCTATTACCTCTGCAACTTTAGATGCTTCTGCATCCTTTGTTACTGTAAATTCTTCAATCGTCTCAGCGGAAACTGCTTTAGATGCTTCTTCCTGCTTTTTCTCTTTCTCTGAAGAGGCAGCTGTAACACTGCTCGCTGACTTTACTTCTCTTGGTTTCTTATTGGTAGATGGCTTTTTAGGTCTTGCCTTCTTTGCAGGCTGCTGTGTAACTGTGCTTGCTGCACTTTCTGCTTTTGCATTTTCCTGTGATGCATTCTGAACCTTGACACTGCTTACGGCAACTTTTTCTTGTTTTTCTACCTCTTTCTTTTCCATCTCAGGCTCGACATTGCCTTTTGCAACAACTTGGTCGACATTGACTGCCTTCGAGCTTCTTGTAGCTCTTCTTCCATGCTGTCCTATCCTTGCTGGCTGTTTCGTATTTGCCTTTTCCTTTGCTATCTCTTCGGCTGACTTACAGCTGAATACTGCCATTCCTAAAGGTGGCAATGTGATTTCAATGGAATTCTCACGTCCATCCCATGGAATATCCTGAGACTTCTTAGAACGGTTATTCAAATGATTTTCTCCACCAAACTTCTCATCATCACTGTTGAAAATTTCTTTAAATCGCCCATCAAAAGGAACGCCAACCTTAAATGTATCATATTCTACAGGAGTAAAGTTAAATACAAATAATAATTTTTCCTTCTTATCTGCTGACTTTCTTACAAATGAGATTACGCTATGATCGGCATCCAAACTACTGATCCATTCAAAACCATCTACATTGCTATCGGTAGAATATAATGCTGGATGGGAACGATAAAACTTATTTAATGCCCTTACGTAATCATGCATCTGTCGATGTTCAGCCACATCAAGTAGATTCCATTCAAGGCTCTTCATCTCGCTCCACTCAGAAAATTGAGCAAAATCCTGTCCCAT
Source organism: bacterium (assembly GCA_030535455.1). Taxonomy (GTDB): domain Bacteria; phylum Bacillota; class Clostridia; order Lachnospirales; family Lachnospiraceae; genus KM106-2. Next base: position 4,264 of record JAUNJY010000045.1, read on the forward strand.
AAATAATAGCTTCTTACCAGGATGGGCCATCATAAATCCGTATGCTACACGCAAATTCTCAAACTTTTGTTTGAAATCTCCTGGCATCTTATTAATCATGGATCCTTTTCCATGTACTACCTCATCGTGAGACAATACTAATACGTATTTTTCACTAAATGCATAGGAAAGACTGAATGTTAATTCACCTTGTCTTCCTTTTCTAAATAAAGGATCTGTCTTCATATAGTCAAGGAAATCATTCATCCATCCCATATTCCATTTAAAATCAAATCCAAGGCCATCTTCTTCTACTGATTTTGTAACCATTGGCCATGCAGTAGATTCTTCTGCCATAATGACAGCGCCTTTTCCTCGTTTCTTAAATACTGTATTTAAATGCTTAAACAATGCAATAGCATCTAAGTTTTCATTTCCGCCATAAGCATTGGCTACCCATTCGCCATCTTCTTTTCCATAATCAAGATATAGCATAGAAGCAACTGCATCCATACGAATGCCATCGGCATGGAACTTCTCAACCCAGAATAAGGCATTGGCAATTAAGAAGTTAGCAACCTGTGGTCTTCCATAATTATAGATCAATGTTCCCCAGTGAGGATGGGAGCCTTGGCGTGGGTCTTGATGTTCATAAAGGCATGTACCATCAAAATTGGAAAGTCCATGAGTATCTCTTGGGAAATGAGCAGGTACCCAGTCCAAAATTACTCCAATTCCTTTTTGATGCAAATAATCCATAAAGTACATAAAATCATCCGGAGTACCAAATCTAGAAGTTACTGAATAATAGCCAATAACCTGATAACCCCAGGAAGCATCCAGTGGATGTTCCATTACTGGCATTAATTCTACATGAGTATACCCCATATCCAGTACGTACTCTGCTAACATAGGTGCAATTTCACGGTAGTTATAAAATGCATTATCCCCTTCAATATCAGGTTTTCTCCAAGAACCTAGATGTACTTCATAAATTGACATTGGTTCCTTGGCTGCATTCTTTCTTTTACGCTCCTGTAACCATTTTTCATCGTTCCATTGATGCTTATTAATATTGCATACAATACTTGCTGTTGCTGGGCGCAACTCAGAACGACATCCATAAGGATCACTCTTTAAAAATGTCAGTCCGCCTTTTACTTTCAATTCATATTTATAGACTTCGCCTTCTTTTACTCCCGGTATAAATAACTCAAAAATTCCGGAATCTCCAAGACGTCTCATTGGATGTCTTCTTCCATCCCAAATATTAAAATCACCTACAACGCTTACACGAATTGCGTTTGGTGCCCAAACTGCAAATGCTACACCTTCAACTCCATTAATCGTCATTGGATGTGCACCTAGTTTTTCATATACTGTATAGTGCACTCCTTTTGAAAACATATCCATGTCTCTTGCCGTTATTACCGGTTTAAAGTTATATGGATCTACTACTTCCTGTTCCGTTCCATTATCATAATTAACTACATATTTGTATTCTGGTTTATTTCTTCTTGGTACGATTACTGAATAAAAGCCTGCCTCATCAGTAAGCTCCATTGTATATTTCTTCCCATCTTTTAATACTACTTGTACGCTTGTAGCTGTTGGGAAAAATGCATTTATTAAGTACCCTTCCTCTATTTTGGAATAGCCAAGAATATCATGTGGATTATCATGCTCAGAGTAGACAATCGCTTCAATTTGTGGCCAGTTCATTACATTATAAAGTGCGTCATCCATGGAAGTACCTCCCTATCATTTTCTTTTGCCATTATACCATATTTTAGCAATTTTCACAAGCTGAAGTCATTTATCAACATTCTCTCCCTTTGCGCCATCAAAACAGTTTTTCATCCTATTTTCAACAAAAATCACTGATAGTAGCTGTAGAAAAATGTAAATTAAAGAGGACTACCGTATAATTACAATGGCTCAAATATGAACAGGAGTCATTTTTTTATACAATAGTCCTCGTATTTGGATTTAACAATTGTTAAATTTTGTTAATTTTGTCTAAAAAGTATAGTACCACTCTAACTCTTCCTCTGGAATATTTTCATCCGGAGCAGGTAAATATTTTTTAAACACTTTTTCCAGTCTTAATGAACATAGCAAGCAGCAAAGACCTGGCATAAAGCTTGTCAATAATGGCGCTGACAGCATAGCAAATGCAGTAAATACAGTTAAAGCAAGTACGAATAATGTATTAGGAAGATGTTTCATTGATACAAATAATGCCATCTTCACTAACTCCACACGCTTTAATGTAAATCTTGATAGTAATGGGAATAAGTATACAACTGCAGAACCAATTACAAATAAGAACATCCAGTAAATATAGAATAGAACTAAATTTGTCTTTGTATCTTTTACATTGATTACATTGAAGTTAAAATACATTAAAAATCCAATTACTAATATTACTCCAGTATATATGATTCCTGTTAGGAAATTCTGCTTGAAACACTTCCAGAATTCTTGGAACACATATCCTCTCTCTTTTCTAATTACCTTAGTGGTAACATAGTATAATGCTGATGTTGCTGGGCCGATTGTAATGACAGGCATACAGAAGAACGTATAAATCACACTGACAAGTACGATATCAACAATCTTTCCCATGCCGCTAAATAAGCCACCGTCTAAGCTAAATAGTCCTCGCATAGTTATTTCTCCTTTACAAACTTGATACTATTAGTTGCATATTTCCATTCATCGTATATGTATCGTAAGTACTAGGAATAATAAAATGATCCCCTTTCTTAATCGAATACGAATCTATGGAACCATTTCCTTCAATCACACTGACTAATTGAAATGGCTGTTCAAGATGAAAAAGAGCCTTCCCAAAGATGTCTACTTTATGTACAGAATAGAATTGGCAATTCACTAATTCCTTCACTTTATAAGTACTATCTTCTATTTCCTTGGTTGCCGCAATTTCATCTATGTATGGACAAGTTATCACATCGATACTCTGTTTAATATGAAGATCTCTTTTTTTCCCATTTTGGAGACGATCGTAATCATATAGTCGATATGTTATGTCACTGCTTTGTTGTGTTTCCAGAATTAGCGTTCCGGCTTTGATGGCATGTACGGTACCTGGAGTAATTTGAAAAAAATCATCTTTCTTAATCTTTCGAACATTGATCAGTTCTTTCCATCGATGTTCGTTTATCATCTGTGCCAATTCCTCTTTATCTTTTGCATGATGTCCAACTACAATGCTTCCATCCTCATTATCGCAATCTAGTATGTACCAACACTCTGTCTTTCCTAATGAGCCATGTTCATGCGTCTTTGCGTATAAATCATCTGGATGTACCTGAATACTTAAATCCTCTTTTGCATCAATGATTTTTACAAGTAACGGAAATTTATCGCCTGGAACATTTCCAAACAACTCCCTGTGTTCTTTGTAAACCTCACTTAATTTATGTCCAGCGTAAGTCCCATTTTTTATAGTGCAATCTCCATTGGGATGAGCACTGATTGCCCAACACTCTCCTGTATGATTGCTTGGAATATCATATTCATATTCCTTTCCTAAACGGTCTCCGCCCCAGATACTTTCTTTAAATACTGGTTCCATAAATAATAGCTCTCTCACAACATTCACCTCTACATAAAAAGCAGGCATATTCCACTATCATTGTAGATTAATGTTGTTAATACAACTATGATATAGGAATATGTCTAAAAAAGCAATGCAACAAAAGTAATTTAGAAAGAATTTAGACTTTTTTTACATTATTCAGTTTCAAAGTTCCAGTTCAGTCCTATTATCGGTCGCTATGGTGTCGATTTATAATTTATGAATAAATAATCCACTTCGAAGTTTTGGTTCAAACCAAGTGGATTTTGGTGGCATTAATAATCCTGCATCAGCCACTGCAAATAATTCCTGGATGGAGGTTGGGTACATGCTAAATGCGACCCTGCTGTCCTTCCTTACTCTTCTCTCGAGCTCTTTTAATCCTCTTATTCCTCCAATAAAATCAATTCTCCTATCCGTTCTTGGGTCGTTGATCCCCAAAACAGGATGTAATAGATAATCTTGAAGTATGGCCACATCCAGACTCTTTACCGGATCTGTCTCAGCTGTAATGCTGCCCTTTGCTTTCAGCTCATACCATTGTTCATCCAGATACATTCCAAAGGTAGCCTTTTCAGCTGGCTGGTAGGCTTCTGTTCCCATAAGGGTCACTTTAAAGTTCTTGGAAAGCATCTCTAAAAACTCCATCTTAGAATGGCCGTTTAAATCCTTTACTGCCCGATTGTATGGGAGGATCTTCAGTTGCTCATCAGGGAATAATACCGATAAGAAGTAATTAAATTCTTCTTCTCCTGTATAGTCCGGATTTTCTTGTCTTCTCTTTAATCCTACTTTTACAGCACTGGCTGCCCTATGATGTCCATCTGCGATATAAATCTCATTAATATTTGAAAACGCAATGTTAATTGCCTCTACGTCTTCCTTTTCATCTATCTTCCAAACATTATGGGTAACTCCATCCTCTGAGATAAAATGATACAGCGGATCTTTCTTTATCTGCTTAGATACAACCTGGTTAATTGTATTATTTGCTCGATAGGCTAAGAAAATCGGCCCTGTCTGCGCATTGCAAATATCCACATGATTAATTCTATCAATCTCTTTATCTTCCCTTGTCTTTTCATGTTTCTTGATAATGTTATTCTGATAGTCGTCGATGGAAGAGCAAGCAACAATCCCTGTCTGTGCGCGTCCATCCATGATTAACTGATATATATAGTAACATTTTTCATTATCTGTAATTAATGTATTGTCTGCCATCATACCGTCAAGTAACTCTTTTGCCTTTTGGTATACCTCTGGTGCATAGGTATCTACGGAGTCATCGAACTGGGTCTCTGCACGATCAATATTTAAAAATGATAATGGGTTACCCTTTACTGCTTCTTTCGCTTCCTCACGATTATAAACATCATAAGGGAGTGCCGCAACCCGTGATGCAACCTTTTGGTCTGGGCGTACGCACGCAAATGGTTTGATATTTGCCATGTTAATACTTCCTCCTGTTTTGTAATATTATGTAAAATTTTATTTAGTATCTGTAAATATAGATATCCATATTATATCATTTCATTACAGAGTGTGCAAATAATTGTATAAATTTACATACAATTGTTAATTAATATTTTAGGCTATCCTAACATGAGAAAGAGATATGGTTATTTATTTCTCTTAGACTCATGCAAGGATAGCCTATGATCTTACCTTCACTACATATGATATTTATTTAGAAATCCACTTACCTTGACCTTATATAGTTCTGGTGCAACTTCAAAGGATTGTGCATGGCCGGCACCTTCTACTATCAGTTTTTCCTTTTTGGCACTACATGCTTCATATAATTGTTCCACCATATAAGGCGGAACAAACGTATCCTTATTACCATGGATAAATAGAGTAGGTGTCTTAGACTTTTTTACCTGTTCAATGGCCGATGCCTCTTTAAAGTCATATCCTGCCCTGTATTTGGTCAGCAGACTGGTTGCCGGAATAATCGGAAACTCTGGAATATGAAACAAGGAAGATAATTCAAAGGAGAACTCTTCCCATACCGAGGTATAACTACTGTCTGCAACAATGGCAGCTACCTGGTCTGGTAATTCCTCTCCTGAAACCATCAATACGCTTGCAGCTCCCATGGAAACACCTGCAAGTACAATCCTTGCTGTCTCATCCCTGGCAATGATTGAGTCAATTAAGTCAATCAGATCATTTCGCTCATGCCATCCCATACCGATATAGTCTCCTTCACTTTGCCCATGTCCTCTTAAATCCGGTAGTATGACATGATATCCTCTGTCAAAAAAATACTTTGCCATCCTTCCCATGCTCTTGGCTGATGATGTGTATCCATGTACTACGATTGCATATTTATGGGACTTTATAAGAGTATTGATCTCATAGTTATGAAGCTGAAGACCATCTCTCGACGTAACATAGAACTCTATAGGGTCACTTTCCGTCAGCAGCCACTGTCTATAGTTAAAAGCATCGTTTTTACTTGCCTCCACTTCCTGAGTCACATTTCCCTTATCCACAATTTCCTTATTGGTCTTTGGATCCAATGCCAGATTATAAAAGTAATTCGCTGCAATCAGGGTTGCAATGATACATAGTATTACGACTATACTTATGACTAGAAACATAATTTTTATCTTTCTCATTCCTTCACCGCACTTACCCCTTATTATCTAGTTTATGATAAAAAGAATAAATATGTGCCGTCTATATTTGCTTTCTTAAAAGGTCCTATTTTTCGTCTTTCAGCTCATCAATGTTTACTTCCTCTTTTTGCTTGATCTTATTAAGCACCCAATGCCCGTTTTCATAAATAAAGCACCAATACTCATAAAATGCTTCATTTGAGGTAGTTCCACGAACGCACTTGCCAGTATCCTTGTCTTTATAGTATCCAATCATCTTTCCATGGATTAAATACCAGATCCGATCTAGTTTTGTACCTTCATAATCTTCCACAGAGACTATGACCGCCTCTAATAGCTTCACCTTTTCTTGCACGACCTGTTCATTATTTACATGCATCCATTCTATTTTCATTTTAAACTCATTAAGTAATGAAGCACTCAAATACTCTGCTGCATAGTCTGGATCCTCTCGTTTCCAACATTCCTGAATTTCAAAATAAGCCTTCTCCACTCGTTTCTGTATTTCTTCATATTCCCAATTATGCCCGTTTTTCCTGAACTTACTAATGGCATGTCTGCTTTTTAAATTTGCTCGCTTTACATTATATAGATAGAAAAACGTGCCTGCTCCCGTAATCATGCCAAATGCAATCAGGAGCACAATGGTTGTCATTGGGTTGCTTCGTCCTGTGCTTGTCCCGTGAGAATAACTGCTCCCACCACTGCTGTGTCCGCCTCCATAGCCTCCGCCTGCCCGTGCACTTACCTTTACTGTTATAAAAAAACTAGTCACCAGTATAATGCACAGCAAAATAACTGCATTTCTTATACCTCTTCTTTGTGTACTCATCAGCTCGTCCCCCTCTACTCTCTCCTTACGCTTTGCGAGTTTCTCTGGTTATTACGACAGTGGCCAAGGTCATGTTCACATGACTTTGGCTCGTTGTTCGCGTAAATTAAAAGGCCCCCACTATGTAGATATAATGGAGGCCTCTTTATGATATCCTTATTTAATTACACGTACACGTAGTACACCATCGATTGTATCTAACGCTGCTACAACATCTGCATTTGTTTCTGTATCAATGTCAAATACAGAGTATGCATAATCACCACGTGATTTGTTGATCATATTTTCAATATTAATTCCTTTTCCAGAGAATACAGCTGTTAACTGGCTGATCATGTTTGGAATGTTTTTGTGGTTTACTGTTACACGGCCTTTTGTTGCACATACGCCTGCATCACATGCAGGATAGTTTACGGAATTTTTGATATTTCCGTTTTCTACATAGTCCATGATTTCTTTTACTGCCATGATTGCACAGTTATCTTCAGACTCTGCAGTAGATGCTCCAAGATGTGGAGTTGCAATGACTCCGTCCATGTTTGCTGTCTTTGCATTAGGGAAGTCTGTAATATACTTTTTAACTTTTCCGCTTGCCAATGCTGCTGCCATATCATCATCATTTACAAGGGTATCTCTTGAGAAGTTAAGGATTGCAACACCATCTTTCATCATTGCAAGAGTGTCCTTGTTGATCATGCCGATGGTGTCCTTTAACGCTGGCACGTGCACGGTTATGTAGTCACATTCTCTAAAGATTTCTTCTCTTGTCTTAACACATTTTACGCTGTGGGATAAATCAAGGGCATGTTCTACAGAAAGGAATGGATCACATCCGTATACTTCCATGCCTAGCTTATTTCCTGCATTTGCAACTAATACGCCGATTGCGCCAAGACCGATTACACCAAGCTTCTTGCCTTGGATTTCAGTTCCTGCAAATTTAGATTTTGCTTTTTCCATAGACTTATTGATATTAGCGTCTTCCTTATTGTCTTGTACCCATTTCATACCGCCTGTTAAATCACGGGCTGCCATCATAAGGCCTGCAATTACGATTTCTTTTACACCGTTTGCATTGGCTCCTGGAGTATTGAATACTACGATACCTTGTTCTGCACATTTATCTAATGGAATGTTATTAACTCCTGCACCAGCTCTTGCAATTGCTACAAGGTCTTTTGGCATTTCCATGTCATGCATTGCTGCACTGCGGACTAAGACTGCATTTGCATCACTAAACTCTTCTACCTGCTCATATTGATCAGTAAGCAAGTTAAGTCCGACTTTACTGATTTTATTAAGACAATTAATCTTTACCATTTTATATTCTCCTTTATTAAATTCTATGTAATAGTTAAGAAGGGAAGCCCCCTAGGAACTCCTTCCAAGTGTCCGAAACGGACACTTGGTCTGCGCCGAAC
>JAUNJY010000045.1:12823-33906 GCA_030535455.1 bacterium
CCTGTCGCATCTGCGACTTCTTCCTCTTGGGTGAGTGCGCATCTCCTGCCGCATTTTTTTAGCGGCAGCTTTTCTTATACCTAGGTGGGGAAGCCCCCTAGGTACTCCTTCCAAGTGTCCGAAACGGACACTTGGTCTGCGCCGAACCCTGTCGCATCTGCGACTTCTTCCTCTTGGGTGAGTGCGCATCTCCTGCCGCATTATTTAGCGGCAGCTTTTCCTGTACCTAGGGGGAAAGCCCCCTAGGTACAGGAAAAGACGTTCCCGATTTCATCTTTTAGACGATTGTCGTTAACGTCCTTTCTTCTAGCATTCTTATTTATTGTCGGCTTCGAATTTCTTCATAAATTCTACTAATTTTTCTACGCCTTCTTTTGGCATAGCGTTATAGATACTAGCTCTCATTCCGCCTACTGTTCTATGGCCTTTAATATTGACAAAGCCTGCTGCTTTTGCTTCTTTTACAAATTTAGCATCTAAGTCTGCGTCTCCTGTTACAAATGGAACGTTCATGATAGAACGGTCTTCCTTTACAACAGTTCCTTTAAATAATTCACTTTGGTCTAAGAAGTCATAAAGAATTTTGGCTTTTTCTTCATTTCTTTGTTTCATTACTTCTAGGCCGCCCATTTTCTTAAGCCATTTAAATACTTTGCCACAGATATAAATTCCGTATGCTGGTGGTGTGTTGTATAAGGATTTTGCATCTGCCTGAGTTTTATATTTTAACATGGTTGGAGTTCCAGGTAATACATCGTCTGTAATTAGGTCCTCACGGATAATTACAATTACAACACCTGCTGGACCGATATTCTTTTGAACGCCACCATAAATTACACCATATTTCGTTACATCAACTGGTTCAGATAAGAAACAGGAGGATACATCGGCAACTAATGTTTTTCCTTTTGTATTAGGCAATGTCTTATACTTAGTTCCATAAATCGTATTATTTTCACATATGTAAACGTAATCTGCGTCATCGCTGATTGGCAGGTCTGAACAATCTGGAATATAAGAAAATGTCTTATCTGCAGAAGATGCAATTGCATTTGCTTTACCATAAAGGCATGCTTCCTGATATGCTTTCTTAGCCCATTGACCTGTTATTATGTAATCTGCTACTTTATTCTTCATCAAGTTCATTGGAATTGCGGCAAATTGCTGGGATGCTCCACCTTGTAAGAATAAAACTTTGTAATTATCAGGAATATTCATTAAATCTCTTAAGTCTTGTTCTGCTGTCTCAATGATCTCTTGATATTCTTTCGATCTATGACTCATCTCCATAACACTCATTCCAGAGCCATTATAGTCAAGCATTTCATCTGCAGCTTCCCTTAGTACCTCTTCTGGTAATACAGCTGGGCCTGCTGAAAAGTTATATACACGTCCCACGTAAATCTCCTCCTTTATTATGTAACTGGTAGTATCTACCATTAGAAATAATTATAAAACTTTGCTAAATTTTAGTCAAACAGAGATTGCACAATTTATCACTTTTGCTTATTTTTTAGGTCTTCTTCTGTAAATACTTCCTCAATTGGTGCGCCTGGTGCAACCATTGGCCATACTTTATCATCACTGTCTAGCTGACAGTCAATGACTACAGGTGCATTTAATTCGATTGCCTTCCTTAATGTTTCCTCTACTTCTTCTTTTTTTGTAATTCGGAATGCGGTTGCCCCCATTGCCTCGGCAAGTTTCACATAATCAACCTTGTCATTTAATATAGTATGTGAATAACGCTTTCCATAGAACAACGTTTGCCATTGTCTTACCATGCCTAGTACATGATTGTTAAAAATAATTTCAATGATTGGTACATTATAACGGGCTGCTGTTGCTATCTCGTTCATGTTCATTCTAAAGCAGCCATCTCCTGCAATATTGACAACAGTCTTATCCGGTTTTCCGTATTTTGCACCAATGCTGGCACCTAGTCCATAGCCCATTGTTCCAAGACCTCCGGATGTAAGCAGTGTTCTAGGAGAACGATATTTATAATACTGGGCTGCCCACATCTGATGCTGGCCAACTTCGGTTGCTATGATGGCATCCCCTTTAGTAATCTCATATAATTTCTCAATAATATATGGGCCTGATAAAATCTCTTTATTATACGTAAGAGGCTTGGATTTCTTTAACTCGATGACCTCATCAATCCATTCTTTGTGATCCTGCTTTTCAAGCTTTGCATTTAATATTTTAAGAACAGATTTTACATCTCCAATAATGCATTCATGTACATCCACATTCTTATTAATCTCTGCCGGATCCACATCAATTTGCAGGATCTTCGCATTATAAGCAAATTTCTTTGCATTTCCTGTAACTCGGTCAGAAAATCTAGCTCCTATGGCGATCAATAAATCACATTTCGTAACACTAAGGTTTGCTGCTTTTGTTCCATGCATTCCAAGCATTCCCGTGTAATAAGGGTCTTCTCCGTCAAATGCTCCTTTTCCCATTAAGCTGTCGGTAACAGGGGCATCTACCTTTTGCACAAATTCCTTTAACTCAATATTTGCACCTGAGATTACCGCACCGCCGCCTACAAAAATCATTGGGCGTTTTGCATTCTTAATTAACTCTAATGCACCATCTATGGCATCTTCCTTGATGGTACTTGTCTGTCTTACCACCACTTTTGGCGTTACCTTCTTATACTCTGCCTTATTTGCAGTTACATCTTTTGCAATATCCACAAGGACTGGCCCAGGACGACCTGTCTTTGCAATGGTAAATGCCTTCCTTATGGTGTCTGCAAGCTCTGTAACATCCTTTACAATATAATTATGCTTTGTAATAGGCATTGTAATTCCTTTGATGTCTACCTCTTGGAAACTATCTTTTCCTAATAGAGGAACGGAAACATTGCCTGTTATTGCTACCATAGGAACACTATCCATATACGCTGTTGCAATTCCTGTTACTAAGTTTGTAGCACCGGGACCTGAAGTAGCAATGCATACTCCGACTTTTCCTGTAGCCCTTGCATAACCATCTGCTGCATGGGATGCGCCTTGCTCATGGCTTGTTAAGACATGATTGATTTCCGTTTGATGTCGATAAAGCTCATCATAGATATTTAATACGGCACCGCCTGGATAACCAAATACGGTGTCTACACCTTGTTCTTTTAAACATTCAACTAATATTTGTGATCCTGTCAACAACATAACCGTACCTCTTTCTAGACCTGCGTCTGTTTTTTTCTTGCTGTTTTGTAAAAAGACTCTGAATACCCGTTTTATATTCTTCTTCCTTTTACTATTTATTTTTATAGCAACAATGGGGTGAAACTATGCTTTTGCGCCGAGCGTCATAAACCCTTACGTCTAATAGCCACCTTGGACGCGAGTGTGCATCCCGCCCCCTGTTTTCTTCAAGGGAGCGGCTGCCAAGATAGAAAGGTACTTTCTTTCTATCTTGGTACTTCAAGTACTGCACCTCTGTTACCGCTCGTTACCATTGCAGTATATCTTGCAAGGTAGCCTGTGGTAATCTTAGGTTCTCTTGGCTGCCATTTTTCACGGCGTGCTGCAAGTTCCTCATCGGATACTTCTACGTTCATTATATTTTCTGGAATGTTGATACTGATAATATCGCCTTCTTCAATCAATGCGATTGGTCCGCCAACTGCTGCTTCAGGAGAAACGTGTCCAATGGATGCACCACGGGAAGCTCCTGAGAAACGTCCATCTGTAATAAGTGCAACGCTGGATCCAAGTCCCATACCTGCAATTGCACTGGTTGGATTAAGCATTTCTCTCATACCAGGGCCGCCTTTTGGTCCTTCATAACGAATGACTACTACGTCTCCTGCTACGATTTTTCCACTTTTAATTGCTTCAATGGCATCTTCTTCACAGTCAAATACTCTTGCTGGACCGGAATGAACCATCATTTCAGGTACTACCGCAGAACGTTTTACAACGCCTGAGTCTGGTGCAATATTACCTTTTAATACTGCAATTCCGCCTGTTACAGAATATGGGTTGTCAATTGGACGAATTGTTTCTGGATCTCTGTTTACGGCACCACTGATATTTTCGCCTACCGTTTTTCCTGTTGCTGTGATGCAATTAAGATTTAAAAGATCTTTCTTGGCAAGCTCATTCATTACAGCATAAACGCCGCCTGCTTCATTCAAATCTTCCATATATGTATGGCCTGCTGGTGCAAGGTGACAAAGGTTTGGTGTCTTTGCACTGATTGCATTGGCAATGTCTACGTTTAATTCCACACCTGCTTCATGAGCGATTGCTGGTAAATGAAGCATAGAGTTTGTGGAGCATCCAAGTGCCATATCAACGGTAAGTGCATTCATAAATGCATCTTTTGTCATAATGTCTCTTGGGCGGATATTATTTTTAAGTAATTCCATGATCTGCATTCCTGCATGTTTTGCAAGTTTAATTCTTTCAGAATATACTGCCGGAATTGTACCATTTCCACGAAGTCCCATGCCTAATGCTTCTGTTAAACAGTTCATGGAGTTTGCAGTATACATTCCAGAACAGGAACCACAGGTTGGACATACTTTATTTTCAAATTCCTCTACATCTTCTGCTGTCATCTTGCCTGCTGCGTAAGAACCTACTGCTTCAAACATACTGGATAAGCTTCGTTTCTGTCCATGTACATGTCCTGCAAGCATTGGTCCGCCGCTTACGAAGATAGAAGGAATGTTAAGTCTCGCAGCTGCCATCAAAAGTCCTGGTACATTCTTATCGCAGTTTGGCACCATGACTAAAGCATCAAATTGATGTGCCATTGCCATTGCTTCGGTTGAGTCTGCAATCAAATCTCTTGTTACAAGGGAATATTTCATTCCGGTATGTCCCATGGCAATACCGTCACATACTGCAATTGCAGGGAACACGATTGGAGTTCCACCTGCCATTGCTACCCCAAGCTTTACTGCTTCTACAATCTTATCAAGATTCATATGACCTGGAACGATTTCATTGTAAGAACTTACAATACCGATTAATGGTCTCTCCATCTCTTCTTTTGTCAGACCTAATGCATTAAATAACGATCTATGTGGTGCCTGCTGCATCCCTTTTGTTACTTGATCACTTCTCATACTACTACTCCCTTTCTAGATTCTCTTTACGATCTCATCGCCCATTTCTTTTGTTCCTACCAGTTTGCTTCCCTCTGAATAGATATCAATGGTTCGAATACCGTCTTTCAACACAGCTTTTACTGCATTTTCAATGGCATCGGCTTCTTTCTCTAAATCAAAGCTATAACGTAGCATCATTGCTGCAGAAAGGATGGTTGCAATTGGGTTTGCTTTATTTTGACCTGCAATATCTGGTGCTGAACCATGGCTTGGTTCATATAATCCTAACGTTCCCTCACCTAAGGATGCACTTGCAAGCATTCCAATGGAACCGGTTACCATGCTTGCCTCATCAGATAAGATATCTCCAAACATATTCTCTGTTAAGATTACATCGAACTGAGTTGGGTCTTTTACTAACTGCATTGCACAGTTATCAACCAGCATATCTGATAGTTCCACTTCTGGATACTCTGCAGATACTTCTTTTACGACTTTTCTCCAAAGTCTTGAAGAGTCCAAAACATTGGCCTTATCTACGCTGCAAACTTTCTTATTACGCTTCATTGCAATATCAAAGCCCCATTTGGCAATTCTTCTTATTTCATTTTCGTCATATGTAAGGGTATCGGTTGCCTTTAAGACACCGTCTACCTCTTCTGTCTTACGTTCGCCAAAGTATAAGCCGCCGGTAAGTTCTCTCATTACAACAAAGTCAAATCCATTTTCTACAATGGTATCTTTTAATGGACATGCTGCTTTTAGTTCATCAAATAATACGGCTGGACGAATATTTGCAAATAAGTTTAATGCTTTACGGATTTGCAATAAGCCTGCTTCTGGTCTTCTGTCCGGAGGAAGCTGATACCAGTTGGACTGGCCAACGTTGCCGCCTACTGCTCCAAGCAATACGCTGTCACTTGCCTTTGCCGTATCAATTGCCTCTTTAGTTAATGGATATCCTGTTGCATCGATGCTTGCACCACCCATTAATACTTCCTCATATGTAAACGTATGTCCGAATTTGTTTCCAATGGCATCTAATACTTTTCTTGCCTCAGTTGTGATTTCTGGACCAATTCCATCTCCAGGTATTACTGCTATGTTATAGTTCATATTTATACTTCCTTTCGTCTTTTTCCTTGTAAATGCTTTTACAAAATAGATAAAACTACTAAGGTTATAATGAAATAGCCCTAAGTAAGGCTTCTTACTTAGGGCGACAATTCGTCCGTATTATCGACATTATAAATGATACCGTTATTCATGTCAATACGTCAACGTGATGAAGTGTTTCATTCGTCATACTCGTCTTCTAAGAAATCCTCATACTCATCGTCTTCATCTTCAAATCCATAATCATCTTCATAAGCACTTCTCATGTCGTCATCATCATAATCATAGTAGCTGTCTCGATAGCTAGAAGTTTTCTTTTTCATAACATAAATTCCTTTCTAAATTTCTGTTTCAAGTGTTCATATTATAATGCTCTACAGCCACTATTTTGTACGACAGAATTAGAAAATATTCATGTTTTTTTTCAGAAAACTTATTGCTCGTTTATATAGTTGATTAAGCCTTCTGCCTTAATGATTTTTTGCATAAATTCAGGAAATGCTTGACCTTGAAACTCTGTTCCCTTTGTCTTGTTATAGATCTTTCCGGAGTCAAAATCAATTTCTACCTCATCTCCGGCATCAATGTTTTCTGCTGCTTCGGGACATTCTATAATTGGTAAGCCGATATTGATTGCATTACGATAGAAAATTCTTGCAAATGTCTCTGCGATTACACAGCTAATTCCTGCTGCCTTAATTGCAATTGGCGCATGTTCTCTGGATGAGCCACATCCAAAGTTCTTATTTGCAACAATGATATCTCCTTGTTTTACTCGTTTCGTAAATTCAGGATCGATATCCTCCATACAGCTCTTTGCAAGTTCTTTTGGATCGGATGAATTTAAATATCTTGCTGGGATAATAACGTCTGTATCAACGTTATCTCCATATTTATGTACTGTTCCATGTGCTTTCATTTATATTCTCCTCCCTTTCTATAATCCTAAGTCACTAGGTTCGCTGATTTTTCCCGTTACTGCACTTGCTGCTGCGACAGCTGGACTTGCAAGGTAAACTTCGCTGTCTACGTGTCCCATACGTCCTACAAAGTTACGGTTTGTGGTGGATACTGCTCTTTCTCCTGCGGCAAGGATTCCCATATGGCCGCCAAGACATGGTCCACAGGTTGGAGTGCTTACGATTGCGCCTGCCTTGATAAATGTCTGAATTAATCCTTCTTCAATTGCCTGAAGGTAGATTTTCTGAGTAGCAGGAAATACGATTGCTCTCATTCCTTTTGCAACGTGTCTTCCTTCTAATACTTTTGCTGCTGTTCTAAGGTCACCGATACGTCCATTTGTACAAGAACCAATGACTACCTGGTCAATCTTCACTTCGCCAGACTCTTTTACTGTCTTTGTATTCTCTGGTAAATGAGGAAATGCAACGGTAGGTTCAAGTTCTCCTAAGTCAATATTGATTACCTGATCATACAACGCATCTGCATCTGCTTCATATACGGCATATTCTTTTGTGGAATGTTCTTTCATATATTCAATTGTTAACTCATCTACTGGGAAAATTCCGTTCTTAGCCCCAGCTTCAATTGCCATATTCGCAATTGAGAAACGATCATCCATGGTAAGGTTCTTAATTCCGTCTCCAACAAACTCCATAGATTTATATAATGCGCCATCTACGCCAATCATTCCAATAATATGTAAAATTACGTCCTTGCCACTCACCCATTTTTGTGGCTTTCCTGTTAAAACAATCTTAATTGCGCTAGGTACTTTAAACCATGCTTTACCTGTAATCATGCCGGCACCCATATCCGTACTACCAACCCCTGTAGAGAATGCTCCTAATGCTCCATAAGTACAAGTATGTGAATCTGCACCAATGCAAGTCTCGCCAGCTACAATCAATCCTTTTTCAGGAAGTAGTGCATGCTCGATTCCCATTTCGCCAATTTCAAAGTAATTGGTAATATCATGCTCTTTTGCATAATTTCTTACACATTTACAATGCTCTGCAGACTTGATGTCTTTATTAGGTGTGAAATGGTCAGGTACAAGTGCAATCTTATCCTTATCAAATACCGTCTTCTTCTTTAGCTTTTCAACCTCATGAATTGCAACCGGTCCGGTAATGTCATTTGCTAAGACTAAGTCAAGATTTGCTTCTATCAATTGTCCTGCAACCACTTTTTCCAATCCTGCATGTGCTGCTAATATCTTTTGGGTCATCGTCATTCCCATAAAGCACTCCTCCTTCAAACTGTTTTGTTCATGTTTGAAGTATAGCACATTATTTGCTATACTAAAAATACATATTAAGCATACATACTATAACTTGCAGTTATAACATAAGGTTATAGATTTTCAATCACTAAATGAAGGGAATGACCTACCTATGGACCAGAATTTATCCTCTTATCGTATTTTTTATGTAGTAGCAAAGGAGGGCAATATCTCCAAAGCATCCAAAGAGTTATTTATTAGCCAGCCTGCTATCAGTAAATCCATCAGCAAACTAGAAGCTTCTCTTGATGTAATCTTGTTTCATCGAAACTCAAGAGGCGTTGTCCTTACAGATGAAGGGCAAATTTTATATGAAGCTTGTGCAAGCGCCTTCGATACCTTAAACCTTGCTAACAAACGGATTGATAAAATAAAGAACCTTGGCATTGGACATATCCGTATTGGCGTTAGTTCCACACTTTGCAAGTATATCCTGCTTCCGTATCTTAAAAAGTTTTTGGAGAAATATCCACATATTAAGATTACCATTGAATGTCATTCCACATTTGAGACAATCAAGGCTCTAGAAGAAAATAAGATCGACATCGGCTTAATCGGACATCCAAATGAATTTAAGGATATGGACTTCTATCCAATCCAGGAAATCCACGACTGTTTCGTCACAACCAAAAGCTATCTAGAGAATTTGGAAATCCGACAGGAAAAAGTGGATGAGGACACCATCTTTAATACGGCTAATCTGATGCTATTAAATGAGAAAAACATTACTCGTATCTACATAGAAAAGTATTTTGAAGAAAATAATATTACCACCAATCAGGTGCTTGAAGTCAGCAGCATGGACCTTCTTATTGACTTTGCTAAGATTGGACTTGGCATTGCCTGCGTCATTGGCGAATTCGTAGAAGAGGAGCTGATAAATGGCACACTAATTGAAATCCCATTAAAGAATGCCATTCAGAAGCGCCAAGTAGGATTTGCGTATTCCACCAAGTTCCCTGTCTCTGACGCTATGAATAAATTTATTCAGTTTTATGAAGAACAGTAATCCCTCAAAACTTTAAAGACCCTCAGGTGCAGAACAAAATACGTCTGCACCTGAGGGCCTTTCATTCTCTAGTTGTTGTAGTTAATCACTAGTAATAGAAGTCATTACATCCATAATCCATATAAGGTGTATTAATTCTTGTCACTACTACTCCAAAATTAGAAATTGTATCTGTTGTTAATGTGGAAGTCTGAGCAAATGTAAGAGTCGTTGGCGACGTTACTGTAACATAAAAGCTCTGAGTTCCTGTCTGAGCAATTCCTGCTACTGGAAACGTTACATTCAAACTGCTTCCTACTACTGGAGTTCCACCTAATACTGCTTGAATAAACACGCTATCTGTAGTATTAGTTCCAATAAATTGTCCTGAATATCTAACAAAATAGGTCCCTGGAGCATTGAAATATATGGTATTAGGAGCTAAATAAGTAATTGCTGCTCCCTCTGCACAAATTTGCATTCCGAGATCTATAAATGATGCCGTAGTGGTTCCTGCTTGTGGTGTGGCATTAAGAGTCCTTAATATTTCAGTCATAAGAGGGCGGCATGGTTCTGGTTGCCAATAACATTCATAATTTCTGCAACATCTATTTTTTCTACAACACATATAATCACCAAATAGTTTTCTACACTACATTTTATGATCTTTTTCGATTTTGGTTACATAGAACCCAAAGAAAAGCCATATAGCAACTTAATTAAAAGCTGATATATGGCTTTTTTAAAAATGGCTCTATGCTTCCATTTCTACTTCCATTACCGTTTCATTTTTCATGCTTTTTGCACCAAAGTAATATCCTACACCCATAACTGCAAAGCAGATTAGCAGGTAAATTGGGAAATACTTGTTGCTGGCAGCACCAAGAACAATGATAAGGGAACCAAGCGTTGCCATTACTGGAACAACATATCCCATAAACTTATTCTTGATCTCACCTTTTCTAGCAAGCTTAAATACTACGTAGTATAATACGCAATAATTAAGATAACTTACACTGACTGCAATTTCAGATACGTCTCCTTGCATGCCTGCTTCTAATGTAAAGTAATGCACTAATAACCAAGCAAGTGATACAACAAGTGATAACAGTCCTGAATTAACAGGCATTCCGTTAAACTTCTTGCTTTCTTTGGATAATGCAGATGCACCTGGCATTAATTTACGGATCGCTAATGAGTATGGCTGACGAATACTGCCGATGATCAATCCATTTAAAGTACCAAGTACAGAAATAATGATAAACACTAATAACGCCTTTGATCCTGATGGTCCAAAGATCATATTACATGCTGTATAAACACTTTCGTTTCCTTGTGCCAATACTGTTTCAGGTCCTACTAAAGAAGTAATTCCAATGAAATAAGTAAGGTACGCAACTAAGATAACGATTGGCGCACAAATAAGTGCAATCGGAAGATTACGTTTACTGTTACGAATTTCATGACTTATTCCAGTCGCAACAATCCATCCGTCAAAGGAGAATGCGATTGGCGCAAACGCTGCTAACCAAGTGGTCCCTATTGATGTATTACGGATCATTTCTACATCACTTGCAATGATATCTCCAGGCTTTCCATAAACAAAGCCTAAAATACCAATTAATAATAACGGTATAAGCTTAATGATCATGGATGCATTTTGGAAAGCTCCTCCAAAACGAGCAGAAAGCATATTAAATCCGAAAAATACAAGGATTGCTCCCAATCCGATTAAGCAATAGATTATACTGTTTCCTTCGATTCCAAAAAGCTGGCAAATATACATACCACTTACCGTTCCAACAACGGCTATTAACGTTGGTAAGTATAAAAAGCTTTGGAACCAGCCAAATGCTGAAGCCACTTTGTCATTCACAAATTCTTCTGCATAAGCAATAATTCCACCAGGATTGTCGGTTCTTGTCGCTAACTGAGAAATTGCTAAGCATCCGAAGATAATCGCAAATGCCGCAATTACAAATACTAATACGCCAAGAAATACGCTACCATTTGTATATAATAATACGTCGTCTGATTTAAAGAAGATACCAGACCCAATAACAATTCCTGCAATCATGGTGATAGCTGTAAATAAACCATAATTACCTTTTTGCATAAGTAAAATTCCTTTCTGTCTAACCCTGAGGTCATTTTCTCTATCGTTCCCAGCACTTGTAGTATTCAAATGCCGTCGGAAGTGCAATGTCTTCCTTAAGCTTTGTCGAAGACATCCATGAATACTCTTCTAGGGAACGTGATAATTCTCCCGCATCAGAAACATTTGGGCGAATATTATCCGTTTTTTGTTTTATTAATATATGGTATCCAAGCATATGCCACTCAATATGGCTAAAGATATGCTTCGCCTTACCTAATAACTCTACTTCATATTCGGTAATTCCAAGCTCCTTTAATGCATCATTTAATTCTTCTACCGTAAGCCTTCCTTCCACATTAGGGAGTTCCCATAATCCTGCAAGAAGTCCTTTCTTAGGGCGTCTGTTACATGCATATTTGCTTTCATATTCCATTACTAATATGGTTTTTTCTTCAATTTTGCGTGGCTTTTTGGATGGTTTGACTGGTAAAAGCATCATAACATCCTGCTTTCTTCCCTCACAATGTTCTGCAATCGGACATTTCTCACAAAGAGGACGCCCATTAGGTATGCAGATCGTTGCACCAAGGTCCATCAGTGCCTGATTAAAATCTCCTGCACGTTCCGGCATAATCTCCTTCATCTCACGCTCTACTTCTTTTACTACTTTTTGTTTTGTAATATCATCAAAACTTGCTGCAAGACGTTTTACAATGCGAAGTACATTTCCGTCTACTGCCGGTACTCTTTTCTGATACGCGATTGAAGCAACTGCACCTGCAGTATAAGAACCAATTCCCGGAAGCTTTATCAGCTCCTCATAAGAATCAGGAAGGACGCCATTATACTCACTAACTACGACTTGTGCTGCCTTTTGAAGATTACGCACTCTATTATAATAACCCAAGCCTTCCCAAAGCTTTAAGATTTTTTCTTCACTTGCTTCTGCAAGCGCCTCAATTGTAGGGAGCTCTTTTGTAAAACGATCAAAGTATCCTTTTACTGCCTCGACTCTTGTCTGTTGAAGCATAATTTCAGAAACCCACACATAGTACGGTCTGGGATCTTCTCTCCAAGGAAGAATTCGTCGATTTTCATCAAACCAAACTAGTAACTTATCCACAATAGGTTCGTATTCGTAAGACATTTATCCACCTTTTCTTTCTATCAATACACGTTGTACACGAAATCATTCAACTAAAAATTGTTTTAGTTGTCTAATTTTACATTATACTAGAATATTCGCCAAAAAGATACTAACTAATACTGGAATAAATCTTTCTCTATTACCTTCCATTCCTCATATAATAAATCCAATGTAAACTTAGCATTGGCCGGCGAAGTACTTGGAAGTTTTATGATTTCCCTGTTTGTCTTTGGGTAAATCAATTTTTTATATAGCTCCACTGTCTTATTTCCATTGGCATAAATATGCTTGATATCCGCTACTTCTAAGATGCTTTGAATATCTGCAGGTACAACGTTCTTAATGCTAGAGTCACTGGATCCTGTAATCGTACAGCTAGACACCACATCCCATAAGGCAATATTATGGTCAAGCAGGAGCGCTTTTTTCTCTTCAATTGTTTTCGGTACCTCAGTGTGGGCAATACGAGCTAGAAGTTTCCAAAAACGATTTTGTGGATGGGAATAAAAGAACTTCATTTCTCTTGATTTTACGCTTGGGAACGTCCCTAAAATCAGAACTTTGGATTGCTCATTATAAATCGGATAACATGTATGGGTTAACATTTCATTTTCGTTCATCTCTGACAATTTTACCACTCCTTCTTGAGAACGGCTGCAACGAACGCTCTCCTATAATGATAATAAGGCTGTAGCACTTGCCACAGCCTTATTATCATTATCTTATTTTGCGTAAAAATATATTCATCCATTGCTGCTCACATTCTGGCCGTATGTCCGGTGTCACGGTCATTAATTCTTGCTCAAATACCCTGACTTGTTTTATCAGCCGCTCTAGCTTCTTTTCATTTAAATCAATATATTGTCTGCCATTCTCTATGCCTTCAAATGTTCCATATCGAAACGCCATATATAAGACACCGCCTGGCTTTAGTGACTTAGCAATCCTATGTAAGACATCTATTGCCTCATTATAAGATAAATGAATTAAAGAGGAGCCGGTCCATACTCCGTCATATTTACTTACTTCATTTAGTTCACTTACACGCATATGACGCACCTTAATTCCTGTATGCTTGGTTGCAATATTACATAATACTCTTGACCCCTCCACCGGAATTACGGTTAATCCCTGACTCTTAAAATACAACGTATTTTTTCCTGAGCCGCATCCTAAGTCCATAATTATTGCCTTCTCCGGCAGCATGTGTATAAAACGCTTTTGTATTCCTTCTAAATTATAAACATATGTACGCTCTGAAAAGTTCTTCCCCGTCTGTTCGTAATGCCTGATTGTTTGATCCTCCACAGCAAACCCTCCTCACCTATATAATAAGTATAATACTTTCTAGAACTTTTACCATATTAAAGTGGCTTCCACACTCATATTCCCTCCTGTCTGCAGCCTTTTAAGAGAATTCTCTTATCGTGTTTCTATTCCGTAACAAAAAAATACCCCTTAATCTCACTGGCGTATTTATTGATTAAGAGGTATCTTGTCTTTATTGAATTGTACCGCCCCATTCTATAACCGAAAATCCCTTTCGCTTAAATGTGGACAGCTTCTGCTCTTTAACTGATATTTTTTTCTTTAACGGCTTAAATACCATATAGACCCTTAAAATACTGTCTGGCTTTGGCTTAATGGTAAGCTTTGCATTGTCTGTATATGCCTTTCCCTGGAATGAAATAAGATTATAGGTATTTCCTTTCATATATGGAAGCCAAAAATTGATAAAGTCTGTTGCTTCTGCCTCCGTAAGTCCCATATAGGTTAGCTTATCACGCAGGAAGCTCTCGGTATCCTTGCCACTTACACAAAATCCTTCTGTGATTTCATAGGACATCTCCCGAATTCCTTCCCAAAAGATATAAGGATATTCCTTTCCATCCTCTCCAATAATCCTGCCATCAGGGAATGCCTTCACTTCCCATCCTTTGTTTTTATATTCTGGAGAAGATACAGTAATGACACCCTGGTATTCTAACTTTACACTGATATTTTCTTCTTTTTTAGGATAAAGGTAAATGACCGGCTTGTAATCTGTGTCCTTGCTTTCCACATAAGTGGTCTCCACTACCTTCTTGGCATTGATCTCATACTGATTGTCTTCCACCTCATAGATATCATCATATACCACCTGGACATAATCTCCTACGGAATACTCATCATCAAGCTCAGCAATTACGATATAATTAATTCCATTTTCCCAAGGGGCCTGGGCTTTAAAATAAATACAGCCGATATAGGTGATCTTAACAATCAGATAGTTTTCCTTACTTGTTACATTGGTCTCTACACTTTCTGTGGGTGATACTGTAAATGCAGGGCTTTTCCCCTCTGCTTTACTCATCCTTGTATTTGCTTCACTCTTTGTGCTACATCCGGAAAAAAATATTACAATCACTAGAAGTATTGCAAGTGATTTAATTCGTACGTTCATACTAATCCTCCATTTCAACAGCAGTTATGTATGGTTTGCCATTATAAGCTTAGTATTCCCAATACGTAAAATCTCATTCTATTTTTTTATTGCTCTACTTCTATTTTTTGATAATCCTTATAATTATGGTGAAGCATATTGGTCGTAACGGTTCCATTTTCTAAAAGGAACTCATATTCATTATACTCACCATCCCTATAGGCAAAATCTTCCCCATTATCCTGATAATGTACATACCTTCCATTGGTTCCAAATACCTTTAAGATCAATTCTTCATCCTTTGTCTCACCAATGTAATCCCGAACTGGGAAAGTTGGCAAGATGGTTCCTTCTTTTACAAACATTGGGCAGCAATCCAATGGTGCCTCTTTCATAATATAACGGTTCCCTTCATGATACTCTTTTGTTTCATAATCATACCAGCCACCTTCCGGAAGATATACCAATCGTGCAGTTGCACCTTGCTCTAGAACCGGTGCAACTAATAACTGCTCACCGACCATAAATTGATCATTCATATTTTTCACTTTTTCGTCCTTTTCATATTGCAAAACAAGTGGGCGAAACATTGGAATCCCGGTCTGCTCTGCAATACGAAATGTATCATATAAATAAGGAATAAGCTGATATCTTAAATTCACAAATTTACGATATATATTCATGGTCTCTTCTCCAAATACCCAAGGTTCTTGGTCTGAGCGCCCTTTGGCACAATGATTTCTAAAAAATGGTGAGAAGCATCCGACTTGTACCCATCTTGTAAGCAGTTCCTTTGTGGTATCACTTCCAAATCCCCCGATATCCGTTCCCATAAACGGAAATCCGCTAAGTCCGCTGTTACACAGCTGTACGACGGATAATCTAAGATGTCCCCAAAGACTTTGGTTGTCTCCTGTCCATCCCAGTGCATACTTCTGACTTCCGCTATAACAAGCCCTGGTAATTACAAATGGTCTTCTTCGGTCATATTTTTTCAATCCTTTAAATGTTGCCTTTGCCATGTTATGTCCATAAAGGTTGTGCATTTCCTTATGCGTAGACATATGGTCTTCATCTGTAAACTGCACATCATCAGGCAGTGGCCCCTTAAAGCTGGCTGGCTCATTCATATCATTCCATACACCACGAACCCCTTTATTTAATAAGAACTGCTGCTTTTCAGCCCACCAGTCACGAACTTCTTTTTTTCCAAAGTCCGGGAAGACCGAGTCTCCTGGCCAGACCTGATTGACATAGACGTTTCCATCCCGATCCTTTACAAAGTAGTCTTTTTTAATGCCTTCCTCATATACATCATACCCTTTTTCTACCTTTACTCCTGGATCAATAATTGTGACAATCTTATATCCCATCTCTTTTAAGTCATTAATCAGTCGTTTTGGGTCTTCATAGGTCTCTTTGTTCCATGAGAACACCTTGTAATGATCCATATAATCAATATCTAAATGAATGCAGTCGCAAGGTATCTTGTTTTTTCGCATTGTCTTTGCAATTCGCCGTACTTCCTCTTCCGTCTCATATCCCCATCTAGACTGATGGTATCCTAACGTCCAAAGCTGTGGCAGCGGCATTCTTCCTGTTAAATATGTATATTCTTTAATAATGTCTGCCATATGTTCTCCCGCAAAGAAATAATAATCCAGATTTCCTGCTTCACTTCCGAACACATAGTAATCTTCACTTTCCTTTCCCATATCAAAATAAGTCTTGTTATGGTTGTCAAAAAAGATACCGTAGACTCCCTCTTCCTTTAATGTAATAAAAAATGGAATGCTCTTATAAAGAGCTTTAAAACTATCTTCATGAGGATCCGGATTATCCGTATTCCACATTTCATACTCGTAATATCGTTTATTTAATACCCCGGTCTTGTCACCAAGGCCATAAATTGCATCTTTCTTATCAAGACTGCGAACACATTGTATGGCGTAGTTTTCCGTTTCATTAATATCAAAGGTGTGCCCTTCCTGCTGTAAAAACTTCTTCATGGATTCGGGAACATGATAAAGGGGTGTCCTTTTCCCTCGATACTCCAGGCTGATTGGCTGGCCATCTATATTATAAAAATCAACTTTAAACTCATCATAAACCTTTACAATTACATCCTCCGTCTTGATAACAAGTGCTTCTTCTTCTCGAATAACTTTAATGCTGCAGGGAACTAGCTTTTCGCCTTCAATTGCTCTCGAGTCATGTGTATCACTTTGAAAGCCTGCAAACACATTAATGATATTGCTTGTAATCACCTCAATGCGTGCAGACCTGTTTTCAAATGTTAATAAAATCTTTTGTCCTGCCACTCTATATTCCAATAACTTACCAAACATTTTCCCATTTCCTCCCGCCAATCCTATTATTACTCTTATTATAGCATAGGAAATGATGTGCTTCTTTATTGTATTTTTAATATTTATGTTAGTTTTTTACGGTCTTGCCCTTATACCAATTCTTCTCTTTTATTTTCACTTAGATACTTTTCTGACTCACCAAGGAAGCTCATACAGTTATCAATTGAATTGCCTACCATGTCACGAACTGCCTGCTCCGTATAAAATGCAATATGTGGCGTAATTACTACATTGGGAAAGGAATTAAGCAATGCAAATTCAAAATTAGCGAGAGGCACATCCTGCAAATCCTGATATAAATACTGAAGCTCATTTTCTAAAACATCTAGTGCTGCTCCTCCAAGCTTTCCGCTTTCTATTCCTTCAATTAATGCTTCTGTATCTATCAGGGAGCCTCTTCCTGTATTGATAATATAAGCATCATCTTTCATCATGGCGATGGTCTTTCGGTTAATGATATGCTTCGTCTCTTCCTTTGCCGGCATATGGAGAGTAATTACGTCACTTTCCTTTAAAAGGGTCTCCAATGTCACATAGGTTGCATATTGTTTCACGGATTCTTTTTGATGTACATCATATGCAAGGATCTTCGTGCCAAAACCTGATAAGTGTTCAATCAGGGTACTTCCAACACATCCAGTTCCAACCACTCCTATTGTCAGCTCCTGAAGCTCTCTTCCTGCTTTTCTTGGAAGACTGTAGTTTTGTACTTCTGTACGCTTTAATAAACTCTTTGCCTGACGAGTCGCCATTAAAATAAGCATGATTGCGTAATCCGCCACACTGTTTGGAGAATATCTGATATTCTTGACCTCCATGCCAATGCTCTTTGCATACTCCACTGCAATATGTTCAAATCCAATAGTTCTCGTGGATATATAGCGCACCCCCTCTTCATAAAGACGGTCAATCAAACTTGGTGTTATTCGAACAGAATGATTAACACTAATACATTCACATCCTCTGGCAAGCTTTATGTTCCCCTCTGAAATATCTTCTGTATATAAGTTAAGCTGAATATTATAACGCTGTTCGTATTGTTCAAATAATGCTCGCTCATCGTCGGAGCAGCTATACACTGTAATGGTCTGTTTTTCATTATATAATTTCATGCTTTCATACCTTCTTTCTTTAAAAAATCAAACCACACAGCAGCTTGTGTCACTAATGCTCTTCAGTACACTGTTTTGTTACCTCGGAGTTTTTTCATATGCTTCAAAGATTATCACATGAAAAAAGCACTATGTGATTTGATATGTTAATCGTATCAAATCACATAGTGCTATGTTTTCGTTTTCCATTATTAAATTATTTCTATTTTCTATTTGAAATCATACGAAATTCTTACAGTCCAACGGGAATCTTAATAGAAAACTGAATTTCTTCATCTTTGCTATAAGCCGAAATCATACCATTATGAAGCTCGACAATCTCTTTCGATATGGCAAGTCCAAGGCCTGCGCCGCCTGTCTTGCTTGTTCTTGAGCTGTCTAAGCGGAAGAACTGCTCAAAAATTCTCTTAAGTTTTTCTTCAGGAATTGTATTTCCCTGATTAACAAATGTCATTTCCACATAATCGTATCTCTTATGGGCTGTAATGATAATCGTACTATTATCAAAACTATAATTGATCGCATTGCGAATTAGGTTGTCAAACACCCTCTCCATCTTATCTACATCAATTAACATCTCGATATCCGGTTCCAGCTCTAGCTTGCAGGTAAGGTTTTTCTCTGCATACAAAGGCCCAAATTCGTAAGAAATCTGCTCAATCATACGAGTAATATTGGTACGACTACGCTCCAATGTAATGTTTGTAAGGTTAAATCTTGTAATTTCAAAGAACTCGTTAATTAACTCCTCTAATCGCTCTGCACGGTCAAGTGATACTGAAAGATAGTGTTCACGAAGCTCTGGCGATATCTGCTGCTCATCACGCAGTAACGTTAAATATCCGATAACCGATGTAAGTGGTGTCTTAAGGTCATGGGCAAGATACATGATTAAATCATTCTTACGCTGTTCTGATTGTTTTGCCAGCTGTTCATTGCGAAGTACTGCCTTTTTTGTATTATTTAGCTCGTCCTCAATTGCCTTTAACTCTTCTGGTAAATGAATTAGTTCGTCATCATTGGATAAAAGCTTTGTCGTTGCCTCTGCCAAAGTATCCAGATAATTAAGCGTCTTCTTCCAATAGATATACATATCTACGATAATTCCGATCAGCCATGCACTGACAAAGATACCAACTATATTACTCTGCGCAATCTTTACGATCTGATAAACCGGCTCATCTCCATAAAAGATATAGGAATGATAAATCCGCTCAGCTATGACTAACAGAATTAATAATATAATTGTAAAGATCGATACTGTAAATAAAAATGTCCTTATCATTCTAGGAAGCATGGCTTTTGGAATGTTCTTGCTTGTTTCAGTTACTTTCTCATTCAATGGTATATCCCACTCCCCATACAGTTTTTATAAATTTAGGCTTTCTTGAAGGCTCCTTCATCTTTTCACGAAGTCTTGCAACATGAGCCATTACTGTATTATTATTGTCCAGATATTTTTCACCCCAGACAGCTTCAAACAGCTCCTCGCTTGGAACGACCTTTCCTTTATTCTCACATAGATACCAAAGGATTGAGAACTCAATTGGTGTTAGGGAAAGCGTCTTTCCATACAGGCTGCATTTTCTAGTATCTTTATTAATAATAAGGCCTAAGAAATCGTACTGGTTTACCTCTTCTGCAACCTGTTCCTCGCCCTCATTTTGATTGTAACGTTTGTATCTTCGAAGCTGGGTCTTTACTCTTGCCATTAGTTCCAATGGGTTAAATGGTTTTGTAATATAATCATCTGCGCCAAAGGTAAGTCCCATAATCTTGTCACTATCTTGGATTTTGGCTGTCAGCATAATGATTGGGAAGAAATACTTTTCTCTTATCTTTTTGCAAATGGTAAATCCATCTACATCCGGAAGCATGACATCTAAAATTGCAAGGTCATATTCAACCTGGTCTATACTATTTAATGCATCTGTTCCATTATAAAATTTATGAACTTCATAACCATCGTTCATTAAATACACTTCTAACAAATCAGCAATTGGTTGTTCGTCATCTACTACTAATACTCGGGTATTCATTGTTGTCCTCCCTTATTTTTTAGACATCTTTTCTCTGACGTCCTGACATTGCAACCATTATAACACAATCGTGGTTATTTTCAAAAGGGGCCCCTATTGTTCTCACTTTTACACATTGCCTGTTGGTTGTTTGCAGAACCAAGTGTGTGTTCCACACACTTTGCCCGCGCCGAACTAGGTCGCCCCAGTGATAAACTCCTTTGGCATAAGTGCACATCTTGGCTTTCTGGTTTTTTAGAAAGCTTTTCTAATACATAGCGGACTTCTCGAAGAGAAGTTTCCTATGTATTAATGTATAAAAAAAACAGACTCCTTTTATTTAAGAAGTCTGCCTCTATGTAATATTTGATTATAATTAATTGTCTTTAATTTTAGTTATTGATTAATTTTTCTTCGCCATTCCAGCTGTATAATTTACGAAGTTCTTTACCGATTTCTTCTGCTGGATGAGCTGCTGCTCTCTTTCTCAT
>JAUNJY010000098.1 GCA_030535455.1 bacterium
TTTTTAATTGATAGGAGGCTTCTCGAAGAGAAGTTTCCTATCAATTAAAAAAAGAGCTAACATCTTACCGAAATAAGATATTAGCTCTTTCCTTTTGCTTGATGGACCAGGCGGGAGTCGAACCCGCGTCCAAACCAGCATCCCTTGTCCTTCTACTATCATAGTCAGTTATTTGACATTCCCTCCATCAGACGAGAACTAACACTCTTCTGATTTCAGTAGCTTCATAATACGCCCATATGCTCAAAGCTTTGCATAAGTCGTTTCCTACAAAGTCGATGCCTGGGTCTTAATGTGTAGGTGCACTAAGTCAGACAGCTGCCATTAGGCAGCGAACGCTAAATTTTCGTCTGCGTTTATATTTATTGTTGTGATGTGACGTATCACGACCGGATAGCTTCTCCAACTTCAACTAGCCTGTCGAAACCATTACTAGCCCTTAGTATTAAGGATAGAACGGTGGGTATTTTGTTGATTTCATACATAACATACAATCTCCAAAACCCCGTTGAAACCAGTACAACATGTGGTTGTATAAATGTTTTTAAATATTCAAAACATTCTGGCTTATTCAGACGATTTGTTTTGATGATACTATATTATTATGCATTTGTCAATATGTTGATGACAAAATTAGAACATATTTTTGATTTTAAAGTCTTTTTCTGCCTCTCTGCGTTGGTCTTTCTTCGCAATGTCCTGACGTTTATCGTATAATTTTTTACCTCTGGCAAGTCCAATTTCAACTTTTACAAGGCTTCCTTTTAAATAAACATTAAGTGGAACTAACGTATATCCTTTTTGCTGCATTTGACCAATGATCTTATTAATCTCATAACGATGCAATAATAATTTCTTTACACGAAGAGGATCTTTGTTGAAGATATTCCCTTTTTCGTATGGACTGATATGCATGTTGTATGCATACACTTCCCCATTTTCAATACGAATAAATGACTCTTTAATACTGCATTTACCCATACGTAGCGATTTTACTTCAGTACCATGAAGGCTGATGCCTGCTTCGTACTTTTCTTCTATGAAGTAATCGAAAAATGCTTTTTTATTATTTGCAATCATCTTCTTTGACTCTTTTGACATTTTTCCTTATCTCCTACCTATTAATTTAATTCTCTGAATTCTCTGATAATTCTATTATAACAACTACCAATGTTTTTTCAATCCTTAGTTTAACGAGACAAAACTTATGATGTGAGTTTTTCTCCTTAAAACGAGATGGTGGCCCAATTACTGCCACCATCTGACTACTCTATTCTCCAGCTGCTTGATCTTCGTTTTCTTCTACCAGACCATTTTCAGCTAATGTTTCTGAAATTGTTCCATCTTCGATTGGTTCCTCTTCCACAAGTTCAAAATCAATGGTTCTAGCTAAGGAGTCAACTCCCATAACCTCAATCTTGACCTTCTGGCCTAATTTGTAAGTCTTCTTTAGGTGTTCCCCAATCATTGTGTAGGACTCTTCATCATAGAAGTAATAATCATCTCTAAGGCTTGTAACCTTGATCATACCTTCTACAGTGTTAGGAAGTTCTACGTACATACCCCAAGTAGTAATACCCGAGATAACGCCTTCAAACTGCTCGCCAATGAATTTCTTCATATATTGAGCTTTCTTAAGCTTTTCAACATCACGTTCCGCTTCATCCGCTCTTCGTTCCATTGCGCTGGACTGACTAGCAACTCCAGGAAGAATTCTTGAATAGTGGTTAGAACGTTTTTCACTCATGCCACGTCGTAAATTCTCCTTAATAATACGGTGGATTTGTAAATCCGGATATCTACGGATTGGAGAAGTAAAATGACAGTAATATTTTGTAGACAGACCAAAATGTCCGTCATTTGTTACTGTGTACTTCGCCTGTTTCATACTTCTAAGAGTTAATCTACTGATTAATGGTTCTTCCGGAGTTCCTTCAATTCTCTTTAAAAGCTTCTGAAGCTCTTTTGGATGAATTTCATCTTGACCAATATGAATAGTATAACCGAAGTTATTGATGAAAATGCCTAATTTCTGAATTTTTTCAGGATCTGGATTTTCATGAGTACGATATACAAACGGGATTTCTTGCCAGAAATAATCCTCAGCAACTGTTTCATTGGCAATTAACATAAAGTCTTCAATGATTTTCGTTGCGCTGTTTCTTTCATATGCTTTGACCTCAATTGGTCTTCCCTTTTCATCAAGAATAATCTTGCTTTCTGGGAAATCAAAGTCAATTGATCCACGTTTTCTACGTTTTTCTCTTAAGATATCTGCTAATTCCTTCATTGTTTCAAACATAGGAATTAATGGTTCATATTCTTTACACTCTGCTTCATCGTGATCAAGAATTTTTTGTACAGAATTGTAAGACATTCTTCTTGTTACATTTACAACCGTTTCACAAATTTTGTGATCTACAACTGTACCATGCTCATCAATATCCATAAAGCAGGAAAGTGCCAAACGGTCTACTCCGGCATTTAAGGAACAAATTCCGTTGCTTAATTTGTGAGGAAGCATAGGAATTACACGGTCAACCAAATACACACTAGTGCCACGCTTTAATGCTTCTTCATCTAATACAGAACCTTCTTTTACATAGTTTGAAACATCCGCAATATGAACGCCCAGCTTATAGATATTACCCTCTTTAGATAAGGTAATAGCATCATCAAGATCTTTCGCATCTTCACCATCGATGGTTACAGTATCTACGTCGCGAATATCAACACGGCCGCTATATTCTTTTGGATCCACTTCATCTTCTACGCCATCTACATATTTCATAACTGGAGCCGGGAAGTCTGTAGGAAGATTATATCCTTTTACAATGGACATAATATCAACCCCAGGATCATTAATATGTCCTAGAATTTCAACAATACGTCCTTCTGGTTTCTTGTCTTTTGAACCATAATCCGTAATCTTAACAACTACTTTATGTCCAGTAACTGCACCTTTTGTAAATTCTTTTGGAATGTAAATGTCTTTTGTAAACTTCTTATTATCAGTTACGACAAATCCAAAGCTTTTACTCTTTGCAAACGTACCAACTACTTCATCTGTCTTTCGTTCCACGATACCAATGATAACGCCCTCACGACGTTTTCCGCCGCCTCTGCTATCTACGATTTTTACTTGTACGACATCATTATGAAGCGCACCTTTTGTTGCATTTTCTGGGATAAAGATATCTTGTTCTTCTCCCTCTATCTCTACAAAGCCAAATCCTCTGCTATTCCCAATATAAGTTCCAGTAAGCACGTTTTCTTCAGAAACTCTAAACTTCCCTTTGACATCAATGGTAATCTTACCATCTGCCATCAGACTTTCTAGTACTTCTCTCAGATCGCCTTTTTCTTTTTTGGGTACTTGCAGCGTCATCATCATTTCTTTAAATTTTAAAGGACGGTACTCCTTACTACTGATATAGCCGTAA
Organism: bacterium; assembly: GCA_030535455.1. GTDB lineage: Bacteria > Bacillota > Clostridia > Lachnospirales > Lachnospiraceae > KM106-2. The sequence goes on from JAUNJY010000098.1 coordinate 3,444, forward strand.
ACCAATTCCTTTTTTGTCTCTAATAAGATTTTATCCATATGACAACACCAACCTTTCTTGCCATTCTTATTAAAAGCATAGCCTCTTATACCAATACTTATTCGAGTATTCGCACAAATAAACTATAATTTTTTATTATATTATATCATATTAAATAGACAATAGATACCATATTCTGAAAGTTTATGCAGTATTTAGGCAAGTTGTACTATTTTTACAATCCCATAGTTTTGTGGCACCATCCTTTATTCACAGGACTTTGTCTCGTTGTTTTCTTGCATAAAAAAAACAGCCGCAATAAGCGACTGTCTTTTTTATCTATGTGTCGAAAGCAAATACTTCGTATTAATTCCAAACACTTAAATTGATAACAACAGATAACACAATGAAAAGCACACTTAAAGCAATTGTAAGCTTCTTCAATGCACCTTCTACTGTACGACCTTTGTTCTTTGCATAATAAGTATCAGCAGCACCTGTTAAAGCACCTAAACCGCCTGATTTACCTTCTTGCATAAGTACAACAACTACTAAACCAACGCAATCTAATAAATAAAGAATAATCATAATATATTCTAATATTTTCATTCCTTCACACCTCCTAATACCTAATGACAATTCTATCATAATATATTTGGCAATTCAACATTTTTTTCATGTTGCATGCAGAATGCCTCTATTGATAGGCTGGTGACAGACTAGTTTTTCTTAACTAATAAGGATTTACCAGTCATTTCTGCTGGTTGTTCCATTCCCATCATTTCAATTAATGTTGGAGCGATATCAGCTAAGCAGCCGCCTTCTCTTAAAGTAAAGGCTTTATCATAGTTTACTAGGATAAATGGTACTGGGTTAGTTGTATGAGCCGTAAATGGATCTCCAGTAGTGTAATCTACTAATTGTTCTGCATTTCCATGATCTGCGCAGATGAACATTTGACCATCTACTTCTTCAATTGCAGCAACTACTTTGCCTACACATTCGTCTACTGCTTCTACCGCTTTGATTGCAGCAGCTTCGATACCTGTGTGACCAACCATGTCAGGGTTAGCAAAGTTTACAATGATTACATCGTATTTATCAGATTTGATTGCATCCACAAGACCATCACATACTTGGTAAGCACTCATTTCTGGCTGTAAATCATAAGTAGCAACTTTTGGAGATTTTACTAAAAGTCTTTCTTCTCCTTCGTAAGGTTCTTCCTTACCACCATTGAAGAAGAATGTTACGTGAGCGTATTTTTCAGTTTCAGCTGTTCTAAGTTGTTTTTTACCATTCTTAGATAAGAATTCACCAAATGTATTGTTAATTGCAACTTTGTGGAATGCAACTAATTTATTAGGGATTGTAGCATCATATTCTGTGAAGCAGACAAATGTAAGGTTTAATCTTTCTTTTCTTGCAAACCCTTCAAATGCATCATCACAGAATGCTCTAGTGATTTCTCTTGCACGATCTGGTCGGAAGTTAAAGAAAATTACGCTATCATTGTTTTTAATTGTTCCGATTGCTTTACCGTCATTTGCAACAACAGTAGGAACAACGAATTCATCGTTTTCACCTTTGTCGTAAGATTGTTGAACAGCAGCAACTGCGCTATCTGCAGTTTCACCTTCGCCTAATACAAGTGCATTGTAAGCTTTTTCAACACGATCCCATCTATTATCACGATCCATTACATAGTAACGTCCCATAACAGATGCAATTTTACCAACACCGATTTCAGCCATTTTAGCTTCTAAGTCTTTTACAAAGCCAAGACCACTTGTTGGTGCTGTGTCACGTCCATCTAAGAAACAATGTACGTAAACATTTGTTAAACCTGCTCTTTTTGCAAGTTCTAATAATCCGTATAAATGAGTGTTGTGGCTGTGAACACCACCGCTTGATAATAAACCGAATAAATGAAGATCTGAATTATTCTTTTTACAATTTTCTACTGCAGCAAGAAATGCATCATTATCAAAGAAAGTACCATCTTTGATTTCTTTTGTAATACGTGTAAGTTCTTGGTATACAATTCTACCAGCACCCATGTTAAGGTGACCTACTTCTGAGTTACCCATTTGGCCGTCTGGTAAACCAACATGCTCTCCACTTGCGTATCCTTCCACGAATGGACACTCTGCCATTAATTGATCCATAACTGGAGTCTTAGCTTCCTTTACTGCATTTGCTTGTTCTTTGTCATTTAAACCATAACCATCTAAAATCATTAAAACTGTAGGTTTTTTACTCATGT
>JAUNJY010000046.1 GCA_030535455.1 bacterium
TAGAAGATGAAGTAGTTGATTTATATGATGAATTAACAAGGGATGAACAGAAAGCTTTTGATCAAAAAATCGTACAAGTGCTGACTACATTACAAGCAAAGTTTGAAGCGCTTCCAAGAAATATTGAATCGAAAGAGGAATATGAGCTTTTTCAAACGCAAAAGAAAGAATTATCTGTTGAAATAGCAAAACTTATGAACGAATATGTAAAGTAAGATAAAAAGCCCGCCTTCCCATGTTACAATTTCCCTCCATATGTTGCACCCGGGGGTTCATCTGTTGACTTGTTTTTTAATACTTGATACATTTATTGCATCAAAACAAAAGGTATTACGTAAAAATGTAAATGCAAGGAGCAGTCAGCATATGAAAATATTTTATTTTACAGCAACAGGGAACAGTCTTAGTATTGCAAAGGAAATAGGCGGAGAATTGATTTCTATTCCACAGGCGATTCAAAAAGGGCAATATGAGTACGAAGATGATGTAATCGGATTTGTATTTCCCACATATTGTTGCTATCCGCCGAAAATTGTTCGTGAGTTCTTGGCGAAGGCGAAGCTAAAGGCGAATTATAAATTTGCAATCGCAACCTATGGAAATACCATGGGTAAGGGAGGCGATGGAAGCGAAATGATTGAGTTTGGCAAGCTTGCAAGCGCAGCAGGCCATAAGTTCCAGTACTTAAATTCAATTTTGATGGTAGACAATTTTGTTGATACATTTGATATTGCAAAAGAAATTGAGAAGATACCATCAAAGAAAATTGATGAAAATTTGGCGATCATAAAAGGAGATATAAAGGCGCGAAAGAATTATGTAAAAGATCCTGGTTTCATGGGAAAAGTGATAAGTAAACTTTGTAAACCTCTTGTAAAAGGGCAGGATAAAGGGGAGAGAGCTAAGAAGTTTATAGTAAATGATCATTGTATTGGGTGTGGAATCTGTAGTAAGGTGTGCCCTATGGGGAACATTGCAGTAGATAAGGTTCCGAACTTCTCCAATAAGTGCGCTGCTTGTTATGCTTGTCTGCATGCCTGTCCACATAATGCAATTCATTTGAAAAATGAAAGAAGTGCGGTTAGATTTCGTAATGAGAATGTAACAATCAAAGAAATAATCGAGGCGAATAACTGCCTGAACTAGAATAATGTATGAAAAAAACCAATCACAGAAAACTGTGGTTGGTTTTTTTAGTCGATAGTAAGATTTTGCTGCGCCTGTGTATTTCTCTTCGATTACCGGTGCACTAAAAACGGTAAATGACAGACTGCAACACTATTGTATGAACAACCGTTACTTTGGTATCAACAATTTATCAAATATAATGGATGGGAAAATGTAGGGATTGTACTGGGCATAGGAAATGCATATGGAATTTCCAAAACTTTCGTCTAAAACATCTGTATGTAATCACATTGAAATTTCTTACTACTATTGCAGAAACCGCAAGTATTTTGGTATTATGGATAAGAAATAAGATACATATAGTATTTAACAGACATGGAGAGGTAAAAACAAGATGAACAATATTCTGAATGTAGCCTGTTATTGCATTCTTTTAACTTTTTTATTTTCTGTTTTTGGATGGTGTATGGAAGTCTTTTTAAAATACATACAATATCATCGCTTTATTAATAGAGGTTTCCTGATAGGTCCGTATTGTCCGATTTATGGATTTGGGGCTTTGTTTATTACATTTACGGTTGGATTATTTGCAAAAATCGAAAGTTCCTATGGTTCCACATTTATAATCTCACTTATAGTATGTGGAATTTTGGAATATATAGTAAGTTATTATATAGAGAAAAAATTTCATGCCAGATGGTGGGATTATAGTTCAAAGCCAATGAATCTTAATGGTCGTATTTGGATTGGAAATTTGATTTTATTTGGAATTGGTGGAACAATTATTATCAAGATTATTAATCCTGTACTGCGGGTGTTCTTTTTTAAGCTATCGGATAGTGCGTTATATACCATTTCAGTAATCATCTGTGTCATTTTAATAAGTGATTATGTGACATCGCATATTGTTATGAAATTTGTTAAGGCAAGTGTTGAAAATAGTGAGGCGGATAATACAGAAAGTATCAGCAAAGAGATAAGACTTCTGCTGAGTAATAGGTCTATTCTTTATAGAAGAATTACAGATGCATATCCAAATGTGATCTATAGAACAGAGAAAATCAAAGATAAGTTGCAGCAAGTGAAACTTGAGATGGAAAGAATTAAAGAAGAAACAACAAATCAGGTAGAAAATGTAGAGAAAAGATTCGAAGAGCAAAGACAAAATATTCTTGCTATGATGGAAACGACATCAAATATCAAAGATGAAATAATACAAAAGCAAGAAACTTTGATTGGATTGATGGAAGAGGGAAAGGCAAGTCAGCAAGAGATATTGTCTGTGCAGTCAGATATTGAACAAAGGAAAGCACAACTTGAGAAGAGAAAAAGGATGTTTTCTATAAATCAAAAAGGCAAACAGTAAACCATCATTTAGAGGGATAAAGATGAGGTAGATCATTGTGATGTAGGTTACAGTAGTCTACCTCATTTTTACTTATTTATGATCGACTTCATTATCATTTGCAGGAGAAACATACATAGGACAGCTTGTAGGAAGTGTATTCGTACCGGATATGAATACGGAGGTATCAATTAAGATGAAACTCCTTGTTACTGGAATTTATAGCATAATTACAATTGGTGGTGGAATAATTCTTTTTAAAATAGTTTATAAGAAACCACTTAGTGAATTAGGGCTTATTCGAAAATACTGGTTAAGATATACGGTATTTGGCTTGTTATTTGAGGAGACTTTTCGCCGAGAATTTTCCTCGCAATTAAAAAAGCATTATGGAAAGCGGATGCAAGGTACGCACTTACTCTAGAGGAAGATGTCGTTCACACGCCCATATTCAACACAGCCAAAGTATATTCAAAAATATAGTCATATTTACCCCATTTATTATTGGGTGAATATGGGGTATTATAGATAAATAAGGAAGTTAGATGTGAAGCATAGGAGGAGAAAAATACAATGGAAATGACATTGCGTTGGTATGGAAAACAGTTTGATTCAGTAACATTAGAGCAAATTCGTCAAATTCCTGGAGTTAAGGGGGTAATTACAACTCTTTATGATGTCCCAGTAGGAGAAGTATGGACGAGAGAGCGCATTCGTAGTATGAAAGAAGAGGTTGAAAATGCAGGACTTCATGTGGCAGGCATTGAGAGTGTAAATGTACATGATGCAATTAAGGCAGCCACATCAGAGAGAGACTTTTACATAGAGAATTACATTAAGACATTAGAGAATTTGGGAAAAGAGGATATTCATCTAGTATGCTATAATTTTATGCCAGTATTTGATTGGACACGGACAGAGCTTGCTAGAAAAAGACCAGATGGTTCGACAGTCCTTGCTTATACCAAAGAAGCAGTAGACAGAATTAATCCAGAAGAGATGTTTCAGACCATTGGTTCGGATACCAATGGATTTGTAATGCCCGGATGGGAACCGGAGCGAATGGAGAAGGTGAAGGAACTATTTGAGCTATATAAGGGTATTGATGAGGAGCAGCTTTTTGAAAATCTAAAGTATTTTCTTACAAAGATTATGGATGTATGCAATCAGTATGATATTAAGATGGCCATTCACCCGGATGATCCAGCATGGAGCGTATTTGGTCTTCCTAGGATTATCATTAATAAGGAGAATATCCTGCGTATGATGAACATGGTGGATGATGTACATAATGGGGTTACGTTCTGCTCAGGCTCTTATGGAACTAACTTAGAAAATGACCTTCCAGATATGATTAGAAGTTTAAAGGGCAGAATTCATTTTGCACATGTTAGAAACCTTAAGTTCAATAGTCCGGATGATTTTGAGGAGTCTGCGCATTTATCCAGTGATGGCAGTTTTGATATGTATGCGATTATGAAGGCATTATATGAGATTGGGTTTGAAGGGCCAATTCGTCCGGACCATGGAAGAATGATCTGGGGTGAAAAGGCAATGCCAGGGTATGGACTATATGACCGTGCATTAGGAGCAGCATATCTGAATGGTATTTGGGAAGCAATTGAGAAGGGGGAGAAAAAATGAGACTGACAGAGGAAGGTCTTTTTGATAGAGAGGCATGGGAGCAGGCAGGGTATCAGCTGCCACAGTATGACCGTAAAAAGGTACGGCAACTGACCGTAAAAGAGCCGGAATGGATTCATTTTGGAGCAGGCAATATCTTTCGAGCATTTCAAGCCAATGTAGTACAGACTCTTTTAAATAAGGGAAGCTATGATAAAGGGCTGATTGTTGCAGAAGGTTTTGATTATGAAATTATCGAAAAAAGTAATCGCCCTCATGATGACTATAGCATATTAGTGACTCTTAAGGCTGATGGCTCGGTAGAAAAGACTGTGGTTGGAAGTATTGTGGAATCGTTGACTGTTGATAGTACGTGTAAAAAGGATTTTGATCGTTTGGTGGACATCTTTTGTTCGGACTCTCTTAAGATGGTAAGTTTTACGATTACAGAGAAAGGCTATAAACTGGAAAATGAAAAAGGTGAACTTAATAAAGCGGTTGTAAAAGATATGGAAAATGGACCGGAAAAGGCCGAAAGCTATATGGGAAAAGTGACTGCCCTTATGTATCAGCGTTATTTGACAGGGGAAAAACCAGTTGCATTAGTGAGTATGGACAATTGTTCTCATAATGGAGATAAATTACATGAGGCAGTACTAACGTTTGCGAGAAACTGGGAAGATAAGAATAAGGTAAAGAAAGGATTTACTGGTTATTTAGAAGATAAACAAAAAGTATCATTTCCTTGGACAATGATTGATAAGATTACACCAAGACCAGATCCAAATGTGGAGGAGCTGCTAAGAAAGGATGGAATTGAACAAGTAGCACCAATCGTGACATCCAAACATACCTATGTGGCGCCATTTGTCAATGCGGAGGAAAGCCAGTATCTTGTCATGGAAGATTGGTTTCTCAATGGCAGGATTCCATTAGAAGCAGCAGGGATTATCTACACAGATAGAAAGACCGTGGATCAGGTAGAGAAGATGAAAGTATGTACTTGCTTAAATCCATTACATACAGCACTTGCAGTATTTGGATGTCTGTTGGGGTATACCAGAATTTGTGACGAAATGAAGGATGATGACCTGGTAAGGCTGATTGAGACGGTTGGATACAAGGAGGGACTTCCAGTTGTCGTGGATCCGAAGATTATGAATCCGAAAGAGTTTATTGATCAAGTGATGACGGTACGTTTACCAAATCCATTTATGCCAGATACCCCACAGAGGATTGCAACCGATACATCACAGAAGCTAGCAATTCGCTATGGTGAGACTATGAAGGCATATGTGAGAACACGTGGAAATTGTAAAGAATTGATTGGAATACCACTAGTCATAGCAGGTTGGCTGCGTTATTTAATGGGGGTGGATGATGAAGGCAATACATTTACATTAAGTCCAGATCCATTGCTTGAAACGCTTTATAAAATGGTCGGAGACATTAAGATTGGAGAAGCGATTGATGTTCATGGAAAGATAGAAAAGATACTAAAAAATGACGCAATCTTTGGAGTTGATTTGTATAAGGTGGGGCTTGGAGAAAAGATTGAGTACTTATTTGCCAAGATGATTGAAAAAGAGGGAGCTGTGAGAGAGACATTACATAATCAGTTTAAGTAGTGAAAAAACATAAAATAAGGGGAAAATGTGCGAGGAGAAGAGAATGAAGGTTGTTATTAATCAAAATACAAAGATTATAGCGGAATTTGAAAGTGAGCCGGTAAATAGGGCAATTACATCACTTGCAAGAGACATAAAAAAAGCCTGTTTGATAACAGAAAAAGAAGGCGCCAATATCTATGTACAAAAGAGGGAAATGGCTTCTGAGTGTTTTGAACTGAGCATACAAGAAAATAGTATTTACATATATGCAGGCGATGAGTTAGGAGCCATCTATGGCATTTATGAAATTAGTAGAAAAGGATTGGGAATAGAGAACTTCTGGTTTTGGAATGATCAGAAGATTGTACCAAAAGAAGAGTATGTTATGACCGAGGAAGACGGATATAGTTCAAAACCATTTAAAGTAAAATACCGTGGCTGGTTTGTAAATGATGAAACTTTGTTGCTCGGATGGAGTGTGGATAGAAGCCAGGAAAAGGTCTGGGAAATGGTTTTTGAGGCGCTTCTTCGATGTGGTGGCAATATGACAATTCCAGGAACCGATTTAAATTCTAAGAGGTATCGAAAGACGGCTGCAAGGATGGGATTATGGATTACCCATCATCATGCAGAACCACTTGGAGCTGAAATGTTTCTTCGGGCCTATCCAAATCTCAAACCGTCCTATTTGGAACAGAAGGATAAATTCCATAAGCTCTGGAAAGAAGGAGTAATCGCACAGAAGAACTGTAATGTAATCTGGAACTTGGGCTTTCGAGGACAGGGAGATTATCCATTTTGGGAAATCGATCCACAATTTAATACGATGGAGTCAAGAGGAGAGCTGATGAGTAAGATCATCAAGGAACAATATGATATTGTAAAGGGAGAGGTGCCGGATGCAGTCTGCTGCACCAATCTCTACGGGGAGACCATGGAACTATATCGTGAGGGGCATTTAAAACTTCCAGACGATGTAATTAAGATCTGGGCAGACAACGGATTTGGTAAAATGGTTACAAGGCGTCAGGGAAATCATAATCCAAGGATTCCAGCATTACCTGACAGTAAGGATACCGGAAGACATGGCATCTATTATCATGTATCGTTCTATGACTTACAGGCAGCAAATCATATTACCATGCTTCCAAGTTCACCAGAGTTTGTAGCCAGGGAATTAGAAGAGGTATTTGCACATTATGGAGACCAGTACTGGCTGATTAATAGTTCTAGCGTAAAGCCTCATGTATATTTTCTAGATCTGATCTCGAAGTTATGGAAAGATGGAACTGCAGACGTCGAGAAGCATCGTAATGACTACATAGCAGATTACTATGGTCTAGAAAATGTGAAAAGTATTGCACAGTGCTTTAAGAAGTATCCAGAATATGCAATCGCATATGGAGAGCATGAAGATGATCATGCTGGCGAGCAATTTGCAAATCATGTCATACGAATTCTCGTTTCCCAGTTTATGAGAGATGATTCAAGTCGTGCAAAGGAACTTCTATGGGCAACGGAGGCGGAAACACTGAAAGAACAGATCCTTTGGTATCAGAAGTTATGTAAAAAAGCATCGGAGGGCTATAAGGAATACCGCAATTTATGTGAAAAGGTAGCAATTGAGTTAAAAGAGGAGAAGAAATCGTTGTTTGAGGACTCCCTTTTGCTTCAGGTAAAGATTTATGAACACTCATTTACCGGAGCATTTTATGGATGTAAGGGAATGTTATTGGCTATGGATAAAAGATACCAGGAAGCATTCTATGAGATTGGCAAAGCAAAAGAGGAATTTGTCAAAGGAAATGAAGCAATGCGTGCACGTGAGCATGGAAAATGGCATAACTTTTATGAAAATGAGTGCCAGGTGGATGTAAAGCAGACAGCCTGGGTATTAGGCGGATTAATGGCTTATATCCGTAATCTTGGAGATGGCCCACATTTTTATCAGTGGCAGAGAGAATTTCAGGATACGAAAGAAAATCAGCGTATTATGTTATTGCTAAATACAACAAATCATTTACAAGATGAGGAACTGTTTGCATTAATGAAGGAAGCATTGGAGAAGTAGCAGTGACCATAGATAGTATTCATATCATAGTGGATAAGGGGAATTAGGTATGAGAATGTATGAGTTTGGAAGAGAAAATGAAAAAGGTATTTTACTGCTTCATGGAGCAGGCTGTACATATAGAATGTGGACACCACAGATTAAGGAATTAAGAAAGACGTATCATGTGTATGCGCCTACAATAAGTGGACATGAAAAAGGCGATGTGGATTTCCTGTCATCAGCCGAGGAAGCAAAGAAGATCCTTACTTGGTTTGAAGAAAATGGCCATAAAAAGATAGTTGCAATTTGTGGAGTTTCCTTAGGCGCTCATGTTGCAGCTGAACTATTACAACGGAAAAATGATTTCGCAGAATATGCCATGATTGAGTCAATTAAGGCGTATCGGTATAAAGGATTGGCATTAAAGATTTTTTCTCACATTGGAAAATTAATTCTTAAGAAATGTGCCAATACCAAAGGATATATGGCTGGGATGTACAAAAAGGAGTATGCTTCAAGGGACTCAAAAAATACTATTCATATTATGTCTGAACGATCCCTAGATAACATTATGATAGAATCCGGGCAATACAGGATCAAAGACATGCCAAGAGCAATCTGTGCAAAAACCATAATTTTATATGGAGAGAAAGAAAAAAGGGAGTGTTTATTAAATACTAAAATATTATCTAAACAGATATTTAACTGTAAAGTTGTTGAAATCAAAGGATTTAGGCATGGAGAACTGGCGATTGGAAATCCGAAAAGACATTTGGAATATTTTAATGAGTTAGTTTCTAAAGAGCCTAAATGAGTTAAAAGAGCTTATAATGAAAAAAGAGGTGTTGCATTACCGACTTAAATTTGGTAATGCAACACCTTTTTATTACTCAATTTCCAGTCCATGTACCCAGTCAGACTTCACCAAGAACCCTAGAAATGCAATGGAGCTAACGGTCCAAGTTAATGGATATGCCCAGAAGATTACTTGGATTTTCGGAATAAAGTGCAGCATGGTGGTGACATAAGTAACACGTAAGAGGCACCAGCTGCCTAGCATGATAAACATAGGGATAATGGACTTGCCTGCACCTCTAAGTACACCGGCAGTACTATGGGAAAAGGCAAGCAAAGTATAAAACAAGGTAATGATTCTTGCCTCTTTTACCCCAATCTCGATAGAGCTGGCATCGGTTCCAAACAGAGAGATGAAGGTTGGGGCAAATAAATAAAATATAATTCCTATTAGGGCTGCAATTCCACAGGCGCTAATAATTCCAAATGTGGCTCCCTTTTTGGCGCGGTCATACTGGCGGGCACCTAGATTTTGGCTTACAAAGGTTGTAATCGCCATGGAGAAGCTGACAATTGGAATGAAAACAAAGCCTTCGATTTTAGAATACGAGCCGCAGCCAGCAACAGCCAGAGAGCCAAAGGAATTGATATTGGCTTGCACTACGGTATTTGCAAGGCCGATGACGGAGTTTTGGATACCGGAAGGAATACCAATCCGTAGTATTTCGCTTACGATTCGTTTCTCAAAACGTAGTTTTCTAAGGCGTACTTGGTAGACTTCATTTGTTTTCATAAGGCGGTAGAAGGCAAGTACTGTACTGACTCCTTGGGAGAGAACGGTTGCAAAGGCAGCTCCGGCCACACCCATACGAAACAGTCCAACAAATAACAAGTCTAAAAGGACATTTGTAATGGAGGAAATAATCAGGTAATGGAGAGGATGCTTGCTGTCTCCCATTGCTTGATAAATACCATTTGCAGTGTTATAGAGGATAACAGAAGCAATCCCTGAAAAATAAATTCTCATATAAGTAGTAGCTCCTGGCAGTACATTGGCTGGGGTGCCTAATAGTCTTAGGAGTGACGGAGTGAACAGTACTCCCAAGAAGGTTAGGATTACACTAACCGTAAGGCCAAAGGCAACTGCTGTGTGTACAGCCTTTTGTACTTGCTCTCTTTCATTAGCACCAAAGTATTTAGAGATGATTACGCTGGCACCGCTAAATACGCCTTGGAAAAAGCCAATTAAAAGAAAGGTCAGGGATCCGGTAGACGTAATTGCTGCAAGGGCATTGGTGCCTTCAATGTTTCCAACAATAAGTGAATCTACAATATTGTAAAGCTGTTGTAACAGGTTTCCTATAAAGAGCGGGAAAGCAAAGCGGATCATATTTTTACTGATGGAACCAGAGTTCATTTGTATCATGCTTGAGTTCATTATGTGTATCCTTTCTGTCGAAATATGTATAACATTGGTATTGTACCATAATTCAGATAAATTATCACTATAATGGAATTTATTTTGAAGCATGCTTTTCTACATTGAGTTGTAAAAAATAGTAACGTATAATGAATAGTTATATGTAATAATTCAAAATACATGTAGGAGGAAGAACTATGATTACAAGAAGACATTATCGTGCCTGCTTAAAGCCACGCACAGATCAAAAGACAATGTTACAGGCTGCTCTAGAGTTAGATAAAAGTACAGTAAGTGAGGCAATTAAAGGTGGAAAATGCTTAACAGTTGCCATCTATCAGCATAAGGACATGTTATTTTTATATTATGAGTCGTTAATGGAGGATCTAAAACCAGAAGCGTTATTCAAAGAGACCTCTAAGGAATTAGAGCTCTGGCCGGAAAAGGATGGGAAGACGCCTTGGGCATATATGTACAATATCTATTATCACAGCATTCCAGAAAGTGTGGACCAGTGGGAGCGGAACAGTAAAAAGAAACGGAGAGGAAGGATTGCCTATCTTTATCCAGAGAAATTATTTTCTTATACATATTATCATAAAGCAATCGTTGATGAGGGGCTGCTGGATGGAGACAAGTATCAGTCCATTGCCCTTCATGAAAATATCTTATTTTCTTATTTTGAAGAGCCAAAGAGTATGACCCATATTAAAAAGGAGAGTAAGGAAGCTTCCAAAGTGATTGATGAGTGGATTGCAAAGGATCCAGAAAGCCATTTTGATCATACGTTATCTGGGGAGGATAATTTTTTGCTGATTGAAGAGGTGTTTTCAATGGGAAAAGAGGATTTGTAGAAGGTTGTTGGAAACCTATAAATCCAGCTCTTATTTTGATTGAAAAGAGTAGTAAAGTATGAAATAATAGATATTGTAGGAAAAAATATCCAAAAACATTGAGCGGATGGGAACGATATAGGGAAGTTTATCTTTGATAAGGGAGGAGAAATGTAATGATACGGTCAATTGTGCAGTATGGGAAATTAAATGAACGTCAGAAATTTGAGGTAGTGGATATCTTTATTGATGGATTTGAACATTTTATGACATTTACAAAGGACAGAAAAAAGTTAAGAAGTTTGTTCTATCCTGCCCTGAATCCAGTGTATACATATGCATTAGTAGAGAATGAGACGGCAGTCGGAATACTTGGCCTGGGAACCAATAAAATTCGACCGATTAAGATAGACAGCGAGCTTTGTGAAGAGCTTTTTGGCAGCTTTAAAGGAAACTTGATCTATAAACAGATGAATTCAATTTTTCAAAGCAAAGTGGTACAAAATAATTTTGATCTTTATATAGATGTTCTGGCTACATCGAAACAAGCTAGAGGAAAAGGGGTTGCAACACGTCTGTTAGAACATAGCTTTAATTTACAGGGATATCGAAAGTATTATATTGAGGTTATGTCAAAGAATACCAATGCAAAGCGGCTCTACGAAAAAATGGGATTTGTGGAGTGCAAGAAAAACCGAATATCTCCGTTGGCATTACGAGGGTATGGTTATCCAATAAAAATGGTGAAATGACAGTATCGTTAGGTCTTAGATGATAGAAAGTACTGGCGCTATTTTTGGAGGTGAGCTGTATGGGAAAAATCATAGTAAGAATACTGCGTGTAGTGTTAGCTTTACTTGGACTTATTGGAATAAACATAGGTTTACTTCTGTATTTGAGGAGAAGAATCAATAAGACAGCAAAACCGTATACAGCCTCGCCGCAATGCAGTGATGGAAGCGATGAGGACAATAAAGCAGATCAAGGGATAATAAAGATCCAATTAAATAGTGAGGATAAAATTGTATCTTTAGAAGAAGGGCTACTGGCAGTTCGTTATGATGGAGATTATAGATTTGATGAATTTTTACGGCAGGGTGGAGCCTCGTCAGATAAGGAACTGATTCGTTTCTTGACTAGGCAGCTTAAAATGGATACCAGTGATCTTCAGATAGAAACAAAAGGTTTTGGATGCAGTACCATAGCAGTGCCGGGCAGTGAGGGGGAAATGTTCTTTGGACGAAATTTTGACTGGTATCCTTGTAATGCGTTGATTGTGGAAGCCCATCCAAGGACTGACTATGCCTCAATATCTACTGTAAATATGGACTTTATCCATGTTGGTACAAGGCTTAAATCATTGTTTATGTCAGACGATATGGTGAGTCGGACAGCACTTTTTTTACCGCTTGATGGAATGAATGAAATAGGATTATGTGTATCAGTTAATATGATACAGGATCAAACGACCATTCAGCAACATAGTGGCAAGCCAGATATAACGACCACCACGGCGGTCCGTCTTTTATTAGATAAGGCAGCAAATGTAGAAGAGGCAGTGGACCTGCTTTCCAGATATGATTTACATGCCTCCTTGAATTTTATGATTCACTTTGCAATTTCAGATGCTGAGGGAAATAGTGTAGCGGTGGAATATGTAAATAATGAAATGATAGTTACGGATACGCCGGTATTGACTAATTTTTATTTGGAAAAAGCAAAGTATGGAATAGGCACATCCCAGTCAATGCATCGCTACCGTTTGCTTATGGATGTATTATCAAGCAAGCAGACAATGACAGCCTGTCAGGTAAGAGATACATTAAACAGTGTGAGTAAACATAATTATCATGACGGAGAAACAACTGAATGGAGTATTGTATTTGACAAGACGGCAAAAACAGCCACGTATTATCATAAGGAGAAGTATCAAAAGGGTTTTAAATTGAGTTTAGATGATTGACGCTATAATTTTTAATGAATATTCGTATGCCAGCACCCAAGGATAAGACTATGCCAAAGGCAAAGATTGCTTTATCCTTTGTCAAAAGTTCTTGCCTAAATGGAGCATTATGACCTAAATGGAGTAGATGCTATCTAAATGGAGTGGTAATATATTTTTGTGCCCGAGAGGGCATAAAAATTTGCATGAAGGTTAGTTATTACTAACTAGTGAAAGGGGAAAGAAAATGATAAAAACAACTAGCTCCAAAGGACTTCAAGGAAAGGATTTAATAAACATAGGCATTTACTCTGCAATTTATTTTGTTGTAGTATTCGTAGTGGCAATGCTGGGATACGTACCAATCTTTATGATGCTTTTGCCTGTACTGGTTCCAATTATTGCAGGCATCCCATTTATGTTATTTCTTACTAAAGTAAAGAAGTTTGGCATGATTTGGATTATGAGCATCATCATGGGGCTCTTAATGCTGCTTACCGGAATGAGTTATCATGCATTAATTGTAGGAACATTTACGGGACTTATTGCTGATTTGTTATACAATAGCGGAACAAGTAAAAGCAGTACGAAGGCAATTTTGACTTCAGGTGTATTCAGTTTATGGGTGGCAGCCAATTACATTCCACTAATTTTCACGCCTGCATCTTATTGGTCAACTAGACAGGAGTTTGGTCAAGAATACATAACAACCATGACAAACTGGCTTCCAAAATGGATGTGTCCAGTCCTGTTTATAGGAGCATTTGTGTGCGGTATTATTGGAGGATTTGTAGGAAAAGCAATCCTTAGAAAACATTTTCAAAGAGCCGGAATAGCATAAAGGGGTCGTGAACATCATGAAGCAAGAGATTATGAATGCTGACTTAAAAAAAAGGAGTAAATTAGATCCAAGAACAAAGCTTTTGATGCTTATCATGATGGCCTTATTTGTTCTAGGATCTGCAGGTGGAGAAAGGATGTCTGTGGTCCGATATTTCTTTACGTTGCTTCCTATACTGTGTTTACTAATAGAGGGAAAATGGAGGACAGTGGTTGAATTCTTAGCATTATTCGTTGTGGGTATTTTACTGCAAGTGTTTTTAAATGGGAAACTTACTGGAGTTTTAGGATTTCTGGTACTTGGAAGCTGCGGTATTCTGACACAGTTCCTTCCAGGCATGATGATGGGCTATTATGTACTTAGCTCCACAACGGTAAGCGAGTTTATTGCGGCCATGCAAAGAATTCATGTTACAGATAAAATAACGATACCACTTTCAGTAATGTTTCGCTTCTTTCCTACCGTGGTGGAAGAGTATACCTCCATTAAGCATGCAATGAGAATGAGAGGAATTGGACTGGGAAGTGGAGAGATTACCAAGATGGTGGAATATCGTATTGTGCCTGTTATGACCTGTTCTGTGAGAATTGGAGAAGAACTATCGGCAGCTGCGCTGACTAGGGGATTAGGTGGTACTGTAAAAAGAACGAATATCTGCAAAATAGGTTTTGGAGTGTTAGATTATCTAATATGGTTAATTGCATTGGGAGCCTTACTATGGCTTGCAATGATAATACTTTAAAAGCAAAGGGAGGTGGCAAATAAATTGATAGACATAACTAATGTAAACTTTAATTATAGCAGCGAACAGACCCATGGAAGCATACAAGACATCAGTCTTACCATAGAGACTGGAGAAGTTACACTATTATGTGGAACATCAGGAAGTGGAAAGACCACCGTGATCAGATTGATCAATGGCTTAATTCCGCATTTTTATGAAGGAAATCTGACAGGCAGCATAAAGATAGATGGAGAAGAGATTAGCCAACAACCTTTATACGAGACTGCTAAAAAAGTGGGTTCTGTTTTTCAGAATCCAAGGTCTCAGTTTTTTAATGTGGATACCACAAGTGAGCTTGCATTTGGCTGTGAGAATATGGGAATAAGTAAGGAAACGATTAACCAGAGGATTTTAAAGACTGCCAACGAGATGCAAATAGAGTCATTGATGGACCGAAATATCTTTAATCTGTCTGGAGGTGAGAAACAGAAGATTGCCTGTGGATGTGTAGCAGTGAGCAATCCGGATATTATTGTACTAGATGAACCATCGTCTAATCTGGATGAGCTGGCAATTCTTAACCTTAGAAAGCAGATAAAATGGTGGAAAAAGCAGAAGAAGACTATTGTAATTGCTGAACATAGATTGGCCTATCTGTGGGATTTGGTGGATCATATAGTGGTTATGGAGCAGGGAAAGATAATAATTGATAAAAAGGGGCAATACAAAAAAGAGATTACAAGGGAAGAAATTGCCGCATTAGGCCTTAGGACCATTGAAAGAAAGGCAATAACCCAAGTACAACAAAGGGTAAATGAAAGAAGAAGGCCGGAGAGTAGATTACATAAGAAAGAGTTAATCCTCACAGATTTCTCTTTTTCTTATAAACATGGTAAAAAAATATTCCATTTTCCAGAACTTAGTCTACCTATGGGGGAAATCACTGCATTAGTAGGAACAAATGGAATCGGAAAATCCACTTTTTTAAGATGCTTATGTGGCCTGGAGAAAAGGTGTAAAGGCACGGTTCGACTGGAAAACAACATATTGAAGCCAAAAAATCGACTAAAGAGTATTTTTATGGTAATGCAGGATGTAAATCATCAGTTATTTACAGAAAGTGTAATGGAAGAACTGCTAATCAGTATGGGGCATGAAAACGAGGAGACAGCAATTAAAATATTAAAATACCTTGATCTAGCAGAGTTTAAGGACCGACATCCAGCATCCCTTTCTGGTGGGCAGAAACAGAGAGTAGCAGTGGCATCAGCGGTGGCATCTGGAAGAAAGATTATTTTGTTTGATGAACCGACTAGTGGTCTGGATTATAAACACATGCTTCAAATTGCCATGCTTTTAAAAAAGCTGAGAGCATCGGGAGTATCAGTATTTGTTGCCACTCATGATCCAGAATTAATTGAGAATTGCTGTACTGCTGTTGTATCGTTAGAGGAACCATCGTTAAAAAATGTAGAAGAGGATATAATGAATACCGCTTGCGTATAACAAAGTAAGAAATGAGGGGAACATGAGGAAGTTTTGGAATAAAGTAGACATTGGTGATAATATCCACAGTATGGTAAAAGGGGAAAATGGTCTGTATCTTGGCATGAGGAATGAAACCGGCGAAGGCTCAATGACTTGTTATGACATTTTCCCGGGAGCGGTTTTTATGTACTGTGATTATCATATGGAGTTTTGCGAATCCAGATTTAAGAGTAAAGGCGATTTACTATGCATTGATTATTGCATCGAGGGAAGTTTCGAAAACGAGATAAAAAAGGATGTATTTACATATCAGAAAGAAAAGGAATTAAATATAAATACGAGAAAGTATCATTCAGGAAAGTTTATCTTTCCTCAAAGGCATTTTCATGGCATCACAATCTGCTTTAGCATTCCGGAAGCCGATCAGTCACTGAGTGAAATATTTCAGGGGATTAATGTGAGTATTACAGAACTGAAGCAGAAGTTCTGCAGCAAGTCAGAGATTTGTATTATTAAGGCAACAGAAGAGTTACAGCATTTCTTTATGTCCATTGTCTCCATACCGGAACTACATCGTATTGAGTATATGAGAATCAAGGTGGCAGAGCTGTTACTACAATTAAAGACGTTAAGGATTGAAGATTGTTTTATAGATGTTCCTTATATCCATAAGACGGAGCTGCAAAAGATCAAGGCAGTACGGGAAAAGATGGTTGAGAATATAAGTAGATTTTATACCATAGAGGAACTCTCCGGCATGTTTGGCATATCTCAGACAGCATTGAAAAATGAATTTAAAATTTTGTATGGGAAACCAATCTATGCCTATATGAAACAGTATCGTATGAATTTGGCAGCAGCCATTTTGTTGGAACAGCCACAACAAAAGATTGCCCAGGTAGCAGCTGTAGTTGGATATGATAATGCCAGCAAGTTTTCAGCTGCATTTTCCAAAGTTATGGGTATGACGCCAATACAATATCGAAGAAAAGAGAAATCTTATCAGTTAAATGGGTTATAAAATAACCTAATATATGGTATATTGTACTTAGTTAGTTAAGACTAACTGTGAATAAATCATGTGGACTCCTTTCTGTTTTGCAAATAGTACTTGTGTTGCATACTATTTGCCCCAGGCTGCTCCCTGGGTACAGGAAGGTAATCCGGAAAGAAGGATATGTTATGAATTACATGGAAATTGAAAAAGTAATTGGTAGAGAAATTATCGATTCAAGAGGAAACCCTACAGTTGAAGCAGAAGTATATTTATTAGATGGTACCTGCGCAAGAGGTACGGCACCAAGTGGAGCTTCTACTGGAGTATTCGAAGCATTAGAGCTTCGTGATGGAGATAAAAATCGCTTTGGCGGTAAAGGTGTATCAAAAGCAGTAAATAACATTAATACAATTATTTGTGAAAAATTGATTGGTATGGATGCTTCAGATATTTATGCAATTGACCAGGCTATGATTGAGGCAGATGGAACGAAGGACAAGTCTAACCTTGGTGCTAATGCAATCCTTGCAGTATCTATCGCATGTGCAAGAGCAGCATCGGTTGCTTTAAATATCCCACTATACCGTTTCCTTGGAGGAATTAATGGAAATAGACTTCCTGTCCCAATGATGAATATATTAAATGGTGGTGCCCATGCTGCAAATACAGTGGATGTACAGGAATTTATGATTATGCCTGCAGGAGCAGAAAGCTTCAAAGAAGGCTTACGTTGGTGTACCGAAGTATTTCATGCATTAGGTGCATTACTAAAGAAAAAAGGATTAGCAACTGGTGTAGGTGATGAAGGTGGATATGCACCGGATCTTGGCAGTGATGAGGAAGCCATAGAATTTATCTTAGAAGCAATCAAGGCAGCAGGATATGAACCAGGAAAAGATTTTGTGCTTGCTATGGATGCTGCATCCAGTGAGTGGAAAACAGAAAATAAAGGGGAATACGTATTGCCTAAGAGTGGAAAGAAGTTTACTTCTGCAGAGCTTGTTGAGCATTGGAAAAACTTATGTGAGAAATATCCAATCTACTCGATTGAAGATGGATTAGATGAAGAAGACTGGGAAGGCTGGGAATTGATGACTAAAGAGCTTGGTAGCAAGATCCAGTTAGTAGGTGATGATCTTTTTGTTACCAATACCCAACGTTTACAAAAAGGAATTTCCAATGGATGTGCAAACTCCATCCTTATTAAGTTAAATCAGATTGGATCTATTTCAGAAACTCTTGAAGCAATTAAAATGGCACATAAAGCAGGTTATACAGCGATTTCATCCCATCGTTCCGGTGAGACAGAAGATACTACCATTGCAGATTTGGCAGTTGCGCTTAATACATGTCAGATCAAAACAGGTGCACCAAGCCGAAGTGAACGTGTAGCGAAGTATAATCAACTTCTTCGTATAGAAGAGTCACTTGGAAATAGTGCAGTATATCCTGGTTTTGAGGCGTTCCATATTAAATAGGAATTTTGAACATAAAGAATAAATAAGAAGCAGTGTCCTAGAGCAGTAAGCCGGGACGCTGCTTTTTTAATACATAGGAAACTTCTCTTCGAGAAGCCTCCTATGTATTAAAAAAGGCTTTCTAAAAACCAGAAAGCCAAGATGCGCACTTACGCGGAAGGAGTTTATCACTTCGCGATCGCGTTCGGCGCAGACAAAGTGTCTTCTCCCGGGGGATTGAGGGACCAGGGGAGTTGAAAATAATTACAGGATTCATTTTAATACGTGTCATTTCGACATAAAAATAACAAAACTATGACAAAAAATAGAAAAATATGTCCTGTATGATAAAAGCAGATATAAATTTAGAGGAGAAAAAAGTATGCAAAAGATACGAAAGAAGACACTGGCACTTGCTGGGATTATCCTTATGATAGCAGCGATCGCCATGGTATATTATTTTGTTAGCAGACAAAATAAAGATACATTTATTGAAGAAGTGGAATTGAATATGATACAGCCGGAGGAAAATGTGTTTTACACAAGTATTTCTGACAGCATTACAGAGAAGATACAGCAGTTAAAGCAGAATACGGAGTACACATTTGAAACCCCATTATGGATTCATAATCCATTTGGAACAAATGAGAGCTCTTATTACCTTGCTTTTAATACGGAAAGCGATTGTTACTTGGAGTATACCATTTCAGTGGAAGAGAAGGGGATTTCTGATTTTACAAGGGTTTCCTATATAAAAGACGGAGAAAAAGTTACAAAAGATCATGAATATAACATTGTTGGATTTGTTTTGGGGATGAAGAACAATATAACATTAAAGCTATTTGATAAAGAGGGAAATCTTCTAAAAGAGCAAACGGTTACTGTAAATGTTCCTAAAAGCAAGAATGATGTAGAAATACAATTAGCGGTAGAAAAAGAAGAGACGAATGCAGAACTGACGGACGGACTATATACGGTATTTCCTTTAGGAACGTCAGAGGAAAGCGGCTCTAGAGACATATTATCTTATGATAATGACGGCGTACTTCGAAGCAAGATTGCAGTATGGAATAAGTATGCTAGCCGAATTCTTCAATTGGATGACAAAATGTTCTATGCCATAACAAAAAATAGATTTGTTATGTTATCTCATCTTGGTCAGGTAGAGAAAGTTTATAAACTTGGAGACTATTCTTATCATCATGATTATGTATACAATGAAGAACTAAACGAAGTTTGGATTTTAGCTTCAGATACTACAAAGACAAATAATTTTATTGAGGATATCATAATTGCCCTAAACCTTGATACTGGTAAGATAAGAGAAGTACTTGATTATGAACCGCTTATGAGTGATATTGCATATGCAGCAGAAGCTAAGGGGGGAACGGATGAAGACGAAGCAGCAACATCCATTGACTGGCTCCATTTAAATGCTTTAACCATCGTAGACAATACAAGTGTTGTAGTAAGTTCAAGAGAACTTTCTGCCGTTATTAAAGTAAGTAATCTTGATACAGAGCCAACACTTGATTATATTATTGCAGATCCTGTTTTATTTGAAGGTACAGAAGCACTTCCTTATGTAATGACCAAGGAAGGAGAGTTTGATTATCAATATGGACAGCATAATGTTGTGTATGAAAAGGACGACACACTAAAAGAGGGCTGTTATTACGTAACGATGTATAATAATAATGCAGGCTGGTCTTACACAAGACCAAGTATTGACTGGTCATTGATGGAGGGGACTGGCAGTGCTCCAATGGCAGAAGAAGGCGATGATCAGCTATATTCATATTATTACAAATATTTAGTGGATGAAACAAATAACACATATCAGCTTGTGGATTCCTTTGAAGTGCCATACTCAGGTCCAGTAAGCAATGCTCAATCTTATAAAGATAACTTTGTTGTCAGCAGTGGAAGAATTAATGTATTTGGTGAGTATACCGAAGCAGGAGAGTTAATTCGTCAGTACGAAGTTAAAAATGCGTACTTTATCTATCGAGCATTTAAATACGATTTTAATCATCTTTGGTTCCAATCCTTGTAGAAATGGTAAGACTCGTTGTTTAGACCTGTAAAATTTCATCCATACTATAGTCATATTATAGTAAAAAGGATGAGAAACATCGAATGTTACAACTAAAAGGAGTATCAAAACAGTATACTACCGGTAATCTGACCCAGATTGCACTAGACAATGTAAGCCTGAATTTTCGGGACACTGAGTTTGTTGCAATACTGGGTCCAAGTGGTTCCGGAAAGACAACATTACTAAATATCATAGGTGGGTTGGACCAGTATGACACAGGAGACCTTATAATTAACAATATTTCAACCAAAGAATATAAGGATCGAGACTGGGACTCCTACCGCAACCACACCATAGGCTTTGTATTCCAAAGCTATAATTTAATTCCTCATCAGACCATCTTATCCAATGTAGAGTTAGCACTTACCATATCGGGCATAGGAAAAAGTAAAGGGATGAAACAGGCAAAAGAGGCATTAGAGCAGGTAGGGCTAAAGGAGCAGATGCATAAAAAGCCAAGTCAGCTATCAGGTGGACAGATGCAGAGGGTTGCCATTGCCAGGGCACTTGTAAACCAGCCGGATATTTTATTGGCAGACGAGCCCACTGGAGCATTGGATACGGAGACTAGCCTTCAGGTAATGGAGCTATTAAAACAAGTTGCTAAGGATCGTTTAGTAATTATGGTAACTCATAATAGCGAATTGGCGAAAGAGTATGCCACAAGGATAATTAATCTGAAAGATGGCCGCATTACTGGAGATAGCAAGCCGTTTGAGGTGAAAGACAGACAGAAGACAGAGCATAAGAATATGGGAAAATCTTCGATCAGCCTCCTGACATCATTGGCATTAAGCTTAAATAACCTGCAGGCAAAGAAAGCAAGGACCTTCCTAACTGCATTTGCAGGATCCATTGGTATTATTGGAATTGCCCTGATACTGGCACTTTCCAATGGAATTTATGACTATATTGGGCGAATTCAAAAAGAGACCATGATCTCCTACCCGATTACAATCAATGCTCAGTCAGTAGATTTAAGCAGCATTATGGGGAGTCAGGCTTGGGACAATAGTACAAAGGAAGAAACTACTAGGAATAAGGATCAGGTGTATTCCAACAGTACTTCTTTAGAGCGGATCAATAAGCTATCTTCTAGTCTCACTAAAAATAATCTGACAGAATTTAAGAAGTACTTAGATAATGAGAAAAGTGAAATTCATAAGTACCTTGGTGAAAATGGGATTAAATATTCTTATGATGTGGGATTTGACATATATTCAAAAAATCAGGATGGGACAATTATCAATACAAACGTCAACGCATTTTCGGAAGAGAGTGGGGGAGAACCATCATCAGGTCCATTAAGTCAGTTTAAAGAGAGTATGAAGAATATGGCTCCAGAGGGAGACAAGATGTATGCGAAAAACTGTGAAGAGATGCTTGAGGGAAATGAAAATCAACTGGTGGCAAAAGCAGTGATGGACAGTTATGATATGGTGTATGGAAGCTGGCCTAAAGCCTATGACCAAGTTGTGATTGTACTGAATAAGGATAATGAGATTTCAACAGCGGCTTTGTATGCCATAGGACTGATACCAACCAAGGAGTATGACCGAATCAAAAAGGGCATGGAAAACGAAAAAGAATTAGAGCTTGAAACCTCTAGTTACAGTTATGAGGAACTTGCTGGACTGGAATTTTATCTAGTTCCAAACTGTGATTACTATATTAAAAATGACAAAGGGACGTATAAAGATGAGAAGGAAGACAAGCTTGTACTTACAAGGCTTCTTGATGGTGCAGTGAAACTTCATGTCAGTGGTATTGTTCGTCCCATTAAGGATGCAAAGAATGCAACCTTAACAGGAGTAATTGGATATACAAGTGCACTGACTCGCCACTTGATTGACTATGTGGGAAGCAGCCAAGTGGTAAAAGAACAAGAGGTGGACCCTGACATAAATGTAGTCAATGGGTTAATGTTTTCGCCAAAGGATGATGCGGCACGGGTTGCGGATGCAAAAACATACCTTGGACAGATGGGGATTTCTGAAAAGGCAGAGCTTTGTCGTGAACTGGCAAACCAGATGCTTTCAACCATGCCAGAAGAACTTTCTATGATATCAGAGCTCGATGAGCTAGAACTGGCAGGTATGGCAGATACGTATCTAGAAAACGCAGATGATGAGGTGTATCTGATGATTTACGATACGTATATTTCTACCGGAAGTTATGAAGATAACATGAATGCATTTGGCTATGCCAGTGTAGATGCACCAACGTCAATCCGTATTTATGCAGACACCTTCGAGGATAAGGATGCAATCGCAGACTGTATTTTAAACTACAATGATACTGTAGATGAGGAAAAGAAAATTACGTACACCGATCTTGTTGCAATGATTACGTCCTCCGTTACTAAGATTGTAACAGTCATTGCTTATGTACTGATTGCATTTGTTGGAGTCTCTTTGATCGTATCTTCCATTATGATTGGCATCATCACCTATATTTCGGTGATTGAACGAACAAAAGAAATCGGTATTTTGCGTGCAATGGGAGCATCGAAACGGAATATTGCCCAGGTATTTAATGCAGAGACAATAATTATTGGAGGCCTGTCAGGTATAATTGGTATTGCCCTGTCCCGTTTGATTTTGATTCCAAGCAATGCATATCTACATGGCCTTTTGGAGAGAACAGATGTCAATGCCTTCTTACCAGTTACAAGTGCGATGGGCCTGATTGTACTAAGCATTATACTGACATTGATTGGTGGATGGATACCAGCAAAGAAGGCGGCGAGAAAAGATCCTGTCATTGCACTACGAAGTGAGTGATCGTGTACCAAGACTGAACGAATCTTAAAAAAGAGAAACGTTCAGTCTTTTGTATTTATTGTAACTTTTAGGAACAAAGAAAACTATTATTTTGAAAAAAATAGGGATGGTGATTCTAGGGACGTTTATTAGCAATGATGTTGTGTTCTTTTATGAATTAAATACCACATTTATCCAAAGTAAATATAAGAAAAAATGAGAGAAAATGGAATATTGTACAATGTTACTAAAATATAATTCAAATATTATGATTTTTTGACATATACTTCAAAGTCGAATTATGATATTTTAGATGTATAGAAACAAGCACATCTAAAATATGGAGTAGGAGGATGATGAATATGCGAAAACTAGTAAAAAAAGTAATTGCAGGTATTGCAGCAGCATGTATGACTATGGCGTTGGTGGCACCAACAGGGGGAACCATGGTATCGGCGGCCTCATCAAAATCATGGAGTTTTAAGGACAGCAGTTTTAAAAATCTGGGACAAATCACATCAACAAAAAGCATTGATGGTCTGTCATTAATTGCAACCAGTGAAAAGCCAATGTCTGTTACAGCAGATACAGCCACAGTCAGTGGAACAACGTATACATATGCTTTAGCACTTGGAGGCTCAGGAAGTAAATCTTACCGTTCGGTTAAGGTTCCAGTCTCCGGAAATGATACAATCAAGGTAACCTTAAGAAGCTCAGGAACTTCAAATCGTACTCTTGTAGTTGCAAATGCAAATGGAAACCAGGTCGGAACCATTGGATGCAGCCAAACGGCTTCTTTGGGAACCTATAAATACTCCGGTGCATCAGGATACATTTACTTATATTCTTCAGGCAGCGGTATTAACCTTTATAAAATCCAAGTGGATTCCAATGACTCTACATCTAGTGACTCTAATACAGGATCTGACTCTACAACAGTCAGTGGAAAACAGATTGTAGTAAAGAATGGTGGAACAACTCTTGAAAATGCAGTAAAACAGGCAACAGCAGGAACCACAATTGTCATTGACGGAACAATTAAGTCAGGTGCAATTGCAGTACCTTCAGGTGTTCATATTTCAGGTAAGAATAATGCAACCATCGACTTTTCTCAAACTTCTGGAAGTTCAGGCAGAGGCCTTACTTTTGCAGGAAATGGAAGCAATGTAGAAAATATTACAGTAAAAAATGCTGCAGACAACGGTATTTTTATTAGTGGAACAAATAATACATTTAAATATGTAGTTTGTGCTTATAACGATGATGCAGGTTTCCAAGTAAGTAATGGCGGTGCATACAACAGCTTCTATAACTGTACTTCACATCACAACAGTGATGCTGCAGGGGAAAATGCAGATGGTTTTGCAGTAAAACTTCATTCTGGAGAAGGAAACTATTTTGAAAACTGTGTGGCAGAATACAATAGTGATGACGGATGGGACATGTATGCAGCACATGGCGCTGTAAAACTTGTAAACTGCAGAGCAGATTATAATGGATTATGTGATGGAATCAGAGGCGATGGCAACGGATTTAAAATGGGTGGCGTAGATAATAAGACACCTGGTGTTGCAGCACATTTAGATCCTCTTAACCATGTATTAATTGGCTGTTCCGCAAAAGGTAACTATTCAGCAGGATTTGACCGTAATAATCAAAGTGGCGTAGTTACAATGCAAAACTGTGTTGCTGACTCAAATAAAGAAAAGAATTATAACTGGCCTTTAACTGGAAAACCATCTGCACTTGGATATGAAGTGACATTTGGCAAGGCAATCATTCAGGACTGTACTTCCATTAATGGAAGTAACAATATTAAAGGGGCAACATTAAAAGGAAACTGTATCGGTTTCTAATCAGACAATTAAATATGAAGTAAGAATAAAGAGGCGTAGTTCTATTATTAGAACTGTGCCTTTTTTTTGTTAGACAAAGCCGTTAGGCGCTGAAAGTGTCAAAGACAGGATAAATGCACTATATAGAAGAAATATTCAGAGATTACTAATAATAAGAAAAAACGGAATATATTAACAGGAAACATGAGGAAAAATTAGTAGAGCATTTTCAATTATTGTGATAATATATACGATGGAATATTATGTCGAATAAAGTCGATGTGTACCTTTAAGAAGTTATGGGTCAAAAGGAATTAGGAGACGAAAAAATATTACGAAAAGTGAGAAAAGGAAGGAATATTATGTTTTTAATTTTATTTTTTCTATGGATGATTTTTAATGGAAAAGTAACATTGGAAATTGTGATGTTTGGTGTCGTTATTTCAGCTGCAATCGAGTACTTTATGTATCGATTTATGGATTATTCACCAAATATTACAATTCGTTTTTGTAAAAACATGTTACGCATTCTGTATTATGGTGCTGTATTGGTCAAGGAAGTAGTAAAGGCCAACTTACAGGTAATCTCATTTATCTTCAGTACGAAGTATGAGGTGGAACCGCAAATCATTCATTTTAAGTCCAGTCTTAAAAGTGATGCAGCAAAAGTTACATTGGCCAATTCTATTACATTGACGCCAGGTACGATAACCGTTTCGCAAGAAGGGGATACGTATACTGTTTTGTGTCTAGATAAAGAATTTGCCGAAGGAATCGAAGATTCCGAATTTGTTCATTTGCTAGAAGAGATGGAGGAATAAGATGAGCACAGTTCAATATGCAATGGAGTATTTATTAACAGGCAGTATCGTGGTGCTCGGCATCTTAATCTGTTTGTGTTTGGTACGAGCAATCAAGGGACCTAGAATTGCCGACCGAATTGTTGCAGTTAATATGATTGGCACATTGACCATCATCATTATCTGTATCTTAGCAGTTTATCTAAAGGAAAGTTATTTGGTAGACGTTGCTATTGTTTATGCGATGATCAGTTTCTTAGCAGTCATTGTATTATGCAAAGTTTACACAGGAGTTTATTTAGAGAATAAGAAGAAAGAGGAGGACAGATAGACATGGCTGAATGGATCCGTTTTGTCATCGCTGCCATCTTCATCGTTGGCGGTGTGAGTATTGCTGGAATTGCCACGTTTGGTGTCTTTCGTTTCAAGAACGTATTAAACCGAATGCATGCGGCAGCGTTACTCGATACCCTTGCCATCTTACTGGCATTAGTGGGACTTATGTTTCTTGGAGATGTATTTAGTACAACAACAGAAACAGTATTTTTTATTCTTAAATTAGTGTTAGTCATCGTGTTCTTATGGTTTGCCAGTCCGGTAGCCAGCCATTTAATCAGCAGATTAGAAGTGACCACGAATGAAAAGCTGGAAGAAGAATGTGAGGTAAAAGAATAATGGATATGTTTAAGATTATTTTACTTCTTTTCTTAGTAGGCTGTGCGATCAGTGTTAGCTTGACTAAGAATTTATTAACATCAATCATTATCTATATGTCTTATAGTGTGGTGATGTCAATTATCTGGATTATTTTAGAATCACCGGATCTTGCAATTACCGAAGCAGCAGTTGGGGCTGGTGTAACAAGTATCCTGTTCTTTGTAACCTTGAAGAAAATTCATGCAATCAAAGAGGAGAAAGACAATGTCGAAACTGAGAACGAATAGTACAAACAGTAAATGGTGCCGTTTTGTGAATTGGGTAAATGGCACAGTAGAAGAAAGTAAAAATGAAGAAATAATAGAGGAGCCTGACGAACAGAAACAAGAAGTCGCAGCCACTCTAGAAGAAAGACAATCCCTAGTTGAAAAGCTTGGAAACTTGGAGGGTGAAACTGCACTGAATCAAAAATTAGATCAGTTCCAAGAGAAGGGCATGCAGCTCTTTCACCGTTTAAATAAAGTGATGTCCGTTATGATTTGCTTAGTTGTTGTGGGAGTGTTATTATACACAGTTTCCTTTATGCCGGAATTCGGCGATGCAGCAAGTCCGGTAAATAACGAAGTATCTGAGCGATACATTACACAAGGTATGACAGAGACTGGGGCAGTCAATATCGTAACCGGTATGATTCTTGATTACCGTGCATTTGATACATTTGGTGAATCAAATGTGTTATTTGTTGCAGCATGTGCAGTGTTGGTCCTATTACGTAGTGACAAAAAGAAAGACGCTAAGAAGAGCGAAGAAAACGATAGAAAATTTGAACCAAAGAATGATGTGATCTTACAAAGAGTGGCAACATGCCTATTCCCACCGATTATGATTTTTGGTATCTACCTTATTTTAAATGGTCATCTTTCACCAGGTGGTGGTTTCTCCGGTGGAGCAATCATGGGTGCAGGATTAATCCTTTATGTAAGTGCGTTTGGCTTTAAGAAGACAGAACGTTTCTTTACGATGAAGACATTTAAGATGGTAACATTCCTAGCGTTATTATTCTATGGATTGAGCAAGAGTTATTCCTTCTTTACAGGAGCAAACCATCTTCATTCCATCATTTCACCAGGTACACCTGGAAGAATTCTAAGCGGTGGCTTACTTCTGCCACTTAATATTTGCGTAGGTCTTGTAGTTGCATGTACGATGTACGGATTTTATGCATTATTCAGAAAAGGAGAAATTTAGTTATGGCAACTCTCTTTACGAATCTAGAAGAAGTAGTGGCCGTAATCCTATTTGGTATCGGATTATGTACGTTATTGCTTCAGAAAAATTTAATTAAGAAAATCATCGGTTTTGATATTATGGATACCGCAATATATCTCTTCCTGACGGCGCAAGGCTACATTGATGGGCGTAAGCCTCCGATCGTTGTAGATGGAGTGCAATCGGTGGAGGCTTATATCAATCCAATCCCAAGCGGGCTTGTACTCACTGGTATCGTAGTATCGGTAAGTGTTAGTGCAGTAATGCTTGCTCTAACGATTCGTCTTTATCGTAAATATCATACACTTGAATTAGATGAGATTATTGAGTTATCGAAGAAGGAGGAAAATTAGAGTGGAGTTTATTAGAAATTTTCCGTTCTTTAGTATCGTGCTTTGTATGATCTCAGCAACGATTAGTTCGGTTCTTAGTGGTAAAAATGCAAAACGTCTATCCATGGCAGTTGTTACAGCTGTTGGAATTATGTCCGCATTTGTTTTATTTTATGTTGTTCATACGGGGGAAAGTTTTGTTTACTTAATGGGGCATCATCCTGCACCATGGGGAAATGAGCTTCGTGTCGGAGTTTTAGAAGGTTTAATGGCATTCTTCTTTTCTGTCATCATGATGTTGTCTTTACTTGGTGGTATGAAACAGATCTTTAAGGATGTATCTGAAAGAAAATTAAATCTTTACTTTATCATGATCGATTTATTATTAGCGTCATTACTTGCGTTAATCTATACAAACGATTTATTTAATGCCTACGTATTTATCGAAATCAATACGCTTGCAGCTTGTGGTCTGATCATGAGCAAGCAAAATGGACGTACTTTAGTCGGAACGATGAAATACATGGTAATGAGTCTTGTTGGTTCGGGCTTAATCTTATTTGGCCTATCCATCCTTTACGGTGTGACAGGACATTTATTAATGCCAAACATCAAAGAAGCAGTACTTGCTTTAGCTGAAAGCGGCCAGTATCGTGTACCGGTACTTGTAACTATCGCTATGGTTACTGTGGGACTTGCAATCAAGTCAGCACTTTATCCATTCCACAACTGGCTTCCGGATACGTATAGTTACGGAACAGCAACATCCAGCGCATTATTATCCAGCCTTGTTTCGAAAAGTTATATCTTCTTATTGATTAAGATCGTATATCGTGTCGTAGGATTTGATGTGATTGCTGGAAGCGGGATTTTAAATATCTTCTTCGTATTTGGTCTTGCAGGAATGCTTATGGGATCCATTCGTGCCTTAGCACAAAATGATATCCGTAAGATGATTGCGTATTCATCAGTTGCACAGATTGGTTACATCTATATGGGAATCGGTCTTGGTACGAAAGTCGGCATGTATGCGGCAATCTTCCATATCATGTCACATGCTGCATCCAAAGCATTATTGTTTATCTCTGCAAATGGCTTGTCTTTAGCAAGTGGAAATGGAAAACAGTTTGCGGATCTTCGTGGAGCAGGTTACCGTAATAAGTTAGCCGGTTTTGGTTTCATGGTTGGATCCATCTCTATGGTAGGTATTCCACTGTTTGCTGGATTTATCAGTAAGCTTAATTTTGCATTAGGTGCATTTGAGTCTCCATCAAAGATGATGCCAACATTAATTGTTCTTGCAATCAGTACGGTTCTTAATGCCGGATACTTTATTCGAGCAGTCATCGTACTATATACACCACAGTCATCTGAGAACCAGAAGGAAAACCTTTACAAGAGAGATTACTCATTCATCATTTCCATTGTATGCTTTGTAATTCTTAACTTTGTATTAGGCATGTTCTCTGGACCAATTATGGAAGCAATTAAAAACGGCATTGCTATGTTTGCGTAGACAATAGAGGAAAGGTGAAAATAATGAACCGTAATTTACTATTACTGCTTCCAATGATCTTACCGATTCTTGCAGGTCTCGTAGTCTTTTTCGCAAAGCCGATGAAGAACAGAAAGACAAGAAATTGGTTTGTTGGCAGCTTTTTAATTCTTAATCTGGCAATCACCACAGTTTTATTATGTGGGCCAGCAGTTCAATTAGAATTATTTGATTTAATGAAGGGGATTCCAGTACTATTCAAGCTTGATGGAGTAGGCAGGATCTATACTTCCCTTCTTGCGATTATGTGGACGTTGTCTGGATTCTTTGCATTTGAATATATGAAGCATGAAGGAAACGAACATCGCTATTTTGGATTTTTCCTAGTAGCATTAGGTGCACTTAACGGTGTGGCTTATGCAGGAAATCTTGTAACGTTTTATCTTTGTTATGAAACAATGACATTAGTGTCAATGCCAATGGTATTACACAGTTTAAATAAAGAAGCAATCAGTGCAGGTTTAAAATATCTGTTTTATTCCTTCTGTGGTGCTTCCTTAGGATTACTAGGTATTTTCTATATGAATCAATATACGACTACCATTGAATTTATGGGAGGCGGAACGCTTGACCTTGTAAAACTTGCAGGACATGAAAGCTTCTTCCTTGTAGTTGTATTTTTATCCATTATTGGATTTGGTGCAAAAGCAGGTATGTTTCCACTTCACGGGTGGCTGCCAACTGCCCATCCGGTAGCTCCGGCACCAGCCAGTGCAGTATTATCCGGTGTTATCGTAAAAGCAGGTGTTGTCGGCATAATCCGTGTGGTATTTTATATCGTCGGTCCAGATTTCTTACGTGGAACCTGGGTGCAGACAGCTTGGATGAGCCTTGCCTTATTGACCGTATTTATGGGGTCAATGCTTGCTTATAAAGAACAAGTATTAAAGAAACGTCTTGCGTACTCCACAGTGAGCCAGGTTTCCTATATTTTATTTGGACTTAGCTTATTAAATGCAGATGGAGCACTAGGTGGAATGGAACATATCGTATTCCACTCATTCATTAAGAATGGCCTGTTCCTTGTGGCAGGTGCAATCATCTATAAGACTGGTAAGACAAAAGTTAGTGAACTTAGAGGAATTGGAAAAGAGATGCCGGTTACTATGTGGTGCTATACCATTGTTTCCTTAGCATTAATCGGGATTCCTCCAACTTGCGGATTTATCAGCAAATGGTATCTTGCAGTAGGTTCCCTTCAATCAGGAATTCCATTCTTTAGCTGGTTTGGTCCTATCGTGCTTCTTGTGAGTGCATTATTAACAGCAGGTTATTTATTGCCAATTTCAATTAATGGCTTTTTCCCAGGTGCTGATTATGATTACTCCAAATTAAAGAAATTAGAGCCAAACAAGTTTATGACGATCCCATTGATCATTTTAGCAACTGGATCTGTCTTACTTGGAATGTTTCCAAATGCATTTGCAAGCTTTATCCAATCAATTATTGAAACAATTATGTAGGAAAGAAGGGATATTTTGACCAGTCCGATTTTATTACTGGTACCGATCTTATTTCCACTTCTAGGGGCGGCAATCTTGCCATTGTTCCATTTTGAATCAAGAAATAAGAGACAGCTTTATGTTGGTACGATTGTGGTTCTTAATACAATTTTCACTTACCTGTTATTATTTTTCGGGCCAAGTGAAGGAATCACGTTAATGAAGCTTACAAACGACTTTTCGATTGGACTAAGAATCGATGGGTTATCAAAAGTATTTGCAGGGCTAGTAGCGGCACTTTGGCCATTTGCTACATTATTTGCCTTTGAATATATGACACATGAAAAACGAGAAAATTACTTCTTCAGTTTTTATACAGGAACCTTTGGTGTAACGATTGGTATCGCATTTTCTGCTAACATTGCAACGTTATATCTGTTCTATGAATTATTAACATTAATCACATTGCCATTGGTAATGCATTCTATGAATGAAAAGTCCATCAAAGCAGGTATTACGTATATCGTATACTCTGTTGGCGGTGCGGCTATGGCATTTATCGGAATTGTAATTCTTATGAAGTTTGGAACTCCTTCTGACTTTGTATTTGGCGGAGTATTAGATGCAGCAGCAATTGGAGATAAGAGTAATCTTGTATTACTTGGCTATGTCTTTGCATTCTTTGGATTTGGTGTAAAAACAGCAGTATTCCCATTTTATAAATGGCTTCCAATGGCGGGTGTTGCTCCGACTCCGGTTACTGCCTTACTTCATGCAGTAGCAGTAGTTAAATCAGGTGCATTTGCAATTATGAGGGTGACGTATTTCTGTTTTGGTGCAGATTTCTTACGTAACACTTGGGCGCAGTACCTTGTTATGACTGCTGTGTTAATTACGATCCTATTTGGATCTTCCATGGCGTTAAAAGAGCAGCATCTTAAGAGAAGACTTGCATATTCAACTATCAGTAACTTATCTTATATCTTATTTGGTATCGTACTGATGACGCCGGCAGGACTTGTAGGCGGCCTTACGCATATGATCTTCCACGGAATTATGAAGATTGCTTTATTCTTCTGTGTCGGTGCAGTCATGTTTAAGACGCACAAAGAATATGTGTATGAGATTGAAGGCTTTGGTCGTAAGATGCCATTCGTATTCTCCATCTTTACCTTTGCAGGCATCGCTTTAGTAGGTGTTCCACCGTTTACTGGGTTCATCAGTAAATGGAACCTTGCATTTGCGGCAGTGGAAACAGGAAAAGTACTTCCGGCAGTGGGAGTGTTCGTATTATTAATTTCCGCATTACTTACTGCAATGTATTTACTTACGATTGCAGTAAGAGCATTCTTCCCTGCTAAGGGATTTGATGAAAGCAAACTAGCACATGTAGAAGATCCAAGATGGCTTATGAAATTGCCTTTAGCTGTATTTGCAGTGGCAATTGTTATTTTTGGTATTCATAGTGCACCATTGGTTGAATTCTTTACGAAGATTGCCAATGGCTTATTATAGGGAGGTAAACATGGAAGGTAATTTTATTTTATTATTTCTTGTTCTATTCCCTATGGCTGGCGCATTAGCAAGTTATCTCATTGGGAGAAAGAACAAAGAAGTAAGAAATTATTTTGCAGCAGCAGTTGCAATCATTGAATTCATTGTAATGGCATATCTGTTTGTTACATTTAAGGAGACAACGGAATTTGTCTGGAAGGAATTCTGCGGAAGAGGAATGTATCTTGAATTAGACGGATTCCGAGTACTTTATATATTAATTGCAGGACTTATGTGGATGATGACCACAATCTTTTCCAAGGAATATTTCGCGCATTACCGTAACCGAAACCGTTACTATCTATTTACACTGTTTACTCTTGGGGCAACAGTCGGCGTATTTTTATCAGCAGATTTATTTACTACATTTATCTTCTTTGAAATTATGT